>JBGCFM010000020.1:0-45544 GCA_045106895.1 Polyangiales bacterium | reverse complement strand
CCGATGGCCGTGAGCGCCAATCCGAACGACGAGACCATGGAGCTCTCCTACCGAGACGAGTTCCGCGTTCGTGTTGGAACAACGATTCCCATCGCGCGTACCGACGGAGGCCTCTGGGTCACGCTGGCCGGAGCCGTCGACATTCACGACCCGAGCGGCAGCTTGTTCCCGGCGAAGTTCTGGCGAGGACTCATTCGCCTCTCCATGGACGCCTTGGTTGGGGACTACCGCGTTGGCGCCCACCTCTTTCACGAAAGTGACCACGAGTCCGTCAGCGAAGTCGGCACCCTCGAGTACCCCGACGCGCCTTTTCTTTATCTCAACGCCATCGGCGCCCACGCTTCCCGACGTTGGGAATCCGGGCGCCTCTTTGTCGACGCCGGCGCCGTCGTTCGCATGCACCTCCACACGTGCACCATCCGCCGCCAATTTGTCTTCGTGAGTGACCTCGACAATGCATGCGGCACCGGAAACCTCGGCCAGTACCTTGGCTTCGAAGCCCACCTCCACGGCGCCATCGGCTACGGCTTTGGCGAATACACAAGCCTCTTCGCCGCCCTCCACGGTGAGTTCATCGTTGGCGGCGCCGAGGTTGGCACTGAACGGCGTTTGCTCATTCGGGCAGGAGCGACCTTCCACACCACCCACGGAGACTGGTCCTTGTTCGGAGAGACCTTGCTTGGAAACGAAGTGGGTCTCTTTCGAGAGCGGGAAAGTGCTTCGGTGGGCGCTGGGTTTCGCTATACCCCGCCCTTCGCGGACTAAACCACACAGAAAGCCGACAACAGCTACCTTCCAGACCCTCCCGCCGACGTCGCCGAAGACGCCCCAAGCGCGAGCGCTATGTGTGGGCCCCGCTCGTGCGAAGCGCAGGTGCGCCTCACTTTCTAGGACGAGGCCACGAGCATCAGCTCGAGGGCGGAGAACGCGAGGCCCCAAAGCACAACGAGGGAGACGATATGCACGCAGTGAAGCCCATCAAGAAGGGACTGCCGGTACTCCTCCCAGGTCCCTGCGACGACGTGAGACGCGACGAGCGTTCCCATCTCGCGGAAAGGGCCGCCCCCTTGGGCGGAGGGTGCACCAAAGACCACGCATGTTTTCCCGAGAGAGACATTCTTCTCTTTATGGTGGGCGCCCGCGAGCTCGACTCGATAGGTCTCGTCGCCAACATCCAGCACAAACCCATCCCCGCTGCTCCGCCAGACGCCTTCGTGGCGCGGAGCGTTCTCAATGCCCTTTACCTTGCCTCTCCACGCTGGGATCAATGAGAGCCAGGACAAGAAGACGATCAGTGAGACGTTTGGGGGAGTGAGCGCCGCCCACTCAAGGCACTCTTCAAGGGCAAGATGCGAATGCAGCATCGAGAAGAGCGCGGCGACCCAAAGCAACGCGACGCACGTTCCAAGGCCAACGAGACGGCTTGGCGAAAAGAGCCCGACGAAGCGTCTGGGAGCACGCCGCCAGCCAGCGACGATGAGCGCGAAGAGCGCGACGATGCCGACCCACTGAGCGCCCATCGCGTAAAACGGAAGGCGGACGCGGGCGAGGATGAGCGCTGTCCCCAAGAAGAAGTGTGGCGCGATGATGACCAGGTATTCATCCCAGCGTTTGAGACGTTCATTCTGCAGACGCCCCACCAAGTACATGACGGCGCACACGGAGAGGAAGGCGCAAACGATTCCGGTGAGGCCACACAGACTGGAGACAATTGCGTTTTCCAGTCCGGCGAACGAGGGGGCCGGAATGTTGGGGAGGAGCAGCATCGCCTAGAGAACCTAACACCCGTGGTGCTGCATTCGTTCCCGAGACCGGTTCGCTCGAAACTGAAGCCCGCTCCTCACCCCTTAAACGTGAGTAGCGGGCGCATCCGCGCCACCGGCGTCGCGATGCCCACCTTCGCCTGTACGTCAACCACGGGCCCGATCTCTTTGTACGCCGCCGGCGCTTCTTGAACGATGCGCTCTTCCTTCAGAGTGATGCACTCCACCCCAGCCAGACCCATGTCTTCCCCGCGCTTCGCCATGTGATGCATTCGGCCGCGGCTGTGTTTGCGGCCTGCGCCGTGCGACGCCGAGCGAAGAAAACGCTCGTTGCCGTGGCCCACCATCAAGAACGACGACTGGCCCATGGAACCGGGGATCAGCACCGGCTGCTCGGCGTACGCCGGCGTCGCGCCTTTGCGATGAACGAAGGAGTCGTTCTCGCAGGTGATGGTGTTGTGCGGCACGTCGAAGACCAGCGGCATGGCGAGCTCCCTCGAGAAGACCTGCCGCAGTCGGTCACGCACCATCTCCGCCAAAAGCAGCCGGTTGACGGCGGCGTAGTTCGCCGCTGTATTCATGGCCGTGATGTACTCCTGCGCCGCCTCTCCGTGGAGCGCGAAGATGCCATTTTGCGGATGCGCAACGTCGCCGGGCCACTTTTCGCGGGCGTGGTCCATCCACGTGCTCCCAACGACGACGCCCACACGTCTCGAACCCGAGTGGACCATGACGGCGATCTGATTCTTGCGGACCCCCCACTCGAACGCGCGGCGTCCATCCAGGATCTCTTCGACGACTTGGATCTCTACGAAGTGGTTGCCGCCGCCGATGGTGCCCATGTAGCAATCACGCACAACGTCACGCTCCGGGAGCATCTCTTGCGGGGCGTAGCGTTCATCGCCATCACTGCTTCCAAGACCAAAGCTACGTTCGAGTTCGCGCTCCAGCTGACGGTGATCGGCGCGGCTGAGCATTCCGAGCGGCCGCGCCTTCGAAGCTTCGAGCCAGGCCATCGGCCCACCCCGAAACATGGCGCGGACCTGCGGCATGCTCATGGGCAGGTCGCGTGTTCCAAGGAGCAGGTCGCCTTTGACCAGGTCCACCCACTCTTCGCGACGCGCCATGAGCTCATCGGCGCTGAGATCGGCCACGTGCAAACGCATGCCGCAGTAGATGTCCGTGCCAATGGCGCCGGGGATCACCAGGTTCTCGCTCGTCGCTAGGACGCACCCCACCGGTACAGCCGAGCCCGGATGGAAATCCGGCGTGGCGAAGGCTTGACGGACCTCGCCGCCCGCCGGGTGATGTACCGACGCGAAGTTCGCTAGCTGTTTGAGGGCTTTCCCATCGAGGGGATCGCCAGGAGCAAGGAGGACCTCCGCCGCCCTCGCATGAGGCGAGGACGACGATCGAACACGGATGAGGTCTTGGTCTCGTTCGACGACGAGACCTTCACGCGAGAGGGCTTTTGCCGCCCTCTCCGCAGTTTTGGAGGAGCGCACTTTGGAGCTGGACATGGCTGCTTCCTGTGGAGACAGGGAATGGACGAATACGTGAGGTCGAGCGCCTCGCTACAAGCGGGGGCGACCTGGGGACAAGGCCCGCTCACACCCTTTCAAGGTTTGAGTGGTCTTGGAGTTCGTGCACGCAGCAGCCAGCGACGTGCACGACCAAAGTGCCGTGCCTCTCCGCACTTGTCAAACGCGCGGAGTCTTCGCCGTGTCTATTGTCGGGAGAAGACAACCGAATAGCGAACGTTCGTATTCGCCGCACGAGGTTCAAATCGCAATCCCACGATGGCGTGCCTCAGACAAAGCACGATGTGCTCGAACCGGGTGGGGTTTGGGAACCGCACTTCTGTGACGCGCCCGTCAGCGGAGACCACGAAACGAAACTCCAGCGCTCCGGCCAAACGAGGAAACTCGCTCAGCACATGCTCGTAGCATGCCTTCATGGGTTGCATCGCGGGCTCAACGACGGCCGCCACCTCCGCTGGCGTCAACGGACCCTCGGCGGTCAGCGTTTGAACTTCTAGACGTCCGGGGGGTGGGTCGGGCGGGGTTTCTACGTCCCAGCTGTTGGTAGCAATGCTCGCAGGGCTATGAACGAAGCTTCTTAAAGAGCGATGCCTGCGGCGGGCGACGATCCTCATGGACTCGCCGCGACGAAGACGAAGTGAAGAGAGAGCGTAACGCACGCACTGGATCAGGTCTTGGGAGATCTCGTTTCCTTCCGCGAGCGTCAGGCCACGACGTCCGCGAACGTTTGAATAAACAAAGCTCCAAACGCCCCTGCTTTGGAGACAAGCCTCCACCTCCGACTTTGCGTCATCGAGGCGTCGTTGGTTGACGGGACTCTGCTCTTGCTCGAAGCGAAGATCGAAGTCGCCCCCCCGCGAATCTTGAGCGTTCACGCTCGTGGCGAGCAGAAGAAGTGACGAGAGAAGAGCGAAACGCATGTCGGAAAAATAGCGCTCCCGCGATGACGAGCAACAATGGCGAGCTTCCTCCCCCAAGGCTCTTGTAAAGCACCGCAATCATGAGACTAATCGTTATATTTTGTGCGAGTTGCGTCGTATTGCGCTGCTGAATCTTGACGACTCACTCCTGGACGCGGACGATAGAGCAAGAGATGACCTCCGCGCAGATGCGAGCGAGCCATATGCAGTCCAACGTCGCCTGCTTGGACGTGCTGACGGAAGCTGCGGCCATTCGCCGAAGTTGTGCTTCGCTCATCCGACCCGTGGAAGCGGCGCTTCGCATCAGCTGGCTGCCCCTAGAACTCAACACTGCGCTCATCGAAGAGGTGGAATCGACATGCGGCAGCGAAGAAGCACGGAAGTGGGTCTACGCTTCGATCCGTCGCTCTATGCATGGAACCCTTCTTAGGCCCGTCGTGGACGGACTGACGCGACTCGGACTCGGTCCTCAGCATGGGCTTCGGCGCTGTTCCTACGGCTGGGACATGCTCTACAAACACGCCGGGCGCATCGAATGCACGCACGCCGAAGTCGGCGAAGCGACACTCGTCCTGCGCGATGCACCGGAGATGGCGCGGACCCCAAGCTACCTTCGCGCTCTCGCCTTCGCCTTCGAAGGCATCGCCGTGGAGCTTGGCGGAGACGACGTGGAAGCCGAAGTCACCGAAGGAACACACATGGAGTTCTCGATGCGGTGGAAGCCGCGGGTGTAGACGCGGCATTTGCCGGTCACCAACGTTTGCTTGTTGAGGGTGTGTCGATCTAAAGTGGACGGCTAGCCGACATGCCGAAACAAGCGCAGATGCGAGCCAGTCAAATGAAGTCCGGCATTCGGTCCCTCGACACTTTGGCGGAGGCTGGGACGATTCGTCGCGAGTGTCGTTCCCTCATCGAGCCCGTCGAGGCGGCATTGAGCGTCAGCTGGCTGCCCTTCGAGCTCAACAGCGCCCTCGTGGAACGCGTCGAAGAAATATGCGGAGCCGAGGCCGCGGCGGGCTGGGCTCAAGAGTCTATCCGCCGGTCGATGAGCGGCACGTTTCTTAAGCCCATCCTCGACGGTCTCATGCGGCTCGGTCTCGGGCCAAAGCACGCGATTCGTCGATGCGCCGCTGGCTGGGATCTTTTCTACAAGAACGCTGGTCATCTCGAGTGCAGCGCAAATGACCATGAAGCGACACTTATCTTGAGCGGCGCGCCGAGAGTCATCCTCGCGCCGAGCTACCTTCGGTCCATCGCCGCAACCTACGGCGCTATCGCCCTGGAGCTTGGCGCCGGCGATGTGAAAGCAGACTTCGTGGTGGGAAGATACGTCGAGTTCTCAGTACGCTGGAAACCGCGGTAGGACCCACGTCTCTATAGACACGGCGAAGTGGCATAGACCAGCACATCACCCACGCCGTGGTAGAGAACATGGGCGCCGCCAGATTCATCAAACTCGATTTGAGGCAACCAAGCAGAGCCTGCAGCGGAACGAACGTCATACACGTCCATGCCGGTGCTGGCATTGGTGATGGTCATCCCCGCCGAAGTCGCAGCCCGCCACGCAACGAATGTGTGTTCGCCATTGCTGGCCATATCCACGTTATTGATGGCATTGCTAGCGAGCATGGTTGACAGTAGCGGAGGGACTGCATGGCTTACGACCCCGCCCACGCGGAACGCGTATTCGGGGCCCGTTGCACCAATCGCAAGGGCTCCGCTCTCGAGCGCTTGCGTCGCAATTGCAAATGGCAGCCAATCCGTGGGCGTCGTGCGCTCTGCGATATACGTCATACCGCCCTCCCTCATAAGCACCTGACTTGTCGTATCGCTTATCGCAACCGCGTCGACGGGAACGCCGATGCCAGCCACCTCGGTACCATCGTCGTCGCCTGTCCAGGTGCAATTGGGCTGCGTTGTGCACTGCCGAAAGCGAATCCCTAAGCCGGGGCTCGAACTACGGTAGTAGTAGTCGAAGTAGTCTCCTGGCGTGACCGCAATGGCGAAACTGATGGCGTCACTCAGCTGCGTGCCATCGGTGATCCAAGTGCCGTCGAGGTAGTAGTGTCGAACCGCATTTACGTCGTCCTGCGCGAAGATGTGCGGGATGCCGTCCGAGGTCATGTGAAAGTCAAAGTCGACAACCCCTGCCGCGGCCAGTCTTCCTGGAAATGCGGGTGGTGAGCTGTGATAGACGTCGCCACCACGAAGCTGCGCGAGGTGGACCTGACCGCCTGGCGCGATAGCAAGGCGCGCATTCAGATCGCCCATATCGATGAGCGTTTGCGTCCAACGTGGAAAGCACACCGTGACGCAGGCCCCCTCGGCGCAATCGCAGGTCTCCTCCTGCGTCTCCCAGACACAGCCATCGATGGAACACATCCCTCCCATCGAAGTGATCAGTGCAGTTCCGGCGTCGTTGCACTCGGGCTCCGGAGTTGGACACACCGTTGTCCCCACGCACTCGCCAGCCAAGCTACACGCGTCGTCCTCGGTGCAGAAGCGCCCATCGTCGCAGTCCGCCCCAACGTCAGCGGGGTATTCGCAGCCATCTGCCCCGCACCTCACGCCGTCCGTGGTTCGACAAAGTCCAGGGTCGTCGCAAGACTCCAAGTCACATCCGCCGATACAGATCCCGCCTTGGCAATCGCAAACCGTTCGAACTTCCCGCTCACCGCACTCACCGGCATCGCAGAATGCCTCGAAGCGAAGCAATCCCTCTCCACTACATGTCGTCTCACGCGCTGGACACGCTTCTGCTGGACTCCACTCGAAACAGCCGTCGCCATTCAGGTCGCACGTCGATATTCGCCCGTCCTCGCAGCGTTGGGTTCCGCTCTCACATTCGATCGAGCACTCACCAAGGGCACGCAAGAGCACTTGAGCGGAGTTCTCTTCAAGGGCGCGAACGGAAACTCGGTCTTGGCCATATCCAAGTCGACCCCCGTCAGATAATGCTGTGACTCTAAGAGTGACCTCTCCGGCGGTGTTGTCCGGAAGCTGAATCCGCGCGCGCGAGACTCGGCCGGTGACGTTCATGCCGAGCTGTGTTCCGTCCGCAGCGACGCCGGTGATTTGCAGCTCATCGACGTCGTCGAGGTCCCCGTATTCGATGTCGAGCAATACGAAGGTACCGCTCTCCCCACACGACGCGACCGTCATCAATACGGCCAGACTGAGTAACCATCGAATCATTGCATGCGCCAATCGAGCTCCTGACAGCCCGAGCCACAGCTCGAGTCGCGTGTTCCGAGAATAACGCCGGTGATGACGCCCGCGAGGACAAGTCCGCCCACGGTCGTCCAGAAGGGCCAGTCACGAAACCATGGACGCTCGTCCGTCGCTTCATCGGGGGCCGAGAGGTCCGCGCCATTCGCCACGACTTCGGGGCTGAGCGTGACCTCGGGCACGGCCGGAGGCGTGACCTCCGTCGTTGAGAGCTCAGGTTCCTCTGGAGCTTCGGCCAGCTCCAAGACGAAATCAGGGGTGGATCGGTCGCCGGGGCCCAACTCCGTCAAACGAGTCTCGGCCATCGCCACGAAGGCGCCGTCTTCGTCTTGTCGAACGTACTCGGCGTATTCACGGCGCGCGACGTCTGGGTTGCCCAAGCGCCGTGCACATTCAGCCATGTTGAAGAGGAAGAGCGGACGCTGACTCAATACGTAGCCGCGACGAAACTCAAGACGCGCGGCTTCGTAGCTGCCCACCTGTACGAGAGCTCGGCCCGCCTCAAAACGCGCGCGTGCCTCCGTCTCCGCCTCTTGCGCTTGCTCCTGCTCCTCGGACACAGAGCTCTCGTCAGAGACTGGTTGTGCGTATGTCCTCGGAGCGAATGTACCGAGCAAGGTCAGGCACACAAAGGTCGCCGCGAGAGTCCGAGCCATGAGGCGGAGCATAACGGAGTTCCGAGCGATCGCTACCTACGGATCGCTCACCCGGCTTGCGGCTGAGGTTCGTTTGCGAAGGGGTTAGTTTGCGAAGGGGTCCGCTACGATCGGAGCCGCGGTCTGCATCGATGCGGGCTCCGGATCTCGCCTCATCATCGTCGCCCGCTCGGCACGCGCTTCACGGGCTTGCTGCCGAAGCCGAGCAGCCTCGGCGCTTCGTTCAGCTTCCGCCGCCTCTTCTCGCTCGGCCTGCGCCGCCGCTTCAGCCTGCGCCGCCTCCGCTTCTCGCTCGGCCTGCGCCGCCGCTTCGGCTTCTGCCTCGTCTACCTCGGAGCCCGGCACCGTTTCAGCTTCCGCTTGTTCCACGGGCTCTTCTTGAACCTGCATGGGCGGCTCCGCCGTGATCGACTCTGTGTCCTCTGTGCTCATGAGCCACATCCAGGCACCGACGCCGAGCACGCCCACGACGAGCATCGCGACAAAGAGCGTTAGGACTTTCTTTTGGTCCCAGGCAGGCGCCGGCTCACCTTCTGTCTCCCAAAGGGAGACAGAGTGGGCGAACTCCTCCATGGTCCGGAATCGCTTGTCCGGGTTGTGCGCCATCGCTCGCAGCACCGTCGCTCGAACACGTGATGGCAGGTTGGCAAGGGGCTCTGCGCGAGGCGGGGTAGCTGCCGCTTTCTGCTGCAGGATCGACTGCACGTCGCCTGCGTGAGGCAGCTCGCCGCTGAGCATTTCGTACGCCGTCGCTCCGAGGGCGTAGACGTCCATCACAGGAGAAGGCTCCAAGCCATACATCTGCTCAGGCGCGCAATAGACCGGCGTTCCCAAGAATGACCCGGCACGGGTGAGCTGAGCTCCATCCTTCGTCGTGGAGACCTTCGCGATGCCAAAGTCGAGGAGACGCACGGAGTCATCGCCCGTCGAGTCACTGGTGAGGAAGAGATTGTCCGGTTTGACGTCGCGATGGATGATCTCTTTGGCATGCGCTTCCGCCAACGCACCGGCGGCCTGCATCAAGATGCGGGAGGCGACGCTCGTGGGCACCGGTCCCGCACGTTCGATTCGCTCGCCCAAGGACTCGCCTTCAAAAAACTCCATCACCGCATAAGGGCGCCCATCCGGGAGCAATCCAAAGTCGTAGAAGCTCGGGATGTTGGGGCTACCAATGGAGCTCGACGCACGAGCTTCGCGCTCAAAGCGCTGCACCGTGGTGGGCGAGTTGGCGATGTCGGAGTGAATCACCTTGATGGCGACGGTGGTGCCGATGCGCGGATGGGTGCCGCGATACACAGCGCCCATGCCGCCTTCGCCGAGCAAGTCTTCGACGCGATAGCTGCCAACCATCGCTCCAATCAGCGGGTCGAGACCGACGCAGGTCTCTTCGTCGCCCAAGAGCGCCACGAGTGACCGAGCGACGCGGGAGAGAGAAGGCCTCTCGGTGGGAACCTCATGGAGGCAGCCCGCGAGGAGGTCTTCAAAGGCACTCGGCACGACGGTGGTGTTTGAGTGTGTCGAAATACGGGTGGACTGGCCCGGAGCCCATCGAGACTTCGTCAGCATTTCATACGCCAACTCACCGAGCGCACGCACATCTTCCGGTTCGGGCGGTGAGTCCCGGAGATGCGCCCAGCTGCCTTCCTGTGGACCGAGTCCAAAGCCCGTCACGCAAGCGCGGCTAAAAGACGGCGGCATGACCCACACATCCCAAGCGCCAAAGCCCCCATGTCCAAGACCCGTAGCGCGAGCACTCGCCAACACATTCGTCGCCTCGATCAAGGTCTGAACCGCAACGCGGAACGAGAGGGGTCCATGTTCGGAGACGTACGTCCGCACGCTCTCGCCTTCGGGTCTCTCGTACACCGCAAAATCACGGTCGAGAGCGTCGTCGTGTCCAGCACCCACAAGACGCGCAACCTGTTCATGCTCGAAGCGGGCCGCCCGACGTAGGGTGTTGTTCTCACCCTGCGTTCGGCTGAGTGCGACGAGCACTGCATGCCCCGAAAGGTGCGAACCGCGATAGAGGTATGCCTCCGCCCGGGCATCGACTCGCTCATCGATGTAGTAGTTGTCGATGCGGAAGCGTTCCAGCACCGCTCCATCGTTCGGACAGAAGGGCTGACTGGGCGAGCGCGTTCCGCATAGTTTGCACGTACGTGCTCGCTCACGTTGATGTGTCGTGCTCGCGGAGTTTACCTCTTCGTGATCGCGAAGCGTTCTTTCCTGAGGCGTCGACATCGCTAAGAGACGGTAGCATCTTCCGAGCCATGACATGAACTCTCCGCAGGACTCGTCATGCGAGCAGCCCCAGATGTGGTGCGTGTGCACACACCTCTCTGGAACGCGTGAGTGCACGCAGATGTCCCCGGGCCTGGACTCTTGCGTGTTGTATAATGGCTGACCTAGGATTCAGGTATTCAACGGTGCTCAGAGAGCGCGCGTCCCGAGAGTCATGTCGAACAAAGCGCAGATGCGAGCGAGCCACATGCAGTCCAATGTGACGTGCTTGGAGGTGCTTTCGGAGGCCGAAACGATTCGCCGTGAGTGTCGTTCGCTCATCGAGCCCGTGGAAGCTGCGCTTCGTATCAGCTGGCTTCCTCTCGAGCTCAACACTGCTCTCATCGAAGAGGTCGAGAAGCGGTGCGGAGTAAAAGCCGCCCAAGAGTGGATTCATGCGTCGCTGCTGCGTTTGATGAAAGGACCGCTGCTCAAGCCGGTGGTCGACGCCGTCTCGTACCTTGGAATGGGCGCCCAACATGGGCTCAAGCGCTGCTCCTACGGCTGGGATCTAATCTACCGAAACTGCCGTCGAGTGGAATGCACGGAGTCTGGCGCGGGCAGCGCGACGATCATTCTAAGCGACGCTCCAGCTCCGATTCATGCGCCCAGCTATCATCGGGCGATCGCTTCGGCGTTTGAGGGCTTCGTCCTCGGAACGGGCGGACACGATGTGTACTCGAAGATCGTGGAAGGCACGAACGTCGAGTTTTCGATCCACTGGACGGTGTAGACTCGCTCAGTCACCAAAGCCTAGGTAAAGCAACGAGGGCAGGACCCAGCCGGCGAGGACGCCGAGGGCGCCGCCGACGAGGACGTCAGTCAGGTAGTGTTTACGCGCCGCCATTCGCAGAATCGCTGTAGTCAACGCGAAGGCGAGGGACGTGCCGCAGGCGGCGATATCCGCAGCCCGTGAGCCATAGATGCCAACGCGCAGATGGTAGGTGCAGCTAAGGCTCGCTGCCGTGAAGGCGAGGGACGAGTGACCACTTGGAAAGCTCCGATAGCGTGAAGCCGCACAGTCTGCCGTTCGGCATTCGTCGGCGTTTGGTCTTGTTCTCAACACGACGTATTTTAGAAAGCTCGTCACGAGGGTGACGCTCGCCAAAGAGAGCGTCGTGATCTGCGCCAAGTTCCCAGCGACACCGGTGTGGTCCGCGAACGCCACAGCCACGTCACTGAACGGCATCGAGAGCGCGAGGCTGCCGAAGATGTAGCTCGCGGTGGAAGCACGCCGGCGTGCGCGCGCGCTTCGCAGGCTGAGACCTTCAGCCAGCACTTCATCGACGGGCCCCGCTTCGCTCCATGGGCTCGCCAAGGCTCCGCCGCCGAGAGAAATAGCCAGCGAGCCAACGAAGAGCGCCCCCGTGGAGATGGCGTCGTGGACGCCGGGCTCACGCCAATCGTCGGACCACTGCAGTCGCTGGGCGCTCGCTGATGAGGCCGCGAAAACGAACGCCATCGATAGAAGACAAGCCCGCACCACGTCCGACCTTAGCCGAAGCGCCACGAATGCGTCGCTTTCCCGCATCCACCAAAGATCCCTCAGATCTACAGAGGAAACAGCTTTCTTTAGAAACATGTCACACCCCCTCGCTACCAAAGACTACACGGGCGTTCACTGAACAGGTTGACAGCATCCCGGAAGATCGACACAAAGAAGAAGGTGCCAATGATGATCCCCCTCACCACAGAGCAGAACGCAGCAGCCACTGAAAACGGCCGTGAACTTGTTCTTAAGAAGGTTCTCAAACGCTCCACTCAGAAGGCTGGCGCACCCCAAACGCTATCTTCACTCATCCCTGAAGGCCGCCTAAGCGAAGTGGAAGGGCATGGCGCCACATCCGCCATCGTTCGCCTCGTCGCCGAAGCACAAAACCAAGGAGAGCCCGTCGCTTGGATCACAGGCGCCACCTCAAGCGTGCATCCGCCGGACTTGGCGGCGGGTGGTATCCAACTTCATTCGCTCGCCTTCTTGCGGATCAAAAGCGATGCCAAGCAAACCGCGCGCCTTCGTGCCGCTGAGCTTGTCCTGCGAAGCGGGGCCTTCGCGCTGGTGGTCATCGAAGCGCCGCTTGCCCATGACCTACCTGCGCGGGCGCTCTCCCGTCTCCACGCCATGGCGCGTCGCTACAACACGCGCGTTGTGTTCCGGCGCAGCCACCACTCCAAGGTGAGCTTGGGGCCTTTGATCGGCCTAAAGATTCATGTCGGCCGCGAAGTGCGCGACGGACAAGGAGAGCGACTCTTCTTCCGTGTGCAAAAGAACAAAGCTGGCCAAGCGACTTCAAATACGGAGATTCGTTTTGGGCTGCAGATGCCCGAAGGTGTCGAGAGCGCTCCACGTACCTCTTCTTTGAAAGGCGCGGTTTCTCTGGAGGGCGCAGTTTCTCTGGGCGCAGACATCATCCCTCTTGCTAATCAACAAGCTCAACAAGCTCGTCAACACGCGCATCACGCGAGCAAAAGTTCAAACAACCCTGCTCAAGGCGATCTCTTTGAAGCCTCTCTCTTCGAGGAGACGTTGCAAAGTCCCCTCACCGCCGTGGGCGGCTCACCTTCAAATGCTCGGCTGACGAGCTAATGGGGGCTGCGCAAAAAGCGACGTCTTCGAACACGAAAGCCTCCACGAAAAGCGTGCCTAGGCGCGCCTGCGCCATCGTCCTTCCCAACCTTCCGCTGCAGCTTCTATGGCGGAAAAGGCCCGAGTGGCGAAACGATCCCGTCGCCATCGTTGCCGACGAGACGCCTGAAGCCCCCATTCTCATGCTCTCGCGCAAAGCCTATGCACGTGGACTTCGTCCAGGCATTCGCCAAGGAGCGGCTCGCAATATGGTCCTCGACCTGCGCACCGCCGTCATCCGTGACGACGAGGTCGAAGCACTCTGCGTCGATATTGCGCGTTCGCTGCAAACGTTTTCTCCCCGCGTCGAACGTGAGAATGAAAGCCGTAATTCTTCGTCTCTAAGCACGACTTCAACCGCCGCGTTCTTCATCGACCCTTCCGGCCTCGACCTTCTCTACGGAGGCACACACATCTGGGCGCGCACCGTCGAGCGCTACCTCAAAGGACGTGGACTTCGCTCGTCCCTCGTCGTGGGCTTTGAGCGCTTCTCGTGCTTGGCCATCGCCCACCAGCCCAAACTCCGCAGCCCTTTTCTCGTTGAAAGCCCCGAGGCGGAGAGCGCCCTTGCAGGCGTCACCAACCTGCGAACGCTAGGACTCTCGGAGAAGCTCTGCGACCCACTCTCGATGTTGGGTATCGAGACTCTCGGGGAGTTCTTAGCGGTGCCTCCCGGCGAGCTTCGCACTCGTTTTGGCAAGGACGCCTCGGAGATCCACGCGCGCTTTGCCAATAAACAACAGCTCCCTCTTCAGCCCATCGGATTCGAAGCGCCGCGACGCATCGCGATTGAGGTGATGCCACCTAGCCAAGACCGCCAGCGGCTGCTCTTTACGCTCAAGAGCGCCCTTGACCCACTGCTCAGCGAAGTCGAAGGCAAAGGCGAGCGTATGGCGGCGCTGCATATTGAGCTCGGCCTTGAGCTCTATGGACGACGACGCCTCACCGAAGAAGAACGCTTTGTCAGCGTCCGTCTGGAGCCAGCGACGCCCACCATCAACGCGCGCTCTCTTCTTGAACTCATTCGGCTTCGCCTCTCTGGACTTGAGATCCTCGCCCCCGTCGAGTCCATCGCCCTGGAAGCCGAGGTAGTCTTTGCCCAAGGCGAACAGCTCCTCTCCCCAAACGAACGCCCCAAACGTGACCCAAAAGCCGCCGCCGAGGCGCTGGCGCGTGTCGCCGCTTCTTTTGGGGAGCGCTCTGTATGCCGCGCCGTGCTTCGCGACGCGCACCTTCCGGAAGCGCAATATGTCTGGGCTCCTTTCTCCAAAGCCCATGACGCTTTTCGCTCAAGCGCAGAGGAGGCGAGAACGCAGTCTCTTGAACCCCCGCTGCACAAACAACCTCTTCACGCTCAGCGACGACTACTACCCCAGCCAGAACCACTGAGCTCAAGTGGCAAAGGCGGCGGGTTTGCGTGGCCGGAGCCCATCGTGCGGCTTCACGGTCCTCACCGCAGCAACGGTGGCTGGTGGGGCAAAGAGACCAGCGGCGCGCCTAGCATCGACCGCGACTACTACTACGCCGAGACCGAAAGCGGCGAGATGCTCTGGGTCTTCTTCGATCGAAAACGCCACCGCTGGCATCTCCATGGACGCGTCGAATAGCGCTTTCCGAAAGGGCGCCCCTGCGCGTTGTCCTCATGTACGTACCGCTCTGGGTCAAGAGTCACCATAGCTTCCTCGAAGGCGCTTCAAGCCCCGATGAACTGGTCGATCGCGCGGCGGACCTTGGCCTTAAAGCCATCGCGCTCACGGACCGAAACGGCGTCTACGGGATTGTCCGTGCCCATGTACAGGCGAAGAAGAGAAACATACGCCTCATCGTGGGAAGCGAAATCGAAGTGCGCTTCGACGGGCCACTCTTGCCCGAGCCCCTCGATGTCATCCCTCAAGGAGAGCCCGCGAATACCGTCCGTTCGAACGACAATCAGCAGACCGACGAACACGACCTTCCGACCATCAAACCTCCCATCGACGAAGACGCGTACGCCCGCGTCGTTCTTCTTCCACACAACGAAGCGGGCTACTCCCGCATGTGCCAAGCCCTCAGCCTCGCGCACACCCGCGGCGAAAAAGGGCAAGCCTGGCTCTACCCCCGGGAGCTCGCGGACTACGCTGGAGACCTCTTCGCTCTGAGCAACAAAGCCCGTGTCCTCGCCGCGCTTCATGAGGCCTTCGGCACAAACCTCCGAGCTATGATCTCTCGCCACCTTCACGCGCCCGAACGGCGACGCGAAAAGCACCTCCTCGATTTCGCTGGGGCCCTTGGCATCGAAGCCGTCGCCGCCGCCGAGGTGCTCTACCACGAAGAGTCTCGGCGCCCTTTGCAGGACGTCGTCACCTGCATTCGCCACGGCGTCAGCCTCTCAAACGCTGGCCGTCGCCTCTGCGGGAACGCCGAGCACTACGTGCGTAGCGACGAATCGATGCGTGTCCTCTTTCGCGACCGCCTAGACCTTGTCGACGCCTCGGAGCAGCTGGCGAGCCAGTGCACCTTCTCCCTCGACGACCTCCGCTACCGCTACCCCGCGGAATCTCTTCCAGGAGGCGAGACGGAGTTCTCTTGGTTGCGCCAGCTCACCTACGAAGGCGCCGCAGGTCGCTACACGCCCGATCCAATTCCCGACGACGTCCGCGCTCAGCTTGAGAAGGAGCTGAGCATCATCGAGGACCTCGAGTACGGCGGCTATTTCCTCACGATGCATGAGATCGTCGGCTTCTGCCGGCGCGAGCAGATCCTCTGCCAAGGCCGAGGTAGCGCCGCCAACAGCGCCGTGTGTTTTTGCCTCGGCATCACCGCCGTGGACCCCGTTCGTATGGACCTGCTCTTCGAACGATTCCTCAGCCGCGAACGCGCCGAGCCGCCGGATATCGATCTCGACATCGAGCACGAGCGCCGCGAAGAGGTCATCCAACATGTCTACACAAAGTACGGCCGCCGGCACGCCGCGATGGTGTCCAACGTGGTGCGTTATCGCGCCCGCTCCGCCATCCGTGAAGTGGGCAAGGCCCTCGGCGTGGCGCGTACGGACATCGACGCCATCGCGCGCCTTCTGACTTACTGGGACGGCGAGATCCTCGCAGAATCAATTCAAAACGCCGGCCTCAACGCCAAGTCCCCAGCCATGCTGCATCTCCTTCGTGTGGCCAACGATATGCGAGACGCGCCGCGCCATCAGTCCATTCATCCCGGCGGTTTTCTCCTCGGTCACAAACCCGTCGACCACCTCGTGCCCATCGAACCCGCCACGATGGAAGGTCGCACCGTCATTCAATGGGACAAATACGATGTGGAGAACCTTGGCCTCTTCAAGGTGGACCTCCTTGGACTCGGCGCCCTGACCTGCATTCGCAAAGGCTTCGCTCTTTTGCGCGAGCACGAGGACATCGACCTTCAAATTCATACGGTGCCGAGCGAAGACAAAGCCACCTATGAGCTCTGCAGCGCGGGCGACACCGTTGGCGTCTTTCAAATCGAGAGTCGCGCCCAGATGGCTATGCTGCCGCGCCTTCGGCCGCGCACTTTCTACGACCTGGTAATCCAAGTCGCCATCGTTCGGCCCGGCCCCATTCAGGGAGACATGGTCCACCCCTATCTCCGGCGTCGGCATGGCGAAGAGCCCGTGGAGTACCCCCACGAAAACCTTGTTCCGATCCTCAGTAAAACTCTCGGCGTGCCCATTTTCCAAGAGCAGGTCATGAAGCTCGCCGTCGCCGCCGCGAACTACTCACCGGGCGAAGCCGACCAGCTCCGTCGCGATATGGCCGCCTGGCGAAGCGCGGGCAAAATCGAGGAGCACCGCGACCGAATGATCCCCCAGATGATCGCCGGCGGCATCGACCCTGACTTTGCGGCACGCGTCTTCGATCAAATTCGCGGCTTCGGCGAATACGGGTTCCCCGAGAGCCACGCCGCTTCCTTTGCGCTCTTGGCCTACGTCACCGCGTGGATGCGCTGTCATCACCCAGCGGTCTTCACCTGCTCGCTCCTCAACAGCTTGCCCATGGGCTTCTACTCACCGGCGACGCTCGTCGAAGACGCCAAGCGGCGAAAGGTGCAGGTGCTCCCCGTGTGCGTTCAAGAGAGCGAGTGGGACCACCGCTTAGTCCGCATAGGCACGGGGGATGAGAGCGAGCTGGCGATTCGTATGGGCTTTCGACTCGTGCGCAACCTCGGGCAGCGCGAGCGCCTCGCCATCGAAGAAGCGCGCACGGTGACGCTGCGGCAAGACGAGAGCGAGATGCGCATCTCGCGAAACTTCGCTGACCTCGGCGACTTTGTTCGACGCACCCGCCTCGGCGAGCGCCCCCTCATAGCACTGGCTGAAGGCGGCGCCTTTGACGCGTTTGGAAAACGTCGACGGGACGCCCTGTGGGAGCTGCGCTCGCTCGTCCGTAATCGCGACGACTCCTTGCCCAAGATGGCCGCCCAGAGTCAGCTTACTTTCGGCACCCTCGATCGAGACGACGCCATTCTCTGGGACTATCGCGCGAGTGGCCACAGCGCTCGTGGTCATCCCATGCTTCGGTTTCGCCGCGCGCTGCACCAAAAACGTGTGCCCAGCGCCAAACAGCTCGCGGAGATGAGACACGGCACGCGCACGCACTACGTCGGGCAGGTCATCTGCCGACAGCGCCCACAAACGGCGAGCGGCGTGACCTTCTTTACCCTCGAAGATGAGACCGGGTTTGTGAACCTTGTCGTGTGGGCGCAGACCTTCGAAGCCCACCGCGCCCTGGCAAAAACCGCCGTGCTCCTCGGCGTCTACGGTGAGGTCCAGCGGAGCATGGACATTAGTGAAACCGCGGACAGCTCAGGAAGCCACGGCACCATCCATCTCATCGCGCGGAACCTCTACGAGCCCGACTTCGAGGTGCATCACAAAAGCCGCAGCCGCGACTTTCACTAGACCTCGAGTCATCGAAGCGGTTTAGTTCTCGAGCAAGTAGCGGAACTGCAGAGGAGGATCGAAGACCTGAGGCACTGGCACGGGAGCCTGGTTGCGGAACGCTTCTGTGACGAAGACGGATCCAACCAACCTGTCGTTTGTTGACGCCGCAGCGAGCACAAACCCCTCGGTGACATCGAAATTCCCAGCTGGCTCTCCGTCGAGGCGGAGACGAAACGCGTGAGGCTGCCCAACCCCGAGCGCGAACGCTCCACGGGGCCAGGAGATCTGATCGATGGGGACATCGTCCGTAAAAATGAAACCCGTGGAGGTCTCCCCAAGGCCGATCTCGAGGGTGAGGGTGGCAGGGTAGTCCACGCCATCGAACTCCGCAGCACCTTCAGCTTCGAGGACAAACACATATTGGCCATCGCGCTCTCCGATTCGTGCGTTGGCACCTGTGCCAAAGACTCGTCGTAGGTCCCCGTCTTGATAGATAGCAATCCCTTGGGCGTTGTTGGGCAAACCAAGAGCAGGTCCGACGCAGGCCTCATAGTTCTCGTCCGTCACAAAGCCGAGATCGTGCATGAACGTGATCTTGGTAAAAGCTGCAGCCAGTCCAGAGGGAACATCCGTGCTGCCGTAGGCGCTCATTTCGCCGCACCCATAGCCACGCTTCAGTGCGCCGGGGCCCGGCGCGATCCCCGCCGCGTCGTAGAGAGCGCCGGCGATGGGCCATGTCGCCCATTCGGCGATGTCCTCATAAACGTTGAGCTTTCCGTATGGACTACTAAAGCCGCCCGACGTAATGCCCGCTGGCGACTCCATGTCTCTGCCCGCCAGGTAGTTGGCGCCGGTGCCGTAGTAAGAGTCGCCCCACCCTTGGTTCATGAACGAGGTGTGCATGATGTCCCAGAGCCGAGTGATGTCGCCGCGCAAGCGAACCCGGTCGATGGTGTCCGCCGCCAGAGTGCGCTCCGACGGTGCCCAAACGCCTCGGAAGGTATTCTCAACGTCCGATAGCGCGCTGAGTAGAAATGTCGTCGCGTGAGCCGCCTCATGCAGAATGACGCCTTGAAAGAGAGCCTGGGCGCGCCGGTCCTGAAGGCGAACCTCATCAAAGCCAACCCACTCAAAGCCTTCGCCGTCTTTGAGATAGTTGACGTTGATATCGACGAAATCCCCCGCCCAGCTTCCGACGGACCCTGCGCTACCCATCCTGGGACGATCGATAAAAGCGATGCGCCCCATTCCCATGCAATGCACCGCCGTCATGCGGCCAAGCGCTGTCCGAACGAGTGCAAGCTGTGTCGCCGTTGGCGCCTGATGGGCATAATCCGCGGAAGCGTTCCAGGCCGCATCCTCGACGCCATCAAGGATCATGACGTGCGCACACGGCCCCGTCGGCACACCTTGAATCAACGCCCGACTGTCTTGAACCTCTACGTCTTGAACCGCTTCGCCGGGCGCCGGAGCAGGAACCGAGTGCTCGACAGATCCGTCCCCCTCGACGATGGCAAGAGTTTGCACGTCGGCGCGCACAGCGAGGTAGCCAACCATGCTGACCGGCAGACCCGTCAAGTCTTCCTCGCGAGTCTCTCCCTCAAAGTCCTCAACGAAACGCGTGGTGGCGAAGTTCACGAACTGCACTTCGAGGGGCTCCCCGGCAGCGTTCAAACTTGCAAGACCGCGCACCCCATGGAGTGGCCCTTGGGGCACCCCAATGGCGGAGGACACGGATATCTCGTGCACTTCTTCGATGCGAATGGCGCCGGCGCCGTCACGAACAACAAGGACGCGCCAGATGTCCATCGGAGGCGCATCGAGGGGAATCGCCGGAGTCTCGCAACCAGGAATACCGGTGCATGCCTCGCCGAAGTTTGCCGGAATGGGTGACGGCGCGTCGTCGCTGGCGCAAGCGAACAGAAGAAGGAGACACACACTCACGCTTTTCATGAACGGAAGCGTAGAGGATGCTCGACTGGATCGCACCCGCCGCAGGCCTGCCACAAATGGGTGTTACGAGGCCCATATCGCCTAGTTGGTGCGCGGCTAAGGCCAAGTCGCGCGAACGATATTCGTCCGCTCCATCACGTTGCTGTAGGTGGGGTTTCGAATCAGCCCACTCACCATAAAGTAAAGCTCTTCTCCAGACTCAGGCGTCCACCCATCCGCTTCGAATGGGTTGCGCTTGATGTGCCCGCCTTCCACCGCCGCCTGCGCCTTGCAGGTTTGTCCCGGACGCATCCACTCGAAGGTCGCTGCATACCACTGGCCGCGCGTCTCCGCGAAGACCCAAGCGTTCGCGACGACATCCGTCGTCTCGAAAATCTGCACCACGGGCCACACGTCCTTCTTGTCGTATTCGAGGCAAACGTTGGTGCCGGAAAAGCTCACGCTGAGCTCACTCGTAATTTCCCAATCCGAGATGTCTGGGTAGAGCCATATGAGAGTGCCCAGGTCGATCTCGTCCACAGGTCCCATGGGTCCAGCATCAGGCGATACCGGTACGTCCGGTTCGTCCGCTGCATCCAAAGCTGCATCCAAGCGTATTCCCGCATCCGCGGACGTTGCATCCGGCGATGCCGCATCCCTCGCACTCGCTCCGTCGATAGCGCCCGCGTCGCTCCGGCCCGCGTCGTTTCGCTCCGTGACAACGACATCTCCACAAGCACCGACGAGAGCGATCAGACCGAGGAGAACGAGCGAGCGCATGAGCTCAGCCTAACACGGCGTGTTCTACGAATGCTCAAGGTGCACGGCGTCGCCTTGGCTTTCGACAGCGTCTTCTTCGGGCCCTTCCTGAATGGCGCGTGCACGAGGAGTCGCCGCGCTCACCTGCTCGGCCTGGGCCAGCGAGAGTGTTCGGAGCCGCGTGAGCGACTTCGTCGCTGCAGCAGCGATGGGGTAGTCGACGAACCGGAGACGCATGTTGAGCGCGAGACGAACAGGCACCGCGCTGGTAAAGGCGACCACCGTCGCGGCGAAAGCAGAAAGCAACACGCGATGAGGCAGCCCCGCCATCATGTCCATGAAGGCGACGCTGACGACGGCGATGGCCGCGAGCAAGCCGGGTAGGAAGCTCGCAGCAAGGGCGGCACGTGTGGCTCGTGCACTTCTCGCTTCGATCGCGCCCTGCGGATCTTGGTAAAATGAAAGCGCGGTAGCCCTTGGGCGCAGCACCCACTCGACGGAGTTGCCACCTCGATACCCTGGCCCACGCGTGTGTTCCTGAGTCAGTGCTCCAAGCACCGTCACGACATCCCCCTCAACAATCTCGGCGACGCGAAACAGCCGGCCCGAGGCTTCCACGAGGGGACCCGGGGGCGCATCAATTTTGGACGGCGCCAACGCGTCGGGGTTCACGCGAATGCGTTCGCCGCTGGGGTGAACAAGTGTGAACGGTCGCGCATAGCGTTCGCGACCTTTCTCTGTGCGCACAAGGGAGCTCCGGCTTCGTGGCCGCTCAAGCTCGATCTCCACGCGAGCGGCGAACTCTTCACCGTCATCCAAAGAGACGACCCCGAAGGCCCCACGGGAGTCTTCCGTAGGCACTTGTTCGAGTCGCTTTTGCTGTGTCGTGAGGTGTCGTACTCGACGCTTCAGCGCGGACAGTTCTTTTCGGAAAACGAAACCCAAGAGGCTCGCGATGCCCAGAGGAAGGGCGAGACTCAACGTCGACAGCCAAGCCGGCGTGTCGTACTTCGGCGTGAGCAATAGGACGAACAGCACCCCGAGACTCACGAGATTCCACTTCACGAGACCAGAGGCACTTCGAATTTTCTTCTGAACTGTCACCCGGCAGGTTCTTCCTGCGTCGGTGTCGAGGTGCTCCCCATGTCGCGCAAAGTACCTTAACGCACGAGCGGTCGCGCGCTTTGCTAAGGCCACTGCGCGACAAAGATACTCACGTCGTCGCGAAAACGACCCGAGGACAAACGTACACTCTCGATAAGCGAGTCCGCGGCGTCATCGATGTTTGGCAAACGAACCCGTGCCTTGATGTCCGCGTAGGACGCGTAGCG
Organism: Polyangiales bacterium; assembly: GCA_045106895.1. Classification (GTDB taxonomy): domain Bacteria; phylum Myxococcota_A; class Polyangia; order Polyangiales; family Houyiibacteriaceae; genus JBCCRV01. Next base: position 23,617 of record JBGCFM010000020.1, on the reverse strand, counting down.
GAAGAGCCCGTCACTCGCGACGAGGAGGCGATACTCCGATTCATCGTCCGCTGTGGCGCTGATGGGCTGAATCATCGCGCTGCCGGAACCGACGCGTTTCCGGCGCTGCTGCCGCGTGAGCTCAACTTCCTCGTGCTGATGATGCCGATGAAGTAGCCACGCCTCCGAGTCCCCTGCGCTGCCACCCCACATTGTGTCTCCCATCGTTGCAATGACCACAGCCGTCGTCTCGCCGGCGCGTGGAGCAGCCGCAACGCGCGAGTCGAGTGACGCCAAGATGCTCGGGGCATCGAAGACAGACACATCGCGGAACGCATCCACCACCATCTCCGCGGCGAGGCCCGCGCCGGCCATGCCGCCCGCTCCATCCGCCAACACGATGAGCGTCGCGACATCAACGTCAAACACCTCCAGCCGGTCTTGGCTCACTCCATTCGCAGCGACTTGTCGAGTTACGTAGCGCACGGCGAGTTCAACGTACGCGAGCATCACAGCTATTCCGCACCTGCACGAGGTGCTACACTAGGCGTCATGGACTCCTTCGCAGTTCTACCGAGGGCCGGATGGGTTCCTCGCGGACAAGACTATTTCGGCTTCATCCTCTTCGAAGAAGAACCTGGCGACGACGAAGCCAAGGCGCAGCGGATCGAAGGCCTACCCAAGTACCTTCGCAAAGGACTCCGCTGGCAGGGCCCACTCCTCACCCTGCGGCGCCGCGACGTGGCCACCGTTGTCCGTGACAGGTTCGCAGACGGGCCAACGCCAGAGCTCAGCTCGGCTCAGCGCGAGGGACTCTCGGGTCCCGCCCTCAGGATGGCCACTCGCGCGATGGCGAGCTTTGGCGACCAAGCTAGCTGGCTTCGCTTCCACGCAAGAGTGGAAGAGCAGGTCCAAATCATGCACGCGCGGTCGCCAATCGTGCTCTTTGTTCGCTCGGTGCTTCCCGATGACGGGCTCGACCTGAGTCCAGAGCTTGAAGTGGCGTACGAGAATGCCGAAAACATCGCGAAGCTCCTTCGTGATGACGAGAACGCAGACTCCGCCCGTCGGCTCATGGAAGAGCTCGCCGTCCTCGCGTGCACAAAGCTCGAGGCAGCCTCAAGGTTCGCTCCCTGCTTGCCCTACTCATTCGGCATGGACGAGTACAGCGACGCGTCGTGCTCACTGCTACGGGCCTTGCAGCCCAAAGAACGACTCGCCGTTCTCAAACCCCTCGCCGCCCCGGCTCGCATCAAACTAATGCTGCGACGCGATGTCTTCCCGGTCTACCTTGAGACAGCAGGGTCAGCGGAGGTGTTCACCGAGGCCTATCACGAGGCTCTCGTGAGTCCTGAAACCGACACGCTTCATCTGGTAGCGAGCGCCATTCACTACGCCATCCACCCCGCAGCACGTGCGGCGGATCCTGCGATGATCGAAGCCATGCTCTTATGCTTGGAAGCCCGCAAAGACTTCGTTCGGTGGGCCATGGCGATCATCCAAGGCCTTCTTCCGACCTTGGAGTGGAACCCGGACCTTCACGCCCGCTACAAGAAGATCTTGGAGACGAGCGCTTAGGTCCGCCTAGTTCGGCGCACGAAGCTCGCCGAGGTGCTCCGTGTAGCTCGACAGCGCATGCGTGGCGCCCGAGCCCTCACAAGCGGTGCCTCCGTTTTCGCCCACGATCCAGGTCTGCTCCGGCGGCACGCCTGCGCGGGCGTACGCACAGACGTCGCTGCTCGCGTTTCCATAGGCCGCGACGATGCGCAGCCCCAGGCCACGGATGTGTTCGAGAAACGCCTGCTTGTACTCCTCCACGTTGGAACCAGGAAACGCGTCGCGTACCGAGTCCGTTGTGTGGAGCGGCCCATGGGCGAGACCTTGTCCGTCGAGCCACTCGATCGTCGGGCCCTGAAAATGATAGGTGCGACCGGTGATGTAGAGCGGCTGAACTCCAGCGCTCGCGTAATGCCGGACCACTTCGCCGGCGCCTTCGAAGATCTCCGGCGTGCTGCCAAGAAGTGCCTCCTGGAAGACCTCCCCATCGCTCACGGTCAGCGTCCCGTCGATGTCGAAAACAACGACCGGCGCTTCCGGGGAAAGAACCGCCACTACGCCGCGCGTCATGGAGTGGTCGCCGGCGACAACCAGCAGGTAATCGTAGAGGCCCACGGGCATCGCAGGAAGCTCAAGTCGAAGGCGGCCATCGCTGTCGGTTTCACCTTCCACCGAACGCGTCCACGCGCACTCCCCCTCGCGAATGAAGACCTGGACCTTCTCTCCCTCGAGGTCCTTGCTCACGTTCCCGTACGCAAACTTGCCCGTGAGCACGACCGGCGACCCCTCGATGACCACGGGCCCTTGAGTACTGTGATGCGCCGAGCCCATTCGAAGCGTGAGGCGCGCGCGTGTCGAGTGTTGCCACTCTTGGAGTTCGCCGAGATCGGGTTGGCACGTGTTCTCCTCGCTGGCGGCGATCGGTGCCTCCGGGGGCGCGGTGGTCGTGGGCTCGGTGGGTGCGGCTGGAGTGGACGATCCGCAAGCCATGGTGAGGAGAAGAATGAGCAAGCGCATCTTGCTCGCTAGCACGGACGCCTAGCTAGCGCCCCGGCCGAATGGCTTCTAGCCTTCATCCATGTCGACCCGCGCCGTCCTGCTCTTGCCAGCGCTCCTTCTCGGGTGCGCGCCGAATTGGGCGGACCCTGTGCTGAGCGTCGAGTCGATTCAGATCGCAGATGCCAGCCTCCTCGGAGCGACCCTCGACGTCCAGCTCTCCGCCTACAACCCGAACTCCGACCCGCTGCCTTTCGAAGAAGTAGACTACGAGATTCGAATCGGGAACTCGCGGCCTATGCATGGACACACGAACTTCGATGTCCCGCTGGCAGCGATGGACGACACTCCCTTGAACACCACGATTCACATCCCGGCGCTCACCGCGGTGTCCGTCGTCCAAGAGCTAGGTGCCGGCAACGCGAGCTATCGGATCAGCGGAACGATGACCCTCGTCTACCGCGGCCGGCGCGAGGTCGCCTTCGAACGCGAGGGGCAGCTTAGCGACCTGATGACGGGGCAGGCGGTCCACTAACGCACCTGGGGGACAGAGTTCAACCTAGGCGAAATTGCTTGCCGGCTTGGTGAATAAGCGCGTCGTCCCCTAGTCTGCACTTCACATGAAACGAACGCTCCTCGCCCTGCTCTTGTGCATCGCCTGCGGCGACGACACCACGCCCCTCGACGCCGCCACACCTGACGGTGGGGCTCTCGAAGACGTTGGCGCGGAGGGCGATGCTTCACGGGATAGCGGCGCAGAGAGTGACGCGGCGCTCCTTGACGCAGCACTCGTCGACGCAGAGCCCAACGACGCCATGGCCGACGCCGGCGTGTCGGACGCGTCGCTCGCCGACGTCGCCCCAGATGTCTTCGACGCGGGCCCCCCCATCGACGACACGATCTACTTTGAAGTCCTCACGGAGTTCTCCGCCGAGGAGTGGATTCGCGGCGTAGCCCTGACGCAGCCAGTCACCCTCGAAGCACAGCTTGACGTCTTGGAGCTGCGGGTCGTGCGCGAGTTCCCGGGCGAGATCGTACTCCGCCAGCGCGGAGAAGGGCCCATCGAGCTCGGCTTCGGTGACCCCGTCTACCGCGCCTTTGGCACCGTCGCGAGCGGCGAGTACGAGCTCTACGTGGAGTACTACGGCGCCACGACGCCGGACGCGCCACAAGACCACTTCACCGCCCAACTCGCGACGCCGCCGCGCCCTGCGGAGAGCTACGCCGCGGTCTTGGGCAACGTCGCTGAGGTCCTCGATACCATCCCGAGTCGTAATTACGTCGAGAGCCGCTTCACAGTGCGACCCGGACATCGGTACGTCGCCCACGGCATCGCTGGCCTCACCACGACGCTGATCCTCGCGGAGGCGGACGTCGACGTGCTCATCGGCGGAGGCTCGGTGACACCGCTTCACCGCTGGGGCGGAAGCGGCGACGGGCTCTCCCCGGCTCCGATGTATTTAGACCTTCCGCCCGGCGACTACTCGCTCTTCTCCGTCAATGAGGATGACGAGACACGCGGCGTCGCCGTCAGCGTGGACGAGTGGGAGCTCCGCTAGCCGCACGCAGAACCAAAAATGGAGCCCCCTAGGGAGCTCCATTTCGAACTAAGCCGGCTCGAGAAAAACCTAAGCCATCTCGAGGAAGAGCTTATCGGGGTTCTCAAGGTACGAGATAATATCGTACGCGAAGGCAGCGCCCACGTGACCGTCGACGATGCGATGGTCGAAGCTGAGGCTTAGAAGCATCACGTCGCCGATGACGATCTCGTCACCACGAACGACGGGCTTTCGCTTCATCTGGTGGACGCCAAGAATGCCCACCTCGGGGTGGTTGAGGATCGGCGTGGCGAAGAGTCCGCCCTGCTTGCCAAGGCTCGTAATGGTGAACGTCGAGCCGCTGAGCTCGCTCGTGCTGAGCGTCCCCTCGCGAGCACCATTTCCGAGTCGGTCGATCTCTCGAGCGACGTCGAGGATGGAAAGCCGGTCCGCGCCCTGGAGTACAGGGACCATCAGACCATTCGGCGTCGCCGCGGCGATTCCGATGTCGTAGTACTTGCGGTAGACGAGCTCGTTGGTGGTCTCGTCGAGCGCCGTGTTGAGCACAGGGTGCTTCTTCAAGGACGCCACAACAGCCTTCACGATGAAGGGCAAGAAACTGAGCTTGATGCCCGCTTCTGCCGCCGCGGGCCGTAGTCGCTGACGAAGCGCGATGAGCTCCGTGACATCACACTCTTCCACGAACGTGAAGTGCGCGGCGGTGTTCTTGGTGTTCTGCATTCGCTGGGCGATCTTGCGGCGAATACCAACGAAGGGCTTTCGCTCTTCCAGCGGACCTTCATGAGATGCAGCCGGCGCCTGTCGTGCAGCCACGGATGTGGGCGCGGCGCTTGGCGTTGAAGAAGGCGCGCTTGGAGCAGGTGCGCTCGCCGCGACGGCTGGAGCCCCGCCAAAGGACTTCACGTCGTCTCGAGTGGTTCGACCGCCGGGTCCGCTTGGCGGAATGCTGCGAAGGTCGTGACCAAGGTCGCGTGCGAGCTTTCTCGTCGCCGGCGTCGCAAGAGGCTTCTCGGAGAAGTAAGCGCTCGCCGGGGCGGCGGCTGCTTTCGCGGGTGCCGGCTTGTTGGCCTCGCTGCTCTCGCCACCCTTGAAGTAGGACGTACCAGGCAGACCCTCACGGATGTCGCCAACGGCGGTCGCGGCGGGACCCTCAGAGGAGTCCGCGGGCTTGCTTCCGGTTGACGCAGGCGCCGCAGCGGGAGCCGCTGTAGCAGGAGCATCGGCGCTCGCGCCGTCTTCGGCGATGGCGACGATGACGTCGCCGACCTGGGCGGTCTGCCCGACGCCAAAACGAACGTCGGCGATGGTGCCGGCACGTGGAGCGCCGATGGTCACCGTCGCTTTGTCCGTCATCACCTCCACCATTGGGTCGTCTTCAGCGACGATGTCGCCTTCATTGACGAGCCATTCGACGATCTCGCCTTCGGCTACGCCTTCACCAATGTCGGGAAGTCTGAACTCGTAATTCGCCATAAGTCTTCGCTCTTCTACGATTTCGAAACGCGAACGTTCCAAAGTGGGATTCAGGGGATGTACTTGGCGGTCTGACGAAGCGCCGGCGTGATGCGGTGCTGCAGAGGCAGGTACTCGTTTTCAAGGGTGTATGGGAAAGGGGTGTCCCAACCTGCGACGCGAATCGGTGGCGCCTCGAGGTGAACGAAGGCCTTCTCCGTGATGAGGGAGAGAAGCTCCGCGCCGAAGCCGCAGGTCTTGGGTGCTTCGTGCACGATGCAGACGCGTCCGGTCTTCTTCACGGACTCGATGATGGTGTCGATGTCGACGGGCCAGAGCGTACGCAGGTCGATGACCTCGGCGTTGATGCCGTCCTTCGCGACTTCGTCGGCGCTCGCGAGCGCTTCGAAGAGCATGGCGCCCCAAGCGATGATGGTGACGTCGGTTCCTTCGCGGACGACCTTCGCCTTGCCGATGTCGATGGTGTACTCGTCTTCGGGCACCTCCATCTTCACAGCGCGGTAGACACGCTTCGGCTCGAAGAACATGACCGGGTCGTCATCGCGGATGGCGCTGAGCAAAAGCCCCTTCGCATCGTAAGGGTTGCTCGGGCAAACGACCTTGAGACCAGCGGTGTGGATGAAGAGCGACTCCGGGGACTGCGAGTGGTAGTGGCCACCACGAATACCACCACCCACAGGCGTTCGAATCACCATCGGAACGGGGTATTCACCGCCGCTGCGGTAACGGAACTTCGCCGCTTCGCTGACGATCTGGTCGAAGGCCGGGAAGATGAAGTCGCTGAACTGAATCTCCGGAACCGGACGCAGACCATAGAGCGCCATACCGATGGCGGCGCCGATGATGCCGCCCTCCGCGAGGGGCGTGTCGATGACACGGTCCTCGCCGAACTCGTCAAAGAGGCCCTGCGTGACACGGAAAACACCGCCGACTTTGCCGACGTCTTCACCGAGGATCACGACGTTCTCGTCGCGGGTCATTTCAATTCGAAGCGCGTCGTTGACGGCTTGGACTAGGTTCATCTCAGGCATGTGATTCTCAGTGCTGGTCTTTGGCGCGAGGACCGTTCACGAGCTCAGCTTGTTGCTCTTGAAGGTGCCAGGGTTTCTCTTTGAAGACGCCTTCGAACATGGTCTCGAGGGCGGGCTTCGGCTTCGCTTCGGCAGCGGCGATACAAGCCTTGAGCTTGGTCTCCGTCTCCTGCTTGAAGGCTTCTTCTTGGTCGTCGCTCCAGATACCCAGAGTATCGAGATGACGACGTGAGCGAATGATGGGGTCGGTCTTGCGCCAGTGCTCGACCTCGTCCTGAAGTCGGTAGGCGCGTGGGTCGTCGGACGTGGAGTGACCACCGATTCGGTAGGTGAGCATCTCGATGAGGAAAGGTCCCTCGCCCGCGGCGGCCTTCTTCATGCAGTCCTGAACCACCTTGTAGGTAGCAAGGATGTCGTTGCCGTCGACTCGCACGGCGGGCACGCCGTACGCCACACCCTTGGCCGCAAAGGTCTTGCTCGCCGTCTGCTTCTCGCTCGGCACGGAGATGGCCCAGTGGTTGTTTCGGCAAAGCAGCAGGACCGGCGCCTTCATGACGCCGGCAAAGTTCATCGCCGTGTGGAACTCGTTGGAGCTCGTCGCGCCCTCTCCGAAGTAGACGCTCGCCACGACGTCATCGCCGCGCTTCTTGGCGGCCCACGCGAAGCCAACGGCCTGCGTCATCTGGGTGCCGATGGGCGAAGACACGCTGCCGAAGTTGTATTCGCGGCCCGTGTAGTGGTCGGGCATCTGCCGGCCGTGCACGATGTCGTCGGCGTTGCCGAACATATTGTCGATGTAGGTTTGGAGCGGGAAGCCGCGGTGAAGCAGGGCACCGAACTCGCGATAACAAGGGAAGATCCAGTCGTCCTTCCGCATCGCCGCGGCGGAGCCAAGGATGCACGCTTCTTCACCGAGGCTGCCGATGTGGAAGCCAATGCGGCCCTGACGCTGAAGTCGCTCCAGCTGCACATCGATGGTTCGGGTTCGGACCATCGCCTTGTGAAGGTCGAGAATCACCTCAGGGCTCAGCTTCGGATCATGTTCTCCACGAGCCGTTCCATCCGGTGCAATGACGGAAATAATGTCGTCGCCGTATGAGGATTCGGGGGTGCGAATCGGAACCACTTGGTCTTGCGTCTGCATGCTGTCTCCAGGGCTGGCGGGCGTTGTCTTCGCGCATGTCGAAGAGAAACACCACCGGCGGAAACGGACACTAGAAGGCGCGAACTTTGCCGTCAAGGATCGGAAAAATCAGGGTGTTTTTCGCCTTTGGATCGAGGATCGGAACTCAAAACGAAGGCGCGAAATTGTTTTCGCACAACGATCTTGCGGATGATCTTGCGGATGATGCAGTGCGGCATTCGAGGTACCGCCATCCGCGGCGTTCGCTCTGACTTCCGAGTCTACGAAACGAGGGAGAGCGGCCCAGTGAGGTCGATGGTTGAACCATCGCCGGCGGTTGTGCTGGTCCGCCCAAAGCTGTTGTCGCTCATACCCATGTGTCGCATGGCGTTGACGAAGAGACGCATGCGCCCTGGACCGATGGAAGAGTTGTCGCATCCGTATCCGCACCCGATGGACGGGATATCTTGAGCGTAGCGAATATAGCGACCCGGGGAGAAGCCCGTCGCGCCGCCGCCGGCGATGACAGTAGGCGATTCATCGAACATATGTCCGCCGGTGGAGAGCTCTGGAATCCAAATCACGAGGGTGTTGTCGAGGAGCGTTCCCGTGCCTTCAGGAACACCGCGAAGGTACTCGACAAAGTTCGCAAACTGGTTTGCATGATACCGGTAGTAGTTCTCCATCATCATGATGGCTCGGTCATCGGTTCCGTGGGCGAAGGCCTGATGCACATCATCCGAGTCCGCTCCGCCAATCTGGCTGCCGCTCAGCTGGCGCGCGTCCATGGCGATGACCCGCGTAGCGTCGCAAGCGAGAGCGATCGTGGCGAGGCGAAAGAAGTCATCGACGGTGTCGCTCGTCGGCGTGAAGTTCGGCCGGCACATCGCCATCGAAGTGCCGCCGGGTCCTGGGCCGGCGTCGGGATCGAAACTAATCCCGAGCCGCTCGAGATGATTTCGATGAGCGAGGAGAGATTCTTGGTCCGCCGTACTCAGTTGGGAGGCGATGCGGTCGAAGTGGGGGAGTGCCGCTGTGTAGGCACGGAAGCGGGCGGCTCGAACTCGGTCTGCGCGGGATACCGGTGGTGGCTCCACGGGCCCTTCCCCGTCGGCGACGAGAAGCCCTGTTCCCATGAGGCGCGTAAAGGCGTTCATCGGGTCGCGGTTTGGCACGATCCACTGACCGAGCTCATTCGCGGAGAACGCGAGCTGCGAGCCGAAGCGGCCGCCACCGTCGCTCCAGACTACAGAGTTGAGGCGGCGTCCGCCGGACGTCGCCTGACCGATGTGCTGGTCGATGGAGATCCCGCCGGGACGCGGATGGAGGTTGTCGGAGCGTGTGCCAACAAAGGGGTCATCGGAGTTGTAGGGGACGTTCACCAGCAGGTTTGCCCACGAGACGCCATGGTTATTTGCCGAGCCGGTGCGGTCGATCATGGCGCTCATCATCGAAAGGCCATCGATAATGGACACATCCTCCCGCACGCGGTGAAGAGGCTCATAGACTCGACTGAAGTCGCTTGGAGCGAGACCGGTGAGGGAAGCACTTCCGGAAGCCCCGAGTCCTCCCGGGGACATCTTCCACGTATTTCGTGGCGGCCCATGCTGAGTGGTCCAAAAGACGACTCTCTTGGGAGCTTCACCATCCTGGGCGATGGCGCTGAGGCCTCGAAAAGACGACAAGGACACACCCGCCGCGCCTAGCGCGAGGGTCTTAAAAAGATCGCGGCGCTTCATTGTGCCCCCCCTACAAACTCCGGTTGTGTGACGAGCGTGACGAGGAGCTCCCTCATGTCACCACCGCTGGAAAGAAAGGTCTGCTGGATGCGCTCAGCGAAACACACATCATCCTGCACCGACTCGTCGAGTCTTCGCCCGAGCATGTAGGTCGTCCACTTGTCCGCCGTGCAGGCGTGAGCGACCTCGCTGAGGGCAAGGTTCTCCGAGAGCTCCAGCGCATTGTCGACGGGATCTGCTTGGTCTGAGCCCGCCAAGGCGCCAGTGGCATCGATATCTCGGCCGTGCTCGCGAGTGCGGTAGGCACCCGTCGAGGTGTAGTTCTCAAAGGTGAATCCGATGGGATTGACGCGCGCGTGACAGCCGCGGCACGAAGGCGCTGCGGTGATCTCCTCGTAGAGTTCACGCGTCGTTTGATCGTCCGGCGCTTCCTCTGGAACGGAGGTGTCCGCGTCGTCCGGGACGCCACCGAGATGATTACAGAGCAAGCTCTCGTAGACGAAGATACCTCGATGAACCGGGGAGCCATGACCCGCGATACCAGTGCCCGCCAAGAAGTTCGCGCGGGTTAGAATCCCGCTGCGCTCATCCGCGGGCAGCTCCACCTCTGTCCAGCCGTCGACGGCGGGAAGACCATAGAGTTCAGCGAGCTCGGCGTTCACGAAGGCCGTGCGGTCTGTGTAAAGGCTAGCGAGCGTTGCGTCGTCCTCGGCGACATGCTCAACGAAGCGCCGCACTTCCTCTTGCACCGCGGTTCGTAAGGCGGGGGTCCACTCCGGAAAAAGAGTGGGCGACTTGGCGGCGTACTTGCTTTCGTCCATGCGCGAGAAACGCAGCCACTGACGGTGGAAGTCGACGATGGAATTCGTGGCTCGAGGGTCATCGAGCATTCGGCGGGCCTGCGCGGCCAGCTGGTCCGCGCTGGCGAGTTGGCCAGACGCGGCGGCGTCGAAGAGAACGTCATCCGGCATGCTTTGCCACAGGAGGTACGAGATGCGGCTTGCGATGGCGTAGGAGCTGGCTTGGCTCTCGCCTCGCGACTCGACGCGGTAGAGGAACTCCGGCGACATCAGCGCCGAGGCGATCATTGTTTCAATCCCACCGGCCAAGTCGATCTCTGTGGTGATCTCCGCTACGAGGTTTCGGTAGTCGGTTTGTTCCGCGTCCGTGAGCGGCCGACGGAAGGCGCGCCGACCAAACTCCCGGACGAAACCCTCGATGCACTCGCCTTGGGGCGCGCCAGCCGCACAGCCATGTCTCGCCAAGAACGCTTCGTTCGTGGACGCTCGCGCAGCAATGCCGCTTATGCTGGCGTCGAACGCTTCCAGATCGCGCTCGCCCACTTGTCGCGTGTTGCTCACAAAGTTCTCAAAGCCGGCGTCCGTCAGCACCGGGACCAAGTCTGTGGGGGTGTACTCAACGCCCTCGAAGAGGTCTTGCATTGTGTTGTGGTATTCGGTCTCGCTCAGGCGCCGAATCGGCTGGTGTTCAAGAGCCGTAGTCGCGGAGCTATCCTCGCAGCGAGCCGGCTCGACGCATTCAGTGTCAGACGGGTCGCAAATCGGCATGAGCGATGGGTCTTCCATCGGAGCACCGATCAAGCCGTCGCATCCAAGAAACGAGAGCAGGAAGAGTGAACCGGCTCCTATCGCATTGCGCATGTGTTCGATACTTGCACAGTTGCGGTTCGACATCATGAGGCTCTTTGGGGTTTCCTCCAGATGCCACCCTTTCGGGCGAGACCAAGTCACGACGCTCAGGAAAAGCGCTCGTCGATTTTCATCCGAAGCAACCCATTCAAGCGAGACACGGTTCTTGCGTTTCGTGCCGTCGTTTCGCCCAGAACACTTGTAGCCCGCGCAACCAGCTTTGAGCGACCAATACCGGAAGGCGCGTGAAGGTAGAATACGTGGCCAAAAGCATGTGTTTCTTCGTCGGCGCCCTGAAGCTTGCGTACCGCGGCGTCGTCGATGACGTCATCCCCGCGTCGAAAGAAGAAGTGGACTGTCTTGGGATCCGCGACGCTTTGAGCAGCGAAAGGGTTCGCGTCCACTTCAGACAGAAATACCTTCGCACTGCGCACAAGCACGCTCACCTCGAAGCCGAACTCAGCGAGGATCGCCTCACGAACTCGCTTCTCCACAGCGCTCGCGCTGCGCTGCGGACTCTTGAGCACGACGTTCCCGCTCTGGAGCAGGGTCTGCACCTCGCTCAGCCCAGCCCCTTCAAGGGCCTTGCTGAGCTGCTTCATCGGCATGCGCTTGTGGCCGCCAACGTTGATACCGCGCAGAAGCGCGACGTAGGTAGCCACCTGCGTGGACTAGCCGAGGATCGGTGGGCAGACGTGCGTGACGTCGCTGCTGGAGACGCGTGGGGTGATGACTTCCCTTGTGCTCATGCGCTCAGCGGCGAGGACGATCTCCAGCATCAGGAACGCCTGGGGCTCAACGCCCGCGTCCATGAGCGCTGTCGCGATGTCGAGGGGGGAAGTCTCCGGCGGCGCTGAGCCGACCTGGACCCACTCGGCGGCATCGAGCGCGTCTCGAGTGGCTGCGGTGCGAACGCGGAAGGAGACCGATGTTCCCGCTGGGATGTCCGCGTCGAAGCGAAGCTCGTTCCACATCGTCGCCGTTCCTTCGGGGCAACCTTCAAACACGTGGCGGTAGTAACCGCGCGGGTTCGTCGCCAATCGAAGCTGAATGCCCGTCATGTCCGAGTAGGTGTAAGGGTTCACGATGCTGTTCGCGACGCCGGTCTCGACGGTGTTCTCCATGAGCGTGGGTCCAGGCGTGATGACGATGGCTTGGGGGCTCTGGGTGATCGACCAAATCTTGCCTTCGAAGTCGATGGCCATGCCCTTGTTCGATGCGCCCGTGGTTCCCGCCACGACGGCGTTCGCGAGGCTGTCGGCGTCGACACGGACGACGCCGTTGCCCTGCCCAGCGCCCCACACGAAGCCTTCGGCGTCCGCCGCGATGCCGTGGATAGCGATGCTGCCACCGAAAGGAAGCGCGACGTTCGCCCAGCGGGAGCCTGCTGGCGCCGAGAGGTCGTAACGTGCGATGCCACCACCACCAACCCAGACGCGCTGGTTGAAGTCGACGGTGACGCCATAGAGCACGAAGGGGGCAGGGATGATGGCCTTGACGGCGCCGTCACACTCCGTGCCCTCAGCCGTTGCCGCTTGGCACACGGGTGCCGCATCGCAGCTGGCGGCGTCGACGCAGCGGGTCGTGTCGAGGAACCCGAGGAAGCTCCCGGAGCGGGTGGAAACCCAGAGCTTGCCGGTGCCATCAAGGGCGAATCCGTAGGGGTTACGTGGCGCCACGGTGGTGAAGATCACGCTGCCATCGCGGGCATCGAGCTTCGCGACCGTGTTTGTCGAGTATCCACCGACCCACACGTATTCCTGAAGCTCGCCGTCGGGGCCTTCGATGTCTTGAGCAGCGACGGCTCGAACGAGTCCTTCGCCAGCGATGACGTCGTCGGTGCGCCAGAGAACACAGTCATCTTCGCCAAAGGGAAGCATCTCGCCGTCCGCGGGGACCGTGCTGATTCGTCCGTCGCCGTTGAGGTCCGTGGAGGTGGTTACGACGCCGTCGCCGTTTGTGTCGGGACAGTCTGCGCCGAGGACCGAGATGCGCGTGAGAGAGTTGCCGCGGCGACCGCCGACGAACGCGTCACCCACGCTGTTGACGCTTGTGCGCGACGGGTCGGTGTCGGTGAAGTAGCGACCCACCTCGTTATAAGGTGCGGTGGTGCTGAAGCGAGATACGGAGCCTTCAGCGGTGTTCGCGATCCAGATGAAGTTCGTGTTGATGCTGCGGGCGTCGAGTTCAAGAGCGCCATCAGGGTTCACGCCAACGCCGTCCGAGTTCATCTCGTCGGGTGTGAAAGGCGTTCCGCCGGGGCCGCCGACGCCACCGAGCATGCAGTCTGGATTGCAGTCACCACATTCACTCTGCACGCCGTTGTCGGCGACTCCGTCACAGTCGTTGTCTCGTCCGTCGCAGACCTCTTGGCCCGTCTGAAGCGGATCGTTGTTGTCGCAGTCCATTCCCCGTGAACATCCCGGACCGAATCCGTCCATGTCCGTGTCCACGCAGAGCTCGGACTCACAGCGGTCGTTCACGCACATTCGGCCAATGCCGCACATCTCATCGTCGGTGCACGCTTCGCCGCCGGGCACGCAGAGCGTGTCCACGCACATGAAGTCCGCGGGACATCCGTCGTCGTCCACACACCCCGACTGCAGGCACACCATGTCCACACACTCCTCGCCGGAGGCACAGTCGGCTTCCGTCGTACACGTGTTGCGCATCGTCGTCGGAGGAGCGCCACAGTCGCAGGCGACAAGTAGAAGAAGGAGGGGCGTTAAACGGTTCATCGTAGATCCAAAAGTCAGCGGTACGGAGGACGGGTTCCTCATACTAGATCCCTCGCCCCTCTTCCTGCACGTTTTCGCGGCAGATTTACCGAACAAAATGAATAAACCAACATCTGCGCTTTTCGTAGGTTTTAGACTACGAATCGTGGGGAAACGGCCACGCGCAGCGCATGCCTAGGGGCATTCCTGGCTCAAACTCGGCAAAAGCAGCCGCCGCTCAGAGAGCAGAGCTGGCACAAATCGGCTCAGCGCTCGAACGAGCGGCGCCGAAAAACCACCAGGAGGAACGCGAGGTTCAACCACAGCGCGGACGAGGGTGCTGCTCCAATGGCGCACCCACCAGAAATCGGGGCCACCCCGGAGCGCTCGAGCTCCTCATCCGGGATCGCGGTGCCTTCTTCAGTCGGAGCCTCCACCCTAAGCCCACCGCTCGTGCCATCACTTTCGAGACCGATGGAGCACCACACCACGCCCTCTCCCTCGACGACACAAACGCGTGTGTCGGTGACAAATCCAGGTCCGCCGGCTTCGACGGTGTAGGTCCCTGGCGGGACCTCGAAGAGGAAGAGCCCGTCTCCTTCTCGACTCACTGTCTCCGCGGATGTTGCGCGGATCCGAACCGTCGCTCCGATCACGCGCCGGTAAATGTCTCCTTCGACGTAGATGACGCCCTGAAGGATCGATACGCCGGCCTCCGGCGAGAGCTCGATTTCACACTCCGTTTCCATCCCAGCGACGACGGTGCATGAGCGCGTGACGCTAACGTACCCATCGGCACTGCCCACGAGCATGTACTCGCCGGGCGCAAGGGTGAGTGACCAGGCACCGGATTCATCGCTCGTGGCTCGCATTCCGGTCTCGACGGAGACGACCTCCCCCGTCAACGGAGTCATGGAACCAGCGGCGACCAGGGACCCGCGCAGCGTGCCATCCATTTCCGCGGAGCCTTCCCGCAACTCGATGGAGCACCACACTTCGCTCTCCGCAACGATGCAAGTTCGGCGGCCCACGGTAAAACCGTCCGCCCGCGCCTCGACGGTGTATTCACCTGGGCCGACGTCAAAGCTCCACTCGCCCATGGCGTTGACGCTCATGCTCTCGCCGGTCTCAGCGATCTCCACCGAAGCGCCAAGGACACGCATCTCCGTGTCACCGCCGGAGTAGACGACGCCACGAAGTCGACCGCCGGAAGGTTCCACTTCGCAAGCATCCAGCGGGAAGCCGCCGGCAGGGGTCATCGCAAGTCGGGCATTGGTCTGCGGCCCGTAGGCACCATCCACGTCGATGGTGTCTCCTGGGTTGTTGATGTTCCAGAGCGACTGAAACGCACGGACCGAGTCGTCACGCAAGTCACTGCCAGGGCAATCGAAGTGCACCTCGTCGCCGGCGCCGAACCAAGTGCAACCTTGGGCCTGAAGCGCGGAGCGGGCCGCGGACCAGTTGTTCACATCGACGGCGCGTCCGCTCTGATGGTTGCTTCGTCCCGGTGACGCAGCGATCCCGCAGCCGCCGGAGTTATGGAGAACGTATTGGTCTGCCACGGTGCGAAACGCTGAGTTGATCGTCAGCGGAACATCGGCGGCGGCTCGGTGAAGAGCGTCTCGCGCCGAAGCCTGCGCATAAGGATGCACGCGGGCGCTCTGGAGGGTGATTCCTGGGTGCGGGGCGAAACGAACAAAAGCGCTGGGGTTCAGGCAACGCTGTGCTTCGGACAGCTGCGCGGAAATGGCCTCAACGCCGGCGGTGCTGCAGGCGCCACGGTTCGAAATATCTTGGACGCTTTGAGCGCTTGCAGACTCACCGACAACGCAAACGCCCAGGGCCAACACACAGAGAAAGAAAGAACGCATGCCCTACCCTTATCATGGTGCACAGCAAGTCCGTAGCGGTGGGCGCTGCGCTTGCTTACTCGTCCGCAACGGCGCGGAGCAGAACATGCTGCTTCGCCAAGATCGTCATCAAGCCATCCACTTCCGCGAGGAGCGCGCGCGCCTCCGTCGAATCGATGGTTCCGGGCGAGCGGCCTTCTGGGCCAATGGATTCCAAGAGCGTCGCCGTCAGCGCTGCACTTCGGCGAGCAGCCTTGGCCGCGAGGGCGTGCCAGTCGGCTTCATCGTCGCTTGCTGCGATGGGCAAAAATGTCCCGCCGGCGAGTGCCGCCATGTGCTCCGCCGCGGCGCTCGCGCCAAAGGTCTTGGTGAGTTTGACGACGCGTTCGTAGGAGATCTTCGCGGGATCATCAGGATCCGCCAGCGCGTAGCAGCGCGTCCGGCTTAACTCGAGCGTCTCCATCACTTTGGGGATACCACCACACTCTTTGAAGAGCCGCGAGATCACGCTCTCGCTGCTGCCGTAGGCGCGATCTTTGTTTGGTTCGAAGGCCATACTGGAAGAGTAACGCCTTTGGTGAATCGCGACGGGCCGAAAGGGCAGACGTGCTAGAGATAACTATGAGATTCCTTGGCTTCATGGTGCTCCTGGCGGCCTGTTCGTCCGCGGATCCAACGTTTCTTTCCGTCGACCTACGCACCGACTATCTTCCGGGCATCGAGGTCGCCGAAGTCGACATCGCAGTCTTCCGCGTCGACACCGCCACCGGCCCGAGCGCGCTCCGCACCATCGAAACGAACGCCGACCTGCTCATGGGGATTCGCGCCGCCACCTTCGACAACGTAGCGAGCGGGGAATACCGCGTCCGCGCGATCCTTCGAGACCCAGCCGGCACGGAAGTCGCCCGGCGCGACGCGGTTCTCTCCATCGGGAACGAGCCCACCATCGTCACCGTTGTGATCACTCGCGACTGTCAGCCCGTGGTCTGCCCAGGCGACGGCGGAGACCCGAGTTTCACCGAATGCCTCGGCGGCCGCTGTGTGCCCCCGGACTGCACGCCAGAGACACCGGAGCGCTGCGGCGTCGCGTGCGGAAGCGACAGCGAGTGCTCCGTCGAATCGGATTGTGCGGCCAGCCGCTGTATCGAAGGCACCTGTTTCAGCGCCCCGGCCCCGAACGCGTGCATGCCCGAGGAATACTGCGACGCAGAACTCGGCTGCATTCCTGGCGTGTGCCGCGACGGCATGGAAGGCGCAGTGTGCCGGCCGGCCACAAGCGACTGCGATGCCCCGGAGCTGTGTGACGAGAACCTGCAGTGCCCCGAAGATGTGAACGTCGCTCCAGGAACGCCCTGCTCCGACTTCAACTTTTGCTCCGATGGTGCGGTCTGCGGACCCTGCGACGAAGGCGGGTCTTGCGACACCGGCAACCCCTGTGAGGTTGGCACCACGGACTGCAGCTCGGGCTCGCCGGTCTGCGTCGCGAGCGTCGCTCCCGCCGGCGTCGTTTGCCGAGCGACGGCGACTCCCTGCGACGAGCCGGAACTCTGTGACGGCGTCACAACGCTCTGTCCGCCCAACGAAGCGCCAACTGCAGACTGCAGCCGCGACTTCCCTTCCGCCGGCACCTTCGACTACGAGGTTCCTCCTGGGTGCACGTCCATCAGCGCGCGTTTATGGGGCGCAGGCGGCGGAACCTCGGGCAGCACGAACAACGGCGAAGCCGCGGCTGGGTTTGCGACGGGAACCTTCGACACGACGCCCGGCGAGACACTGACCATTTTCGTGGGCGCACCTGGTGAAGCGGGGAACAGCGAGGGCGGTCGCGGAGGCGAACCCGGAGGCGGAGACGGCGGCGGCCTGCTTCCTGACCTCGGCGGCGGCGGCGGCGGCGGCTTCTCCGCGATCTCAACGGCCAGCGAGATCACCGCGGAGAGCGCCATACTCGTCGCCGGAGGCGGCGGCGGAAGCGGCCTTTCCACGATGGCAGGCGCGGGCGGGGGCGACGAAGGTCAGCCCGCTGCAGCAGGCGGCGGGACGCAAAGCGAAGGCGGCACCGGTCACCTCACCGGCGGTGACGGCGAAGCGTTCTTGGGCGGCGACGGCGCCGAACGCGGCGGCGGCGGCGGCGGCGGCGGATTCTTCGGCGGCGGCGGTGGCGATGACACCAGCGGAGGTGGCGGTTCAGGATACGCTTCCGAGCTCGTCCGCGGTCCTCTTCTCATCGGCGGAAGTCGCGCGATGCCGGGAAATGTGGAGGCAGGCGATCGCAGCGGCGCCGGTGGGCCTGCGTCTTTCGGCTCCGTGTCCCTGCGCTGTCGCTAGTGTGTTCAAAAATGTAGAAGGGAGATGACGCAGGACTGCGGCCTGAGGGCAAGGCGCGACGACGAAGGAATATCAGCGGCCGCAGAACAAGTCAGGTCCCTTCTACATTTCTGAATCGCGCACTAGGCTGCTCGGACGCAGCAAAGAACAGCGGGACAGCCAGGGATCCAATCCCGCTAGGCGACCTCGAAGCACGCCTTAACATGGGTGCTTCAAGGAGAACTAGAGATGTCCCCCGTCGTGCCTATCGTTATTTTGGTCGTCCTCTTCGTCGTGATCCCGTGGGTAGCCACGTGTTTTCTCATCGTGAAGCAGAAGACCGCCGCAGTGGTCGAGGTCTTCGGCCGCTTCAGCTCGGTGAAGATGCCGGGCCTGCGGACGAAACTGCCGTGGCCCTTCGCGCTTGAGCGCCGCCACGTCGATGGCTCACGCGTCAATCTTCGCCTTCGCGAGCTCAAGGAGCACGTGTCGGTCAAGACCCGCGACAACGCCTTCGTGAGCTTCCCCGTCGCGGTGCAGTACCGCGTCATGGAAGACAAGATTCAGGAAGCGTTCTATGAGCTGGATGACGCCGAGGCGCAGATCGTGAGCTTCGTGCTCAACGTGGTGCGTACCGAAGGCGCGAAGCTTACTCTTGAGGAACTCTACACGGCGAAAGCCCACGTCGAGCTCGCTGTTCAGGCAGAGCTTGAAGAGCGCCTCTCAAGCTACGGTTTCGAAATCGTCAACGTCCTCGTTGATGAACCCCAACCCTCGAGCGAGGTGCAGAACGCGTTCAACCGCGTCATCGCCGCGCAGAGGGAAATGGAAGCCGCCAAGAACGAGGCGGAAGCACAGCGCATTAGACTCGTCGGAATCGCCGAGGCAGAGAAGACCAGCAAGCGTTTGCAGGGCGAAGGAATCGCCGCGCAGCGCCTGGCTATCGCCGAGGGATATCACGAGGCGATGGACAAGCTGAAGATCGCAATGCCGAACACTGGGGAGGAGACCATCCTCGCCATGCTCATGATGACGAACCACTGGGACACCATTCGCGACGCCGCGAGTGGGGCCGGAAACATCATCATGGTGAACGGCTCGGGTAGCCAAGCCACCGAAGACCTCGCCCACATGGCGGCGGCGTTCAAGGTGTCGGGTCCGCCTAAGGCTGCATAACAAGACAGGAGCGAGAGGGGCGACCGAGTGATCGGTCGCCCTTTTTGCGTTCGTTTACATGCACGCAGGGACGACAAGCTCGTCGATGAGCTCGTACGTCTCACACACGGAGCTTCGGCCTGTGACGGTGCAAGCTTCGCTCGTCGAGCTGCAAGGTTCGACGCAGCCATCTTCAAAGCAGCGTTCGCCAGGGTTGCAGTCCGTATCACTCTGACAGCCAGCGCAACGGCCGCCGGCGCATACGAAGCTGTCCGGACACTCGTCGTCGGCCTCGCAGCGTTCGTGGCATGTACCTGAGCTGCAGTACATGTCGCAGCCACATTCTGCATCGACGACGCAAGGCGCGCAGAACCCATCTACGCAAACCAGTGCCCCGGGGCAGTCTTCGTTGGCAGCGCAGGTGCAGTCGCCGTTTTCGCACGTCTGGCCCGACCCGCATCCGCCGAGAGATGCCAGACAGGAGTCGCAGTATTCTTCTGGCTGGCGAGAATGTGGAAGGGCTCCGTCACAGAGCGGGTCGACGATGGCCTCCGAACTCATTTGGCAGCCAAGTCGTGCATAGCGCGGACTGATCCGCTCCCATTCGGAAGCGCGCTCGAGCTGCGCATAGAAGAAGTCGTCGCAAACGCGCGGGTCGTCGGCGCAGGTCACGCCGCATGCGCCTCGGTGACAGACTTCGCCGGCGGCGCACTCGGAGTTGTCCGCGCACGGCGCTTGGCAGTTCCCCGCCACACACACCTCCTCACCACAGTCGACGTCTGCCCGACACGTCCGGCAGCGACCTTCATCACAGATATTGCCAGGGCAATCCGCGCCGGTGACGCATTCCGGAGGAATCGCTTCGCATGCACCGCCGACATTCTGTGTGCCGCTCGGGCAGCCAAAAATGCAGAGACCCGCCTGACAGATGAAGTCCGTCGGACAAGGTGTGTCGACATCACACTGCGGCGAGTCGTCATCGAGAACGCACCCGCCGAAGAGGCACAGAGCGAGAAGAGAGTATGTTGTTGGTCGAGTCATGCGAGCGTCCAAAGCGACAAACGTGCCAGTCGTTTAAGAGCGACATTTCCAACAAAATGACCGAACGTTCACTCTTGTGTGAAACCCTTGCCTCAGCCGATGGGCTTCTAGCGCACGCTCCATTAGATCGGATTCGAGCCCCGATTCACGCCTACTTTCGGACACTTGGAGACTTTGTAGGGAAAGGTGCTCAGAAAACCGATCCGAGACGTCGCCGTTGTCCGTACACGGCGCGGAGGTTGGATGACCCGAGTTTATTTGGAGTACCGCGGCGACACGTGGACAAAGTTCTGGAGCGCTCATGCGGAGGGAAACGCCCTTGTCACCGTCTTTGGAAAACGCGGGGGAACAACGCGAGAGACCCGAACGATTCACCCGAGCCCCGAGGCGGTCTGGTCGGTCATCGAGAGCGAGGCGAAGCGAAAGCGGCGAAAAGGCTACGTCGACGCGACCTCCAAAAGCGCAGGGCATTGGGGCGATCTGCGAGCACTCCAGATGTTGTCCGAAGCGTTCTCAAATGTTCCCGGACCAAGGACACCCGTGCAGCTGCTTCAGACGCAGCCAGGCATGCCAGTTCTCGGGAAGAGCCGGGTGGGAGGCGCCGCGCCGAGAGGGGTCATCGCGCCTCACAACGACGCTTTTCTTCGTTTCCTTGGCGACAGCGCTCAGAGCACGGACACGCGCCAAGCGCACGTGATGACCATCGCGATGGAGGAGCTCGCGGTTAAGGGGCTGCCCATCGGCTCCGCGCTTTCGTTCTTTACGCCTGTCTACGAATGGCTCCCGCCGACTCGACCCTTCGAGGTCGTGGTTGCGGACATGAACGTCGACCTTTCGCCACTGGAGTTCAAGCTCCCGCCGATTCCTCCGGGATACGCCCGTCACCGAAAAGCGCGCGGCCTTCGCATCTCCAGGCCCGTAGACGTACCGGCGCTGGCGTTCTTGATGCGCGCTTACGACTACGGGGACTACGTGTGGGCATATGAAGAGGAGTCCCGAACGCTCGGCGTCGGGACGAACCAAGCGACTGCAATTCTACGCCAAGGAAAGTACGCCGAAGTGTTCTACTGGAGCGGCAAGCGAACAAAGCTGACGCAAACGCAGTTTGAAGCCGTCGACCGCATCCAGCTCCTGCTCACGACGTGCTCATACGTTGGCGGCGGCCGTCTTCCGCTACAAGACCGCATCGAGCCGGGACTCAGCAAGTTCCATTGCCAGTTCAACGAGTCCTTCGGGGTCAATCTGCGTGGAGGCACCGTGTCCGTCGGTCTTCGCGAGAGCCAGTGGTCTGCTTGAGACTTCGATGCGGTATCGAGGACTCCACAACGAGAGGCTCGACAAGAGTCAGGCGGCTCCTGCGTCTTCACGCGGGCGACCCGCATCGTAGCGAGGAGGCCCGGCGTCTTCACGCGGGCGACCCGCATCCTCACCAAGGAAGCCAACATCTAGGTCAGGGCCGGCGTCCGCCTCGAACCCTCCATCGAGGAACGCAGGGCCGGCGTCCTCGTCTACGATGCAGTAGAATGCACGTGAGGCCTGCTGACACAGTAGTTCTGCTTGGTCTTCGCCGCGGAAGAGCTGGTAGGCCTCACGACAGTCGCTCGCCGATGACCCTCGGAGGCCGGCACAGCAGGTGAGCAACGCGCTGCATGCCGGGGTATCGACCTGACACGCGGAAAGAACAGAAAGGGCCAAGAGAAAAGGTAGTGGGCGCATGGCCTGTGCTTTGGTTGAGGGGCGAGGAGAGGTTCCGGCGCACTTCGGCACGAGCCAACGCTGGTTGCGTCCACAACGAAAGAAATTGCGTCCCTGTATGGGACGGCGATGCAAGTGGGCCGAAGGCATCGAGGCCGTCTCGCAGAATCACCCCCAGTGTATTTGTCGCTCTCGTGCATGTCCGGCAGCTCAAGGCCTTACTGCGCGATGGCCGTATGTATCGGCGCGAGAGACCTTGCATCGCCGCATGGGGCGGCGATGCAAGCAGGCCGAAAGCCTTCGGCACACGTGCGCCCCGAGCCTAACGTGCAGTCAGATCAGAGCTGCTTCACCTGAACGCCGCGTAGCTCCGCGTTCCCCGCCTCGATGCTTCCGGCCTTCGACACGAAAGCCGTGAGCTGCCAGTCGTGGTGGTCGTCGGGGTCCGAGAGCGTCTGCTGAACGTGCCAGCCTGGATCTCCCGTGTCGTCTTCGCCGGCTTCGATCTTGATGTAGCGAGGCGAACGAGCTTTGGGGTCGACGTGGATGCGTTCGTGCTCTGAGTAGTACGCGTCCATGACCGGAAGAAGGTCCTCGCGCTCTCCGCCGCCGAGCTCTGCGGCGCGGGTGTAGTCCTTGCGGGAGAGGGCCTGGACCACACGCCAAGTGGCGTTTCGCATGAGCACCGTGAAGGCTCGCTCGTCGCGGGTGATGTCCGACTCGTCGATGACTTCTTCTTCGACTTCGACGACAAGGTCGGGGTCTTTGAGACGCTCCCACTCGTCGAGGAGGCTCGCGTCGACGCCGCGGACGACGCCGCCGAGCCACTCCGTCATGTCGTAGACCTCGTCGGTCTTCGCGTTCTCGGGCACGTTCTGAACGAGGGCCTTGTACGCGCTTGAGAGGTGTCGCAGCAGCACGCCTTCGCTTCGCTGGAGACCATACTCTTTCACGTACTCGAAGAACGTAGCGCCCATCTCGTAGAGCTCGCGGGCGATGGTTTTCGGTCGAATCTTCTCGCCGCCAACCCACGGGTGCTGCCCTTTGAACACCTCAAAGGTGGCGTAGAGCAGGTCTGCTTTGGGCTTCGGGTTGTCGATCTCCTCGAGCTTCGCCATGCGCTCGTCGTACTCGATGCCTTCGGCCTTCATGCGGTCGACGGCTTGGCCCTTGAGCGTGTTGAGCTGAGCGCGAAGCACCGCGCCCGGGTCTTCGAGCGTCGCTTCGACCAAGGTCATGACGTCCAGCGCGTAGTCTTCGGCTTCTTTGTCGAGGACCTCGACGGCTTCGACGACGTAGAGACTGAGCGCCCGGTTCATTGAAAAGTCCGTCTGAAGATCGCGGTGGGCACGCGCGCCTTCAGGACCGAGAGAGACGATGTTCGCGTCCACCAGCGAGCGGAGCATCGACAGAGCGCGCTTGCCATGACGGTACTGCATCGCTTTGGCTTCGTGACTCGACGCGATGAGGTCGCGGAGCGCGTTGCACCCAGCCTTCTTCGGCGCGCCTTCCACATCTTGGCGTGAGAGGAGTCCGAGGATCATTCCGTGCGTCACGCTGAAGCGACTCACAAGAGGCTCCGGGTCGCCGTTGCGCAGCTTGTCGAAAGTCTCTTCGTCGAAATGCGCGTAGCCACGCTCAGGCGGCTTGCGCGTCTTGAGCTTGCGCATCTTCTTGGCGTCGCCCTCGGCTTTGCGTCGAGCGCTGAGGTTCTCGATGTGATGCACCGGCGCCTGGGCCATCACGGTA
>JBGCFM010000002.1:0-10975 GCA_045106895.1 Polyangiales bacterium | reverse complement strand
CCGAGACGGAAGTTACTTTGGAGTCGTCGACGGAGCACGCAGAGGTCGCCCCGGGCCGCTACAGCGGGATGCTCATCGCAGGCGGCGCACGCATCGAGGTGACTGGACTCATCTTCCAGGGTGGGGCGACGATGGACGTGCCCGTCAACGTGAACTGAGGGCTCAGCGTTCCGCTTCAGGAATGACCAACGCGCGGGCGAGAACAGCCTCGAGGTTGTCTTCGGCCCAACCTTCTTGGCGGAGGCCTTCTTCGATGGACTCCGCTTCTTCCTCCACGCGGACGCCGCGGTATCCATCGGGGCGAGCACGCGCCCGCGGCGCCGTAAGTCGCTTGTAGAGCGCGTGGCGCTCCCGAATCGAGTACGCCACTCGCTCCGCGTCCAACATGTTCAGCCGCAGCGTCTCGCCGTCGTTCAGAATCAGCTCGAGCGTCGAGTATCCCGCCGCAGAGCCCGCCACGGAAGACTCCACGCGAAGCTCTTTTAGGTTTCGAAAGGGAATGTTCTGCAGTGGGAGCCGCAGGCCGTCGAGTCCAACCTCCACTTGCACCTTCGCGCGACTGTCAAAGCTGTTGGAGGCGCTTGAGTAGAAGAGCACGGCCATGATGGCGAAGACCGCCGACGCGATCTTGAACGCACCCACTGCCCATATGCTCCCGCTGGCGAAGTCCGCGCCGATGAAGACCGCCAGCGCCAGGAGACCCGAGATGCCAGCGCCGTACCAAGCTCGCGTGTTCGGCGGCTCAACGAGCGTGCAGATAAAGTCGAGCTTTCGTGGGAGCGGGTGCGGCACAACGAGACGCTAGAACGTTCCTTCTCAAGATGCACGAAGCTAGCGGACGCTGACGGCGGCTCCATCGACGAGGCTCTCACTAGGATGCACGACCACGCGCTCGCCGGCGCTGATGCCCTCGAGAACCTGCACCGTGAGACCGGCGCGCTGGCCCACAACGACCTCGACACGTTCGACGCTTTCTCCGGCCACGCGGAAGAGCGCCCAGCCCTCGTCGGTGCGAAAGAGCGCGCTTGAGGGGATCTGCACGACGTCTTCTTCGTGCCAGGTCTGGATGCTGGCCTCGACGCGGTACCCATCTCCGAGGGCGTCCCAGATGGAGCGCTCGGTGTCGATGTCGACGACGACGTTGACGCGCTGTTCTTCCACGCCGAGGGACGACACGCGCGTGAAGGCGGACGGCTCGATGCGCTGCACGTGACCGACGAGGGGTTCGTCGCCGCCCCAGCGCTCGAGGGTGACGGGGGCGCCGGTCTCAATGGCGACGGCGTCCGCCGTTAGCACGTCGATGGTGATCTCCAGGTGACTGGGGTCGCCGATCTCGATAATCGGCGTTCCCGGCTGAACCACGCCCTGCTGGTCGTGCAGCACGCGCAGCACTTGGCCAGCGATGGGCGAGGGGACCTCCAAGGCTTCTTCGTTGCCGCGCGTGGTGTATCGACCGAGGGCCGCGCGGGCCATCCGCAGCTGGGAGTCTGCGACGCGTACGCCGAGGGTGGCGCTTGTGTATTCCTCGTCGCGAGCCCGCCGCTCGAAGCGTGCTTGGTCGACGACCTGCGCGCTCGTCGCCCCTGTGTTCGCTAAGCCCGTGGTTCGCTCGTAGTTCTGCCGGCCAAGGTCCCGGGCGGCCTCGGCGCGTGCCACGGCTGCGCGCGCTTGTCGTTGAGCCGCCGAAGCCGCAGCGACCTGTGCCTCCGCCTGGGCGCGTGACTGCGCGTCCATAAGCTGCGGAGTGAGGGGAGCGATGCGCAAGAGCACATCTCCTTCGGCGACGCGGTCACCGGGACGCAGCTCCAGCCTGCCTACGTCGCCGGCGATGGGGACCGACACCACGAAACGGTCTTTGACGCGAGTCGTACCGCTTTCGTCGATGCTCACCGTGAGAGGTGCGCTCACGACTTCAGCGACGGTGACGACCATCGGCTTCGGCATGGACGCGAGGCCGACCATCGCAACGAGTCCGAGGACGACGGCGACGCCGACGAGGCGCTTGAGGACCTTCGACTTCTTCTTTGAAGGACGCTTCGCTGAAGCGGATGAACGTTGCGTGTCGGAACGTTGCGTGTCTGAACTAGGCTTCGCTGAACTCATACTTCTCGTTTCTCTCTCTTCATCAATCGCGGGTCTTTAGAACGCCGATCAAATCGAGGGCGTAGAGTTTTCGGCGCACGAGCCACGCGCTAAAGAGCGAGCTGGCGAAGGTGAGCAAGATGGCCACGAGGTAGGTCCGAGTGGAGATGACGACGGGGAGCCGATAGAACTCCGGATCGGCTGCGCCGTTGGCCATGCCGTAGGCCATGGCGTTGCCGAGAAAGAGCCCCAAGGGGACCGCGAGGAGGACCTGCAGCGAGAGTTCGCCCACCAAGATTCCTGCGATCTCGCCGCGCGTAAACCCAAGCACGCGCAAGCTCGCCAGGTCTCGGGAGCGCATGCTCAGCGCGACGCGAGCGTTGTTGTACACGACGCCGATGCAGATGATGCACGCGAAGAGCGCCATTACGATGGACATGACAGCGATATTCGATGCGCTCTGCTCTTTGAACTGCTGAAGCACTCGCTCCATATGCGAGATCCCAACGACATCCGGGAGGTCCATGATGCGCCCGTCGAGCTCGTCGCTACGCTCCGTGTCGATGGCGAGGAGGACGCTGGTGATACTCGGCTCTTCGCCGGCGATGCGGTGGTAATCCGGGGAGCTCATATGAACGTTCATGCCGAAGAGCTCCGTGGAGAGCGCGACGACGGGGACCTCGAGGGTCTGCCGTGACCCTTGGAGAACCTCGATCTCAATCGTGTCGCCGACGGTGATGCCGAGTCGATCGGCGAGCAACGCGGTCACCATCGCGCCCCGCTCTGGGATGGGGGTTCGCGCTCCTTGATCATCCAGGACCGCTTCGAGCTGTCCGCCCTCCGGGTAGAGCGTCAACGCGATGGAGCGCGTGATGTGCTCGTGCCGCACGTTGATGGGCACACGCCGGAGCCCTTCCACGTGGTGAACCCCGGGAAGAGACTCGAATGCGCGAAGCGAGCCCGCAGGTCTCGGCCGCGAGAAGCTCACCTGCATGTTCCAGCGCTGTGACTCGTGCATGTAGGTGTCGCCGAGGTAGGACATGGCGTCGGCGAAGAACTGACCTACCACGATGAGCGCCACGGACACGGAGATGGCGAGGGCGCTCAGGAGAAGGCGAAGGGGGCGACGCTCGACCTCGCGAAATACCATGCGCGCGGCGGGGCCGAGGAAGGGCAGCCGGCTCAGGTAACCCTTGCCGTACTTCGATGGCGCCGCGGGCCGCATCGCTTCGGCGGGGGGCAACACGAGCACCGCACGAATGCTCGTGAACGTACCAACGAGAGCAGCAACGGCGCTGACGCCGACGGCGATGATTGTGGTCGCGGGATCGATGCTCGTCTGGAGCTCCGGAAAGCGGAAGTACTCTCCATAGAGTTCGACCATGCCGCCGGTCATCCACGCGCCCAAGAGCACGCCAAGGACAGCGCCGAGGAGCACGATGACCAGGGCAAGCCAAAGGTAGTGCACGCCGATCTGCATCTGCCCGTAGCCGAGAGCTTTGAGCGTCGCGATCTGCGGGCGCTGAAGCTGGATCAGCCGCGAGAGCACGACGTGCAAGAGGAACGCCGCGATGAGCAAGAAGAGCGGCGGCACGCTGGTGACCATGGCGCCGATACCAGCGAGCTCCTGGTTGAGCATGTAGTTGGATGTCTGCCGCTCTTGCGTGACGACGCCGAGCCCGCCGTAGGGTCGCAGCAAACGTTCGAGCCGATCGATGATGTCTTCGCGCCGGGCGCCATGAAGAAGTCGCAGAGTGACGTTGTTGAACGCGCCGTCGAGGTCGAGGGTCGCCGCGAGCTGCGCGCGATGCATATAGAGGACGCCGCTCTTCCGGGCGTCGATGGTCATGGCGCCGGGGTCCATGTCGATGATGTGTTCCGGCGAGAGGCCTACGCCTACTACCTGAACGCTCTGCCGCACGCCGCCGACGAGGACAGCGAGAGTGTCGCCGAGGTCAAGGTGGTGCGCCTCGGCGAAAGCATCGCTGACGACGACTTCATCGCGCCGGCCTTCAGAGGGGAGCCGGCCCTCGCGAAGGAAGAGGCGGTTGTGGCGCTCCGGCAACGACACGAGGGTCATCGACGCGGGTTCCGTCATTCCTTCCATCGGCATAGAACCACGCTCGACGATTCGCGTCTCGACGGACGCGACGCCTTCCAGGTCACGGATGCGCTCCCGGAGTGATTCCGGCGCCCGGGAGAGCTGTGCGAAGAGGTCTGCAAACTCGGAGGACTCGTAGAAGTCCCGCTGACTGTTGACCAGAGACTGATGCGCGCTGCGCATCGTCACGAAGGCCGCGACGCCGCTGGCGACGACGAGGGCGATGGTGAGGAGTTGTCCGCCGAGGCGTCTAAGGTCGCGTCCGAGCTTGGCGTTGAGGACGCTCACGGGATTACCAGGACAGCTCGGAGGGGTCACAGGGCGCTGCGTTGGTGCTCACCTTCGACACGGAACCATCACTCAGCGTGATCACGCGATTGGCCATGTCGCCGACGGACGCGTTGTGCGTGATGACCGCCGTGGTGGTGCCAAACTCTCGATTGATGCGCTGGATGACCTCGAGGACACGAACGCCGGTGGTGAAGTCGAGGGCGCCGGTGGGTTCATCGCAGAGGAGGACGTCGGGTCGTTTTGCGATGGCGCGGGCGATGGCCACGCGCTGCTGCTGTCCGCCCGAGAGCTGGCTTGGGAAGTGGTCGGCGCGATCCGCCAGGTCGACCATCTCCAGCGCCTCCATGGGGTGCATGGGATCATCCGCGATCTCCGTCACGAGGGCGACGTTCTCCTCCGCCGTGAGGCTCGGGATGAGGTTGTAGAACTGAAAGACGAACCCGACGTGCTGACGCCGGTATTGCGTGAGCTGTGAGTCTTTCGCGGCGCTCAGATCGAGGTCGCGGTAGAAGACGCTCCCGCTCGTTGGCGTGTCGAGGCCGCCGATGATGTTGAGCAGCGTGCTCTTGCCGCTGCCCGAGGCGCCGAGCATCACCAGGAGCTCGCCGGCGCGCAGCTCAACGCTGACTCCGCGGAGGGCGTGAACATCCACCTCCCCCATTTGATAGGTCTTCGTGACGTCATTCGCGCGGAGGACGATGCTGCTTTCGGCAGCGCCGTCGCTGTCTCGCGTGGCTGAGTCAGTCATCACCCCATCAGTCGCGCGGGGGGCGCAGAGTAAACACGAAGGCCGCGAAAAACGTCGCGGGCCGTGAGCTAACGCCCGGGCAAGAAGACGCTGCAGCCGCCGCTGCCTTCGGGCGCAGCTTCCTCGGCGCTTTCGCTTTCGTCGTCATCCTCGGCAGCCTCGGGTTCAGCAGCCGGGGCTTCGCTCTCCGCGGCAGGCGCTTCCGCCGCGGCGCTCATGGCGCTCGCGTTCGTGTCGCTCTCAGCCTCCGCCGCCTCATCAGTTCCGTCGGAAGTCTCCGCGGCTTGGTCCTCGGCTGGCGCGGCTTGGTCCTCGGCCGGCGCGTCGCCGTCCTCGGCTGGCGCGTCGCCGGGTGGGGTGTCCCCGTCCGCGCTTTGGGACATGTGAGGTGCAGGTCCCTGACTCTTCAGCACATGGCTGGGGTCGCCGAGGAACTCAAAGTGCATGGTGTCCTGGAGGCGGTCACGTCCGAGCCAGTAGAAACCGAAACGCTCAAAGACGTGCACCCAGCAAGGGGGCATCGCCATACGCTCGTAGATGGACTCGACCTCGCGCTGGCAGAGCGGGTGGTCTCCCCATTGCGCCACGCACATGCAGCACGTGTTGAGCTGCGGGTCGACATCGATGGCGATTCCGTAGACGTGATTGGACACCTGGCTGTTGTGGTAGGTGTTCCGCGTACGAATGCCGGAAAGGCGCACCGGCGTGTAGGGGGCCTCGGTACACTCCGCGCGAATCTGCTCTTCGATGCAGGCCAAGGCCGGCGTGACCTGGGCGTTCATTCGCACGTTGAGGCCCATAAACTCGGCGCGCTCGGCGTAGTGCGTCGGAGGGTTGTCGTTCATCGACGCGCTGCCGAAGCCTTCAAAGTGCCCGTAGTGCTCGGTGCGGAACGCCACTGCTTGCGCCTGCAGGCCTTGGCGACGTCGCTGCTCCTCCGGCGGCTGTGTCCAGCGCGGCAAGAAGTTCTCTCGAATCAGGTAGTCGATGGGGTCTTGGTAGTTGCACGCGGTCTCGTTGGCAGGACGCGGCGGTGCGTCATCCGGGACGGGCGCACGCGACGGACGCCGCTGTCCCTCCGACGGGGAACTTGGCGAGATCGTCAGCGCGAAGAGCGCAGCGAAGATGAGCCAAAGAGCAGGGCGAGAAGTCAGGCGCTTCATGGCGGCGTTCATACCCCACCAGGCGCGACTCCACAAACGATGGACACGAGCCGAAGCACGCTTGGGCGCTACTCCTCTTCGTCGCCCTTCGTCTCTTTCTTCGCTTTTTCGTCGTCCGAGGTCTCGGGTTCCGGAACGGCTTCCAGCGCAGGTGGCTTGACGGAGGTCGGTGGTGGCTCCGGGGGTTCGTTACGCACGGCGCGAGGGCCGCTTGCTCGGCGCCCCGTGCCGCCAGCGAGGGAGAGCACCGTGGCGCTGCTGTCATCGTCGGTGACGCCGGGGTCGGGGCCGTCGAGTTCCATGAGGACCATGATCGTCGAAGCGAGGACGTGGATAGTGCCCGTCGCGTTCTTGTAGTCACCACGACGTCCAACAACATAGGGGACAATTTGGCCGCCGGGTCGCTGCTCCATCCAATACGCGTCGGACAGAGGGAGGGAGCCGCTCAACGTACCGGACTTCCAGGCTTCAAACGCCACCGCCGTTGTCCGGCCTCGGTACGAGAACATCTCGCCGACGCCCTTGTGTGTTTCGACTACAACCCAGACCTCGTCACTCATCCTCCGAGCGTACCACGGACGTGAACTGAGCTACGCCGCTACTGCGCGCGGTAGCCGAGCCAAGAGATGTACGGAAGCTCGCTGCCGGGGTCGCTTACGACCATTCCGTCGACAACGGTGCCGGTGCCGAAGACTTCAAATGCGCCTTCCGTCAGGCGCTGTCCCGTCGGTAGCTCAAACTCGTCCAGGCCGCCGAGGACCAAGAGGTCGACGGTGGTTCCTTCAGCGAGCGTTGTTGGGATACGCACGGGAAAGCCGGCTTCTTCACTGCCGATTCGGAACGTCGCCGATTCCGGCGTCAGCGCGTAGAGCCCGTCTAGGTCCGAGCCCGAGAAGCACGTCGTCTCGTCGATGCGGGTCCCGCCGAAGCTCTCGTACGTACCAAACATAGGCGCCGGCCGCGCGTCGATCTCAAGCCCGTCGGCGAGGACGACGGTGCGAGGCTCTTCCGGGTTGCCCTCCGGAGGCAAAGCGGCGGCGGGCTCTACTTCGTAGAGGATTAGCGCCTCGGGGATGCTCAAGATGCCGTCTTCCGCCTGCAGGTCGCTATGGCAGTAAGTCGTGCCAAAGGAGCTGCCGGGAAGCAACGCGCGGAAGTTCAGCTCGGACATGCAGCGGCTTCCGTCATCGATGATGCGGGCGAAGTAGCCATCCTCACGCGCAGGTTCTGGTGCCAGGCAGTTCAACGTGCCGTCGCCAAGGCGGACGCACATCTGCGGGATCGCTTCACCCACCCCGGCACCACCTTCGTCGACGATGCGGCCCGTCACCGCCGCCACCCACTCCCCGGTGCACGCGGGATCGGGCGTTGTGTCGAGCATCTCGAGCTCAGGGAAAGTGGGTGCAGCCGGCTCGCTGGTGCAGGCAGTGATCACAAAAAGGAGGAGGAATGCGCGGGTCACGGCAAATCCTAACAAACCTCCCCCAAGTGTGGCGAGGCCGTTTGACCGGTTTTGGCCCGATTGATACCCTAGGGCACCGTGCATATTCTCACCCTCGTCGCCACCGTCCTGATTCTCGCACCTGGTGGGTGCGGTGAAGGACTACTCGTTCGAACGGACGGCGAGGAGATCGAGCTTGTCGATGGCGGAGCCGGCTTTGACGCGGGACCCGGCTTCGATGCGGGTCCTGGTTTCGATGCAGGGCCCGGTCCTGATGCCGGTCCTGGGCCAGATGCCGGCCCAGGCATCGATGCCGGTCCACCCGCCGTCGACTCAGGTCCTTCGTGCACCCCCAGTTGTGGTGCGGCGGTCTGTGGTGATGACGGTTGCGGCGGTAGCTGCGGAAGCTGTGGTCCAAGCGATGTCTGCAGCGGTGGCGTTTGTATGACGCAGACGGCGGACGGCTGTCCACCTTCAGGTCCCTTCGGGTCCGGTCCAGGTCAGACCGCTACGAACATTACGCTCTTCGACTGCGACGGAAACCCCGTCGAGCTGCACTCCCTCTGCAGTCGGCGCGTTTCGTACGTCTACACCTTCGCGGAGTGGTGTCCGAACTGCCGAACGTTCGTTCGTGATCAGATCGAAAACGAGCACATCAACTACTCCGCCATGGGCGACCTGGCGACGTGGATCGTGCTGACCGCCGTGAGCGGTGGAGGTGCCGTCGACGCCGCCGCGTGTCAGCGAATCCGAGAGCAGTACGCCATCGACACGCCGGGCGTGACGGTGCTCTTCGACCCAACGGGCGAGACCAACTCTGTCCTCGGCATGCGCGTCAATACCGCCGACATGGTCATGAAAACCAACAACGAGATCGTGATCAATGGTCCATGGGCGTGGATCACGGTGCAGAACGGCCTCAACCGCGCGTTCAGCGAAACCAGCCCCTGATTCCCCGCCGCTAACGCCGCGGGAGGACGATGGGCTCAAAGTGGCCCGTGGTTTGTCCTTGCGTGTGTTTCGACGTCGCGTTGATAGTCGGGCATAAAAGTTCACGAGATGGAGCTTCTGCTCCGGGTGATGGAAACCGGGTCGATGACCCTCGCCGCCCGCCAAATGCACCTCACCCCAGCCGCCGTGAGCGCGACCGTGGGACGCATTGAGGAAGCGATCGGCGTTCGAGTCTTCGAGCGCACAACCCGGTCCATTCACCCGACGGGCGAAGGTCACGTGGTCCTCGACGGTTGCCGTGACGTCGTCGACCGATGGAGACGAACACTCGAGGACGTGCAAGGGGCCGCCGACGACCTCGTCGGCAGTATTCACGTTTCGGCGCCCGCAGACACGACCTACCAAGTCGTCGCATCGGTGGTCATCGCCGTCTCGGAGCTGCATCCAAAACTGCACGTGGTTGTCCACCCCACCGACACCGTTCAGCACCTTCACCGAGATGCCATCGACATGGCTATCCGCTTTGGCCCGCTCCAAGACAGCGTGCTTCGTGCGCGCAAGTTGGCTGAGTGCCCAGGGATCCTCGTCGCGTCCCCTTCTTACCTCGCCCAGCGGGGCCACCTGAAGTCGCCTCAAGAGCTCAGCGCTCACCGCTGTCTGACGCTCCAGCTCGCCGGTGTCGCTTCTACTTCATGGACCTTGCACGGAGGAGGCGGCACGCACGAAGTCCCGCTTCAAAGCTCGTTGTGCGGAGACGGTTACCTCGCTCGAAAGTGGTGCGTCGAGGGGATGGGCATCGCGCGAAAGAGTCTCTTCGACGTGATCGACGACCTGGAGGCTGGGCGCCTCGTGCGTGTTCTCCCTGGCTATACAAGTGGTCCCAGCAAGATCCACGCGCTTTTCCCCGGCCATCGCTACCTTCCGGCGCGGGTCCAGGCCTTTGACGCCGCCCTCACGGCCGCCTTTTCGGCCCGCTCAAGTCGCTGCGATGCCTGGCTAGGCGAAGCGACTCGCTCCGAAGACGAGTAGGCATCGGAGACCTTGGACCGCGTGCCCGTTCGCGACGTTCCACCTGCTCAAACTTGGTTCAGCGGAGCATTCGCAACGAGCGCTTGATTGTGTTGTCACCAAATACCCCGTTATCGCGAAAGCCTGCGTTCTTACCTTCGTCTCGTCGCCAACGAGCGATGAGACCAACGTGCAGGAGAAACACGCAATGACATCCAACCCACTACAGCTTGCCCGCGGACTTGCTCTCCCATCCCGAGAAGCGTCGCTCCGCCGGGACCCCTCCGTTCATCGATTCTGGGAAACGAATAAGCAGACGCTCGTAGAGGCGTGGCGGGAGTGGGAAGACGTCAACGAAGACGGTCTCCTTGTTCCGGATACAACGTTGCTCGATGGCCGCCTTCGAGACGCCGTCGTGCGAGCGTGGGAAGACCCGACCCAAGAAGGGGCCGTGCGAGAGCTGTTTCGCGAAGTCTCTCCAGGAGTCTTTGAGTGTCAGTTCTTCGATGTCGACCGTCTCGTCGAGTTTCGCGCGTACCTCGAAGACGTATGGGATGCAGAGATTCCGGTGCGACCGCCGTACGGGATCGTACTCAACCGTCGTGGTGCAATGCTCGATCCCCGATCCGAAGGCTTCCTCGGCGCCCCGGCTTTCCAGGTGTTCTATCGAGAGCTCATCGACAGCTACATGCGACCCATTGCTCGCCTCTTGTTTCCCGAAGTGGTGGGGTACGACACACAGAGCTTCGGGTTCTCCATCCAGTACCAACCCGATACGGACACATCGATTCGCCCGCATACGGACGCATCCGCCGTGACCCTGAACATCAACGTCAATGTCCCCGGCGAAGAGTTCTCAGGCTCCGCCGTGAAGTTCTTTGGTTCCCAGTCGAGCGAGGCCACGGAACTCGTCTTTCGGCCCGGCGTTGCGGTGATCCACCGCGGCAACATCGCTCATGCCGCCCAGCCTATTCAAAGCGGCTCTCGAACCAACCTCGTGCTCTGGCTCTACGGGGCTCACGGACAGCTCCCGTCTTGGAAAACCAACGGGGCTACCTGCGGCGCCCAAGAGCGTTGGAAGGTATCGACGGCTGAGCAGGACGGCTTCGCCCCTTTCTAAGCTAAGACGCCGCCTTTCGCTTCAGCGAAATGAGCTCCTCGTTGAGCGACTTACGCAGGTCGCTCCCGTT
>JBGCFM010000199.1:0-36934 GCA_045106895.1 Polyangiales bacterium | reverse complement strand
TCCCTCTCGCGTCAACACCATGCGCCAGCTGTTCAGCGCGCGGCCCCGTCGCCTCACGTTGAGCCGGACGCGCGCGACCTCGTACGTAAAGACCACCTCCGCGGTCTCCCCCGGCGTCACGGTGGTGCGCTCTTCTTGGCTTGAGTGGCCCGGCAGCAGGGCTGCGTCGAGCATCGCATCGATCTGATAGCTGCCGCTCGGGACCTCAATGGTGTCCCCCGCGTTTCCTTCCGCGACGACTTCGCCGCCTAGTGCGCGCACGGTGATGGTGCCCGCGCGCTCTTCGTTTCGCATACGAATCACTGCGCGAATACTCCCGGGTCCGGCCTCTTCGACCAGCGGCTCTTCGATCAGCGCTTCTTCGGCGACCTCAGCTTCGTACTCCGCCGTTGCGGCGTGTTGGGCGCTTTCGTCACCGGATGTCGCCTGAGGCTCGGGCGCGGACGCAGGTGCTCCGCCACAAGCGAGTGAAAGACCAAGGACGAGCAAGAAGAGTGTGCGCATGGGAAGACCTTTCGGGAGGGCGCAGTTCGCCAGTCCCAAGATGCCACCCTTCCGCGCCGAGGTCATCCCTCACTCGGGTCACACGAATCCGATGCGCTTGAGCGCCGCTTCGAACTTGTCACCGAGGGCGCGTATGTCGAAGTCGAGCGCCTGGCCGGCGACCTGCACTTGTCGCGTCGCGCGACCCGTGGCACCAAACGCGACGATGTCGCGAATCGTGGATTCCGTCGCGCCGCGCAGAGACGAGTCTCCCGCATCGAGGACGACTTGGTCCTCCTCGTGCGCGCCAGCCCAGCCGATGGAGGCGTAGCCGTGCTCCGAGGACGCGCGCAGCAGCTCCGCGCCGCCCAAGGCGACCTGTCGTGCCTCCCGAAGACTCCGCACGTCGAGTTCGGCGGCCCGCATCTCTTCGAAGGGGTCTGAGAGGGCGTGGCTGTCGACGCCGAAACAAAGGCGGGCGCCGGCGCGCACAAGCTTGTCAGTCGGCGCGAGCCCGTCGCCGAGGTCGCGCTCGGTGGTTCGGCAGAGCGCCACAAAGGCCGGGGCCAAGTGCGTGCACTCTTCGTCCGTCAGATGAGTAGCGTGGACGCCGACGAAACGCTCATCGATGGCGCCGAGTCCGTGAAGGTACTCGATGGGGCGCTGGCCGTGTTCCGCGATGCACTCTCGGATCTCGCGGCGCTGCTCGGACACATGCATGTGGAAGGGCAAGGAACGCTCCGCGGCGTACGCGTGGCAAGCGAGGAGCGACTCTCGCGGGAGCGCGCGCACGCTGTGCGGCGCAATGCCAAAACGCACCAGGGGGTCGTCCTTGTAGTGCTTCTCGAGCGCCTCGATGTCTTTAATGCTCTGCTCCGGCGTGTCGGCGAAGCGTCGCTGGACCCCCTCGAAGCTGCGGCCAAACCCTGGGCGTTCATACACGACGCGCAGCAATGTGATGCGCAGCCCTACGCGGCGTGCGGCGTCGATGACGGCCTTGGCCATGATCGTGCGATCGGCATAGGCGCTTCCGTCCGGCGCGTGCTGAACATAGTGAAACTCGCCGACGGCGCTGACGCCGTTGTGTGCGAGCTCCGCGTAGGCGAACTCCGCAATGGCGCCCATGGCGTCTGGGTCGACGCTCCCGGCGAGCTCATACATGGCGCGGCG
Organism: Polyangiales bacterium; assembly: GCA_045106895.1. Taxonomy (GTDB): domain Bacteria; phylum Myxococcota_A; class Polyangia; order Polyangiales; family Houyiibacteriaceae; genus JBCCRV01. Next base: position 35,281 of record JBGCFM010000199.1, on the reverse strand, counting down.
CCAGCTCCAGAATGACGCCTCGTCCCCAAGAGCTTGGCCATGGCCGCGGAGAGCCCGCTGAAACGCGTGGGAGTGCACCGAAGCGATGCCAGAGAGCGCGATGCTGTCCTCATCTCGTCGACATGTGCTCATCCGCCACCTCGCTGCGCTTCGACGAGTCGACGCATCTCGTCTTCCTTTTCTTGGCGGTCGCTGCGGCGCACGCTGCCACCAGCTTCCGTCGCGACGGCCTGGGCGTCGGCTTCGTCGCGGTAGCAGTCCGGCTCTTCGCCTTCCACCATCACGCACCATGGCGTCACCACATAGCGGTTGGCGAGAACGTACGCCGCGAGGGCTTCCTCGGCTTCGCCGCGACGACGATGGTCGCCGCCGACGAATCGGTAGTAGTCGTAGCGCACCGAGGTCTGCGTTAGAGACACAAACGCACAGACGCCGGCCAAGAGCATCGCGACGCCAAAGTGCGCCGGCGACACCGAAGCCTTGTGCCGGCGACTCACGATGAAAGCGCCGGCGCCGACGAGCACCAAGAGTACGCCGGCGCCGACGCCCCCTGGGAGGTCCACGCCGGCGAGGAGCAGGCCACAAACGGCGCTTCCGGCGAGCGCTACGACGCCTGCCTGCTCCTTGGGCATGAACCGCCGCAGCCAGCGCAGGGGCGCGCCAAGCGCGTCCACGCTTGCGTCGATGATGGGCCGTGGCGCGAAGACCACGATGACGAGGAGCAGCATGTAGTAGCTGAACCAGCCGATCTCTAAGCCCATCGCTTCGGCGCCGAGATGAAAGCTCAAAGGAGCGAGTCCTAAGTTCATGATAGCCAGGCGGGAGTGGTACTTCAGCGGGAGACGGTCCTGCTGGGACGCGAGGAAGAAACCGAGGGCGCTCACGAGCTGGATCGCGATGGCGCCCTTCGCCATGAACGACCAGAACGCGTCCGGCTCCATCGGCGGCAGAAAAGCCCAGCCTTCAGCGGCCCTCTCTTGCAGAGACGTGAACGCGTCGGAGCGACCGAGGCGCCGAAGGGCGTGGCCATCGCGCCAGTCCGGGCTGAGCTTGTTCACGGCGGTGTAGAAGTAGACGATGGTGCACGTCACACACACGCTCACGTAAGCCCAGGCGCTAACGAGGCGTCCTGGTTTCGTCGGGAGCGTATCGTCCTCGCCGGCGTCCTCTCGGAGCATCGTCGTCGACACCACGCCATAGAGAAAGAGCGCGCCCTGAAGGCCGCCGCGAAGGGACTCGCTGGCCAAGCCGCCCAAAGGCGTGGGGAGACCCGTGGTGGCGCCGATGACTTCGTAGCTTCCCCAGACGAAGCAGAAGCCTCCGATTCGCACCGCCCACGGAGCGCTCTTCGCTTCAGTCGGGCGCTTGGTCACGGGAAAGAACATGAAACTGAAGAGCACCAGCGAAACCAGATAGTGGTGCTGATAGCTGTCGAGCATGCTCACGGCCCAGCCCAGCGTGTACGTGGTGAAGAGCGCGATAAGACCGGGCCGCCAAGGCGAAAGGGCCATGGCGAAAGAAAGCACGCCGGTGAAGAGCAGCGAGCCCACGTAGAGCGCGGGCGTCGGCATCGGAAGGAGCGCGTCGAGGAGCCCGAAGTGAGCGACATTGAAATCGCCCACGCCGTAGCGCCCGCCGTGGGGCACAAGGTCGACCCAGCAGTCGAAGGCGAGGAGCATCAACGTAAGCCGCAGCATCGCGTCGAGTCGCGAGGGCGCAATACCGCCGAAGAGAAACGCAAAGGGGCCAGACAGCGGAGTGCCCGCGGTCTTCCGTGGCGTCTGACCGGAACTCTTGGACGGCGCCGCGCTAGACACGGGCGACGCGGCGCTGGACTTGGGCGAACGCCTCTGCCGCTTCTTTCGTTTCTTGCTCATTCCGACGCCCGCCTCAGCTGCCCGGGCATGGTGACGTCGCCGTCGTCGCAGCTGCGCTCATAGACCTGCGCCTCATAAGCCTCCCCGGCGACGCCGCGGCATTGGTTGACAACGCGCACCGTCTGCACGTTCTCTTCGTCGCAACGTCGCTCCAGAAAAGCGTCGACGACGTCGCGTCGATTGCGGCCGAGGTGACGGATCCAGGCGTTGTGAATGACTCGCGCAAGACGAATGGTCTCGAAGCCTGAGCCAGTGTCCTCGCTCGCCGTGGTCTGGCACTGATGCAAACGCACGGCGGAGAACATGCGCCAAGCGAAACGCTCATCGTACGCGTCGTCGCGCAGGTAGTAGGTCATCGGCACCACCACCTGAAACGCCAAGAACGCGAAGAACACGCGAAGCATCAGCGTTCGCGCGCGGCCTTGGGGCTGGCCTTCCAGTTCTGCTTCGTCGCGGGCCACGCGCGCATCAGAGCATTCTCGCCCCACGCCGACAAGTCGGCCATACTCGGCGGATGCAACTTGGCCTCAACCTCCCGTGGATTGAATGCGGCCACGACTTTGGCTACCGCCCGCCAGCCTGGGGACGCGGGGAGCGGCCCGAACGCGACTACGAAGCCATGGCCGATGAGCTCGCGCGCCTCCGCGATGCGATGGGAACAAACATCGTCCGCATGTGGGTCCTCGCCGGCGGCGTAAACTACCCCGCCGGCGTCGATGTCCTCGAGCGATACCGGCGTGTTCCTTGGCCTCTCGAAGAAGGCCTGCGCATTGGACTTCCCAGGGGATTGCGGCGGCAAGCGCTCAAAGCGAGCGGCGTCAGCACCTACGAGCGAATCGAGCTGGGCGAAGCGCCACTGCCGCCGCTCTCCGGCGCATTCCTTGAGGACTTCGCGGCGTTGCTCAAGGCGTTCCAGAAGCGTGGCCTACGCCTCATGCCCGTCCTCGTCAGCTTCGAGTTCTTTCACCCTGTGAGCATGCAGGTGGGAGACGTCGCCAGCCGCGGACGAAACTCCTTCGTCTTCGGAGACAGCGGTCGAGACCTGGGACAGATCGAACGTTTCCTGGACGCGACGCTCTCGCCATTGCTGAAGGTCAGCGAGGGTTATCGCGACGCCATCGAAGCGTGGGAGGTCATGAATGAGCCGGACTGGTCGACGGAAGGCGGTCCGCTGCACGCGCGACTCGACGGTGACGGCTTTCACGTGATGCCGAAGACCGTCCCCGCGGACATGATGAGCGCGTTCCTCGAGCGCTCCCTACGGCGCATCACCGGCGCGGGCTTCGTATCTTCCGTCGGCTTCAAAAAGGCCGACCCGACATGGGTCTCAGCCTCCCTGCGCGACTTCATGGTCAAGAGCGCAGCCAAGGGCGAGTACCTGCACCAGGTCCACCACTACCCTTCCCTCTATGAACCCGGCCGCCTCACGCCGCACGCCTCGCTGCCCATCCAGCCGTGCATCGTTGGAGAGATGGCCACGATCCAAGGCAAACCACTTGGCCTGCACATCGCCTGGTGGCGTGAGCGACTTGGTGACATCCGCCGCGCCGGAAAAGCAAACGAGTACCTACGGCGACGACTCGAGATCATCGAGGAGCTCGGCTACCCCACGGCGCTCTTGTGGAGCGTCCAGTCCAAAGACATCGCCACAGACATGAGCCCTAGCGTGGTCGCTCAAGTACAGCGCTACGCGCAACGCTCCGCTCAATAGTCCTGTCGGTTCTGATCGCGGATCAGACTGAGCGATCGGTTCTGGGCGGGCCCGTGTGGGCCCAAGCCGATTCGGCTGGCTTACGTCACCGCCCCAGCGGCGACATAAGGTCTCTCCCGGCGGTGCACCAGCGGAGTGCTGAGCGGAAGAGCAAATGCCGAAGGCAGAGCGCGACGGACACCCACGAAACGCCCCGGCGATTTTTCGTCCAGGGGCGTCGTGATCAAAACGTGCAAGGCGACGGCATCTGCGGATGCCGAGCCGCAGCGCAACGCAGAGCACAGCGCAACGCAGAGCACAGCATCCTGGACAAGCGAATGCCGAAGGCAGAGCGTAACGGACACCCACGAAACACCCCGGCTTCTTCGTCCAGGGCGTCGTGATCAAGGCGAGCAAGGCGACGGCGCCTCCTGGCGCCGAGCCGCAGCTCAACGCAGAGCACGGCGTCCTGGGCGGAGAAGCGCCTAGAGGGAGATAGAGTAGACCATAGTCCCGCGCGGGAAGCGGCGGTAGAGCGTCACGATGCGCTCATGGGGCACCACGGACTCCGCTCCGTTGGAGGCGTAGGTTCCGCCGCCGGAGTAGACGCCAACGTAGCGGTCCGCCAAGGCGATGGCTGCGGCACGGTCGCCGGTGGACTTGATGCGCATGACGTCCGTCATCAGGTCACGAGCGACCTGAACGAAGTTAGAGAGGTCGATGTTGAATGCGCCCTGGCCTTCGCCGCTGGCTGGAGTCGCGTCGGCGTCCCACGTAAGCACGCCATGGTCGATGAGGTAGCCCACCTGAATCGCGGCGAGCTGGCTGTAGGGGCTTCGGCGACCGGAAGCGGACCACATGCCGCGGGAGATATGACCGAAGGCCCAAACGATGGAGTCCATGTAGGTCTCCTGAGCCTGCTCCGCTGTGATGATGCCGCGCTCGCGGAGCATCTCGACGAAGAAGAGCGCGCCGGTCTGTGCCTTGAGCTCTTCCATCATGCTCGCGACTTCGCCGCCGAAGGCGACGGCGGCGGTCTGGCCGTTCGACTCGTAACCGCGGTTGGGTCCGAGGTTGTGGGTCGCCTCATGAAGAATGGTAGACATAAGACCGGCCTGCGGGTCGTCGTCGAGCATCGCCATGGACGCGTCGTTGAGAAGCGAAGAGGCGACGAGGCGGCGGCGTGCGACGCTGTCGGGGTCCGTGTAGAGCGTGCTCATGGCGACGGTTCGGCCGTCGGTGTCGCCCCAGTTCGGGAGGCTCTGACCGATGGTTGCGCCGAAGGCGTCACGGTCGTCGCCGGCGTTGGCCACGATGGCGATGAACTCGGGCATCTTGAACTGCACGTCGCGGGCTTCGTAGGTCTCGACGAGGGCCGCGAGAGCCGCTTCCATGTCCGCCTTGATGGGGTCGAGGCGGTCCTGCCATTCGAGCGAGGAGGAATCGATGAGGGCGAAGGTCATGTGGAAGCCGGCCTTGCGGCTGCATGGATCCCAGTACACTTCGTCGGGCGCGACGCGAACGTACCAGCGTGAGTTGCGTGCGTTCATGGCTTCCCAGGCCAAGTCGGCGGGGCCCCAAACGTTCGTGCCGAAGGCCTCGGCGGCGGCGCGTAGGTATGCGACCAAGGCAGCTTCGCTCTCATCGCTTTCGATGGCGCCGGCGGCGGCGAGGAGCTCCTCGGCGATGGCGGACATCTCCGTTGCGTACTCCGTGGTGTAAGGCACAGCGGCGAGGGAGCCTTCTTCTTCACCCGCGCGAACGACGGTGAAGGGTTCCATGAGCGCAGGGTCCGCGCCCTCTGCCTGAAGGGGCTCGCAGAAGGCGTCATCGCTCTGCATGGCTGCGGGGTAGATGTCGACGGGCTGAGCCGGCGCGCCAACGATGGCGGAGCAAGCTTCGTTCGATGCCGTCTCGGCGCCGAGGCAGCGCGGGCCCCAGTTGCGGCGGAAGAGACTCTGGCTTGCGGCGTCGGGAGCGACCTGGCTCGCGAGAGCGGCGGCGCCGACCTGCTTGGCGTAGAGGGCGTCGATGAGGGAGCCCACTCGCAGCATGTGCTGCGCGAACGTTCGGTGCGCTTCGGGGAGCGCCGTCAGATCGTTGTAGACGATGGTCGGCGCGGTGTTCTCAAGCTCGCTCTGAACCGCGGCGAGGCGGGCGTCGGTGGGCGCCGGCGCGCTCGCGGCGGCGACGATGCGTGCGTAAGCCTCGCCGAAGGCCGACGTGAACTCGCCGTTTTCCGTCCAGACGGCGCTCGTCGGGTAGAAGTCGAGGTCACGAATCTCGTCCGGATCGACGCTGCCGTCTTCATCGGAGTCGACAAACCAATGCACTGGAACCCCTTCGCGCAACGCGACCTGGTTGAAACGCAAGCGCGGGAGCTGATCAAAAGAGTACGTAGCGGGCGTCTCGACCTGAGTCGTCGTGGAGCCACCGCAGGCGAGGAGAGGGAGTAGGCAAAATGCCGCACGAATCTGCATGGCGGGGACGCTACCAGGTAACGCCGAATCGTCGAGTCAGGCGAGGTCCGATTCAGAAATGTAGCCGGGCGGGCGCAGGGCTGAACGGTGCTGACGAGAGAGCAGCCTCTAGATCCCGCTCTGAAGGTCCGCGATCGCTGGTGTTCGCCGAAAAACACGGCCTAGCGACTGTTCGGAACCGTCGAAACGCTCATAAAACAGCTCCACGCCTGCCTCGGATACACCGACGCTGGGAGCGCGTGGGCCAAAGAGCTCTTCCGGGCCGTCCGACTCGAGGGCCACCTCGTCGGCGATGGTCCAGAAAACAAGGTCCGCGCTCGTCATGTGGGCGAGGCGCCAGCGCGTTCCCCGTCGGTAAGGCACGTAGAGCTGGTAGAGACGGTTTCGAATGAAGAGCTCTGGGTCGCCTAACTCTTCGCCGAGGGCACCCGTCGGGAGGAGGTCGCGTAGCTGTGCCGAAGCGACGGAGCCATCGACGCTCAGGGAGAACGCGACGAGCGACGAGCGTTGCTCTGGGTACTCCGCGCGCACCACGATAACACTCTCGAGCGCCTCACCTCGAGACACGATGGTCGGCCCGTGTAGCGTCGCGCCACTCACCGCGATGTCTGCAACCCGGGCACCACCGCTGAAGCGAAGGCGCTCATCTTCGACGGCTTCAGCCCGAAAGATCTGACCCTCGACTTCGTAGTAGAGAACGGTCTGTCCGTTTTCGTTGGCGAGCTCCGGTCCCGCGATGGGCCCGGTGGCATCGATGAGCGCGTTGGTGGTGTCGTCTCCGTCGACCCACAGGCTCGGCGTATCGTCGCTACCTCGGAACGTGGTCACGAGGCGCCCCTCCCGCAGATACGCGATGTCCAGATGTGCCAGGCCACGGAGGGTGGTCGGTGAGGTGGCCCCCATCAGTTGTTGAGTGACACCAGAGCCCACCTCGACGGCGCTTCGCTGGCTCCACTGACGAGTCATCTCGCACTGGCTGCGTGAGATGTTCAGCGAGCGTAGCTGCGCGCTCTCTTCGCCGCCTCCTGGGTTCACATTGTGTCCGTAGAGAACAACGTAAGCTTCGCTTGCGAGGATCGCGACGTCGAAGGTCTCGTTGACACCGCTGCCGGCGTTCTGAACGTTCACGTCTCCGTCCGCGTTGAGCGTGAGACTCCAGACGCCGCCGGACTCTGCCGTCCAGCTTGCGATGCTGCGTTCACCCACGATGAGATACATGCTGCCGCCCGACCACAGGAGACCGGCGATGGTGCGTACGTGTGCGTTTGCGCCATCGGGTGAATTTCGCGCGACGGACACGCCTACGGTCTGAAAGCAGTTCACGCCCACGCACGACGTTGAAGGGACGACAAAGTCGGCCTCCAACGTGACCCTCTCACCGCGGAGATCGAGGCGCTGGTCCAAGACCACCCCGCTATCGAACTCGGCATCACCGCCCGGCGAGAAACCGTTGACGAGCGTCGGCAAAGGGCTGCCAAAGAGCAACCCTTCGACGCAGTCGGAAGTGCAGGTCTCAAAAGGGTAGTCGAGGACCTCGGCGCTACCGGTGCAACACTCCGCCCGACCTACGCAGCATGCGTGGCTCCGTTGACGACACCCGGTATCCTCACACCCAAGCGGCGCGCCCCGTGCATCTTCTTCCGCTTCCACGCACCTCGCGCCGTTGTCGTCGGGGTCAGGGTTGGTCATGGCTCCAGGGGTCGCGAAGAGGCCCTGGTCCTCCGGCGCCTCTCGTCCGGTATCCGTTCCGGAGTCGGCGCCGGGGGGACGGTCGGCATCGCCCCCGTCTCCGACAGCGCTAAGTCTATCGTCATCATCACCGCACGCGCCCACAAGGAACGCCATCACGACGAGCATTCGGAGCATCATCGTGCGCGCCCCATCGGAGAGAAACGTTCCACCACCGCGAGACGACGAAGTACGTGATCATCCGCGCTCATGTACATTCGAAGGGAGTCACCGTCGGAAACGACGGCGGGGCTTGCCACCGAGAAACGGTCTACACTGCCTGGCTCTCCGCTTCCGACAAGCGCATCTCCAAGCTCGCGCCAGTAAAACATCTGGTCGCTCACCATCGCGCGAACGCGTTCACGCGTACCGCTCTGAGCCGTGTAGTGAAGCCAGTATACGTTGTCGTGTGCCACGAGGGAGGGCTCACGCGCGCCGCGCGTCAAAGGGGGCAGCGAACCAAGGGCGACCCAGGTTACGCCCCGAAGAAACGCAGCGTCCAGCGCGCCGTCGACTTCCGCGACCACAATGGTGCTCGTCGACGTCTGTATGACCACGGGGTTTGCCATGTCGTCCCACTCAAGGTCGTTGGGATTCAACACGAACTCGGGCGCGCCGACCTCCGAGTCTTCAAGATTCACGAGGCCGCGAATCAGGTGGCCGTCCGCGTTGATGGCGCACACGTAGATCGATTCACCGAGCTGGGCGATGCTGTAGTCACGGGCCTCCCAGTCACTTTCGAAGAGCCAGTTGAGCACAGACCCATCGCTCGCCAGGTGGAAGCGGACGCCGTGAACATTTTCGGAGAGGGCGTCGTTGATGGCCAGGTAGTCCACGCCGCCAAGGCGCGCGACGCTCACTCGACCACCGGGAAGCTCCAACGAACGCGCCGGGCTCCACGCGTCGACGCGGTCCACGACGTAACGCTCAACCTTGAGGCTCTCGATGCGTGCACCGACCACGTCGACGCCCGGGTTGGTGCTGTGCCCATAAAGAGCCAGGTGGGCGCCGGCGACGGGAACAAACTCCCGACGGAACGTCTCGGTGCCATGCTGGACTTCGACCTGACCGTCCGGGCGGATGCTCAGTGTCCACGCACCTTCGGTGGCCGGAAACGTCCGAACAACGCGGTCATGAACGATGAACTGAACCTCAGCGTCTGTGCCGTCGGTGCCGGCCAACGCACGAAGCCCGACGAGGGGCTGAATGAACGTATTTTCGGTTGGCACGGTCTGCGATGTGAGAGCGACCGCTGCTGTCTCACGACAGTCCGCGCAATCACCGAGTCGAAACTCCACCGCAATATCGATGCGCTGGTGACGGAGGTTCATCGTCTCGCCCCCGTACAGACCGGTGTCGTAGAAGGAGTCGCCTTGGAGGGCGAGGGAGCCGTCATCGAGGACCGGTTCGAAGGGCCCGCCGAAGATCACGAAGTCTTCGCCACACACAGCATTGCTGCAGCCTTCGTAGTTGTTGTCGATGAGCAGTGTGGAGTCAGCCACGCATTCCGCTTCGTTGGCACAACAGCTTGGGAAGACCTGACACTGAGCGTCGTTGCAGTCGGCGCCGTCGCCTTCGTCGTCGTTGTCGAGGCCGTCGAAACATGTATCCGCATCGAACGACATGTCGTTGTTCGTCTCGTTTCCGCGCGCGCTGCCCAGCCACAGACCGTCGTCTTCGCCGGGCACCGCCGGCACAACGCCACCGTCGACGGAGGCGCCTGCGTCGACTGAAGCGTCGCCCAAGCCGCCGGTGTCCGCGTCCGCGTCCGCATCCAGCGCCCCGGCGTCTTGCGCGCTGCAACCCAGGAGGGCCGGAAACGCGGCTATCGAGAGAGTGAAACCAAGGAGTCCGAGACGTTTGATGGAGTGAGACATGAGAGGAACCGAACTTAGGTGTTTCACGATCTATACCAACGCCAAGAGAGCCATTAAGCGTGTATTTCGTCGCCGTATGGGGCACAAGAACGCCTAGCCTGCGCCACTTCGTGCCATCGCATCACAGGGTCCCCCACGTTTGCTCGACCGGAACGAAATCGTAAAGGCGCCCCTCGGGGCGTTCCGTACGCCGACCGAAGAGAAAACGTAGGTTTTGGGGATCTCCGGTGTGCTCAACGCTCACGCCTTGAAGACTCTGGTCGGGATCGCGGAAGAGGACGTTCTCGGTGGCGATGGGGTTTGCTGGATACGGAACGAGAGAGAAGCCGGCGGCGAGGGTCGTGAGTTCAGGATCGTCAGTGAGCTTGATGGTGCCGGTCGCAAGAAGAAGGGTCCGAACATTCCCCAACGCCTCGCCTACGAACCACGCCCGCACGAGGTGCTCGGTCGCATTTCGGCTGTCGAGGAGGACATCAAAGTCGATGATGGCGCTTCGAGCGAGGCTTCCGAAGTCGCTCGCCCTCAACACCTCGAAGGGTAGCCCGTTCGGCAGAAGGCGCGGGCTGAGAGCCTGACCCCGCACCACCGTCCCATTCACTGGGTCGGTGCACTGGAAGAAGAGAACGTAGTTTGAATCTTCGGTGATGACGAGGCTGGGGTTTGCAGGTTCTGTACACTCGCCGATGGGAATCGGTGTGCACACACCCAGCGTGCAGTAACTCAGCACTTCATCGACGATGGCGACGAAAACCAGGTCTGTCCCGTCGTCGACGGCCGTCGGCTCTCGGGCGTCGTCGAGCCGGAAGGGTGTTTCTTGTGCCGTCCACATGCCGTTCCACACGAGAGTGGTCGAATGCGCCGTCGTCCATGGAAAGTCAGGCAGCGCTGAAAATTCGAGTTGCCTCGAAGCCGTGCTTCCAAAGACGTGCCAGACGCTCGTAGGTGGTTCGCCGACTTCCTCACGCACCAGCTCAGGGTGCGTCACATCTGCGAGGCTCCAGTCGTCTCGGCGCCAGTCCAAGCTCTGTTGGGATGAGTCCGCGTCGCTCGCGACCAGGGGGCGCAGAACGGTGTCTTGAAACTGCGTTGGATTTGTACACGCCAACGGGCGCCGAGAAGCACCGTTATTCTCGACGGAAAGTCGGCTACCGCGACCTTCGACACCAAAGTAGAGCCCGCTGATTCCGGCGCCATCCCCACACTCGCGAAGGAGGTCGCTTTGAGGAATCACACCAGTCTCAGGGAGTGTAACCTCCATACTATTAACCCGTATCGTCGCTTCGGCGCGAAGGACCCCAACGCCATCCACAACATCGGGGGTCACCTGGAAGATGACTGTGATGGGTTGCGGCGTAAAATCGAAGTCGAGTTCGCTGATGACATCATCCGGGTCGTCGCGTCCACGGTAGAGTTCGGCACGGCCGGATGCATAGAGGCGGACGCCCATCTCTGCAACGATCGGCGAATCAGACGCGGCGACGGTCACAGACGAAAGCACGACCGACGCAAACTCATCGCAACGTTCGTGGTCAAAGTCGCAGTTCGTCGTTTGAGCAACGTCTTGTTCGATGTCGACCTCGAACACGCCGCCCTGCGCCAGCGGCGCGCAGTTCGTATTCATGTAGGTTCCAAGTCCGTCGGGAAACACAACGTCGTTCGGCATCGTCCGAGTCTGGACCGCGCCGCTTGTCGTCCATGCCGCCTCCAAGAGGAAGTTGACGGGCTCTCGCGTTCCCATAGAACAGCATCCGGCGAAACCCACGCACGCAAAGTCCGCGCAGTTGCTGAGACCGTTACCGTCCTCGTCTTCCTGTTCTAGGTCTCCACACACTTCGACGAGTTCAGGCCCCGCATCGAAGGCATCCGTCGGAACGTCGGCGTCGGGTCCCGCGTCTGCGATTCGCATGTCGGCGGGTCCGCCATCCTGGATGATCTGGTCACGGTCGGGTGCGTTCAGCAGGCTGCAGCCGCTGAGAAGAACGGCGAAAAGCGTGAGGAACGTAAGCGTAGAGTTCGAACGCATTAGAAGCTCCCCGTGTAGTAGAGCGCGCCACTTTGACCGTCGGCGACGACGTCGACCTGACCCTGCGAGGGCTCCTCGTGCTTGCGGTTGAAGACGTAGAAAAGAATGGTCGTGAGGGCGAGCGCGCTCGCGACGCCGAGGACGATGTCCGCGCGCACGTTAGCGCTGTCGACATTGTCGGCGAGGACGTTGCACTCCGCCTGCCCGTTGGCTGGACACGAGTCTTCGAAGGTGTTGTTTTCGCGGCGAGCGACCGCTGCGAGGACGCCAAAGCCGATGGCCGCAGCGCCGGTGACACCGAGCGCGATATGCGGGAGCGCACCGAGGGGACGCCCGCTCACGCGGCCGAGTTGGACGTCGACACGAATGGTCTGACCGGCGCCGACGCTGACCATCTGCTCGTAGGCGCTTCGACCGGGTGCTTCGACGCGAACGACGTGCTGCCCCGGTGCCGCCGCGTGATGTACTTCTTCGCCCTCGCCTACGCTCAACCCGTCGATGGCTACGTTGGCGCCGGCCTCGGACATGACGACGATGGTGCCGTTCAGCGCTGCAGCGCCGGCGGCATCCATCCGAAGGCGCAGCGCTTCACCCGGACGCACCACAAAACGCTGTTCGACGGGCTGCCGTGACGCGCTGAGTAGACGCGCGACGTGAGGACCGGGCGCTAGCAAATGCCGCATGGCGCTCGTGATGGTGCCGTCGACTTCCAGCTGGACGCCTGCGCCTCCGGCAAGCTCGAAGACCACCTCGACCTCATTTGCTTCAAGCGGCAGGTCAAGGGCGATGCGCTCACCGGTCACCGCCTCGAAGCTGCGCTCGAGATCCTGATAGTGCTCCATGCGCAAAAAGACACGGTGTTCGCCCGGCGTCAGCGCCACCTCGAGTGGAGTGGTCCCTCGGGACGCGAGATCGACGCGGTCGATGTACACCGTCGCGCCCGCCGGTTCCGACGTGATGGCGGTCAGCGCCAGCGACGGACGAAGTGCATCCAGATGGGTCTGCCCGTCCGCGCGCTCGTCGTCGGCAAGCCCTGGGACTTGCATGTACTCCTGGAAATACGTGAAGGCCTCGGCGCCTCGCTCGAGCTGCTCGAGCACGAGTCCTGCGTTGAAGAGCGCGTTGCGACTTCGAACGATGGCAATGGTGTCGATGTAGGCCGCGAGCGCCTCTTCGAGGTAGCGGGTTTGTCGAGCCCCGCGCGCTCGGCGCGCTCGCGCCAGCGCCGCGTTTCCGCGTTCGAAGTGACGACCAGCCTCCGCGTTCTCGGCGCCGCTCTGGGCGAGAGCTGGAGTGCCGAGCACCACCACTAGGGAGAGACTCAAAAGAAACGTAAGAATGCGAAGCATGGATAAGACCTAAGAGACGCGGACGTCTCCGAGCAGCTTATCGCAAAATCAGAGCTAGGCGACTTTCGCCGCGCTGGAACAGCTTTTTCAATGGTTTCGAAGAGTTGCCGCCCACAAAAACATGGACTTCCCTGCGCTCAAAGCGTGGAGCGGCCCATTGGAATGTCACTCATGAGGGCTGGAGCGGGACGCAGCGTTCGCCGAACGAGAGCGCCTTCTTCGACGACGACCTCGACGCGTTGGCTGCGGTGCCGCGGCCGCCGGAAAGTAACTTCGAAGGTATCCCCCTCGACGATGTCGAGGGCAAAGGGCGTCCGACCAAGCTCTTCGCCGGTGTCCGAACGGGATACGCGGGCGCCGGAAGGCTCGGATTCGAAGCGGACCTCGACGAGCTGAGGCGCCACCTCGGCGGTAGGAAGGCTGCCGACCTCTGGGGACACTTCGATCTCCGGATCGACCTCCGGCGCGTTGGCTTCGGGTTGAGGCTCCTGCGTGGGTTGCCCAGAGGTGACGACCTCTACCTCAGGGCTGTCGGGCTCACCCTGCATGAGCGCCGCCGAGACTCCCCCCATGGCGAAGACCAAGCAGAGAGCCGCAATAGCCCACGGGGTTTTGCTCGACGCCGGCGGCGGGGGTGGTGCAGACGCTCGCGCGACAGGCGGTGGGAGAGACACGAGCCGCTCCGGCGACGTCATGATGGATGGCGCCGCACCGACGAGGGCTGCGCGAAACTGCGCCGTCGATTGAAAGCGGTCAGCGGGGTCTTTCGCCAAGCTGCGCATCACGGCATCGCTGACCGTCGCCGGGATCGACGTACGAACCTCGTTGAGCGGGAGCGGCACTTCGTTGCCGTGTTTCCACAGGAGCTGAAAGTAGTTTCCGCCTTCGAAGGGAGGCCGCCCGGCAAGCATCTCGTAGAGCATGACGCCCATGGAGTAAATGTCCGCGCGATGGTCGACGCTCATCTCTCCCTTCGCCTGCTCCGGCGACATATAGAGTGGCGTGCCCATCAGCTGACCGGTCTTGGTCATACGAACCTGCTCAGCTTCGTTCGACTTTACCTTGGAGATCCCGAAGTCGAGGACCTTCACAAAGTCAGCCTCCGCTTTGCGAACGATGAAGACGTTGTCGGGCTTGAGATCTCGGTGAACGATCCCGTTGTCGTGAGCGGCTCCGATGGCGTCGCAGAGCTGGTAGTGGATTGGAAGTGCCCGCTCTAGGTCCATGGGTCCGCGTTCGACGAGGTCACCGAGGCTCGTTCCATCGAGGAGCTCCATGACCAAGTACACGCGTCCATCAGGCGTCGCGTCGAAGCTGACAACGTCGACGATGTTGTCGTGGTCGATGCTGCTCGCCGCTTGTGCTTCTTGGCGGAGCCGTTCCACTGCGTCTTGGTTCTTGGCGATTCGTTCGGCGAGGACCTTCACGGCGAAGGGCTTGTTGAGGTGTACGTGGAGGGCGTTGTAAACGGTGCCCATCCCGCCTTCGCCAATACGCCCGGTGACCCGGTAGAGTCCGCTCAAGACACGACCGATGAGAGGGTCCTCTTGGATCTCAGCGTCCGCGTCGAAGGGCACGACGATCGGGGCCGGCTGCGAGCTCCAGCCTTCGACTCCCTCGCCGAGGCCCGCTTCCGTGACCGCCAGTGCGGGGTTTAGCTCGGCGCTGCTTTCCTTCGCCATCGCAGGAGAACCTAGCAGCAGGCCCTCTGAAACCCAAGTAGAGGCATTGACGCTGAGCATGTATGCTGCGCGCATGGTCGACCCTCTCTATCGCGCACTGGTTCTCGCGGCGCTGGGTCTGGCCGGCTGCGAGAGCACCCCCGCAACGGACGCAGGCGCGGCGGAGCGCGACACGGGCGAAGAGAGCGACGTTCCAGCCGACGTTCCAGTCGACGCTCCGCTCGGCGCGCCCGACACTCCGATCAGCGACGCCGGTGAAGAAGAAGACGCTCCTTGCCCCGCCGACGCCGAGCTCCCGACCCCGCCCTGCTACCTGATACTCTGAGTCGATGAAGCGCGATCCCTGGGTCGAGGCGTTATCACCGGAGCAGCGCGAGGCCGTGTCTCTTCGGTGGGAGGCACGGGTTCAAAGCGAGCTCGAGGTCGGGATGTCTTTCACGAACCTCAGCGAGCGACTGGAACAGGCGGGCATCGGCGGAGCGGTTCTCAAACTCGCGCGTGAATCTGCACAGCAAGAACGACGGCACGCGGAGCTGTGCCACGAGCTGGCGGAGCTCTACGGAGAACGCAACGTGAGTCTGCCGGACATGAGCGCGTGGGAGCCCATCCGCTTTGGCCGCAGCCGCCCTGAGCTCGAGCTGCACGTCGCGCTCCTTGGCCAGACTTGTATCAGCGAGACCATCGCGAGTGGCTGGCTTCGCGCATGCATTCGGCGCATCGAATCCCCACGTGTGCGGGCGGCTTACGCGCTCCACTTGCGCGAAGAGCTCAACCACGCTCGCGTTGGTTGGACCTTTCTGGCCGCTCATCCGCCGAGCGCAGACATCCGGCGTGCCCTCTCCGCGAGCCTACGTACGCAGGTGCAGGCAAACGTGAACGCCTGGGCAAACGAGGCGAACTTTCTCTCCGGCGACGCGCTCCCGGCGCACGGTTTCCTCTCCCGCGAGGACTCCATCGACGCGGTCCATGCCACCGTCAACGACGTCATCTACCCAGGGCTTGAGCTCCACGGTATTACGCCTGGAGCTAACGAATCGTAGCGCTGCGAATCTGCGTCAGGTTTGGAAAGCTCGCGTCCAAGTACGTGTTGCCCTCCGCCACAATCCGAGCCTGAACCGGTGTGTCCTCATACTCTCCATTGAAGGAATCCACGGTCTCGAGGCCTTCCACGACGCGTCCAAAGGGCGCGAAGCCCATCCCGTCCAAGAATCGGTTGTCCACGTAGCTGATGAAGACTTGCGAGGCGCGGCTGTTCGGCTCGGGGGTCTTCGCGAAGCTAAGGGTCCCACGGACATTCGCTTGTCGGACCGGGTCATCGGGGATCGTCATCGTGTTGTGGTCCGCCGGCGTGCCGTGGATGCCCCACTGAGCGACGAAACCCGGGATGACGCGAAAGATCCGTTGGTCGTCGTAGTATCCGCTCTCCACGAGCGCGCGGAAGTGAGCGGCGCCATTGGGGGACCACTCGCTGTGGACCTCCACGGCGAAACTCCCCGCGCTGGTGTCAAAATCGACGATGAACACGCCCGGCTCATTCTCGGCGTCGACGTTCGTATCGACGACGCCGATGTCCCTCGCTCCGGCGTCACCCTCGGAGGCGTCATCGCCACATCCGCCGACGAAGCACGCGCACAGGAGCAGGTGTGTAAATGTCGTCAGAAGCCGGGGAATCCACAAAGAAGTCACGCGCATACCCGTCTATGACACGCCCGGCCTTGAGGGAAGGACCACCGATCACGGCTTTTGGATCGTGCAGAGCGCAAAAAAGAACGTGTAGCTAGCCACGTACGTTGTAGTCCGCGCTCTTACATGATGACCGGCATCTTGTGACGTAAACGTTCGTAATCACCGCGCTTTTGTGTCACAAGCGCGCCACCAGAGCGCCACCCCAGCGGACCTACCCCAAACAAGGCATGTTTTCCAAAAACCGCTTTGGTGGACGCCGTTTCTTAAGTGGGTATGCTCACGGCCGCATGATTAGGCGCCCCCTCGCTATTTTGCTCCTCGTACTGTCCGCCTGCACGGGACAGATCGGCGAGGTCGATGAATTCAATCCGGGAATCGACCCGTTCAACCCTCCTCCGGGCTACTGCGAGGAAACGGGCCCCATGCTGGGCGTCGTTCCGATTCGCCGCCTCAGCCGAGTCGAGTACCGCAACGCGGTCCGAGATCTCCTCCCAGGCGTCGCGTACAGCCCCCCGGCCCTTCCCAACGACGCCCCGGACCACGGCTTCGAGAACGCGTCCAGGAACTTGAGCGCGCCGCTGGTCCTCGTGGAGCAACACCAGTCCATCGCTGAGGCCATCGCCGAAGCCGCGGTGGGGAACCCGGCCACAATGCAGGCGCTCCTCGGTTGCGCGTCCTGGGTAACCCCCGGTGAGCAGAGCGCGTGCACCGCGTCGTTTGTAAACGGTTTTGGGCTTCGTGCGTTTCGACGACCGCTCAGCGGCGAGGAGCGAGCCACGTACACGGCATTCGTCGAAGATATGACCGCCGCAGTCGACTACGAAGCGGGCATCGAACTGGCGCTCGCGGCTTTTCTTCAGGCGCCACAGTTCATGTACCGCGTGGAGCTGGGCGAATCCGGAGTCGTCACTCCTTTCGAGATGGCGAGCCGCCTCTCGTTCTTGCTCTGGCAGAGCATCCCAGACAGCGTGCTTCTCGAGGCGGCGGCATCTGGTCGCCTTAGCTCCGCCGAAGATATTGAAGCCCAAGCCCGTCGAATGATCGCGATGCCGCAGGCGCGCGAGGCTATGGTGGACTTTCACCGTCAGTGGCTCGGCTTCGACGCGATCCTCGAGCCGGAGCATCTGGGCAAAGACAGGACGACGTACCCGGACTGGGATCCTGCCCTCATCATTTCGATGCGCGAGGAAGCCGACCGCTTCGTCGAGCACGTGATGTTCGAAGAGGGAGGCACCATCGAGGCGCTCATGACGAGCCGAACTTCGTTCGTCGATTCCCGCCTCGCGAGCCTATACGGCCTCTCCCCTGTGAGCGACTGGATGCAGGTGGAGCTCCCCGCGGGCGAACGCTCCGGCATTCTCACTCGCGCCAACTTCCTCGCCGCCCAAGCGCATGGCCTCACCGGTTCGCCCATCTTGCGCGGCGTATTCGTCAACGAGCGCCTCTTGTGTGTGAGCTTTGGCGCGCTCCCCGACAACGCCGACACCTCGGAACCAGAGCCCGAGCCGGGTGCCGGACCTCAGACAAACCGAATGGCGTTCGAAGCCCGCACGGCGCCGGACGAGTGTCAGGTCTGCCACACCCGCATCGACGGAATCGGCTTCGCATTTGAGAACTACGACGCATCCGGCGCGTTCCGTGACATCGACAACACGCTTCCCGTCGACGCGAGCGGCGAGCTCATCAACACGGACGTGGACGGTGAGGTCGTTGGCGCGGTGGAACTCTCGGAGCAGATCGCGACGAGCCAAACGCTGAGCGACTGCGTGGCGCGAAACTGGGTCCGCTACACCCTCGGCCGCGCTGCCCAATCCGAGGACGCGTGTTTTGTGCAAACCGCACGCGACTCGCTGGCGTCGAACGGCGGCGACGTTCGCGAACTACTTATCGACTTGGTCACAAGTCCTGACTTTGCGCGAGGTCTGCAATGAACGACTCAAACTCACGACGCCGTTTTCTTCAGATGCTGGGCCTTGGCGGTGCGGCGACGATCCTGCCTGGGTCAACCTGGCAGCCAAGAGCCGCAGCGCAGGAAGGGATCAAGCGCGTCGTCTACTTCACGACGCAGCACGGCGCGCCGGCACAACATTGGCAGATGAATCCCGCTGGCCTGCCTCCGAACTCCGATGGTTTTGTTCCCCTCGCGGGCCTGTCCCAGAGCGAGTTCAGCCACGTACTCGCACCCCTTTATGAAGTGCGCGACAGAATCAGCATCTTGGACGGCATGGCGATGATCTCCGCGATGCTCGACCGTCAAGGGAATGGTCACGGCGTCTCCGGCGCTCATCTTCTGACGAACAGCCCCGCGAACTTCGACATGCCCTTCTCGGGCAGCGGCGACAGCGCCGACCCTTACCCCACGGCGAGTTCCGTGGACCAGATCATCGCAAACAGCATCACGCAGCCCTCCGGGTCACTCCCCTCGGTCCTTTGGGGCACCGGCGGCCGCCTGGGCTCCGCCGCCTTCAGCACAGCCTCGGACGGGTCTTGGCTTCCCGTCCAGACGAGTCCCAGCGCCGCTTTTGGTCGTCTCATGGGCCTTTTGCCGACGGACACGGGGCCGAACCCACCTACGCGCCGAGAGCTCATCCAGGCGCGGCGCGCCAGCGTTCTCGACCTCGCCGCCGGCGAATACGAGCGCTTGATTCCGCGCCTCAGCGAAGCAGACCGTGGCCGCCTGGACTTCCATCGGCAGCAGATTCGCGACCTGGAGAACCGCCTCGGCGGCTCGCGGGACCCGATCATGTGCAGCACGAACTTCAGCGCCAGTGGCGACGTGATGGATCAGTTCGCGCGTCTCACGACGCTCGCGCTCTCCTGCGACGTGACCCGTGTGGTCGCGTTGAACGTGTCGGAGCTAGCCGCCACGGACTTCGGCGCCCCGAGCGGCACCGACGTGCATCAAGACTGGGCACACGGCACGACGCCCGAAGCTCGCATGCACATGGCCAACTACTACCGTGTCCACGCCCAGCAGTTCGCAGAGCTCGTCGGACATCTCGACCGTGCTCCCAACGGCGCCGGTGGCAGCCTCCTCGACGACACGATGGTGATCTGGATGACGGAGCTCGGAAACGGGGAACACGACTTCTACGACTGCATGACCGTCGTCGCCGGAGGCGGGTCCAACCGTGGACGCTACATCCGCTATGCGCAGAACAGGCCTCGGGTTTGCGAGACCTACCAGTGCGATTCCACCTCGACGGGAATCGGTCCTGGGCACCAACACCTGTTGATCTCGTCCATGCAGCACATGGGCCTCTCGAACAACACACTGAACGCATCGACGGGGCGAGCGCTCGACGGATCCACCGTCGATCTCTCGGGCCCTCTCGAGTTCATCTAGCGCCGCCGACAGAAGCGCCTCTGTGACAGCGATGGGATGCTAGGTCTCGTTGGCGCGACCCTCGAAAGCTTGTACTCTATCCGCATGAGATTTCTTGGAACGCTCCACGCGTCTGTCTTGTGCTCTGTCCTTGCGCTGACGGGCTGTGGTGACGACTCGGCGGCCTTCGACGGTGGCTTTGACGGAGGCACGTTGGACGGCGCCATTGACGCGACCCTTCCAGACGGCGGACCCGACGGTGGACCCGACGAAGACGGCGGACCCGACGAGGACGCAGGTGGTCTAGACGCGGGCGGTCCAGACAGTGGCCCTGACGCAGGACCTGGTTTGGCCACGCTCAGCATCATCGTCGATGGCGCGCGCATGGGTGGTGGCACTGTCACTTCCGACACGAGCATCGACTGCGGCGAGACGTGCGTTGAGACGCTCGCTCTCGGCACCGAGGTCACGCTTACGCCCGTCGCGGACTCCGGCTCTGACTTCCTCGGCTTCGAGTCGACGGACGGCACGGAGTGCCCTGCGACCGGCGACTGCACCATCACCCTCACGGAAAACACCACCGTGACGGCCCGCTTCGATGGAGGACCTCCTCCGACGGCGACCTTCACCGTCGTCAATGAGAGCGTCGGCGCAGGCAGCGGAACCGTGACCTCGGACACGAGCATCAACTGTGGCGCGGCTTGCTCCGAGACTCTGGAGATCGGCACCGTCGTCACCTTCTCGGGAACCCCCGATGACGGCTCCAACTTCTTGGGTTTCGAGTCCAGCGATGGCACCGAGTGCGCGCCTCTCGGCGACTGCACCATCACGCTGAACGAAGACACCACAGTCACGGCTCGCTTCGAGAGCGGCCCGGCGATGGCGACCTTCACCGTCGTCAACGAGAGCGTTCGCTCCGGCGGCGGAACCATCACTTCGAACACGAGCATCGATTGCGGCGCGACGTGCAGCGAGACACTCGAAGTCGGCACCGTTGTGACCTTCTCCGGCTCGGCCTTTGGCGGCTCGGACTTCTTGGGCTTTGAATCCAGCGACGGGACGTCGTGCCCGGCGATGGGGGACTGCACCATCACCCTCAGCGCGAACACAACAGTGACGGGGCGCTTCGATGGCGGCCCGGTGATGGGAATGCTCAGCGTCGTCATCGAAGGTCGGCGCGAAGGCGACGGAAACGTCGTCTCCAACACCTCCATCAACTGCGGCGGGACCTGTTCCGAGACCATCGCACACGGCACCGACGTGACGCTGATGGGCGTGCCTGACGCCGGCTCTCAGTTCGTCGGCTTCGAGTCCAGCGACGGTACGGTCTGCGCGGCGATGGCCGACTGCACCATCAACATCTCCGAAGACACCATCGTCACGGCGCGATTCATCGCAAACCCCATCATCACGCTCAACCCAACGGACCGCGACCCGCAGGTTCGGCTTCGCTACGACAATATGGGCGCCGACCTCGACGACGAGTTTGGCGCAGTCCGCTCGACGGAGGCCATCGCGCCCGGCTCCGGGGTGTTCTACTTCGAAGGCCGACGTTTGGTGGACCGCTACGGTTCGTCCGGCGTTGCCGTCGCGAGCGACACGCTCAACGTAAACAACGCAGCCTGTGGCCAAGGAGACCAGAGCTACGGCATCACGACGCTGGGGCAGGTCATCTACGAGAGCGGCTTTCAAGGAGGCTTCCAGCGTGTCGAAAGCGAGTACTACGGCTTCGTCGTCGACTACCGCGGCGCCAACCCTGTGGTCTACCTCATCGTTTACGACTGGAACCCGCTCTTCACAGACATCGTCGCGCAAGTTCGTGACGTCCGCACTCTGAGCGAGATCACCACGGACCTTCACTTTATGGCATGCGGTGGACGCGCCATCGTTGGCTCGGAGGTCGAGGTCAACGCCGGAAACGACACCACCAACTTCCCCTTCCACTACGACGTGGACACTCTCCTCCGAGCAGAGGGCTTTGGCTCTGTAGCCGACGTCCTCGTGATGGGCTGGGGACGAACCTACGCGGGTCCTGTGGACGCCGCGCCGGTTCTGACGACAACGGCGGACATGACCATCACCCTTGGTGACACCGTCAACGTCACAGCGAGCGCCCTGGATGCGGAGGACGGCGCTCTGATGGTGCAGTGGGACCTCCTCTCCTCGGGCTACTACCTCGCGCGAGTGAGCGGAACCGGCCCAACGTTCTCATTCACACCGGGTGATGAAGGCATTCACCGAGTGCGTGCGTGGGCCTATGACTCCGCCGGACAGATGAGTGAACACATCATCAACGTCACCATCTCCAACCCGCTGCCGCAGTATGATCCGGTTCGGCTCACGCCAGACGCCCTCACAGGTGAAGGGATCATCCTCTCCGCCGACGGTCTCCAGGCTCGCTTCACCGGCGCTGGCAAGATGGGCATTCGAGCAAACCAGGGCCTACTCAGTGAGTTCCAGTACTTCGAGGTCACCCGTCTTCGCGCACCCGTGAACATGGGCAGCGGCATTGTGGTGCAGTACGGAAACCTCAACCCCTTCGACTGGGACGACGTTCCTCAGAGCCTCGTGATCAACATGCAGGGGTCGACTTGGCAAAACCTGGTTCCCCATGAGTTCAACATTGGCGACCCCAACGTCACTGAAACGTACGGCTACGCCGTCGACTACCGCGGCGCGACGCCCATCGTGTATGTGGTCACCAACGACGGGCTCGTCGACACCATCGACCTCTACGATGTGACGACGCCGCTCTACCCAGTGGTCTACGGCAACCCGACCTCGACACTTCCTGGCTCCTACGATGAGGCTCTCAACGTTGGAGGCACTCCATTCGTCTACGACCCAGCCGCCGTGCTTTCGGCGGCGGGCATCGATGTCACGGACTTCGAGCTTGGCTGGGGCGACGCGAACACCCCATAGACGACGAGCCCCGGCGGACTTCGGGACGACGGGGCTTCTACTCGATGCTCAAGTAGGTCACGCTTGGACCACGGCTAACGAAGTCGTAGTGGCCATTTGTGCTCGAAATGTCTTCGGCGGCCTGAAGGCTTGAGCTGGAGGCGCCGAGTACAACACGACGCGCGACCCCGCTCGTTTCCCCGGCGTCGACACGCAAGCGCAAGGAATCGCGGCTGCGGTGAATGACGACCACGGAGACTCGGTTCGTCGCTTCGTCGACGCTCGCCCAGACTCCGACTTTTTCAACATTGTTGCTCTCAGCAGGGAGCGATGTTCGAGCAAAAGGCGGAAGGTCCCCTGGACGTTGAAACACATCGAAAGCCGCAACGATGAACTCCGTCGGTTGCTGCCACAGTTCCCAGAACGCAGCGGCGTGCACGCCGTGCCGTCCGTAGGCGCCAAGAACATCTGCTTGAGCGACGGCTCCAGAGATGTCGCCGCCGCCTCCATAGTTATACTCGGTGATGGAGAGTTTCGTGCCGGGGTAGTGCTCTCGAATCGTACGCGTGAGCCGAGGCAGCAGATTGATCGGCTCATGCAGGACGTCGCGGACAATCCAGCTCGGCTCTTCATAGCCGTCGTCGTAGAGGGAACGCGGAAGCTGCATACGAAGGTCGCCAGCGGCGTCTCCATGGACCTGAGCGATGGGCTGACCTTCAAAGTCCGGACTCGGGTAGAAGTGCACGTCGAAGACATCGAGGAGACGAGTGCCGCCCGTCTCAGCGCGAGCCATCGCGTCCAAGTAGACGTCGATGAAGTCGCGCCCCGCTGCGTCGGGAGCTCCCGCGAGGCTCAGCCAGCCCGCGAGCCCGAAACTCGCGGGCCCGTAGATCGTGGAGTTTGGCGCAACTCGCCGAATCGCGCGGGCGTAGTCGACGCTGCGCGTGATCAGCTCCGCGTAGGTCACACGTTGAGGATGAATGCGTGGATGGGTGACGTTCCAGGAGCCTGGTTCGTTGTCCAAGCTAAAGGAGATGCGTGGATGCTCACGGACCACGCGCGCTGCAAAGGCATCCTGGTAGACGACGTCATCGGTGCTGTCGGGGGTGGTCACCGGCTCACCTGAGCTTCGCGACCGCGAGACCACAAAGCGCGACGCGATCTCGTCTTGCGCCACCGGCCCGTTTTTATCCCGAGCGACGCGTTCAAGAAGAGGAATCGTCACCAGCGCTTCGGCGCCATCCCGTTGCGCGCGCGCGATGAAGTCGAGGACATAGCGCGCGGGCTCGTTGCTCTCGCCAAAGAACGCGTCGCTGGAGTGATGGTAGTCTTCGCCCGCGTTGGAGGCGTTGTTCTCCCAGTTGTACGCGCTGCTACGGTTGCCGCCGAAGCGACGAAACGTGAACACT
Source organism: Polyangiales bacterium (assembly GCA_045106895.1). Classification (GTDB taxonomy): domain Bacteria; phylum Myxococcota_A; class Polyangia; order Polyangiales; family Houyiibacteriaceae; genus JBCCRV01. The sequence goes on along the minus strand of JBGCFM010000199.1, from coordinate 11,254 downwards.
CCAGGATGCGAGTCCATGATGTCACGGTGATCGTTGATGCCGTAGATCAGAGGCGAGATCGCTCGGCGTGTGCCTCCCACATCGACGCGGAGAACAACGTCGGCGCCGCCCGCAAGAGCGCTTTGAGCGTTTGCGGACGCTGTGTCCGGCGCTTGCTCGTGTCCGGCGCACGCCATGAGGAGGCAAGCGGTGATAGCAACCTTCATCGTTCTCTCCTATCAGGGGCGAAGCACGCCGGAGCGTGAGTAGCCCCGGACACATCGCCAAGCCAGCTCTTGAAGAGCCAAGGCGACATCTTCCGGGACCTCCCAACCTTCGCCCTCGCTGTGTGGCACCTGGTTCGTCGCACCTACCGGAGAGCGGCGTGCGATGGCCGAAACGTGAACGAGGGACAAGTAGTAGCTGCCGAGCGTCGAGAGATGCACGGTGTCTGAGAAGAACGCATCCAAGGTGAGGTCCCCCGGCAGCTCGCCGCGATCGATGGCATCGCTGAGCTGCGCCATCGCCTGTCCACCGGGAATGATTCGCACCTCCTCGGCGACGCTCGTTCCGTCGACGATGGACTCCCACTTTCCAAGGTCGTCATCGATCCATTGGCGCCACTCTGGTGGAGAGGTCAGCCCATAGCGAGTCCGGGGCCTCTCTCGGTCGTGCCACCCTTCGAAGAAGAGCATTCGAATGTCGTCTCGTGAGGCGCGGGCTCGCGTGTAGTAGCGGTCGGCGTATCCCGAGGGGTCGCTCCAGCGAAGGAAGTCATCCAGAATGACCGCTTCGGTCAACACCACGACGTCGTAGTCGCCGGTGTCGAGCGCGTCCTGCCCATTCACTCCGGCGGCGGCGTCGGGGTTGTTCCAGTTCACCTCGAGGGAACCGCCATCCGTGAGCTGAACGTCGTGACTCCATTCCATGCCAAGGCTGCGTGCCACCGCGCCGGCCATCGCTGGCGCCTCCGTCCCAATGAGGCTGTGGCCGATGAAGAGAACCCTCAGCGAATCAAACGATGGGCTCTCTTCCCACCCCTCCGTGTTCAGCGAACGACTCGGCGGGTCCGGGATGAACGTGATCTTGTGGAGGCGGCGGTAGAAGAAGAACGCGACGCCGCCCAGCAACGTAGCCCCAACGGCAGCGCCGGCGACGATGTTCTTGATGTGACGCTTCATCGCGCGTTGCGGTGGACCTTCGGGCTCACGAACGTGAGGAACACGATCTTGAGATCGAAGAGGAGGTTCCAGCGGCGGATGTAGTCGAGGTCGTGTTCGATGCGACGTTCCATCTTCTCGAGGGTGTCCGTCTCACCGCGCCAACCGTTGACCTGCGCCCACCCTGTGAGGCCTGGCTTCACTTTGTGCCGAAGCATGTAGCCATGAATGCGCTGACGGTACGCCTCGTTGTGCGCAACGGCGTGCGGGCGAGGACCCACCAGACTCATCGAGCCGGTAACAACATGGAAGAGCTGCGGCAGCTCATCCAGTGAAGCGCGCCGGAGGAAGCCGCCAAACTTCGTGATGCGCATGTCCCCCTTCGTCGCCTGCGTGACCTTATCGCCATCTTCGGCGACGGTCATGCTGCGGAACTTCAGCACATCGATGACCTCGCCATTGAGCCCGTATCGCCGCTGCCGAAAGAACACGGGGCCCTTGCTCGTCAGCTTGATGCCAATGGCGATGAAGAGCATGGGGATCGCCCCGATGGTCACGAAGATCGTGCCCAAGATGATGTCCTCAATGCGCTTGAGCCAACCGTCGATGCCATGAAAAGGCGTCTCAAAGACGCTGACCACGGGCAGCTCGCCGAGGCTCGTCCAGCGACCATGAAGAAGGTCGAAGACGAAGAAGTCAGGGACCACGTAGACGCTCGCCGTGGTGTCGGCGAGCTTGCGGAGAATCGACTTCACACGAGGCTCCGCTCGGAGGGGGAGCGCAAGGTAGAGCAGGTCGATGTCGCCGGACTTTGCGAGCTCGACGGCGGCGTCAAAGTTGCCGCTGAGGATTCCGATCGACTCGGAGATTCGGTGACAGCGTTCTTCGTCGCGGTCCTCGAAGAACCCGACGAGCTCCATGCCGAGCCAAGGCGACTCTTGAATGCGGCGGCCGACTTTCTCGCCGATGTCCGTGAGCCCCAGGATCGCGACTTTGCGTGTATTGCGACCTCGTTTCCGCGCTTCACGCAGGATCGTACGCCTGATGATGCGTAAGAGAGTGATGACCGTCGGGGCGATGAAGAACCAAATGAGGACCATGCCTCGGCTGAAGTTCGTCGACTCCTTCGAAACGAACGCTCCAAAGAGGAGAACCGCCGCGACGACGCTCCAGGCAATCCAGATACGTAGGAGCTCGTCTCGAACGGGGACGCCTCGAAATCCTTCGTAGAGCCCGGCGGCCTCCGCGCAGAACAAGAACGTGAGCGCGGCCACGCCCGTCGCCAGTGTGTTCGGTTCCGACCACTCAAGACGCCCGAAATAGATCATCATCGCCAAGCACTGGGCGAGACCAATGAGCAGGACGTCACTCAATCGTTGGATAAGAACGAGAGTGGAATGAAAAGGCCGGATGATTCCGCGTTTGGAGGCCATGGTTGCCGTGGCCTACTCAAGAATCGGGCCAGCTCATTCGGAGACGGGAGAAACCGTGGCCATGTGCTGGCTACCCTCCGCGTGGGCCGACCACCACGACGAAAAGCCGAGAACGAAGCCGAAACCCTCCTTCAAGAGGGTCGGCTTGTCTCAGCGTGTCGGGTATCCCGTACCTCGGGTGGCTAGGTCATTTGTCACCAGCGACGAGTCGACTAGCCACCTGGTCGTTCCGCGCCTCCTAGGGTCAAAACGCCCCTCGGACCGCTCAGGCCAGCTCGAAACGGTCTAGATTCATGACCTTGTCCCAGGCCGCGACGAAGTCCCCGACGAAGGAGTCCGCGGCGTCGTCGCTTGCGTAGACTTCGCAGAGGGCGCGCAGCTGAGAGTTCGACCCGAAGACGAGATCCACGCTCGTCGCGCTCCACTTCGCGCTGCCATCGACGCTTCCTTCGAATGCGTCCCCCTTGGCTGTCCAGGCCGTGTTCATGTCGAGGAGGTGGACGAAGAAGTCGTTTGAGAGTGTTCCCACGCGATCTGTGAAAACACCATGGTCATTGCCGGTGTTGGCGCCAAGGACACGGAGCCCACCGACGAGAACGGTCATCTCGGGCGCACTGAGCGTCAAGCGTGCGGCGCGCTCGACGAGGAGGTCTTCGGCGGAGCGCCGGTGACCACCCTTGAGGTAGTTTCGGAACGCATCGAAGGTCGGCTCGAGAACCGCAAAAGACTCTGCGTCGGTCTGTTCGTCACTCGCGTCGCTTCGACCCGGCGCAAAAGGAACGACGATTTCCTTGCCGGCTTTCTTCGCCGCCGCTTCGATGGCGGCACATCCGCCAAGCACGATGAGGTCTGCAAGGGACACCTTCTTGCCGAAGGCCGCTTGCACGCCCTCGAGCGCCGCGAGCACCTTGGCCAGCTCCGAGGGTGCGTTGACCTCCCAGTCCTTCTGCGGGGCGAGCCGCAGACGAGCGCCGTTTGCGCCACCCCGTTTGTCCGTGCCACGGAACGTCGCCGCCGAAGCCCATGCGGTTCGGACCAACTCGGAGACACTGCAGCCCGTCGCGAGAATCTGTGTCTTTAGCGCCGCAATATCGTCGTCGCCGATGAGGGCGTGGTCGACGGTGGGGACCGGGTCTTGCCAGATCTCAGGCTCCGCTGGGACATCCGCACCAAGGTAGCGAGCGATGGGTCCCATGTCGCGGTGCGTGAGCTTGTACCAAGCCTTCGCGAAAGCCGTCGCGAACTGTTCGGGGTTTTCGTAGAAGCGACGGGAGATGCGCTCGTAGTCGGGGTCCATGCGCATGGCCATGTCCGCCGTCGACATGATCGGCGCATGAGTCTTGCCCGGGAGATGCGCATCCGGGACCGTAGAGGCAGCGGCATCGTCGGTGGGAATCCACTGCTGAGCGCCGGCGGGGCTCTTGGTCAGCTTCCACTCGTACTTGAAGAGGTTCTCGAAGTACCCGTTGTCCCACTTGGCGGGACTATTGGTCCAGGCGCCTTCGAGGCCACTCGAGATCGTGTCAGCGCCCTTGCCGCTGCCGAAGTTGTTGTTCCAGCCAAGGCCCTGCTCTTCGAGAGTGGCTCCCTCGGGGCCGGGTCCTACGTGCGAGTCCGGCGCCGCGCCATGGCACTTGCCGAAGGTGTGGCCACCCGCCACGAGGGCGACGGTCTCTTCGTCGTTCATCGCCATTCGCGCAAACGTCTCGCGAATGTCCTTGGCCGAAGCCAAGGGGTCCGGGGTTCCGTTTGGACCTTCGGGGTTCACGTAGATGAGACCCATCTGAACTGCACCGAGAGGGTCGGCGAGATCACGTTCGCCGGAGTAGCGCTGGTCGTCGAGCCACGTATCTTCGGGTCCCCAGTAGACTTCTTCCGGTTCCCACACATCCGCGCGGCCGCCGGCGAAGCCGTGCGTCGTAAAGCCCATGGTCTCGAGCGCTCGGTTGCCCGCCAAGATCAACAGGTCCGCCCAGGAGAGCTTCCGGCCGTACTTCTGTTTCACAGGCCAAAGAAGGCGCCGTGCTTTGTCGAGGTTGACGTTGTCGGGCCAGCTGTTGAGTGGCGCAAAGCGCTGCATGCCCGCGCCTCCGCCTCCGCGCCCATCGCTGATGCGGTAGGTGCCGGCGCTGTGCCACGCCATGCGGATGAAGAACGGGCCGTAGTGGCCATAGTCTGCGGGCCACCACTCTTTGGAGTCCGTCATCACGGCGTCGACGTCCGCGTTGACGGCTTTCATGTCGAGGGTCTTGAACTCCGCCGCGTAGTCGAAGTCGGAGCCCATCGGGTCCGCCTGCGTGCCTTTGTGCAACACCTTCAGGTTGAGCTGGTCGGGCCACCAGTGTTGGTTCGACGTCGCCGCCCCCGCTTTGTGTGCACGCGCCCCATGCATGACTGGGCACTTTCCTTCGCTGGACGATGTCATCTTGCTTTCCTCTCGCTTGAACGCGCGAAACCCGCGACGTCGCTCGAAGTAGACGGCTGCTTGGGCTGAATGTCCACGACTAGCGTCCTGCGATAGAAAAGTGGCATGAGCGCTTCGTGCGTGAGAGCCGGGGTCTATTCCCGTATTGAACGTCACGCAGCGGCAAAGGGCGAAGTGGGAACGTCTTGCGTGGACTGAGCCCGCGTGCTCGGCTCGCTCTCCGATGCGACTCTGGAGATACACCATTGGGGGGACATTCCTTTTGAGCGGCTGCGGCGAGAACGCGCCAAGCCTTGCTGTGATGGGCGTCGTCGCGCTGGTCACCGGCTGGGCAATTTCGGCGAGCCTCCGCTCACGCGACCCCAAGGACGACGCCAAAGACGTCGAGGGAGCCGCTGCGCTCTTCCCACGGTTTCAAACGCCTGCATGGCTCGAAGAAAGCCAAGTGCTCCTGCGGGTATTTGGCGCGACGGAGAAAGACGTCGCCACCAACGAAAAGACCGTTCAAGGACTGCCCTTCCCCGTCGGGTTTGTCGTCGACATCGATGACATGGTCGTTCGGTTCAACGACCTTCATCTCGACGGAGTGGAGCACAGTGTCGAGGAGCTCTTTGCCCGCGCCCTCGACAACCTTCGAGCAAGTCAACCCGCGCTGGAGATCCCCACGAAGGGGGAAACCCACGCGGTGAGGGACGACAAAGGCCACGCCGCCGCGCGCGCGCTCCTCATCCCCGACTTGCTGAACGAAGAAGACTCCGTGTACGTGGCAGCCCCGACGCGGGAGCTTCTGCTGGTGATGGCCGACAAAAGCGCGATGCGAAAAGCCCGCGTAACCTTCGAGGAGGCGACACGCGAGGCCAAGGATGAGGGGAACGAAGACGCGCCCATTCCGGCTCCCCTTCGCGTCACCGCGAAAGGCTTCAAAGCGGCGAAGTGGCCTTAGAGCAGTCGACATGAGCCGATGATTTGTTCTTTTGAGCCGTTCGTCACCCGGGGCGCACCTACGCGATATGCTTCTCCTCGATCCTCTCGAGTTCTCAAGGCGCCAGCTCTCCATCCTGATAAGCATCGCTCTTCTTAGCGGCTGCGGCTCCACCATCAGCGACGTTGACGCCGGCTCCGAAGCCGATGCCTCGAGTCTGGATGCCTCGAGGCCCGATGTATCCATGGAGGACAGCAGCACGCCCTTCGACGTCGTGGCCCAAGATGTCGCCAGCGACGCACGCGAGGCGGACGTACCGAGTCCCGACGGATTCACTTTAGACCCCTTGTCCGTTGAGGAGGTACCTCCGGGCCTCGTGCCCGTCGCCATCGCGCTCGCTCACGGCCGTATCATCACGAGCTGCGACCACATGCAGAGCGTCGCATCGGATCAGACATTTTCTCCGGACGCGAGCGACCACCACGAGCACGCACTGAAGGGGGCCGCCTTCGGCAATGGGGTCTTTGTCATGTCGACGGGCCATGGTGCGCCGGGCCACGTTTTGCGCTCGCCGGATGGCCTCACTTGGACGCAACTCTCTGGCGAGAGCTACCGATACGCGGATGGTTCCACGGGGCTTCTTCCTGGCGGCACCGCGGGCGTCATCTTCGATGGAACACGCTTCGTCCTGCTCCGCGGGCGCGCCCCGCGCATGTCCTCGGCGGATGGCCTGGAGTGGCGCGAGTTTGGCGAAGAGCTCGATCGTCGCTACTTCCACCACCGCGGGCATCACTACTTTTCCTCGACGGGTCGTCTCTTCATCGAAGGAGAGAACGTGGACAAGTCAGAGCGCTGGCTCTTGTTGAGCGAAGACCAGGGGCTGACGTTTCGCGAGGTCGACTACGACGCCCTTTGCCGCGTCCCTCAGGCTCACGCCCACAACACCCTCATCACCGGCGGCGAGATGCAGGTCTGCACCTCCTTCGACGAGGGCGAAACTTGGAATGTGGAGCCGGCGCCGGAGAACTTCGGCACCATCCTCCCGACATCAGAGGGCTTCGTCGGCATGCGCGGCTACCGACGTGGCCTTCACCGCTTTGACGGCGAGAGCTGGAATGAGGAGGAGGTCGATCGCTCTATGCGTTTCGCCGCCGCCGCCCGCTCTCCTTGGGGTTGGTATTGGTTGGTAAGCCGCGAGGAACCTCATTATTGGCTCAGCGACGACACCCACACGTTCCGCAGCGTGGCGTCCTCGTCGGAAGGACAGGTTCCGCGACGTTTTGTCTTTGGCTACGCGGCTCCCTCAGAACGCTGCCCGCTTCTGGAAGAAGGATGAGTATGAGACCGAGTTTCGAAAACGGGTCGCCGCTGGCGCACCTGGCCCTCTGCTTCGTTCTCACCGGATGTGTGGGCTCCATCGGCGACGGCCCCGGGATCGATGCATCCGTCGACGGTGGCGACGGGGGCACGCCGCTGAACGGCTGCACGGAGTCCCAGGCCTCTCTTCAGCGACGCGTGGGCGCGTGGATCGAAACAACCTGCAGTCACGCAGGTTGCCACGGCCCCGTCGGCGCGCTCCGTCCCGTGCTCTCGGCGGCGAGCCTGCCGGCCCTTGCCGCGAGCGGTGCCTTCGACGCGGATGGACGCGTGATGCGTCGCATCGACCCCGAGGACCCATCACGCATCATGCCGCCAACGCGCCATGAAAACCCCGCAGAGGTCATCGCCATGATCGAGCGGTGGGTGGAAGAAGGGACAAGAACCGATTGCATCGACCTTCCCGCGGAGCTCGCCGCGGCGCCCAACTCCCTTGACCAAGACGAACTCTTCACCTGCACCGCACCCGCACCTTGGGCGCCGAGCCACGCGCTGCTCTCGCGCGATGAATTTGTCCATCGCGCCGGAGGATCGTTGCAAGACGCGCCTCTTCGCGCCACGCCCTTGGCGCCGGGGGCGCCGTACTCGACGCAGACTCAAGATCACGCGCTGAACAGCACGACGCTTGGTCTTCACATCGATGCATTGATGCTCACGCAGGACTTTCGACGTGATCGTGAGCGCGACAATTCCCCCAATCGTCTGTGGATGCGGGGGCTCGAAGAGGGTCAGCGAAGCGAGCTCGACTGCATCATGAACGGCCGACGTTCGGCGGAAGAAGTGCTCGCCGACACTCTTTGCAAGGAGCGCTACCTCACCTTGCTCCTGGAACGCCATTCGTTTCAGCGCCGCCCTACGGAGGCGGAGCTCCAAGTCCTGCGACCATTCCTCGACGAAGAGCTCATGAGCGAGACGGAGCAAGCGCACCGGCCTCGCACTCTCGCCCATATTCTCGAGGCGTCGATGATGATGTACGGGAGCCTCCACCGCTCCGCCGTTGGCAACGAGGCCGGAGAGCTTCAGCCCGATGAGTGGTCCCTGGCTCTCGCCTCCGCTCTTTCTACCGCGTCTCCGAACAACGCGAGCGCCAACGAAGCGGTCCAGCGCCCGGAGCTGGCTTGGACTCAGAACTACTGGCGGGAGCGCGACGCTGGAACCCTCGCAAGCGTGGCCGACGCGACGCGCTTCATGGCCAGTATTCTAGACCCCAGCGCGGGGTACGTGGGTGGTGTCGTCCCGGCGGACTCGCCGACGGCACGTCCCGACATCTTCTACGATTTTCCGGGGGCACGAATACGACGACGCCGTGGTCGACACTGGCTCGCGCCTCGCATCGCTTCCTTCTTCCGCGAATTTTTCGACTACGGAGACGCCGCCGGCGTTGCCAAGAATGACCCCTCCGCCACGAGTCGATGGGACGCCGATTGGGTGAACCGCTTCTCCTCCGGAGCCATTAATGGAGGCTACGGCTTCGCCCAGACCGGCACCTCACCAAACCGGCCGCCTCATACCGAACCACCCATGGTGGACCAGCTCGACGATTTCATCGCGAAGACTGTGCTCGAAAGTGAGGAACGCGGTGCAGACGTTTTGGCCGCGCTACTCACCAGTCGTGAGTATCGAGTCCCCGCATCCGTCGCGGGGAACTTTGAAGGCTACCGTTCATTTCCGACGGGCCCCTGCGACCCCGTTGAATGTGACGGTACAGATTGCTGCGGCGGAGACCGCTGCATGCTCACGGGTTTTGAGAGCGACGGCAGTCCCCAGGGCCAATGTATGCGCCCCAGCTTTCGAGAGCTGCACTTCGTTGGCGCCGTCTACAACGTCCCCATCATCGAAGAAGCCCGCGAACTCTACGACGCCGACGACAGCGTGGTGATGTCGTCGCCGGAGCACGACGCGCGCTGGGTGCAAATGCCTTCGAGCGAGCGTGCCGGAGTTCTCACTCACCCGACCTGGTTGACGGCGCACGGAGGAAACAGCGAGGCGAGCGCAAGCGCGGTCTTGCGTGGACACTGGATTCGCGAGCATCTCTTTTGTGAAGACGTCGGCGGACTCGACCTGGTCAACCTTGAAGCGCAGCTCGACCCGCCTGAGGACAACGACCGAGCCCGCGACCTTCTCATTCGAACGTTTGGCGACCTATCCTTGCCTCGGGCAGAACGCACTTCCGGCGACGCCCGTTGCTCCAACGGGGCCTGTCACGGACGCATGAACAACCTGGGCTTGGCGTTCGAGGTCTTCAACCATGCCGGCTTTGTTCGCGAAGACGACCACGGGCAGCCGCCCGATGGAAGCGCGCGCATTTCCCAGTGGCCAGGTCGAGACGCCGTCGAGGTCCGCGACGCACTCGAACTGACCCAGCTCTTGTCCGAAGACCCACACGTGCGCCGTTGTTTCCTGCGCCATGTCTTTCGCTACTTTGCGGGCCGCTTTGAGACGCCGGCGGACGCCTGTGTTCTGTCGGCGATGGAGAGTGGCTTTGCCGAAGGTTCCTTTTTTGGGGCCCTCGAAGCGCTCCTCACCCACGAGAGCTTTTTAGTGCGACAAAGCGGAGAAGAACGATGAAGCTGTGTCGACGTGATTTACTCATAGGTGGCGCAGCTGCTCTCGGCGGCTCTGCTCTTGCTGCGACTCCGCTCTCGCCATTTCGTCGCGTCGCCCGCGCCGCGCCGGGGTCGGCCAAGCGCTTCATCTTCGTGATGAGTGGAAACGGCTATGACGCAAGCGTGACCATGTCTCCGGCGGTCCGCAGCCACATCGAAGGCGGACTGGGCGAGAGCTTCGACGACACGCGCTGGTTTGGAACAGGCTACGCAGACCGATTCTACTCGAACGAAGACTCCAGCGAAGTCCGCTCACTCGACGGCGCGCTCGCCGGCGCACCCGGGCTGAGGCGTTTCGAAGAGCTCGGGCTCTTGGACCGCTGCGCGATGGTGTACGGGCTTTCGTCCATGGTCACCGGAGGAGGTCACTCCGCATCCCACGGCGTGCTCTCATCGACGCGCACACTCGCGGGCACAGCAGGGGGCGAGAGCATCGATCACTACCTCGCCCGGCTTGAAACCGTACGCGGAATGGACGAACGCCGCGCGCCGCTTTCGGCGATTCGCGTCGGCTCCACATCCGGCAACCGCGGCATCGGCTACGGTCTGTGCGCCGCCGACGTAGGCGTGGGCAGTCCCGTTCTCTACTCCCCGGAAGCGACGTGGAACGCGTACATCAAACCCTTCGTCGATGACGATGGGCTCGAGGCCCTCGACTACCGCCAGCGCCTCCTTGAGGTTTCGGAACGTGACGCCCAGCGAGTCTTGGAAGAGCTGGGTGCAGCCAACATGCAGGCCGCAAACATGCTCACGGCGGCGGAGAACCAGCTCGCCGACCTGGACCTGCTGCGCCGTCGAGTCATGGATCGATTTGGACGATTGAGCGCGCCGCCGGAAAGTCCTGGCCCCCTCGCTGACCCCTTTGAATACGCGCGCTTTCAAATGGGTGTCGTCGCTTCGGCCTTCGAGGCGGAACTTAGCCGCGTCGCCGTCGTGTCCTTGGGCGCCGGCGGCGGACGCTGGGGATGGTCCTATGGGCTGGGCCCAGCAACGACGGGCGTGCTCCACGACGAAGACAGCATCCACAGCTTTAGCGGCGAGGGGAACGCTGGTGGCTCGACGCATACTCGACAGTCGGTTCGAGACGAGCTTCGCGAAGTGTGGGCGCGGGAGCTCGATGCCGTCGCCGACATGGCAGCGCAGCTCGACTCCATTCCGGAAGTCGACGGCGACGGGAGCATGCTCGACCACACGATCATCACCTACGTTGCCGACAACGGATGCGGCCACCACGCGACGGCGCGCGACTACCCGACACTTGTCGTAGGCGGCTCCGCACTCGGACTACGAACCGGCGGCCGCGCGCTCTTCTACCCCGAATACAAAGGCGGGACGGAAGGACGAAGGGAGCT
>JBGCFM010000198.1:0-31584 GCA_045106895.1 Polyangiales bacterium | reverse complement strand
GCGAAGGTAGCAAAGGAGGCGGATGTCGCTAGTCCGCGTCAGCGAGGAGGGAGCGCAGTGCCTTCTTGGAACGCTCCGAGGCCAAGGTCGCGATGGCGTCTATGGTCTCGCCTACGTCGACACGGACCTTGAGCGTGCTCGCCAGTACCTCTCGCAGTGCCGGCGGCGTGTCCGGGTTCAGGAGGTCGTCCCGAAGGTGCATTTCAGTGATGCTGTTGGTGCGGAAGTCCCCCGCCGCTGCGCGCTCGAGAAGCTCCGGCCAGCGACTCTCGTCGTGCCCTTCGATCAGCGTGAGGACGTGGGGAAGCTTTGGGGGGCGTTTCTGGGCGAGCTCGGCGGCACGACTCAACGCACCAAGGCTCTCCTCGGGTGAGCGTGGTATTCCGCCGATTGGAACGTCTCCGTCAGGGGTTTTGGCGTGGATTCCACGATTCGTCTCGATGAACCCTTCAAAGCGAGTCCAAGGGATGAACTCCTCGCCCGTGGAGCGCTGGATGCTCAGTCCATCGTTGCCAAACTGAACCAGCCAGTCGGGGCGGTGCAGGTAAAGCTGGAACAGCACGGGCATCATACAGGCGATAGTGAGGACAATCAGCCCGACGACGAGGCTAACGTTGAACGCTACGCTCAAGAGGCAACTCACAAGCGGGAGCAGCATCAGACCGGCGAAGACCGTTGTCGCGAATGGTGGACGGTGGGGTCTGAGAGTCTGTTGATGGACCGCCATATGAAAGCGTATCAGCCACGGATTCCGGCAGCGAGCATCGGCGCTGGCTTCGGAGTGATCACTATTCGCCTTTTGCGATCGCGGAGCGGAGGGCCTTCATGGAACGCTCCGACGCGAAGGTTTCAAGGGCGTCTTCGACGACGTCTTCTTCGATGCGGAACTTAAGAGTTTTCACGAGCACCTCGCGAAGCACCGGGGGTGTTTCTGGGTTCAGGAGATCTTCCACGAGATGCATCTGCGTGATGCCGCTGGTGCGGAAGTCGCTTTGGGCGGCCTTCTTGAGGACGGCGGGCCATTGCGCTTCGTCGTGGCCCTCGAGGAGTTGCAAGATGCGTGGCTTTGCTCGCTCCTGGCGCCAGTGTTTCGCGGCTTCTTCTAGCAGCTTGAGGGTCTCGCGCGGCTTGTGCTCTCGGTGTCGCCGTATTGTCTTGTCCCAGACAACGAGGGTGCGTCCCAAGGGCACCCAGCCGTCTTGGGTGAGAGCAATGAGCCCTCGTGGCGCTTTGTCGAAGCTCACAAAGTCGGTCCAGCGCACGAATCGTTCCTTGCCGCGACGCCGGATGGAGAAACCGTCGACGCCCATCGTGAGCGTTGAGCGGATCCGGTTCGTCCAGATATGTAGTCCGAACCCGCTAAAGTAGAAGGCCACGAAAAACGGAGCTGCGATGTACGACTCATTGAGCATGGCGAACAGAACGGCGCCAGCCGGCAAGGCCCACGCCAACGCATAGAGCACCGCCTCGAAACGTGGCCGAAAAGCGGCCAGCTCAAACGACTGCGCTTTCTCTTCGTCCGGCAATTAGCCGCGCTTCTTGGCGGCTTCCATTCGGCCACGCAGCCTCGTCGCGTAGCCTTCTTTGTTCTGCTGCTTGGTGCGCGAGAGCGCGAGCGCATCGGCGGGGACGTCTTTGGTGATCGTCGAGCCGCTGGCGACGTACGCGCCTTTGCCCACGGTGATGGGCGCGACGAGCTGGGAGTCGCTGCCGATGAAGACGCCGTCTTCGAGGGTGGTGACGTTCTTGTTCACGCCGTCGTAGTTGCAGAAGATGACGCCGGCGCCGATGTTCACGCCTTCGCCGATCATGCCGTCACCGACGTAGGCGAGGTGGTTGACCTTGCTGCCTTTGCCGATGGAAGTCTTCTTCGTTTCGCAGAAGTTCCCGACCTTGGCGCCTTCGGCGAGCTTTGTGTGGGGGCGGAGATGAGAGAAGGGGCCGACCTTCGCGGCGGGGCCAATCGCGCTCTCGGCGGCGACGGAGTAGGGCTGAAGATGAGCGCCGGACGCGACGCTGACGTTGGTGAGAATGGAGCCTACGTCGATGACGGCGCCACCGGCGACGCGGCACTTTCCGCGAAGATGCACGCCAGCGTGAATCGTTGCGCCGGGCTGAATCTGGCAGTCCGCGCCGATGTTTGTAGTCTCGAGGTCGAGGATGCCGACGCCGGAGCGGGCGAGGTCTTCTAGAATCCGGCGCCTGAGGATGTCGCCACACTGAGCGAGCTCGAAGCGGTCGTTGACGCCGCGCAGCTCGTCCATGTCACCGGGAATGTCAGCGACGCTCTCGGCCATGGCGATGAGGTCTGTGAGATAGAGCTCGCCTTGGGCGTTGTTGTCGTCGAGGCGGGCGATGGCGTCCTTCGCGAACTTGGCGTCGAAGCAGTAGAGCCCAGGGTTGACCTCGTGGATGAGCAGCTCTTCGGGGCTGCAGTCTTTGTGCTCGCGGATACCGACGACGACGCCATCCTTGCGGAGCATGCGGCCGTACCCCTTGGGGTCGTCTTTGGTTGCGACGAGGAGCGCGCAGTCGCGGCCCTCTCCTGCGGAGAATAGAGCGCGGAGTGTTTCGGCGGTGACCAGGGGACAGTCGCCGTACGTGACGAGGAGCTGCCCGTCGAAGTCAGGGAGCGCCTGCTCCATCGCGCAGCGGACGGCGTGCCCGGTACCACGCTGTTCTTCTTGAAGGGCGAAACGAACGCGGCCAGGGAAGCGCGCTTCGAGGTCGCTCTTGACGGCCTGTCGGCCGTGGCCAACGACCACAACACATTCTTCGGCGCCGCCGTCGAGAGCGGCGCCCACCGCCCAAGAGACAAGAGTTCGGCCAGAGAGGGGATGGAGCACCTTCGGGAGATCGCTCCGCATACGCGTGCCTTGGCCGGCGGCGAGGACGACGGCGACGGTGTTATTGGCAGCGCTCATGGGTTCTGAATCTCCGTGGTGTCTTCGGCGACGAGGTGTTTCGCGATGATAGACAGGCCGCCCAGGTCATGGACGTCCTGTTCAAGTCGAGGGACCTCGACGAAGATGCTGTCGCCGCCGAGCTTGTTGCGAAGCCGGTCCGACTCGATGCGGTCGGCGACGGCGCGAAGGCGCTCATCCTGAAGGGCAGTGTTCGTGGCGTCCACAAGCGCTTCGGCGTTTACGCCTGAGTCGTGTGTGCCCATGGTCTTGATTTGCTCTGCGCGGGAGATCGAAGGCTCTCGGAGCAACGTGTGCATGCCGTTGACCACCGTCGCGCTGCGACGCATCTGAGCTTCGCCTAGCTTCGTGCTGAAGAAGATCGCCTCGTCGATAGCCATTGGCGCGGGGCTCGTCACCAAGACGAAGGCGACCTCTTCGGAGCGCAGTGCTCCGGCGACTTCTTCGGCTCGTTCTTTGAACCCGCCGAATAGATCGTTGAGACCGGCGACAAACTCGGCGACCTCCTCGAGGAATCCAGCGCCGGTAAACTTACTCAACGCCTTGAACACGAGTGACGCGCCCTTGCCGAAGAGGCCGAAGGAGAGCTTGCCTGCACCCTTGAACGCGCCGACGAACCAGCGCATCGCCGGCGAGTCGATGGCCGCGACCATACGCTCTGGCGCGTCGAGGAAGTCGAGGGCGTTCGACGTCGGCGGTGTGTCGAGAATAATCACGTCGTAGCGGCTGTCGCTGCGCACGGCGTGGAGCTTCTCCATCGCCATGTATTCCTGCGTGCCCGCGAGTCCTCCGGCGACCTGCTGGTAGATCTTGTTGGTTAGGATCTTCTCCGCGATCTCGGGGGAAGAGGCGGTGCGTGTCACCAACTCATCGAAGGTCTGGCGCGCGTCGAGCATCATCGCGAAGAGCTCGCCCTTGGGCTCAAGTCCGTTCTCGACGAAGAGCCGGGGCTGCACGACTTGTTCGTCGGCGGTCATCGAGTCGAGGCCCAAGCTGTTCGCTAAGCGACGCGCTGGGTCGATGGTCATGCATAGGACTCGACGCCCCTGCTGTGCCGCGTGCAAAGCCAGTGCGGCGGCGGTCGTGGTCTTGCCCACTCCACCACTGCCCACAGTGACGATCACGCGGTGGGTATCGAGGACCTCGGAAAGCGTCGCCATTCGACCTGTCTCCTATCACGCCCCGGCAGGGCCGCACCCCTGGGCATGCAGCTTTTTTCGTCCATGCGCGGAGTCGAGGTAGTCTCATGTAAGACAAACGCTTACATGCACTCACCCCGACCTAGGATCGCCATGACCTCCCCCCTCTGGATGCTTGAAGACCGCCGAACCCGCCGCAGCGTTGATTGCGGAGAAGCCCTCCGATACCAGCTTGAATACACAAGGGAAAAGGGCGGCCTGGAGGCCGTTGTGCTCTCGGACGAAGCCGGCCTGGTCGTCGCCGGAGCCGGCGAAAACGGCGTGTGCGAAGAGCTCGGTGCCTACGCGCCTCTCCTTTGTCGCTCCCCCATGGGCATGCGGCTTCCACCCTTGCTTCGCGGCGGCGAGGTCGCGGTGCGGAGCATGGCCCTTCACGGCAGCGGCTTCTTTATCTCGTGTCTCGGTGGCGGCGTCGCTCGAGATGCGCTGCTCTCGCACTCGACGCGCGGCGTTGAGCGAATCCTGACCACCAACTAGGTTGCCGCGAGAGACGCCACGCGTTTGTGGCGCTTTCTCTTGCTCCGCTTGTCGTTGAACAGGCAAAGTGGCGCATGCGTCGCTTCTTATCGCTTGTATTGCTGGTCATCGCGTGTGACCCGTCAATCGATAGGCGACGGCCGCCGGAAGCAGACGCCCAGGCTGCGGATGTTGCGCTCGCGGATACGTCATCGACGGACGCGTCATTCACGGACGCGGCGCTCGCGGATGCGTCCATGGATGCGCCGCTGAGAGATGCCGCACCCGGCGATGTGGCCAGCCCGGATGTCCTCGTGATCGCTGACGCCGATGTCAGCGATGCCGGCTCGGACGCCGGCTCCGATGCGGGTTCCGATTCCGGACCGGACGCGGGTCCGCCGGACGCCGGCTTTGATGCGGGGTGTGGCGGCGAGGTGTGTTCGTTTTTCCCGGCCTGCGGATGCGGAGCACAAGCCTGCTTCGTCCAAGAATCCGGAGCGCCAGCTTGTGCAGCGCCTGGTGCAGGGACCACGGGAACGGCGTGCACCACCTTCGACTCCTGCGCCGCCGGTCTCTACTGTGCAGCGCTTCCGACCGGCGAGCGGCAGTGTACGCCGCTCTGCCAAGTCGACGGAGACTGCCCCGGCGCTGGCGCCGTTTGCATTCGCGACACGGCGGCGGGTGGCGTCCAGGCGTGTTCGTTCAACTGTGACCTGCGCACTCAGGCCGGCTGCCCCGCGATGGCATACTGCTCACCCCTCAATGGTGATAGCGGCATCGTGACGGACTGCCGTGGGCCTGCCGGCGGCGGCGGTCGCGGAGCGAGCTGCACCAGCAACGCCAGCTGCCAACGTGGCTTTACCTGCGCCCGGGAAAGCGCAGGCGCGCCGCTCACTTGTCGTCAGTGGTGCCGCGCCGGGCGTGATTCGGACTGTGACCGCTCGAGTGACGAGTGCATCACTGGCTCTCCGGAGATTCGTGTGGGTTCGCAGGAGTATGGCATTTGCGTAAGTTGAGTCGCGTCTTTGCCTTGGTGTTGGCCTTCACGGCCGCGTCGAATTCCGCCCTCGCGCAGAATCCAACGAGCTGCATCAATGAGCTTTCGCCGGCGGAAGTCGACATGCGAATCAACCTCATCGACTCGCACTTTCAGGCGAACAAGAGGCGAGCACGGGCGCACTGGTATGGCTTCATGTCGCTCTTCGCGGGGCTGGGCGTGTATTCGATCATCGTCGCCTCTCAGGCCGACGAACGCGTCGATCGTTTTAGCAACTACCTCGGGGGCATTGGCGCGTTTCTAACGTCGGCGCAGATGGCGATCATTCCGAACATCTCGGCCGTCGCGCCACAGCGCTTTCGACGCCAGCCCGACAGAACCTTGGAAGAGCGCCGCCTGAAGCTTCGCTACGGGCTGGACATGATGGAGCTCGCCTCGGCCCGTGCAGCACGCTCTTCAGGGCCACTGGCGCATCTCACGCCGGTGGTCTGGTCGGCGACTTGGTCGACGGTGATCATGCTGAAGTTTGACTCTCCGCTCACCGTCTTGCGCATGGTCGGAGGTGGTTTGTTCTTTACCGAGGCGCGTATTCTCCTCACGCCGAGAGACTCGGTACGCAGCTGGGAGAGCGTTCGCGGAAGTTTCTGTGGCGGCCGCTACCTGCATCGCTACACGCCCATGGAGCTCGAGGAGATGATTCCATCGGAGGACGATGCTGAGCCGGATGACTACGAAGACGACTACGTCGATGACTACGAAGAGGAAGTCGACGCGCCGGCGCCGGACGAGCCCGAAACGGTGACGACGGGTGGTGTGAGTCTCACGGGCGTGTATTTCCTGCACACCTTCTGAGCGACTCAAGCCGAAGGAGGCTTCGCTTCTTCACTTTGGTGCGTATGCCCCTAGCTTCGCTGGGTGAAAGCCGCGTCCTTTCCAGTTGGGATTCTCTTTATCGTCGCGTGTGCTTCGTCTGAGGCCCCTTTGACGGTGAGTCACGCCACAGCGGCGGCGTCGGAGCAAGAAGCCGCCCCACTCGCGATGTGCGGAACTCCGCACAGCGACTGCGCGATCCCTCCTGAAGTGCAGCCCGTCGCCGATGCACAGAACGTGCTCGGCGAAACTCTAGCCACTTGTTCGGAGGCGCCGCTCACGGGGTTTCGAAGAACAGGGCGCTGCGAGACGGGCCCGGAAGACCGCGGCGTTCACGTCGTATGTGCGCAGATGACGGAGGCGTTTCTTACCTACACACAAAACATGGGCAACGACCTCTCGACGCCGCGTCCGGCCTACGGATTTGCTGGACTGAGGCCCGGAGACCGTTGGTGTTTGTGCGCCGCACGTTGGGCCGAAGCAGCGACGGCGGGCGCAGCCCCTCCGGTGATTCTCGAAGCGACGGAGGACACAGCGTTGCGCACCATCGAGTTGGCAGCACTTCTGGAGGCGAAGGTGGAGTGATTCCTCTTACTCACGAGTCGCAGGCCAGAAGCCCGCGCCGGAGTCGCTGGCAGCTTCAGCGTTCTTCGGATCCGGTGGTGGAGAGCTCAAGCTTGCGCTTTCTTTCCTGAGTCGCGCTAGGCCAACAGCCGTTGCGATCTCAACTCCATTCTCTGCGAATGTCAGGCTTCCGCTGAGAATGAGCTGGACCCGTTTTAAGAGAGGTAGACCGAGAAAGCGCCCGACAGTCATTTCATTTCGACGCGAGCCATCGAGCACCGTGACCTTCATGAGCGGCCGAGAACCTCGCTTCGCGTGTTCTCGACGATAGCGCTGACTTCTTTGATCAGCGGCGCTGGAACATCGAGTTCGGCGAGGGTTTCGCACAAGTGAAGTGTGATCCGGTCGAAGTGTTGGTCCGAAAGACCATGTTCCTTCACGAGTCGTGCATGCGACTGTCGCAGCGGGCGACCCTGGTAGGCTTTGGGCCCGCCGAAAGATCGGGAAAGAAAACCGACTTGCTTTGCGGTCAGAACGTCAATGTCGAGGCCCACAAAGAACCTAGCGAGGAGCTCATCGGCTACTAAGCGTTCGTAGAACGTGCTGCACGCGGCCATGACAGCGGCTTCGCCGCCAAGTCTCACGTAGAGGGAGGCTTCATCCATGGCATGGAGAACGACAAGACGTCCAAGAACTTTAGTTTACCGTTCTTGCGTACTTCTTCTGCGTGCTTACCCATGCAGCGTGTGGTGGAAGCGCGCCCAAGAAGTTCGCCCGGAGTTCGAGCCTACGCGCCTATACGGATGTCTCTACGGCGGCGCTCTGGGAGATGCGTTGGGCTTCCAGTTCGAAAGCCGTGGTCCGCCAGACGGAGACGCCCTCGACTGTCTTGGCTGCATTTCTGACGACACACAGCTGACTCTCGCGACGCTGGAGGCCATCGCTTCGCGCGCTCGCGTGGACCCCGAGCTCATCGCCCAGGCGTTCGTAGACTGGAACCGCCGTGACGGAATCCGTGGCGCCGGCGCGTCCACCACGAAAGCGATTCGGGAACTGCACTTCGGCGCGCACTGGGCGCTCGTTGGACGAAAAGGAGAAATGGCCGCGGGAAACGGCGCGGCGATTCGCATCGCGCCCTTGGCTTTTGCTTTGGACCCCGCCACGCGAATCGGCCGTCTTCGAATCCGTGACGTGGCCCGGATTACGCATCACTCGGACGAGGCCTACGTCGGCGCACTCGCGCTCTGCCTCGCCATTCACGACGTCCTCCACAATCGTCCACTGAGTCTCACGGCGGTGGCGTCCCGTCTTTCCGATACGCGCGTGCGAGACCGTTTGCAGCTGCTCTCGCGATGGGACGGAACCCTGGAAGACGCGGCGGCGGAGCTGGGAACGAGCGGGTACGTCGTCGAGTCTGTTCCCCTCGCCATTTGGGCGGCGGCGCGGGCGGAAGAAGGCGACTACAGCACCTTGATACAGAGCCTGGTTCGGCTAGGCGGCGACTGTGACTCCATCGCGTCGATGGCGGGACAGCTGTTCGGAGCCCGCTTTGGTGCCGGCGCGATGCCCAAGACGTGGATGCTTCAGCTTCGCGAGCGCGCCAAAGTGGATCATGCCGCGGCGCTTTTCCTAAACCGCATATGAAGAGTGCTCGGGCTAGATTTTGAGTGCGTTTAGAACTCGAAGCGCTGGGTAGTCGTCCGCGTGGCGAAAGCGATGCCGGTAGAACGAACCATAGCTGCATGCGCGGGCGCGCGTGAGGCGCATGAAGTCGCCGTTGTGCTGCGCGAAGGCGCGAAACTCATTTGCCCAAGCGTCCGTCATTCCCGACTCGATTCGTTCCGTGATCTCCGCCACCGGCGCGCCCAGGAGCCGCACTAAGTAAGGAACGGCCCAAGGGGACGGGGAGCGCAATACCTCCGCGACGTGTGCTTCGCGGACGTAGCCATCATGGTGTCGCGTGTAGACACAGTGGATCATGGCGGTTTCGAGTGGCTCTCGTGAGTCGTCCCAAAAAGGCGCGCCGAAGTCGACGCCGTACGGAATGCGAACCTCTTCGCCGCAGACGTGCACTGGCTCGATAGCGCTGTCGCTGAGAGAACGTCCCAGGTCTGCGACGTGCCACGCGCCTAGCTGAGAGCCGAGTTCGCGGGGAAAGCCAGCGACCACACGCGCCAGTTCCGTTTGGGAGAGCTCTTCCATTGCGTGTTCGCCAAGTATGCGGCGATGGCGCTGAGCCGATCAAGCTTCGACGAAAGCCGCGCCGAAGCGCTCGACGGCGTCCTCCGAGCCATCGATGCGAAGCGCGCCTTCCTGGGCGAGCTTGCGCCAGTCTTCGCCGAAGGCGAGCCAGCGGGCGAAGGAACGTAGTTCGCCGTGAACGTGCGCTTCGATACCGACGCCTGAACCTCGACGCACTTCGACTCCTGGGCCTAGCCGAACGACGAATCTCCCGTCATCGCCGACGAGACAAAGGGTGGTGGGTTTTGGAATGCGTTTGATGCGCCGCTGCAATGAAAACGCAAACCAGTCGAGGCGCCCGCGTTCCCCGTCGGCGGGGTTCATGAAGGCCGACCCAAACTCGCCGAGTGCAAGGACCACTGGACGTAGGCGCTCTCCGCTTGGACTCAGCGCGTACACCTTCGCGCGTCCTTCTTTCCGAATGGTGACCCACTCGCGCTCGACCAAGGTTCGTAGCCGCCGCGAGAGCAAGTTGGGTCCGATGCCCTCTTCGAGTTCGAGAAGCTCGGAGAAACGCAGCGGTCCGAGAAGAAGGTCGCGGACAATGAGCAGCGTCCAGCGCTCCCCCACCAGATCCAACGCTTTGGCAACACCACAGAGCTGGCGATAGCGACGTTCGTTTTTAGCCGTTTTGGCCTTTTCAGCTTCTTTTTTCGACACGAGGTTCATTTTTGTATAGTAGTCGGTTGTGTTTTCGGTCAAAGATAGCTGAGGTTCCCATGGATGTCTTCCAGCCCCCACCCCTGTATTCGACTCTTCTTTTCCTAGGACTGCTGGCCATTTGCCAAGCGGCTCTGGTCGTCGCCGCGAGACGGGCGGGGCCAGAGGCGGGGCGCGGGCGCCGAACGCTCATCGCGACCGGTGTCGTCGTCTTCGTTGGTGCGCTCACCGCGGCCCTCGCGACGTGGGTACTCGACCCCGAAGCCTTCGTTCTTACTGCGCTCACCTTGCTCTCACTCAACATCACGGCGCTCGCCATCGCGTTTCGGCCCATTGGCCTCGGCATGGGCGCCGCGTTCCCTGTGGGCGCTTGGGTTCTCTTTCATGCCTTTCGTCTACCTCTCGAGTACTTGCTCACGGTCTGGCATGAGGCTGGGACGATTCCTGAGCAGATCACCTGGTCCGGGCAGAACTTCGACGTAGCCACTGGAATCCTCGCCCTCGTTTTGGGCCCGGTGTTGCTGCGCTGGCCAAACAAGAAGCTCGCGCTCGCATTTCATATCGTGGGTCTCGCGTTGCTTTTCAACGTCGCACGCATCGCCGTCCTCTCGGCGCCCGGCGCGCCCATCGACGTCTTCGACGAGCCGGTGCTCCTGGCATTCCACGTGCCTTTTATCTGGATCGTTCCCTTCGCCGTCGTCGCGGCGCTCTTCGCCCATGTCATCGCGTTGCGTGCGCTCTTGAGACGTAGTGATGAGATGAGCTCTAGTCCGCGGCCGTGATTCGCAGCGGCGTGACACCCATGCCCACGCCCCAGCAGTGAACCTCCCCGCTGCTGTTGAGCGCGCATGTGGTCAGGCCACTCGCGAAGACACGTGAGACATCGGATAAACCAGGGACCGGCGTGGGCGTGGAACGCGAGGTGGTGGTTCCGTCACCAAGCTGTCCGCTGACGTTGCGTCCGAAGCACAGGACCCTCGCGCCGACGACGGCGCAGGTGTGGTAGTCGCCCACGGCTATGTCCGTGGCAGGACCCGGGAGCACGACGGTACGTGCCGTTGGGACGCCGGTGCCAGCCCCTCCGGCCTGCCCGTCGCCGTTCAGCCCCCAACACTGGAGCGTTCCATCCGTGAGTCGCGCGCAACCATGCCCGAAGCCCGTACCCACCTGCACAGCCGTCGTGACACCTTCGACGAAACCCGGTGAGTTTGGGTCGCCTGAACGGCCGATGCGTCCAGAGACGCCCCAGCTGTAGATCTCGCCGCCGGCGGTTCTGGCGAACGTATGTGTGTTGCCCGCGTGGATGGCCACGACGTCGCTCAGTCCCGGAACCTGCACCGGAGTAGCGATGAAGTCTTCTCGCGTTCCCTGCCCGAGCTGGCCGAATGTGTTCCCGCCCCAGCAGAAAACCTCGCCGCCCTGGAGGAGCGCACATGCATGTGAGACGTCGACGCTCACCTGACGTGCGACGTCGGGAATGGCGACCTCCACTGCCGAATCCCGTGGTTCCCTCGTACCATCACCAAGCTGTCCAATGCCGTTGTCTCCGGCACACCACGCGACGTCGGCGGCGTCGACGAAACAGTAGAAGACCTGATGGTCGAGGACCTTGAGGAGCGGATACTCGTCAGAGATCACAAACTGTCGCGCGTCTTCTTCCACGCAGGCGACGCGTCCGGACGCGAGCACAGCGCAGACCTCGCGGCCTCCGAATATGAACGCCATGCCCACGACGTCGTCGCACGACGCGCCCCCACACAAGACGTGGCAAGAGTCGTCGCACGCCCCGCAGTGACTCGCGTTGCCGAGGCCCGTCTCGCAGCCGTTGCTGAAGTCACCGTCGCAGTTCGCCAGGTCCGCGACGCAACTCGTGGCGGTGCACGTGCCGGCGATGCATGTCGAGACCACGCTAACGTCACCGTTGGGGCAGGTCATTCCTTCATTGACCGCTTGAACTCTGCACTCGCCATCGGGGCACTCGGGGACCTGGCAGACGCTCGTGGCCATCGGGCAGTCATCGGGGGTCGAGCATTCGCTCGGCGCGGCGTCCGTTTCTACGCGCGCGTCCCTTGAGAAAGCATCGCGCGTCACGACAGCGTCCATTCTCGCGCCTGCGTCGCGGATGTTTCCTGCGTCGGCTCCTTCGCCCGAATCGAAGCCTGGCGCGTCGTCTGACAGCGCGGCGTCACCGGAGCGTGAATCAGGGGCGGGAACCGAATCGATGCCGATTTGGCCGCACGCCATGAGCGTCGTGAACACCAAGCCGACCAACGCGATTCGGACCATTGGGCCAGTGTAGCGGAGTTTGCCGCTTGCACGAAGTGGCGTCGCTACTCGTCAAGCCAGCGCGCGAACTTCCCGCGCAGGGAACGAGGGTTGCTCGCCTCGTCTCTGACGCGCAGCGCCTCCAAGCGCAGAGGCCAACTCACCTCGCGTACGGGCTCGTAACCCAGCACGTCTGATGCACGTTGCCCATCGAGGACACCCCCGAAGTGTAGCCATCCACGGCTCACGCCATAGTGGAAGTCCGCAGCGGTGGTACGTCTTCGCACGGAGTAGAGGGGCCTTAGCCATGGACCCGGAAGCGGCACTTCTCGGCGCCCAAAACGGCGAATGATGCGTGAGAGAGGCAGCGTGTCTTTGCCAGGAATCGTGAAAATTCCTTCGGCTCGGCTCTTCGTGGCAAGGAGCAGCGCTCGCCCAAGATCCGAAGGACTCAGAACGTTGATCATCGGATCAAAGCCAAGGGGACGAAAGCAGACACTGGGCTGAAGGTAGTCCCAGAGCTGGCTTCCTGTTCCTTCGGCGAGGCATTCCGCGCAGCGAAGCACGGCGATTCCGATACGCGACATGCCCATGCGCGCACAGACGGCGAGGTCGGCTTCCACGCGGTCGAGGACGTATTGAGGAGTTCGGGGGCCGATGCGAAGTGGGTGCTCTTCGTCGATGCGTACAGGCATGTCCGCGGACGTCTTGTAGACGCTTCCGTAACTCCGGTAGACGAAGCGTTCGACGGACTCGACGCGCTCTGCGAAGTGAAGAACTTTGCGAGCCGCCCCGACATTGAGCGCGTGGGCGCGTTTGCCTTCGACGGCGCTTCGGTGCGTCGCCATGTGAACGATGTGTGTGATGCCTTCGTCCCGAACGGGTCCAAAGATGAGCCGTCGAATGGAGCGTTCGCGGGCGAGGTCTGAGCGAACGTAGCGCAGGCGACCATC
Source organism: Polyangiales bacterium (assembly GCA_045106895.1). GTDB lineage: Bacteria > Myxococcota_A > Polyangia > Polyangiales > Houyiibacteriaceae > JBCCRV01. Next base: position 18,455 of record JBGCFM010000198.1, on the reverse strand, counting down.
GCGAATACGGCTGCTTCGAAGAGACTCCTTGCCCACGGCGAGCACTCGTTCCGTGGTGGCCTCCGCGAGGAGCTGTTCGATGAGCGCGTAGGCGACGGTCGTCGTCGCGCCGGTGATTAGATAACGGCTCATCGGAAGCGCCCTGAGCGTTGCCGGAGCCCGTCGTCGACGAGGTCGCTAACGGCATCGCGGACTCGCGCCGAGGCGTTCGCGATCGCTTCAGGGTCATCCGAGGCGCTCTTCGGGAGGTCGAAGCGGATCGGCTCGCCGTAGTGAATGTGATAGCGAACAGGCAAGGGCACTGGTGTCGCCGGAATGGGTAAGAACGGGGCGCCGAAGAGCGAAACGGGGAGGCGAGCGATTTGAGGCATCTGTTCCTCCGCGCCGATGAGGGCCGTTGGCACAACAGTCGCGCCGAAGCGAATGGCGAGCTCCGCGTGTCCGCCGCGCCAGTTCTGTAGCTGGTAGCGTTGGCTGTAGCGTTTGCTGATTCCGGGAACGCCTTCGGGGAACACCACGATGAGCTCGTCGTTTCGCAGCAGATGCTCCACGTTTCGTCGTGCGCCGCCGACCACGCCAGCTCGCGCAAAGAGCAGCCCGATCCATGGGAGCCCCGCGACGAAGCTGTCGGCGATGGCACGAGGCAAGCGCGGCGGGTCCGTGCGGCGGAGAAGGTCCGCGTAGATCATCATCGCGTCGAAGGGCAGTGTGCCGCTGTGGTTCGCAGCGATGATCACGGGTCCCGTCGCGGGGATGTTCTCGTGGCCATGGCTGAGCACACGAAACCAACGCTCGTAGAGAAAGTTCGTGAAGGCGTGTGCAAATGCGGCGCCCTCGCGGTGTGCCCCAAAGCTATCGTAGCCGTGGTGGTATTCCTCCAAGAGAGTCGCGAAGCGTCGCCGTTGCGCTTTGGGCACTCCAACCCTCGTCAGCAAGCGGACCCAACCAGGCGTATCGCGTGTGTCCTTCACTGCCCATAAATTAGCACCGAAGGAAGAGAGCGTCGTCGGGATCTCTCACACCCTCGCTTCGGCTTGGCGCTAGTGCGCTTGGGCCGGAAAGTAGTCTTCGTTTCCTGGAGTCCGCACGCTCAACACCCAGTCGCCAACGCCCAGGTCGGGAGGCACGCCGACGGTCGTTTGAAACTGACCGTTTGCGTTCGTTACCGTCACGCCAAGGAGACGTCGACTTCGGCGCCGAACGGCGATTTCAATGCGGAGCCCGCCGACGCCGTTCCCCTCGGGGTCGAGGGCGCGGCCGCTGATCGGTACGCTTCGTCCCCGAAGAGCTTCGTGTTCCGATTGGTCCAGGATGATGCGCAGAGGCCGAGCCGTCGTGTTTTGCGCACGCCCGTTCGAAGGCGTTTGCACATCGCTCTGTGAAGCAACGTTCTGGGCTTGCCCGTTTTGCGGAGCGTCACTCGACGTATCTTGCGGGTCGGTGGCGGCGCTCAAGTTCGCGGCTGCTGCCTCGTCGGGTCGGAGGCCGCTGACGTTGCCGGCGAGTTGCGAGTAGCCACCGGTATAAGAGGGCGGCCGCGGCAAGGGGTCCGGGTATGGCGCGCGGTAGATGGGCCGGTCGGAGGCATTGCTCGTGTCGAGGCCGCCTGCGGCGCCACCCAGATCAATGCGCATCCAGCCGACCTCTACGATCTTGACCTCGACCCAGGCGTGCGCTTCGTTGTGTACGAAACGCGTTGGAATTCCGAGCGCCTGCGCCGTGATCAAGAACGCGTAGCTGCGATGCCTGCACACGCCTCGTCCGCTGCGCGCCAGGTCCAGGTAGATGTTGCCGGTGTCGTCCGGCGGCAGGTCCGACTCGACGAAGCTGCGGAAGTGTCGCGTAAGTGTGGAGAGGACCTCCGGCATTGGATCTCCGCGCTCGATGCCGAGCTCCGCCGCAAAGCGAAGCCCGTCGCTCTGCAGTGCATCGTCGAGGGGATAGAGCTCGTCCGAGAGGAGGTCGCTCGACACGTTTGGGATCGTCTCGGCGGCAAAGTAGGCGCGCGGCGCGTCCATGAGAAAGACGACGCGAACTTGCCCGGCGGGTTGATTGGTATGCGCGTTGAAGTTCCCGGACTCGTCTCGCTCAAGGCGTAGGTCCGTCGGCGGTTCGGTCCGAAGGCTCAGTACCCTCGACTCGGGAGACACGCTTGGAAAAGGCACGTCGTTGCCCTCACGAAAGTCGAGGACAAGGCTGCCCCAAAACCTGTCACGGGGGCGCGAATCCGGCGGCGCGACGCCCGGGCCTTCGATGGTGATGGGGCTTCGATCAGGTCGCGCGATGCCCAACACCGGGACGCCGTTACGAAGCCGAACGACGGCATCGAGGGAAGTGGTGCGTTTGAATGGAGCGACGGAGGGCGTGAAGACCGCCGAGTACTGCAGCTGCCCGTCCAAGCTCGTCACACGGTCGGGGCGAAAGGTCGGTGTGGCGGCGTTTCCTCGGCGCGCGCCGACGGGGACCTCTCCTTGGCGGAGGCCGCCGCCGGTGGGGGCTGAGAGCAGTTCGCCTTCATAGAGGATGGACGGCTCGCCCTCGCCGTCGACGAAGTCCAGGTCGGAGTCGCCGATGTTTGGGATAAACTCGTGGAGGACCGGGGTGTCGTCCGCTCGTACGAGGGAGCTCAGGAGGACGAGCAGAGGCAGCGCGGCGGACGAACCTCGTCTGACGCGCGCGCCGCTCATCCCGCGATGTCGCGCACGGTCACCAGGGCCAGGACGACCAATAATATGAGTATGCCGACGGTGTGCACCGCGGCCTCGAAACGCTCGTTTGGCTTTCGGCGAGTGATGACCTCGTAGGCGAGGAAAAAGAGACGTCCGCCGTCGAGGGCGGGGAAGGGCAAGAGGTTGAAGAGCCCGAGCGCCACGGACATCATCATCATCATCACAAAGAAGGAGACCACTCCTTGTTGTGCTGCGGCGCCGAAGCCTTTGGCGATAGCGACGGGACCGCCAAGGTTGCTGGAGTCCATCTGCGTGATCATGTTTCCGATGGCGCTCAGCTGATAGACCGTGAGCTTCCAGGGGACGGCGATGGCCAAGGTAGCCGCCTCACCGAAACCGAGCTTCACCGGTCCGATGTCGATCTCGGGGCTCTCCGCCTGCATTCCGATGAGCGCATTGCCATCGACGACGCGGGGCGTGACCGTTAGCGGGAGTCGTTCGCCGTCGCGGAGCACGACGTACTCCGTCGCCTCGCCGCCATGCGCCTGCGTCTGTTCGCGCAGCTCCTCCATGTTCGCGACCTCGGTGCCGGCAACGGCGACGATCTGGTCGCCGACCTCAACGCCCGCTTCCGCCGCGGCGGAGTCTTCGAGGATGTCCGACGCGATGGGCACGATGGCCGGGATCTCAACGCGGGCGTCATCGGGGTAGAGCCGGTGGAAGATGCCCGGAGGCCACCCGACGAGACCGATGGCCAAGGCGATGATCGCCGCCGTGAGGTAGTTGGCGAAGGGCCCCGCGGCGATGGTGACGATGCGACCGAGGCGGCTGGCGTCGTTGAAGAGGCCTTCCTCGTCCGGGTCGTTCTCCTCGTAGGGGTTCATCCCCGCGATTTGCACGTAGGCAAGGAACGGAATCGCCGCGACCTGGAAGACCGTGTCGCTGCCCTTCGGTTGGTACTTAAAGAGCGTCGGACCAAAGCCGATGCTGTAGCGCAGGACCTTCATCTTGAAGGCCCGCGCCGCTAAGTAGTGACCGCTCTCGTGAGCGATGACGAGAATCGAAAGCCCGACGACCGCGAGGAAGATTTCAAGGGGTCCCACAGGCCTAGCCTAGTGCTCCGGCCGCCAGATGGCTACCCGCCTGTGAGTTCGGCGGCTATTCCGCGGGTTCGCCGGCGATGGACTGAATATCGCCGTAGTCCATAGCGTCGCGGGTGGTCGAAACGATGGTCACCACCTCATTAGGCGCAAGGGTGATGACAAGCTCCGCGAGGCCCAAAAGAGGCTCGTTGAACGCGCCACACATGAGCGGGTCGGCGTTGATCTCGCTGCCTGAGTACGCGACGAGCACGGGCACAGGGCCGTCTTCTTCGACGGCGAGGACCTCAAACTGGAAGTCTGCCGCGGCTTCGCCGTAGTTGCAGTAGGTGTAGGTGACAAAGGGCACTGCGTCTTCGCTTAGCGCATCCGAAGGGCAGTCGTCCGTTGGCCGGTTCCACGTAGGCGTGGCTTCGTTGAAGGTATCGGGCAAAACGAAGGGAAGATCGCCAAGCGTCTCACTGATGTCGAAGCAGCAGCTTCCTTCAACGCCAGGTCCGCAGACGGGGAGCGCCGGACCGGCATCTGCGCCGCCGGCATCTGCGCCGCCGGCATCGGTTCCGCCGGCATCGGTTCCGCCGGCATCTGCGCCGCCGGCATCAACGGCGCCGCCGTCGTTTGGTCCGGCGTCAGCTTCGCCGGCGTCTCGAGGACCGGGGCTGCCTGTATCCCCTGGGTTCGCGTCCGGTGTACTCGCGTCCGATGTCCCGCCGTCACTGCCAGCATCGGTGGAGGAGTCATCGTCGCCACAGGCGAGTGAAAAAACAAGGAGGGGGACCAGCATCGAAGATAAGCGCATCGGCGAACCATAGCAGAAGCGCCGCCCAGGACACCTTTCCGGCCGCCTTGTGTGCCCGAGAGACTCAAGTAGATCCCTCGGATGAAGGTGATCGTCATCGGCGGCGGGGTGATGGGCTGCATGAGCGCTCTTCGCTTAGCGCAAGGAGGAGCCGACGTTCTCGTCCTCGAGCGGAGCGTTCCTGGCGCCGAAGCCTCCAGCGCCGCAGCGGGTATCCTCGCCCCGAGCTTCGAGGCCGCTCACGTTCCGCGTCCCGAGCAGCTTTTGCCGCTCGGTGTGGCCAGTCGTGACCTCCACGAGACGCTCGCCGACGAGCTCAAGCAAGAGCACGGCATCGACGTAGGCTTTCGCCGCTGTGGTGTCCTCGCCGCGGCGCTGTCGGCGCATGAACATGCTCATCTCAAGAGATTTCACGAGAAGCTCGCGGAGTATGAAATCCCGGGCAGCGCTTCCGAGTTTATCGACGGCGCCGAAGCGCGCCGGCGTGAGCCCGCGCTCAGCGACGAAGCCCTCGGGGCCCTCGACTTTGAGCTCGCGGCGCAGCTCGAGCCGAAGCGCTTCTTGCCCGCCCTCGCCATCGCCGCTGAACGCGCCGGCGCGGTGTTTCGTTCAGGTGCGTTCGTTCGCGGGGTGGAGCATGGCGATGGCTCTCCGCGTGTGCTTGTCGGGGAGGACACACTCGAAGCCGATCACGTCGTCGTCGCCGCTGGCAGCTGGACGGGGCTTGTGCCCGGCTTGGGCATCGAGAGCGCAAAGGTGCATCCGGTTCGTGGGCAGATCGTCGAGACGCGCTCGAGGCCGCCGCTCTTTCGTCGCATCGTCTTCGGCGCCGGCGGCTATATCGTCACGCGACCGAGCGGCGAGGTGCTCTGCGGCTCCACCGAAGAGCGCGTCGGTTTCCGAAAAGAAGTGAGCTTCGAAGGCATGAGCGCCATCTTGGCCATGGCCGTTCGCGTCGCGCCGCGCCTCCGCCACGCCCCGATTCTAAACCAGTGGGCGAGCTTTCGTCCCGGCACCGGAGACGACCTGCCCCTCGTCGGAGCTGCCGGGCCCAAGGGCGTCTGGCTCTCCACGGGTCACTTTCGAAACGGCATCCTCCAAGCGCCTATCAGCGCCGATATTCTCACGCGCGCCATACTCGGTGACACGCCGTCACCCTTCGCACCCCTCGTCGACCCAGGACGTTTTCGATGACCCAGCATTCGATGAACAAGCCCGCATCTCCCTCGATGAACCCAGTGGAGTCCTTCGTTGTCGCCAACGGTCTTCGTCACCACGTGCTGACGTGGAACGATGAGGCCGAAGAGACCGTACTCTTGGCCCACGGGTTCCTCGATCTTGCTTGGAGCTTTCGCGCGCTCGCTGAAGGCCTCGCGGCGCGCGGCTACCGCGTAGTCGCTTGGGACTGGCGCGGGCACGGCGAGAGCGAGTGGGTCGGCAAGGGCGGCTACTACCATTTCCCGGACTACGTCCTCGACCTTGAGCGGCTCTTTCCGCAGCTGGTTGGCGGACCGGAGGAAACCAAGGCGCATCTCATCGCGCATTCCATGGGCGGCACCGTCAGCACCATGTTCGCCGGCGTGCGCGGCGAGAAGCTGAAAACGCTCACCCTCATCGAGGGCCTTGGACCGCCGCCTTACAAGTTTGAGCGCTCCCCGGGGAAGATGCGTGCGTGGTTCGACAGCGTCGCAAAATCGGCCGGCCGCGACCCTAGACCGCTATCGATCGAAGACGCCCTCAAGCGAATGCGCATCCAGAACCCAACCCTCGACGACGAGCTCGGTCTTTTCCTCGCCGAGAAGTCTACGCGCCCCACGGACGTCGAGGGCCAGCGACACTGGCGCTTTGATCCGCTCCACCGGAGCACCTCGCCGATGCCCTTTCGCACCGAGGTCTTCGGGGCCTTCCTCAAGCGTATTCCTTGTCCCACGTTGGTGGTCGCCGGCGAGAAGGGCTACCGCTTGCCGGACGAAGAAGCGCGCTACGGCCAGATTCCGAACCATGAATTCGTAGAGATTCCGGGCGTTGGCCACATGGTCCACTGGTTTGAGGCTCCAGCCCTCGCAGAGGCTTGGTTGAGTTTCATCACGCCCGCCTCCTAGCTCGTGATGAGGCAGCCTCCTCTGGGCACGCCTTTCATGAGAGCGCAAAACTGGTAAGAAGGCGCCGTCCCGGCTACATCTAGGGGCGGAGGACCTCTTACTTATGCTTGCTCTTCGACAACTTATTTCACTCTCCCTATTGCTCGCCCTCGCGGGCGTGTCCGTCAACGTTTCGGCTCAGGAGAGCCTTGACGAAGAACCGGTGCTCTCTGCTCGAGGCGGCGGAGCCTCCGCTGAGGTCGCCATCGCGCCGGCCGCCGAAGAGGTGGCCGTGGAGGCCGTCGCTGAAGCCGAAGCCGACGAAGCGGCCCTCGCCGAACCCGACATGGCGGAGCCGGACCCAGGCGACCCCACGCAGAGTGGTCTCATGAGCGACGAGCAGGTTGTCGCCGAGAACGAGCTCGGCGTGGACGAGCAGCGTTCAAGCACGGACCCTTACGAGGACCCCGCCGAGACCTACATGTTCCTCGGCGCGTTCTACCGTCACACGTGGACCCCGGGCTTTATGCTGGGCCTCTTCCTCGACGAGTACACGCCAACGAACAACTCGGCCTTCGGTCTTTCGTTCACCTACCGCAAAGACAACTTCGACATCGTCACGAGCGTCTACTACCAGGGCTACGGGGTCGACGGTCCTTTCCTTGGTAGCGGGGATGACCAGGTCGAGACGGAGATCATCAACAGCGAGCTCTTCGGCATCATGGCCAGCGTCGACCTCATGTGGGGCACGCAGTTCAACGACATCGTCGGCATTCAGTACGGCCTCGGCATCGGTCTCGGCGCTCTGCTTGGCGACCTCCGACGCACCGAAGCTTACCGAGATGGCAACGGCGAGTGGGCTCCCTGCCAGGACATGTCCATGGGCGGACCCGGTGAGTGCGACGACGTCGATGGTGACGGGGACCTCACAGGCGTCGGCGGCATCGCCTCCAAGTGGTTCGACGGCGGCAGCGTCCCGAACCTCTACTTCCGCTTGGCTGTCCCGAACCTCGCGATTCGCATCAAGCCCATCAAGCAGCTCTTGATCCGCGTGGATGGCGGTTTCGACCTCTTCAGCGGCTTCTTCGCTGGCGCCAACATGAGCTACGGCTTCTAGCCCGCGCTTTTGCCCTAGCTCACGGGTTTCCCCGTATTGCGGCGCGTCCGGCTCAGTGTACGCTGTAGCCGATGACGCGCCTTTTTACGTTTGTTGCTCTGGTCTTGGCTCTCGGTTCTGGCTCCGCGCTAGCGCAGGCGCCTGACACTCCGGAGACGGCGGCGCCCGAGACTGCCGCCGATGAAGGCCCGTCCGAGCAAGACGAAGCGCGCCGGGCTCGCACTTACGCACGTATGGGCGACACCCGCCTCACCGTGGGCGACCTCGAGGACCAGATCGCGCTCCAAGCGCCCATCATGCGCGAGCAGCTGCGGCAACCTCGCCGTCTGCAGGAGTTCGCCGACGGCCTCGTACGCTCGATGCTCCTCGCCCAAGAGGCCGAGCGTCGCGGCTACGGTGAAAACACAGCGGTCAAACGGGCCTACAAGGAGTCGCTGGTTCAGAACATCATTCGCGTGCAGATCGACGAGCAGAACACGCGGCAGAGCATCAGCGATGAGGACATTCTCGCTTACTTCGAATCCCACAGCGAAGAGTTCCGCCGGCCGGCGATGTCACGCGCGGCGCACATTCTCTTCGAGAGCCGAGAGGCCGCCGAGGCGGTGCTTGAAGAGGCGCGTGCCGCCGACGCTCGCGGCTTTCGAAACCTCGTCCGAGCGCACTCCATCGACACGGAGACGAAGTTCCGCGGTGGCGACCTGCGTTACTTCATGCGCAACGGGCGTTCCCCGAGCGCCACGGCGCCGGTCCGCGAAGAAGGCCCCGCCACACGCGAGCCGGATCCTCCCGTGGACTCCGTTATCGTCGAGGCAGCTTTCGCGCTCCAGACCGTTGGCGACGTGAGCGACGTTGTGCAGACCGGCGAGTACTTCTCCATCGTCAAGCTCACGGGCCGACGACTCGAAGAGCAGCGCACGCTGGCCAGCGCCGCCGACGGCATTCGTGTGAAGCTCTGGCGCGAGCGGCGCAGCGAAGCGATGAGCGACTTCTCTCGTGGGCTTCGCCGCGAGGCCACCGTGGAGATTCAATCGGACCTCCTCCGCAGCATCCACTTGGACCCCATCGAAGCGGCGCCTGCCTTCCCCGGTCATGGCGAGATGATGCGACAGCGCGCCAGCAGCATGGGCACCAGCGCGATGGAAGCCGAGCCCGAGGGAGCTGAGCCCGAAGGCGAAGCAGGCGAGGCGGCACCCGAGGCCGCGGAGTGATACGCCGCGCGCTCACGCTCCTTTGCGTCCTCGTGGCGTTTGCCTGCGGCGACGACTCGACGCTCCCGATTCTCGACGCGGGACAACCCGACGTTAGCGACGCGGGACGTGACGTTCCGGTCCTCGACGCTGGCGCCGATGTGCCCGCGCCGGACGTTCCGCTCGTGCCCTCTTGCGAAGACCCGTCCCGGACACTCCGCCCGTTTCAGGAGGGCTCCGAAACGCTCGCCTACGGAGAGGTCGCCGGCGATTTCCGCATCAACGAAGTCGGCGGCGGTCGCTTTGGCTTCGCCGAGTCCTTCAGCGGCTGCGACAGCTACGTGTTCATCAACCACGCCGGCGACGAGTCGTCGACGCAGGTGTTCAACGGCTTCGTCGACCAGCTCCTCGAAGCTTCCGCGCGCAACGTCCACTACTTCTTCACGAGCTACGAAAACGACGAGAGCGTCCGGACGCCTTTGCTCGAGACAATGCGCACGAGCATCGACGAGACGCTCGCCCGAATCAGCACGGACGAACGCGAACACTGGGCGCCCCGTCTTCATGTTGTCGCCGGTGCGGTGCAAGGCATCGACGGAAGTGTCGGCGCGTTCATTCGCGCGCTCGGCAGTCGCGAGCGTGCCTTCGGCATCGACCGCGGCCAACGCTTCGACCCCGTCGGCTCGCTCGCTGCGGTCACCGGCGCGGGGTTCGTCTCGCGGCTGCCCATGGCTGGCTACGTCTCCCACTACTACAACTACAAAGCGAGCCTTGAAGAGCGCATCGCTGAAGAAGACGCTGCTGGCGTCGCGACGACGGTGCTCTTCGACGAGACCGGCGTCACCGAACGCGAGCACCTCCTCAACATCGAGCTCCCCGCTGATATCGGCGCCCACCAAGTCGAAGTCGACGTCCAGCTCGTATGCCACGAGGGCCCAGCGGAGTGTTCCGAGTGGGACCGCATCGCCGCGCTCTTCGTTTGTCATGACGAAGCTTGCGAAGGCTCCAACGAGCTCGTCCGCTGGATCACTCCCTACTCGCGCCCAGGCGAGCGACGCTGGCTCATCGACGCCACGGACCGAGCAGCTTTGCTTCAGGCAGGGCCGACCACCTTCCGCCTCGTCCTCGGTCCTACCTGGGAGCGAGCGACGCCACGCGACGTTCGCATCGCACTGCGCTCACATCCAGACAGCGCCGGTGCGACCACAGTTCTTCCACTCTTCCGCGGTGGCAACTTCGACGCGACCTACAATGAGGGCCGACCCGACGTGGTCGTCACCGCGCCGGCAAGCGCATCACGCGCGGAGCTCGTCGTTCTCATCTCGGGCCACGGCCAGACCGAAGGGGACAACTGCGCCGAGTGGTGCAACCACACACACCACTTCGCCATCAACGGCGGCGCCGACAACGAAGTCTCGTTTCCTAGCGGAATCGGGAGCCCTCTTGGCTGTGCAGAGCGCGCGCGCGAAGGCGTCATCCCCGGGCAGTACGGAAACTGGGCTCCTCTTCGCGCCGGTTGGTGTCCAGGAGAGCCCGTGCACCCGCACGTGTTTGACGTGACGGACCAGATCGTCCTCGGCGAAGAGAACAGCGTTAGCTATGAAGGTCTCCTCGGCGACGCTCAGCCGCGAGGCGGCAACATTGAGCTGAGCTCCTACCTCGTCTTCTACGACTGACGCGCAAGAGTTGCTCAAGCGTGCCCAGCGCGCACGCCTGAAATCTGTTTTCGTCGGTGTTCTCTACGCCGGTCAGCTGGCAGCGTTTTTGCTATGAAGCATTGCATGGCGAACACCCTCAGTGCTTTTCCCCGAACATGGTTGCGTCAAATGCACCCACGTCGCGGTTTCCCGAGTGCATCGTCCGTAGCCATCAAGAGAAGAACGCCGGCGAAGACTCAGAAGCGATTGCACGACTTCCCATTCGAGCGGACGTGCGCGCTGCGAACCGTGATGCGACCAAGTGCGCGACGGAAACCGTCGCGTGGGTCGATGATGCGCTAGGCCAGGAAGAGCCTTCGAAGCTAGGGACCGCCACCCAAGAGGCGGTCGCTCTCGCGCTCTTCCACATGCGCTCCAAAGGCATCGCCAAAACAGACGCTTTCGCCGACCGCTGGGCGCAACACGGTCTCGCCTTTGCCACCGAGGTCGCGATGGAGAGTTACGCTATCAAAGCCAGCTGTGAGGGTGCCGTGCCGAAGACACTCGACGATCAGATCGAGTACGCGGGCGCCAATCGCTGGGAGAAATACAACGAACCCATGTACCTCGTGCGACTCCGTGGCCTCCTGGCCATCGCGCCCGACGAAGAGCACGCCGGGTGCGTTGAGGTGGCGCAAGGGTATCTCGTCGACGGCGTCAGCGTTGAGCGAATGATCGCCATCGCCTATCTCTTTCCGGAGCTGAGGTGCGTCGAGATGCTCGCCGCCCAAGCGAGTCGACTGACGGACACGCGCCACGATCAGCGCAAGGCGCTGCTCCTCGCTTCCGTGGGCCAAATAGAGCATCTGAAAGTTCTCCAGGAGAACTTTGGTCTCTTCGGGCGCTTCCCCAGCGCGTCGTACGCGTTGAACGTTTTCGAGAACTTCGGTGCGGACGCGCCGGAAGCGCTTACCTACTGGCTGGACGCGATGGAAGTTCATGGGCGCAACAAGAAGGTCTGCGAGCGTCTCACGTTCGCTCTGGCGCTTTGCCCAAACGGCAGCGGCCTCTCGGCCCTTGTGGCGCGCAGAAAGAGAAAGGGAGCCATGGAGGCTCTCGAACATGTGCTGCAGAGCGACGCGAGCAGAGTCGCCGATATCGAAGCCGCGGTAGACAAGCTACCAAAGAAGGCCCAGGCGCCGCTGCTGCCGCTCCTACGGCGACACGCCCATGCGACGAGTGAATCTGCGCTGGACCCGGCGCCGCTGGGTTCATTGCCTAAGGTGCTGAGGCCACTGAGCGCAGCAAAAGCAAAGGCGCCCAAACGCATCAAGGGCCTGGCGACCTTGGCGCAGGTGCCGGCGATGGCGTGGCGGGCCGGAGAAAGAAAGACCTTCGTGGGCCGGCCGAAGCTCGGTGGCCTAGAGCGGAGCGAGCTGGAGAAGGTAAACGATTGCTACCTCATGGCGTGGGGGCCCGACGACCTATCGCGCACCCGTCTCCGTCAATTCAGGCCCACTGACCCTTGGGGGTTCGGTGACTGGCTTCGACCCGTCGTTGCGCGCTACGAGCTGGACTCCTTGGACCTTTTGGCAACTTGCGCGAAGGTCTCTATTGCGGACGCGCTGCCTGCTCTCATGCCTTTCGATTCGGCCAGCCTGGCTCCATTTGTGGCCCATGGGGCAACGCTCAAGAAGTCAGAAAAGCACGCCAGGAAGTGGTTGGTTCGCCACCCGCGCAGTGCCGCTATCGGGCTCATTCCCGCCGCTCTTGGCGGGACAGGAAAAGCAAAGAAAGCTGCGGTGGCGGGCATCGCGATTCTGGCGGAAAAGAAACGAAAGACCTTGCTGGAGGTCGCGACGGAATACGGCGACGAGGTGTTGGCGGCCCTTGAGGCGCTCGTCGCACTTCCCGCCAAGGAGCCCGTCTTGCCGAAGTGCTTCGCGCCGGATCGACTGCCGAAGGTGCTCACAAAGTCCGGCTCGCACCGTCTTCCGGAATCGGCGCTGCGTCGCATCGGCACCGTTCTGGCGACGCGGAAACGCGGCAGGAAAAACAAAGACGTCGAAGCCATACGCGAGGCATGTGATGAGGAGTCCCTCGCGGAGATGATTTGGGAGGCCTTTGAGGCGTTCCTCGACGCTGGCGCGCCTTCCAAGGCGCGATGGGTGATGGAGGCCCTTGGAGTCTTCGGAACGGACCTCAGCGTGAAGCGCCTGTCTCCGCTCCTTCGCACATGGTCAAAACAGAGTGAGTATCAGCTGGCTCTCACTGGGCTCGAGGTCTTGGAAGAGCTCGGCAGCGATGAGGCGTTGCGGGCTCTTATGGAGGCCTCCGAAGAGCGCGGGTATCGTAACCTGCGCGTGCATGGCGGTCTGCTCTTTGAGGCTGCGGCGAAGCGAAGGAAAGTAGCCCCCGAGGAGCTTGCGGAGCTTGTCCTCGACATTCCTGACCTGCCCGACAAGACCGTGCTCGACTTCGGCCCAAGGCGATTCTACGCGCAGGTCGAGCACCTGGAGTTGGTCCTCACGGATGACCAAGGCATGCGCCGTCCGAAGCTGCCTCCCGTCGCGAAGCGCGATGATTCCGAAAAAGCGACGAGAGCCATCGCTCAGTTCCGGGACATGCGGACCAAGCTGAAGAACTTCGTGGTCCGCGAGAGACGGAGGCTCGAAGAGGCCATGTGCGAAGAGCGCGCCTGGGCGGCGTCCGAGTTTCGCGAGCGCTTCGTGTCGCAAGCGCTACGTATGCGCGTCGCGGCGGGTCTCGTTTGGAGCACCTTGGGGGCAAGCGCCGTCACCTTTCGCGTCGCGTTGGATGGGACGCTTGAGGATGCGTTGGGTGAGGAGTGGCAGCTTCCGCCTGATGCCAAAGTCGTCGTCGCTCATCCGGCGCGGCTCGCCAAGGGAGTTGTGAGCGGCTGGACGGGCGTCTTTGCGGACTACGAGTTGGTGCAGCCCTTCGAGCAGCTTCGTCGCAGCACTGGACGGCTGGCGGATGATGAAGCAGGCGCGCGCGAGTCCACGCGCTGGCAAGGGAAACGCGTGCCGGCTGGCGCGATCCTATCGCTTCAGAGGCACGGTTGGACGCTCGGAGATGTAGAGGATGGCGGCGAGGTCTACGACGTGAGCAAAACGTTTGGAAGCGTCGTCGTCACCTTGTCCTTCGACCCCGGCGTTCGCCTCGGAGAAATCGGCGACGCGCCGCTGCAACGGCTAGGAGCTCTTCGGTGGACCAAGGGAGTCTTCACGCCGGTGGCGGTCAGCGAGACCATCCGAGAGTTGGAGCGCGTTGCGGATACGCGCTAGTGGGCGGTGAGCGAGTACTTCTTCATGAGCTTGCGGAAGTACTTGCGGTCGATGTCGGCTTCCCGCGCGGCGTGGGAGATATTCCCGTCGTTCCGCTTGAGGAGCTCTTCGATGTAGTCCTTCTCAAAGGCGGCGACCCACTGCTCTTTGGCGTCCTTGAAGTTGCCGTCTGTGGGCGGCACGAGACCTGGGCCGTTTGACGCCGGGGGTTCTTCCACCGTGGGTGGATCCTCCGGCAAGGTCACGACGCTTGGCATCACGCCGGCCAACTGACGGATCATCGCGATGTGGTCGGGGAGGTCACGAACTTCGATGGTGTCACTCTCGGCGAAGCTCACGGCGCGCTCCACCATATTGTGCAGCTCGCGCACATTGCCTGGCCAGTCGTAGTCGAGGATCCGGTCGAGGGCGGCGCGGCTGATCTGCTGGACTCGTCGCTTGCCTTCCGCCGTTTGGTTGAAACGGCCAGCTTTGAGAAACTGCTGGATGAGCAGGGGAACGTCGTCTTTACGCTCTTTCAGCGGCGGCAAAATCATCCGAACCACGCTCAGGCGGTAGAAGAGGTCCTCCCGAAAACGCCCCGCGCGGACTTCGGCTTCAAGGTCACGGTTGGTGGCGGCGATAACGCGAACGTCGACCTTGATGGGTTTGGTACCACCGACCCGTTTGACCTCGCGCTGCTCAAGTACACGAAGCAGTTTCGGTTGAAGGTCGAGTTGGAGTTCGCCGAGCTCGTCGAGGAACACGGTGCCGCCGTTGGCCATCTCGAAGACGCCTTGGCGCGTGGAGATGGCGCCGGTAAACGAACCCTTCTCGTGACCAAAGAGCTCGCTCTCGATGAGGTTCTCTGGAACGGCGCCACAGTCGAAGATCATGAAGGGGCCGTTCTTCCGGCGCGACGCCCCATGCGTTGCGCGCGCGACGACTTCCTTGCCGGTACCCGTCTCGCCTTCGATGACGACGGTGGCGTCCGTCGGCGCGATCTTTTCAAGGATGGCGTAGATCTCGCGCATGCGCGCGTTCTTACCGATGAGCTCACCAAAGCGCGCGCGATCTGATGGCACGACGCGGAACTTCTCGTCCTTCGCGGCGAAGCGAATCTCGGTGGCGCCAAGAGAGATGATCGAACCGGGCTCGAGGTAGGCATCGCGTACGCGCACGCGGTTGACGAAGGTCCCGTTCGTCGAGCCGAGATCCCGCACGAAGTACTGGTTGGACTCTTGGTAGATACGGCAGTGGTAGCGACTGACGGTGTCGTCCACGAGAACGACATCGTTGTCTTCGGCGGCGCCAATATTGACGAGGTCGCGCTCAAATGTGCGTGTTTCAACCTTGCCGTCACGCACCACCTCAAGCTGACAACGTCGGAGCGTGATCTCCGAAGGTTTGCCGTCGAGGTAGTGGAGCTTTGTGGGTTCCTGACCCGTCATAGGCCGTGACTCTAGCACATCCCGGGGTGCAAAGACCCCACCTAGTTGGCCTAGAAAACAGGGTCAAACGTGCCCTTCGGGCCGAAATGGTTGACCTCTTAGAAGCAGACCCCTATCAATGAATGGTCATTCATTTTCTGGGCGACGGGTCCTGTTGAACATCGAACAACCCGCCCCTGGAGCCCAAAACGGAGCCTCATGGACCCCTTCAAAGAAGAACACCGACTCTTTCGCCAAATGGTTCGCGACTTCGCGGAGAAGGAACTCGCGCCCCACGTGGATGAATGGGAGAAGGCAAAGCTCTTCCCAAACTCCGTCTTCAAGCGAGCGGGTGAGCTCGGGATTATCGGAGCGCACTACCCGGAAGACGTCGGCGGCGGCGGCGGCGACTATTGGATGAGCGTGGTGAAGAGCGAAGAGCTCTCTCGGTGCGGCGCAGCCGGCGTCACCATGGGACTCCTCGTTCAGTCGGACATGGCCGTGCCGTGCATCAACGACCTTGGCACCGACGAGCAGAAGAAGGAGTTCTTGGAGCCCGCTCTCGCCGGCGACAAGATCGCAGCCCTCGGCGTTTCCGAACCCGGCGCAGGTAGCGACGTCGCCGGCATCCGAACGACGGCGCGCCTCGTCGGCGACGAGTACATCATCAACGGCAGCAAGACGTATATCACCAACGGGACGCGCGCCGACTTCGTCACGCTCATGGTCAAGACCGACCCCGACGCAGGACACGCGGGTATCTCGACGATCCTCTTCCCCACGGACATCAAAGGCTACGGCGTGAGCCGAACTCTTGAAAAGGCTGGCAACTGGTCGTCGGATACGGCTGAGCTCTTCTTTGACGATTGCAAAGTGCCGAAGCGCTACCTCCTCGGTAAAGAAGGCATGGGCTTCACCTATCTCATGCAGAACTTCCAGTCGGAACGCGTCGCCGGTTCAGCGAGCGCCCTCTCCGGCGCCAAGCTAGCCCTCGATCGCAGCGTTTCGTGGGGCCGTGAGCGCAGCGCATTTGGCAAGCCGCTCATCAAGCGTGAGTACTGGCAGCAGAAGTTCGTCGAACTCTACACAAAGTACGAAGCGGCCAAGGCGCTGACCTACGAGGCGACGGACCGCTACAACGAAGAGAAGTACGTAAAGGGCGGCATGGTCTCTATGGAGACAACGAAGCTCATCAGCATGTCGAAGGCCTTCGTCGGCGACGTCACCAACGAGATCATGGACCAGTGCGTCCAGTTCCACGGCGGCATGGGCTACCTCGAAGAGCTGTGGGTCGCTCGCGCCTGGCGTGACGCGCGACTCTTCCGCATCGGCGGCGGAGCGACGGAAGTGATGCGCTACGCCATCGCCAAGATCATGGGGCTCTAATTTATGAGGGAGTCTTCTTTATGAGGGAGCTTTGCAAAGCTCCCTCGGCGCCGAGGGCGCCTTCACCCTCAAAATGTTTTTTTGAACGCGGGTTTTAACTTCTCCGAAGTTGTTTTGACACATACGCAGAGCTCCCTCGGCGCCGCGTGAACCTCGAGAGACGGTGCCCATAACTTCGAAGAAGTTGAACCTGCCTTCAAAAAACAAATTTTGAGGGTGAAGCCGCCGGAGGCGGCGAGGGAGCTTTGCAAAGCTCCCTCATAGAAAAAGAAAGATCATGAACATGGACGCATTCATTATTGACGGAGTTCGTACGCCTCGGGGCCGCGGAAAAAAGGACGTGGGCGCGCTCAGCGGAATTCACCCGCAGGAGCTCATGGCGCAGACGCTCAACCACCTCGCCGACAAGACGGGGCTCGAGAAGAGCGACGTTGATGATGTGGTGGTTGGGTGTGTGAGCCAAGCTGGTGAGCAAGGCGCGTGCATTGCGCGTAACAGCGTTCTGTCTGCGGACTGGCCCATCGAAGTGACCGGCGTCACGCTCAACCGCTTCTGCGGCAGCGGACTTCAGGCGGTGAACTTTGCGGCGCTTGGAATCATGAGCGGGCAGCAGCAGGTTGTCGTCGGCGGCGGCGTTGAGTCCATGTCTCGCGTACCGATGGGGAGCGACCAAGCTGGTATCGACGGCAACAACCATCAGCTGCGCAAGAAGCACTTCCAGGTGCCTCAGGGTATCAGCGCCGACCTCATCGCGACCCTCGAAGGGTTCACCCGCGCCGACTGCGATGCCTTCGCGGCGGAGTCCCAGGCGCGCGCGGCTGCAGCCGTCGAAGGTGGCTGGTTCGACCGATCGCTCTTCGCCGTGAAACACCCGGAGTCGGGCGAAGTTGTCCTCGAGAAGGACGAGCATCCTCGACCCGGAACAACGGCCGAGGCCTTGGGTGGTTTGCGTCAGGCCTTCGTGAAGTTTGGTGCGATGCCCATCGGACCAAACGGCGAGACCATGGACCAAATCGCGATGGCCCGTTACCCCGACGTGAAAGCCATCGAACACGTCCACACCGGCGGCAACTCCAGCGGCATCGTCGACGGCGCCGCCGCCGTGCTTCTTGCGAGCGGCGACTACGCCAAGGCCCACGGTCTCAAAGCCCGCGCAAAGATCCGCGCCACAGCAACGGCAGGCGCAGAGCCCATCATCATGCTTACGGCGCCGACGCCAGCGTCGAAGAAGGCGCTCAAGATGGCGGGCATGAAGGCGAGTGACATCGACCTGTGGGAGATCAACGAAGCCTTCGCCACGGTCCCACTCCAGACGATGCGCAACCTTGATGTCGACCACGCGAAGGTCAACGTCGCCGGCGGCGCCATCGCGCTGGGTCATCCGCTCGGTGCTACGGGAGCTATGCTTCTGCAGACCGCGGTGGACGAACTCGAACGTCGAGACCTCAACACCGCGCTCATCACGCTTTGCATCGGCGGCGGCATGGGCATCGCGACCATCATTGAACGGGTCTAGGTTCTCACTCGTTCCGCCGTCCATCTGAATGGCTCAGGCCTACGCTTTGCGCGCTATCCATTTGCTATCCATTTGAACGGGTTTACATCCATCTGAACGGCAGGCGCGTGGACGGCTCAGGGGGTCCCGGCGACGACGCCTTGGCTTGTCTCGCCGTCTCTGACGGCTCGACAATACGAGCCAACAAGTTGTCTCGTGAGGCTCAATCGCCGGGACCCCGGTCCCCACACCTTTCGGGTCCGTCGA
>JBGCFM010000197.1:0-20595 GCA_045106895.1 Polyangiales bacterium | reverse complement strand
CGTTACTGGCGACCGAGCTAGCTCGGTCCCAAAAGAAAACGCCGAGGAGATGACTCCTCGGCGTTTCGCTTGAGCGCTCATAAGACAGAAGCGCTAGTGGGAGCCCTTCTTGGGACGCAACTGCTTCCCCTCGTTCAAATGCTCATTCCACGTCGCAGGCGCGAAGCCATTGTCGACCTCGACCATCGTGATGCAATCCGGAACCGGACACACAATCTCGCAGAGGTTGCAGCCGACGCATTCGCTCTCGTCGATAAAGGGCACGCGAACTTCGCCGTCCTTGGCCGGGAAGATGCACTGATGAGCGCCGTCTTGGCAGGCGACGACGCAGTCGTAGCAACCGATGCACTTGCTGTCGTCGATCTTGGCGACGGTCTCGTAGTTGAGGTCGAGGTTGCCCCAGCTCTCGAAGCTCGGAAGCGCCTTGCCGACAATCTCGGGAATCGTCTCGACGCCTTGTTCGATCATGTAGTTCTCGAGACCTTCGATCATGTCTTCGACGACGCGGTAGCCACGGAGCATGACCTCCGTGCAGACCTGAACGCTGGAGGAGCCGAGGAGGATAAACTCCACTGCGTCGCGCCAGTTGGTCACGCCGCCGATGCCGCTAACGGGAATGTTGAAGTCGGGGTTGCGGCCGAGGGCTGCGCACATATGGAGCGCGATGGGCTTCACCGCAGCGCCGCAGTAACCGCCGTTGGACGAAAGTTCACCCACGCGCGGCTCGATAACCATCTTGTTGATATCCACGCCGATGACGCTCTTGATGGTGTTGATGAGGCTGACGCCGCTGGCGCCGCCTCGCTGTGCCGCAAGTCCGTGGGGAACGATGTCGCCGACGTTTGGCGTGAGCTTCACGAGAACAGGAATCGTGGAGTACTCCATCGCCCAGCTGGTGATGCGCTCGTTGACCGCAGGCTCCTGGCCCACGGCGCTGCCCATGCCGCGCTCGCACATACCGTGGGGACAGCCGAAGTTGAGTTCAAGGCCATCGGCGCCGGCGTCGATGCTGCGCGCGATGATCTCTTTCCACTCCTCTTGGGTCTCCACCATCAAGCTGACGATGATGGCGTTCTTCGGGTACTTCTTTTTGACCTCCGCGATCTCTTTGAAGTTCACCTCGAGGGTGCGGTCCGTGATGAGTTCAATATTGTTGAACCCGATGGCCTTGGTGCCCTTGTAGTGTAGCCCGCCGAAGCGGCTCGACACGTTCTGAATCGGCTGTCCGAGCGTCTTCCAGACAGCGCCGCCCCAGCCGTGGTCGAAGGCGCGCATGATCTGGTCGCCGGAGTTCGCCGGCGGCGCGGACGCAAGCCAGAATGGATTGGGCGAGATGATGCCCGCGGTGTTCGAGGTAAGATCCGGCATTATTCTGCTCCCTTGAGGTACGTATCGATGGCGCGCGCGGCGGCCTTTCCTTCGGCGGCGGCGTAGACGACTTCAGTGCCGCCATTCGCTGCGTCGCCTGCGGCGTAAACGCCGGGGCGCCCCGTGGCGCCATTTTCGTCGACTTGAATGCAGCCCCATTCGACCTTCACTCCGTCCATCTTCTCGACAAGCGAACCGAGCTTGCCCTGGCCGATGGCGAGAAGCACCAAGTCCGCCGGGAGCACGTGCTCTCCGCCGGCAATGGGCTTCTTGTTCTCGTCGAGACTGTCGCAGCGGACGCCGGTGACTTTACCTTCGCCCTCAAACGCTGTTGGCTGCGTACCGAACGCAGCGCGAACGCCTTCGACCTTGCCGGCCTTCCACTCATGCTTGTAGCCGCTCATGCCCGCTTCTTGTCCGCGGTACGCCATCGTCACCGATGGAATGCCAAGGCCCCGAAGTTCGCGAACAGCGTCCAGCGCCGTGTTGCCGCCGCCGACAACGACAGCTTCCTTCACGCCGCTCACGTCGACGGTGCCGACCTTGAAGCGCTCGATGTAGTCGACGGCGCCGTACACACCCTCGAGGTCTTCGCCAGCGGCCTTCAGGCTGCTGTCAGGACCGAGACCGAAGGCGAGGATCAGCGCGTCGTGTTTGGCTTCGATGTCTTCGAAGGACGCGTCCTTGCCGACTTCGAAACCCGTCTTGATCTCCACGCCGCCGATGGCGAGGACCCACTTGGCTTCGTCGACGGATGCGTCGGCCTTCATCTTGTAGGGCGCGATGCCCGTCGTGTTGAGGCCGCCGATGACGTCGCGCTTTTCGTAGATAGTGACGGCGTGGCCGGCGATGCGGAGCTCATGCGCCGCTGCAAGCGCCGCAGGTCCGCCGCCGACGATGCCGACGCTCTTGCCGGTGTCTGCGCCGGCCTCGTAGAAGTGCCAGTCTTTCTCGAACGCCATGTCCGTCGAGTAGCGCTGCAGCTTCCCGATCTGAATCGGCGGCTGCTCCATGTGGTTGAAGACGCAGTCGCCGACGCAAAGCACCTCGACGGGGCAGACGCGTGCGCAGCTCATTCCGAGGATGTTCGAATCGAAGATGGTCTTCGCCGAACCCTTCACGTTCTCCGTCGCGATCTTACGAATGAAGGTCGGAATGTCGATGGACGTGGGGCATGCCTTGATGCACGGCGCGTCCTCGCAGTAGAGGCAGCGATGTGCTTCGGCTAGGGCGTGGCCGCGGTCGTAGGCAGGCTTGAACTCGCCGAAGACGTCTTCGGATCGCGTCGCCGCGATTTCTGGAATGTCAGTCATCTCTTCTATCCTTCGAAAGCTCTATCGGTGATGTCGAGGCCCGTGTCGATGATGGCGAAGGCGTCGCGAATCTGTTGTTCGTTGATGCAGAGCGGCGGATTGCACATGAAGTGGCTCCACCGAACAAAGGTGAACATATTGTTTGCGCGGAAGTGCGCTTTGAGCTCTTCCATGGCCGGATGCGTGCCGTTGTAGGGCGCGATCAATTCACCAGCAGAGTTCTTCTGGATGTCCATCATCCCAAAGAGCCCAATCTGGCGGCCACACTTCGCTGACGGGTGCTTCTCGATCATGCGGTCCATCTCGGCGCGCATGATCTTGCCCATCTCCACGGAGTTCTCGAGGAGGTTCTCGTCGCGGAGCACTTCGATGGCGGCGATGGCCGCGGCGGCGCCCATGGCGTGCGCGTTGTACGTCAGGCCGCCCCAGAAGACGTTCTTCCGGAAGTGCGCGGCGATGCGGTCGCTGACGCCCATGGCGCCGAGCGGCAGGTAGGAACTGGTGAGTCCCTTCGCCATGGTGACGATGTCGGGAACGATGTCGCCGTGCTCGAAGGCGTACATCTTTCCGGTTCGACCAAAGCCCGCCATCAC
Organism: Polyangiales bacterium; assembly: GCA_045106895.1. Classification (GTDB taxonomy): domain Bacteria; phylum Myxococcota_A; class Polyangia; order Polyangiales; family Houyiibacteriaceae; genus JBCCRV01. Next base: position 17,321 of record JBGCFM010000197.1, on the reverse strand, counting down.
CTCGTCGCACACAAGAAGAATCCCGTACTTATCGAGGAGCTTACGAAGGCCCTGGAGGTAGCCCTTCGGCGGCGGAAGAACGCCGTTCGTGCCGGTCACGGACTCGATGAACATGGCCGCGATGTGATCCGGCCCTTCGTACATGATGACTTCCTCAAGGTACTTGAGGTTGTTCCGCGTCTTCTCCTCGTCGCTCTCGCCAAAGGAGTAGTGGTACGGCGACGGGTCCATGACGCGAATGACGCCGGGCATGCCCGGTTCGTTGTGCCAACGCCGCGGGTCACCGGTGAGTGACATCATCGCGTTCGTCGCGCCGTGGTAGCTGCGGTAGCGCGTGATCACCTTCTGCTTGCCAGTAAAGAGGCGAACGGCCTTGAGCGCATTCTCATTGGCTTCGGCGCCGCCGAGGGTAAAGAAGAACGTGTTGATGTCGCCCGGCGTGACCTCAGAGAGCAGCTTGCCGAGGCGCGCGCGACTCTCCGTCGCTGTGCCTGGGTAAACGTACGTGAGCTTGTCGGCTTGGCGCTTGATGGCCTCGATGACCTTCGGGTGACCGTGGCCAATGTTCACGCACATGAGCTGACTGTTGAAGTCGAGGACCTTGTGGCCGTCGGACGTGTACATGTACACCCCTTCCGCTCGGTCGATGGGCAGAGGGTCGGCGGCCTCGCCCTTCATCCACGTGTACATCGTGTGCTCTTTGCAGAGTCGCACGATCTCTTCGCCGCTCATCTTCTCTTCAGTCATCTCTTCTTCTCCATCAGTGATTTTTGTCTGGCCTGCGGGTGGAAGAGCTCAGCTCATCCAGGTGGCGTCGGTGGCCATGGCCCAGCGCGAGGTGACCTTGCGAGGGCGCGTCCAAAAGAGGAAACCGTCGTAGCCCGTCATGTCGCCGTGACCGATCTTTGAGTCGTTCCAGCCGCCGAAGGCGAAGGGCTCGCGGGGCACCGGCACGCCGATGTTCACGCCGCACATGCCGGCGCTCACTCGCTCCATGGCGTAACGCGCGACGCCGCCGTTCGTGGTGAAAATCGCCGCGGCGTTTCCGTAGTCGTTGTTGTTCTCGATGGCGATAGCCTCGTCCAACGTGTCCGTGCGGATGATGGAGAGCACGGGGCCAAAGATCTCCTCGCAGCCAGCAGGCATGTCCGCCGAGACGTTGTCGAGAATCGTGGGACCCACCCAGTTGCCGGGCTGGCCGTCCACCGTCGCGCCACGGCCATCCACGAGGACCTTCGCGCCCTTGGCTTCCGCCTCGGTGATGTACTTGTTGATGCGCTCGACGCTCTGGGGATTGATGATGCTCCCCATGTCTTCGCCGAGGGTCATGCCGTTTGTGATCTCCACCATCTTGTCGACGATGGCCTGAACGTCGCCGACGCCGACCATGACGCTCGCCGCCATACAGCGCTGACCGGCGCAACCGAAGGCCGACGCCACAACGGTCTCGCTGGTGAGCTTGAGGTCCGCGTCAGGAACGACGAGGAGGTGGTTCTTTGCGCCGCCGAGGCCGACGACCTTCTTGCCGGTCTTCGCGCCGCGGGCGTAGACGATCTTTGCGACCTTGGTGCTGCCGACGAAGCCGAGGGCCTGCACCACTTCGCTATCGCAGAGCGCTTCGACGGTCTCTTTGCCGCCGTTGACGATGTTCAAGACGCCGTCAGGAAGACCGGCCTCTTTGAAGATCTCCGCGAGGCGCATAGCCGAATAAGGAACCTGCTCCGAAGGCTTGAGCACGAAGGTGTTACCAGCGACGAGGGCCTGGGGAAGCATCCACAGAGGCACCATCGATGGGAAGTTGAAGGGAACAACGCCAGCGCAAACGCCGACGGGCTCGTGGGTCACGGCGCAGTTGATGCCGCGGCTCACGTCGAGCTGCTCGCCCTGGGCGAGGTTCGGAAGGGAGCAGCCGTACTCCACGCATTCGATGCCCTTGAGGACTTCGCCCTTCGCCTGGGGAATGCTCTTGCCGTTCTCGTGGGCGAGAAGCCATGAGAGCTCGTCGAGCTTGGACTCCATGATCTGCTTCACGCGATACATGATCTGTGCGCGCTCCTTCATGGGTGTCGCTTTCCACGCCGGGAACGCCGCTTCCGCCGCGGCGATGGCGCGGTTCGTATCCGATTCCACGGACCAGACCATCTGGCCCATCTCCTTGTTGTGACGCGGGTTCATCACGGGGATGGTCTTGCCGCTCTCGGCGTCCGTCCACTCGCCGCCAATGAAGTTCTTGGCAGTGACGTAGGGGGTGAACTCGTAGCTGCGCGTCTTGAAAGTCGTGTCGGTCATCTTCTCTTATTCCTCTTCGCTGGCGGCGTCGGCCGCGCTTTCGTCTTTGTCGTTGGTTTCTGCTGCATCCGGGGAGTGACCCCAGTTCGTAAGTCCGCGTTCCTCGTCGGTTCCGGGAACGATATTGTCGAGGACCACGGCGATGACTGCGCCCACCGCCATGCCCGTGCTTCCGAGAGTGATGCCGACGTCACCGAGCGCTTTGAGCGCCCAGTGAGAACCCGCGAAGGGGTCTGGATTCGCCGCAAGGTAGCCGCCCAGGTAGAAGGGCAAACTCAGCCCCATGAAGAACGCGAAACCAATGATAAAGAGATTTCGCGAGGCGTTCATGTCGACGAACTGCAAGTTCGAGAGACCCACCGCGACGATCATGCCGAAGAGCGTGCAGTACATGCCGCCGACGACGGGCTGAGGCATCGCCGTGAAGAGCGCGCCGAACTTCGAGGTGACGCCGAGGACGATCATGATGAGCGCGCCCGCTTGGACGACGCGACGTGAACCGACGCGCGTCAGGCCGATGGCTCCGATGTTCTCGCTGTAGCTCGTTGTGCCGTTGCCGCTGCCGAAGATGCCGGCGATGAGACCGCCGAGACCTTCGGTGCCGATGCCGCGGCTGACCACCTTCGCCGTCGGAACAGGCGCCCCAGCGAGGCGTGCGCATGCGTAGTAGTCACCCACGGACTCGACAATGGAGGCTGCGACGCCGGCCATCATTCCGATGATCGCCGCTGCGTTGAACACAGGCATGCCCCACTGGAAAGGCAGCGGAACACGGAACCACGCCGCCTCGGACACGCGGTCCCAAGATGTAAACGACGGGTCGCCTTCAACGTAGTAGCCCGACTGGCTCAACAGAATCGCGACAAGCCAAGCCCCGCCCATCCCGAGGAGAATCGGAAAGAGCTCGAAGATTCGGTGCTTTTTGCGAAGGACTTGGGAGAAGAGCACCACCAAGAAGATGGTCAGCCCGCCAATTTTGAAATCCAGCGCCACCGTCGGCACACCAAACGGATAGAGGGCGAGGCCAATGAGGGCGATGGTCGGCGCGATGGTGACGGGACCCACATACTTGAGCAGCTTGCCGATGAGCCCGGAGTAGCCGACAGCCATCTGCACTACGCCGCCAATAATGACGGCGCCCTGGATGTGCTGCATCTTCACTTCGAAGCCAGCGTCGTTCAGGGACGCCATGCCGCAGATAGCAATGGCCGGCGCCAAGAACGAGAACGTGCCGCCCTGGACGATGGGCAGACGGTTGCCGATGGTGGTCTGCAGCAGCGTCGCGATGCCCGACACGAAGAACATCGTACCGATGAGCCAACCGAGCTTCTCAGCGTCATCGCTGATGCCGAGGGGCGCCGCCATCATGAGCGGGATCGCCACCGTCGAGCCGAACATCGTCAGGTAGTGCTGAAGACCCAGCACCGCCGTCTCCGCCGGCGGCGGGATGTCGTCAATGCCGTAGAGCAGCGCGTTGTCGAGTTTTTCGGGGGAGCTCATGTAAGAGGGCTAGCGCTCGACGGCGGTGGGCTCAGCGAGCGCGTTTCGCTTGGACTGACCCGCCCAGTAGTCGGGGAAACAAGGTCGGTCGACGTGCTTGCCTGCACCCTTCACCGTTCGAAGCTCGCCGTCGGCCCAGACCACGTTGCCGCGGCTCAGCGTCGTCGCGGCGGCGCCGGTGACCTCCATGCCTTCGTAGATGTTGAAGTCCACGTTCTGGTGCGAGTCCTTCTGCGTGATGGTTCGTGTCTTGTCCGGGTCCCACACGACGATGTCCGCGTCGGCGCCGGGCGTGATGGCGCCCTTCTTCGGATGAATGTTGAAGATCTTCGCCGTGTTCGTGCTCGTAACGGCGACGAACTCGCTCGGCGTGAGGCGGCCCGTTCGAACGCCGTGATGCCAGAGCACGCTCATGCGGTCTTCGACGCCGCCGGTGCCGTTGGGAATCAAACGGAAGTCGTCCTTGCCGGCGGCCTTCTGCGGCGTGCAGAAGCAGCAGTGGTCCGTGGCCGTGGTCTGGAGCATGCCGCCCTGAAGACCTCGCCAGAGTGCGTCCTGGTGCTCTTTGCTTCGGAAGGGGGGGCTCATCACATAGTGCGCAGCGTGCTCCCACTTGGGATTGCGGTAGTGGCTGTCGTCGATGACGAGGTGCTGCGCAAGAACCTCGGCGAAGACACGCTGACCTTCGAGGCGGGCACGCGTCACGGCCTCGAGGGCGTCGATGCAGGAGGTGTGAACAAGGTAGAGCGGCGCGCCGAGAACTTCGGCGATGCGGATCGCGCGGTTGGCGGCTTCGCCTTCGACCTCCGGCGGACGCGAGAGCGGGTGTCCTTCGGGTCCGGTGATTCCCTTGTCGAAGATCTCCTGCTGGAGGCGGTAGACAAGCTCGCCGTTCTCGGCGTGGACCGTGGCCAAGGCGCCGAGGTCACGCGCACGCGAGAAGCTGTTCACGAGGACTTCGTCGTCGCACATGATGGCGTTCTTGTACGCCATGAAGTGCTTGAAGCTGTTGACGCCGTGCTCCGTGGAAAGTGTGCCCATGTCGTCGTGAACGCTCTGGTCCCACCAGGTCACCGCCACGTGAAACGAGTAGTCACAGGCGGACTTTTCCGCCCAGCCACGCCACTTCTTGTATGCGTCCATCAAGCGCTCTTGGGGAGCCGGGATCACGAAGTCGATGATCATGGTGGTGCCACCGGCGGCGGCAGCGCTCGTGCCCGTGAAGAAGTCTTCGGACGCCACGGTGCCCATGAAGGGAAGCTCCATATGCGTGTGCGGGTCGATGCCGCCGGGCATCACGTACGCGCCCGAAGCATCGATCACGTCCGCGCCCTGCGCATCGAGGTCAGGCCCTACGGCCACGACCTTTTCGCCGTCGATGAGCACGTCCGCTCGTGATTCGCCGTCCGCGGTGACGACGGTGCCGCCCTTGATGATCTTCGTTGCCATTGGTTTCGTTCCGTTTTCGTTCTTCGAGAGCCGCGGCCGCCCGTGAGGCGCCGCCAGCGAAAGAGGGCCGGTATACCAGACTGGAGGAGGCCACGGAAGACTTCGGCGAGGCCCAAAACCACGAAACTCACCGTGAGCACTATCTCAATCGCCCAGCAGCATGTGGCCCAGGTATTTTCCTTGCACCGAGCGAGCGCTCCTCTTAGCTCCATGAATGCTCCGAAACGTCATCATTATCCTGGTTCTTGGCTGTGGCGCCTCCTATTCCCCTCCGGCAACGGCCCCTGTTAGCATCCCCGAACCGGACGTGGAGGCGGCACGCGTGCCTCCAGCCGAAGCGCTTCCATCGCGCTCCCAGCTGAGAGCGGCGACGGTGGAGCTGAAGACGATGTTCACCATGGCGGTTGTGCTCTTCTCCACCCCCGATTCGGCGGGGAAGCCTCAGCGATGCGCCCTCGCTTCCGCACGCGTCGAACGTGGCGAAGCGATACCTGCGTCGTTCGAGGCGCTCATGATCACAGAAATGCCGACCGTGGCAGCGGCGATGGAGATCGAGTCACCACTGTCTGAGAACTGCGACATCCCCGTGCCAGCCCCCCTCGTCTACGTCTTTCGAATCGAGATAGACGCGGAGACGCCCACGCACCCCACCCTCTCTCTACGCATCGCATCGGACGCGGAAGGCTGGCTCTATCGAGGCGCAGAGTTCGAATACACGGACGACCTCGGCAGACAGTTTCTGGTGGATGACGAAGGGCAGCAAGTGCCGTCTCAAGCAAGCCAGCCGTAGTGCAAGACCAGAAGCGTCACGACGCCTACGAGGATCTGAAGAGGGAGGCCCACCTTGAGGAAGTCGCGAAAGCGATAGCCGCCTGGGCCGTAGACCATGAGGTTCGCGGCGTAGCCGATGGGCGACGAAAACGCGGAGCAAGCGGCGATGATGACGAGGAGCGTCATCGGAAGCAGCGGGATATTCGCCGCGTCGGCCACCTGCGCCGCGATGGGGAACATCAACGCCGCGGAGGTGGCGGTGTAGACGAACCCTGACAAGAGCGCCGTCACCCCGAAAATGACAGCCAGAAGAACCAAGGTGCCGCTCGACGCCAGCGACGATACCAGTCCGTCGCCGAGCACCGACGCGGCACCGCTCTTCTCCACGGCGACGCCGAGACCAATGGCCGCACCGACGGTCACGAGCACCCGAAGGTCGAGGGCGGTGCGCGCTTGAGGTCCCGTGATGCAGCGCGTGACAAGCATGAGTCCGGCTGCAAGCAATGAGCTTGTGAGAAGAGAAAAGAGCCCGCTCGCGTTCGTCGCGACCATCATCGTGAGAATGCCGCCGGCGATCCAGGCCTTCTCGTGCTTCGGAGCCTCGCTCCCGGCAACGGCGGCAACGAGCACAAAGCTTGGGTCCGTGCGGTAACGTCGCACGAAGGAAGGCGCCGCCTCGATGAGGAGCATGTCACCTGGCTGCAGGTAGATATCCCCGACTTTGGAGCTCACGCGGGCGCCCTCGCGATGCACCGCGATGATGGCTGCGTTGTACTCTGTGCGGAAACGCGACTCGCGAACCGTCTTGCCATTCAGTGGTCCAGACGTGGAGACGACGGCTTCGACCCACGTGCGTTCTGTACGACCCGTGAGCTTTTCCAGCTGGTCCCCGGCGGGAACGAGGCCCTTCTTTCGTAGGTCCACGGCGGCATCGACGACGATCCCGGCGAACACCAAAATGTCGTCCGGCCGTAGTTTTGTGGCGGGTTTCACCGCGGGAAAGAGCTCGCCGTCTCGTTCCATCTCGAAGAGGAAGAGCTTTGGCAACGAGCGCAGGCACTCTTCAATGGTCTGCCCAACGACGGGGGAGCCAGCGCTGACGCGAAACGCGATGGCGTACTCCTTGGCGTCCTCGCTCATGGCGTCGACACCGGAGCCGCGCCGAAGGAGGCGCGACGAGACCAAGAGCATGTAGGCGGTTCCGACCAAGAACACAGGAACACCGAGGGGAGTAATATCGAATACGCCCAAAGTCGTACCGACACGCGCCTCGTACATACCCGCGACGAGGAGCGACGTGCTCGTACCGATGAGGGTGCACATCCCGCCCAGAATGGCGGCGTAGCTAAGGGGCATCAGCAAGAACGACACTGGTTGAGCGATCTGCTTCGACCACCGCTGAACGAGCGGAACAAACATCGCCACCACAGGCGTGTTGTTGAGGAACCCGCTGAGTAACCCCACCGGCGCCATCACGCGAAGCTGAGCGCTCGCGGTGCCTTTCGGGGCGCCTAGGACACGGCGTGCGACAAAATCGAGGGCGCCGGTTTCGCGAACGCCAGCCGCCACGACGAAGAGGGCCGCGATGGTGGCGACGGCGGGGTTCGAGAACCCGGAGAAGGCCTCCTCGGGAGCCAGCACGCCCGTGGCAAGGAGCAGAGTCAGCCCCGCAACGAGGGCCATATCTGGACCGGCGAGGTCGAAAGCCATGGCGACCACCATGGCCAGTACGGTTCCCACAGTGGTCCATCCCTCGGGGCGCATTCGTGGCCTATAGCATCGACTCGGGGGTAGCCCCGCTTTTCCCGGGTGAGCATCTCGAATGAAGACGCCTGCGCTAGAGACCTGGCTATGGCAAAGTGCAGCCATGCGCCCCTTGCTTCTGTTGGTTCTTTGCTCTTGCAGTGCCGTCATTTCCCCGGACCCCGACCTCCTTGGCGGGGGCGATTTCGATGGAGGCCCCGGTCCAGACGCCCCACGCGTGGACGCGGGCCCAGGAAGCGACTCAGGACGCCCTCCTTTCGACGCTGGCAGGGATGCGGGTCCGCCCGTCGATGCAGGCCCAGGATGCGAGGGCCGCCCTCCGCGTTGCGAAGGCGCTAACTTCGTGACTTGTGTCGAGGGCGCCGACGTCTCTCGGCCCTGCCCGAGCACCACGATGTGCGACGTCGACTTCGGCGGCTGCCGCCCCTTCGACGAGTGCCCAGGCGGAGCGCCTATTTGCCGCGACGGCGCGAGCTTTCAGTGCACCGGCGCGCCGGTCTACACGCGGGTCGATTGCGAACGTGGCTGCGAGGAGGCGACGGGCCTTTGCGCCGATGGGCTTTTTCGGCCTTCCAATCTAACTCGGGATGCGTTTGACGAATCCGCCTCCGACGTCGTTCTCCCCATGGGTAGTTTTGTTCTAGACACCGACGTGTGCGAAGTGACCAGCGGGGGCTTCTCGAGGATTCAGCCAACGACTAGCGGCGGCGAAGCGTGTGTGTGGAGAGTCGGCAACGTCGACATGTCGGAGTCGCTCTACCTGGGGGTGAGCGGGTCGCTTCCTTTGATCGTCATCGCCACTGGGGATGTGAACCTTGACGGCTTCTTCGACCTTCGCGCCGACGGAAACATCCCTGGGGCTGGCGGATTCGCAGGCGGCAGCCGCGACGCGCCCGCTGGCCGAGGCGATGGCGGCGGGCTCCCGGGCATGCGAGCCGGCGATTTCGGTGACGGCGGCGGCGGCGGCGGCGGCGGCCTCAGCGCTGGCGGACGTGGCGGAGACGCCGGAGCCTCTGCATTCGGAGGTGCAGGTGGAGCTTCGTTCGTGACCACGGGTGAGCCACTCATCGGCGGCAGTGGTGGCGGCGTTGGCCCCGGCGCACCAGGCCGCGAAGGCAACGGCGGCGGCGGCGGCGGCGCCATTCAAATCAGCGCTCTCGGTACGGTCACCGTGCGTGGAGTGATCCGCGCCGGCGGCGGCGGCGGTCAGGGCGGTATCTCCTTCACCAACGAGAGCAACTGGGGCTCCGGCGGCGGCGGCGGCGCAGGAGGAACCATTCTTCTCGAAGCGCCACGGGTCGTCGTTGAAGGTAACCTCTCCGTGAGCGGCGGCGGCGGCGGCGGCGGTCCTAGCAATCGCAGCAATGGCAACGACAATGGTGACGACGGCCCGACGGAAGGCACAGCGCGCGGCGCTCAGAACGGAACCGACGGTGGTGACGGCGGCGGCAGGACTCCCGAAGACGGCGATTCATCAGACAACGGCAACGGAAACGGCGGCGGCGGCGGCGGCTCCGCAGGTTTCGTCATCCTTCGCGGCGAGGACATCCTCGTCGAAGGCAACCTCAACCCCGAAGCGTCCACCCAAAGGCGCCCTCTCTAGTCGTTCAGCTCGAGAGTACGTCGGGCCATCAACATCTGACTATCGGCTGTCGATGCCTGCGTTCAGGTTTCGAATCGCGCCACGGACGGCGGCGCGAAGAACCGATGCTCGGAGCTGACTGCGTGGTGCACCACGGCCCGCTGCGCGTCCGTTGAGAAGGAAGCGGACGTTTCCTCGGCGGTCGCTGACCACCAGAGACACCTCGCACTCGAGTGAGAGGCGACGCGGTGAACGCTCGACCTCGAAGCGTGTGACGGCTCCGGTGACGATGAACTCCGCCCGCGACGAGGTAGTGACTTGCGCGCCACTTCGCTGGAGCTCCAGCGTCAACGCTTGGTCGATGGCCGGCATCCCGTTTTGCGGGGACCCAAGATCGCCGATGGCCAAACGCGTGGTGGAATCACCCTGCGCCGCCGGCACGAAGAATAACGCGGCGCCCATCAGGAATGCCGCTACCATCGCTCTCATTTTTTCGCCCTTTCGCCGACACCTTCGCCCGGAGTCGACTCTTCCTGGATAAAGGTCGCGGGCGCTTTGCGGCAAGAAAGTCGCAGTGCCGGCTGCACGGCCCCGACCGACTTGCACACCCTGCCCGCCGTTTGCTAGTAGCGTTCGATGCCTATCCACGACAACAAGCGAATCTGGTTCACATTTTCCTCAAGGGGCGCGCAGAGCCGTCTTTTCTTCGCCATTTCCATCGCCATTGGTGTGGCCTTCGCCCCTGCATGCAGCGATTCGCGGGAATGCGTCGTGGACACAGACTGCGAGGTCGGAAATCGTTGCGAAGCGGAAACCTGCGTCCCGCTGAACCCCACACCGGAAGGCGATGCTGGACCCGCCCAAGATGGCAGCATGGACGCCGGAGTCAGCGAGGACGCCGGTGAAGACGCAGGAGCCCCAGAGGACGCGGGTGAAGACGCCGAGGTGACCGAAGACGCGGCAACGTTCGACGGTGGCTCGGCCGACGCAGGAACGGACTCGGGCCAGGACGCCGGACCGCCCCCCGCTTGCGACTTCGACGGGTCCTACGCCGCCCGTCTCAATGCCGACACTTCCCCGTTCTGCAGTGAGGATATGCTCACGTGCTCGATTCGTACCGCCAGCAACCTAACGATGATCGACTGCGGCGCGTTCAGCTATGACTGCGTCTACGGCGACGACTGCCGCTGTGCGTCTGCGGGGGTTCCCTTCATGGGTGGGAGTGCCGGGATTGTGGCGGACCCCTCAAGTTCGGCCATCGACGCCAACGGCAAGTTTGGCCGTTGTTCGTACACGCTGACGGCGGCTATGCGGGAGTGAACGAGAGGCCAGTCGTTCACCGCGAAACAACCCAGCTGGGTGCGGGGAGACGTGCCTCAGAGGATCAAGCGCGCCTCTCCGGTGGAAGACGACAGAGCGGGCTAGGCCCGCGTCAAAGCGCCCAAACGCCACGGCGTCAGCGTCGCCGAACCCGACGCGGTTGAGGCGCCGGCGCTCTTCGCTTGCGCCGCGTCCTGGAAGCCCTGGTGAATCGCCGAAGCCAAAGCGAGCACATCGCCGTCGGCCTTCGCGCGGCTCTTGAGCAACACGTCTTCGTGCTCCGCGATGAAGCCCGTGTCGTACTTGCCGGCGCGGAAGTCCGGGTGCTGCATCAACTGCAGATGAAACGGAATGTTCGTGGCGATGCCAGCCACGACATACTCGCGAAGTGCGCGCTCCATTCGCTCCACGGCCTGCTCGCGCGTCGCGGCCCACACGCTCAGCTTGCTGATGAGCGGGTCGTAGTGCGGCGTGATCTCGACGCCTTCGTAGGCGCCGGCGTCATCCCGAACGCCGGGACCAGCGGGCGTGCGCATGGTGTGAATGGTGCCCGGGCTCGGCATGAAGCCCATGGCCGGGTCCTCGGCGTAGATGCGGCACTCGATGGCGTGGCCACGCTTGCTCAAGTCTGACTGGCCGTAGCCAAGGTCTTCTCCGGCGGCGACACGGACTTGCTCCCGGACGAGGTCAATGCCGGTGATGAGCTCCGTCACGGGGTGCTCCACCTGGAGACGTGTGTTCATCTCAAGGAAGTAGAACTCGCCGGTCTCGGAAAGAAGGAACTCGATGGTTCCTGCGCCTTCGTAGGAGACCGCCTCGGCGGCGCGGACGGCGACGGCGCCCATCTCCGCGATGAGCGCTTCGTTGCTCGCCGGGGATGGCGCTTCTTCGACGACCTTCTGGTGACGACGCTGAATCGAGCAGTCGCGCTCGAAGAGATGAACGGTGTTGCCGGCGCGGTCGGCGAGGACCTGAATCTCCACGTGGCGCGGCCGGACGATGGCCTTCTCGATGTAAACGGTGGCGTCGCCGAAAGCCGCGAGAGCTTCGGAGCAGGCGCGCTCGTACGCGAGGGCCAAGTCTTCAGGACGCTCGACGAAACGCATGCCTTTGCCGCCGCCGCCGGCGGACGCTTTGAGCATGACGGGGAAGCCAAGGGACGCTGCGCTCTTCGCAAGGTCGTCGGCGTTGCCCGCATTGTCACCAGGAACGACCGGAACGCCGGCGGCGATCATCTTCTCGCGTGCCGCGGTCTTCGACCCCATCGCCTCCATGGCTTCGGGGCTTGGCCCGATGAAGACCACGCCCGCGCTCTGGCACTCACGAACGAACGCAGCGTTCTCGCTCAGAAAGCCGTAGCCCGGGTGAATCGCACTGACGCCGGCCTTGCGGCAAATGTCGAGGATGCGGGAGCCGACCAGGTAGCTCTCCGCGCTGGTCACGCCGCCGAGGGCATACGCTTCGTCCGCCATGCGTACATGAAGCGCGTCACGGTCTGGATCGGAGTAAACAGCGACGCTCCGAATGCCCATCTCGCGCAACGTGCGAATGACTCGGACCGCGATTTCGCCGCGGTTAGCGACAAGGACTTTCCCAAAGAGCGGTTTCGACATGCGCGGCAGGCTGCCGGGCTCCGTGGGTCGCGTCAACCAGGTCGAGTTATGCGCGGCACGCCGCCCGAAGCGCGTCTGCTTCCCAGACCGTGTTTACCCCTTGCTCCTCGTCCTGGATCGCCGCGCGGAGCATGCCCTCGGCGAGGGCGGCGCCGCTGAGAGAGGCATACTTTTGTTCCAAGCGCTTTGCGCCGAAGAAACCGAGGGCTCGGAGCATTCCGTCGCCGGCGGCGGCCCCAAACCGCTCCATAGGCCTCGACTCCGCGCGATCGGGCCCGCTGATGAACGCCGGACGCGCGATGGTCCAAGCCAAGGGCGACGCCCGAAGCTCTGTCTCGATGCGGTGCCGGACAGACATATAGGCGTTTGAAGTCGGGCGACCCGCGCCGAGGGCGGATAGATAAACGAAACGTGGAGGCCGTGCTGTGGCGAGGCACGCGTCCATGACGAGCTTCGTGAGCCCGTAGTCGACGCTCTCGTAGTTGGCGCCGGCTTCCTCCGATGCGCGGCGTTTCGTCGTGCCCAGACACGCAAAAACGAACGTGGGCGCGTGACGTTCGAGGGCAGCCACAAACGTGTCCTCTTCGAAGGGAACCAGGGCCAACGTGGCGCCACTTTCCTCGCAGAGCCCACGCATCGCCTCTTCCTTCGACGAACCAGGGCGTACATGGGCGATGACGGAACAGCCCACTTGGGGGCCTATTCGAACCATGTGCTGGCCCGTGTATCCGCTCGACCCGACGATAAATGCGCTGCTCACGACCCTCTTTGTCGCTCTTTGTGAGCAAAGCGACAGGGGCTAAGTGACATTACGCACGCCCTCCTGTAGTCAGCTCCCCCCTGATCCAGGACGATGAGCGGCGCAGCCGACCCCCCTTGGGGGGGGAGAACGACTCACGCTTCATGACCCGACCCAAAACACTCTCCTTCCCGCGACGCATCCTCTACCTCACAGAGGATCCCGCGCTCATCACGGCCCAGCTCCAAGGCGAGGACCTCGCGTTCGACAAAGACCGTCCGCTTCGGAACAACATCTCCACGGACGAGATCACACCAGGGTGGGTTTGCTTCCACTACGACGAGACCCTTGGGCGCTATTCGATGGTCGGCCTGAAGGGCGGTGTCATCGAAAAGGACAGCATCAAGGACGGTGGCTTCGACGTCATCGTCAGCGGCCTCTCAAAGGGCTGTGGCTCGTCGCGGGAGACCGCGCCCTTCAGTGAACAAGCGGCAGGCATCCAGCTCGTCGTCGCCAACACCATCGAGAAAATCTACGGACAGAACTGCCAGAACATTGGCCTGCTGACGACCACCGACTTCTCGATCCTCGACCGAATCATTGCCGGCGAGACCATTGGAATCGAAGAGTTCACGCAGGGCCTCGACGCCATCAGCGCGGACATCGTGCGCTTCGGCGGACTCTTCGCTTACAACAAAGCTCGCATGGCCGGCGAGGTCTCTCCTCCGGCCATCACGACGGCTCCGCGCCCGATGACTCTGGTCGAGAAGATCATCGCCAAGAACGCCATCGTGGACGCCGCCGCGGGCAAGCTCGGCGCTCCCGCCGTCAAGCCCGGCGACGCGCTCTTCGTCCGCTCCGATGTTCGTTTCAGCCACGAATACGTGACTCCAATGGCCGACTCGCTCTTCCGCGGCGCCCTCGGCCAGGACGCGCAGGTCACGGACAAGGAGAGCGTCTACACCTTCCGCGACCACCTCACTTTCCTCGGCGACGTGATGTCCGAAGAGAAGCGTGAGATGGGGCTCCTCGAAAAAGCCGACGGCCTCGCCACGACCCAAAAAGGCTTCGCCGAAAAGCACGGTCTCAAGCTCTACGGCGAAGCTGAAGCCGGTGGCTCCGAAGCCATCTGCCACAACGCCGTCGTCGAAGACCTCGCCTTGCCCGGTGACCTCGTCATCGGCACCGACAGTCACACCTGCATGGCCGGCGTCCTCGGCGCGTTTGCCTTCGGCGTTGGCAGCACGGACATGGCGAACTCTTGGTACACCAAGGATGTCCGCGTAAAGGTTCCAGACAGCGTTCGCTTCGTCTTGAGCGGAGAGATGCGACCTGGCATCAGCGCCAAGGACGTCATGCTCTACATCTTGAGCCAGCCTTTCTTCCGCACGTCGAAGGGCATCGGACGAGTGCTTGAGTTCACCGGTCCCGCCATCGCGACGATGCCCCTCGACGAGCGCGCGACGCTCACGAATATGGCCGTTGAGGCTGGCGGGTTCACCGGCATCATCGAGGCCGACGACGTCGTCGTCGACTACCTCGTGACTCAGCGCGGCATCGACGAAGCGACGGTGCGCGCTGGAATCCTGAAGAGTGATGAAGGCGCCGAGTACCTCGAGACCATCGCCATCGACCTCGCGGACGTCACCCCCATGGTCGCCACACCCGGCGACCCACGAAACGGCGTCACCATGAAAGACCTCGAAGAGGGCATCGCCATCGACATCGCCTACGGCGGTTCATGCACCGGCGGCAAGAAGAGCGACATGGACATGTACGCGCGTGTCTTCAAGGCCGCCGTTGAGCGTGGTCTCCGCGTACCCGAGCACGTCGAGTGTTACATCCAGTACGGCAGCCAGAACATCCGTAAGTACGCAGAATCGATGGGTTACCCGGAGATCTTCGCCAAGGCCGGCGCCACCGTGATTCCGCCGAGCTGCGGCGCGTGTATCAACGCCGGCCCAGGCGCGTCGCGAAACCAATCTCAAGTGTCCATCAGCGCGCAGAACCGAAACTTCCCCGGTCGCTCAGGCCCTGGAGAAGTCTACCTCGCGAGCCCTCTGACGGTGGCCGCTTCGGCCATCGCTGGACGCATCGTTTCGCCGGACGAACTGCTCGGCGCGCGCGACGCGGCCGAGTAAGCACGCTACGAATGGCGGAGGAGCGGCTCATTCTTTGGCGGGCCAAAGAGCCCTTGGCGAAGAGCGTCGCGGCGGATGTCGCGGAGACGCTCTCGGCCCACGTGGTCGGAGACGCCACGCTCGATTGGGCCGAGGGTACCTTTGGATGTGCCCTCGTGGACGGGAGCGCGCCGGAGGTGTCACTCGGCTCCGCCGACGCTGCGGCGCTGCCTTTTCCCGCACCGCCTTCGCCACCGGAAGGGGAAAGCGAGAGCTGGGCGACTTTCGGCGAGGCGCTCCCCGCGCCGCCGCTCGCGCTCAAGACCAAAGAGCCAGTGCACCTTGGCTTCGAGCTGGCCTTCACGTTTTCCAGCGAACTCCCGGAGCATGAGCGCGCGGGCCTCTCGGATCTCTTCGCGCTCTTTGAAGCGGCCTACTCGAGCGACGATCAAGACCTCGTCGTCATTGAGGAACACGTAGATTCGCAGAGCGCGACTCTTCGCGTGAGCACCGAACTTGTCGACGACGCGACCTTGCGCGCTCACGCCTACTGGCTTGTCGAAGTCGTCGACCGGTTCTGGCCTCTGGAACGCGCGGACTTCAAAGGCGGCTCCGCCAAGAAGCGTGGGCTTCGCCCTTCATGGCTCGGCCCCGTCGTCACCATGGGGGCCGCCCTCGCCTTTGCGCGCTTCGCGTCAGGTCCCGACGCGGCGCGCAGCAGCATGCTCGCCCTCCTCTTTTTGCCCCTCGTCTTCACGTTTCTCTCGCGGAGCTACGTGTCGAAAGCCACCTGGGTCGCTGCCGCGTTTAACGCCGTCGGCGTCGGCGTCATCGCCGCCATCATCGAAGACCCCGCCCTCGTATGGCCCGTCCACGAGGCCCCATCGGCGGAATATCTCGTGGAGCTCCAAGGGCACCTCGTCACCTGCGTTTACGCGGCCCGCGCTCTGTGTTTGGTCTGGGTGCTCCCCTATTTGCGCAGCGGACGCGCGCGCTGAGCCGACTTCATTCGTACTCCCGGCCTTGACCCAATCCAGGAGCGGGTCTAGATAACTTTCAACGATTCATGAAACTTCCCTGGCTACGGCTGGGAAGGAGAAAAAAGCGATGTTGCGCGCAGAAACCAGTGCCCGTCCTGTTCTAGAGAGCCTGGAGCGCGTTTGCGGGACGCATAAGCTCGAAGGCCTCGGTGCCCGGCTTGGCCGACTCGCGGAGCTCGTCCGCTGGGACATGGCCAGCGTCGAGACAGAGCTTGGACGTGTCGACCGCCAAGAGCGAACCGTCCACCAGGCTGCGCACCACTTGCTCGCCACAGAAGGCAAACGCCTGAGGCCCATCTGCGTCGCCCTTGCGTCGCGCCTTGGCACGGGCTTCAGCGACGAGGCGAAAGCCCTCGGTGTCGCCGTCGAGGTGGTTCACTGCGCCACCCTTCTTCACGACGACGTCGTCGACCAAGGCGATGTTCGGCGCGGCATCCCCGCGGCTCGCACCATCTACGGAAACGCCGTGAGCATCTTCGGCGGCGATCACCTTCTCATCGACGCGCTCCGCCGTGTGCGACAGGCGCAAGTCCCCGGCGCCCTCGAACGGCTCCTCGATATCATCGACGAGATGATCTACGCCGAGTCACTTCAGCTCGAGTCTCGCGGTCAGGTTGAGACCACGGAAGAACGCTACTTCGAAATCGTCGAAGGCAAGACCGCAGCACTCTTCAGGTGGGCGATGTTCGCTGGAGCCCGCGCCGGCGGACTGGACATGAAACAGTCACGAGAGCTGGAGACCTACGGCAAGCATCTCGGCGTCGCCTTTCAGCTCGTCGACGACCTCCTCGACTACACCGGTGACGAATCCAAGACCGGCAAGGGTCTCTTCGCTGACCTCCGCGAAGGAAAGATGACGCACCCCTTGCTTCTCGCACGCGACCGAGACCCACGCGTTCGCGAGATCCTCGCCCTCGGACTCGATGCGGATAGCGTTGTCACCCCCGCGGCGCGCTCCATCCTCAGCGAAGCCCTCGAGGCGACGGGCGCCCTCGCGGCGACACGCGACCTCGCGCGAGAGCACGCCAGCAAGGCCGTCGACTCCCTCGCCTCCTTCGAAGCCTCCGAAGCTCGTTCTGCCCTTCTCACCGTCGCAGAAGCCTGCGTCAGCCGGGAGCGATAGCCATGACTCAG
>JBGCFM010000196.1:0-4913 GCA_045106895.1 Polyangiales bacterium | reverse complement strand
CGTGCTCGCGCATTCCCCCGGCGTCCTCGCTGAATCGGGCAGCGGAGTGGGCGTGTGACCCGTGAAGAGGGCGGACCAGAAGACCGCGATGACACGCACCGCCCAATGAACTTGCTCGACCATGCGCGCAGCATGCCTGATTTGGGGCAGAGCGGCACTCGCCGGGCCATTCAGCTATCGGCTCTCTCTTGACCTTTGCTCTCCAGAGGAGAAACCCGGCACAGGCGCAGTGTGCGAACTTAATAGACAACCGCTCGGCTGCTGAGTCGAGCAAAGCGCCCCTGAACCCGATTCCCCAACGTTGGACCCCATGCGAAGAATCACTCCTTTCCTTCCGCTTCTGCTTATTGCGTTCTCAGCCTGCACTGAAGAGCCGTGCCCGACTGGCCAAACGCGAATCGGCGCCGCTTGCGTGGACAACTTCCCCGATAGCGGGATTGCCGACGCGAACGCCGCGGACTCAAACGTGGCGGACTCAAGCGCGGACATGGCCGCTGGCGACACAGGCAACGATGCCATGATCGACGCCTGCATGCCGTCCGCGGAAACCTGCAACGGCGTCAGCGACGACTGCGACGATATCGTCGACGAAGGCTCATGCGACTTCCCAAACACAAGCGCCACCTGTGAGCCCGGCGGATGTATTGTCTCCGCTTGCGATGAAGGATTCCTCGACTGCTCCGAGGGCATGGGGTGTGAGACCGCGTCCGACCGAAACAACTGCGGCGCGTGCGGAACGGTGTGCGGCGCGACAGAGGGGGTGTGAGGCCGGGGTGTGCGTGGAGCACACGTTGGATTGGTGGTGGACCGTTGACCACGGTGGTAAGGTGCTTCTCGCGAGGGGCCTGGAGCAGAACTACATGCTCACCCAAGCAACCGCTTCACCGGTTGTACTGCGCCCATCCAGCGGGTCTTCGCTCACCCTCAATGACGGGGCACCGATGCGGGCAGTGCTTGCAGCGATGGATGAGTTCGGCGCCCCCCTCTGGCAGATTTACTTGTCGGCTGAGAGTCTTGAGACGACTGCCGTAGCGTCTATTGACGGTGTCGATGGTGTCTTCATTTCGGGCAACTTTCAGGGGACATTGCGAGCGAACGAGGGAGGAGGAACGGATCTTGAACTTGAGGGCGCCGGCCGCGACAGCTTTGTGTTGAGAGTGAACGCAGCTGGCACAGTTCAAACGGTGGCACACCTGACCGATCATGGCGATGCCGGCACAATTCAGCGGATCAACGATATCGCCGTAACTCCAGGTGGTGTCGTGTTTGCTATCGGGTTGAGCCGAGGCGACTTCTCGTCGACCGATGGAGGGTCAGCCGTCCTAACTGGGTTACCGCCGGGACGGGATTCCCAATTCGTCGTTCGACTCGGACCAGCGAGCCGTGGAATTTTGACACCAATCGGTTCGCCGTGGGACTCGATCGTTGTAGATGACGAGAGCGTGTACGTCGGTACGCGAATCGCTGATGACACTGTTCTGGATGGGGTGGAATACGGCGCCATTGCGGAGTTCGTTCCTTTGATCGCTAGCCGGGACCACGACCTAGCGTTTCGCTGGGTGCAAACACCGCTCGATGAGTCGGAGGGGAGCGGGGAGGACGAACCAATGCGGCTCCACAGTGGCAACGGCAGGATCTTCGTAGGTCATACGTTCACCGAGATGCATAACTTCGGGGGTCATCTGGTTGATGCGGGCGGTTACATCGCGTCGCTGTCTGTAGACGATGGGACGGTTGCTTGGGCACGGGCACTTGGGGTATTCACCCCCGATGTTGGTACAGCCGGCAACAGAGTCTATTTTGCGGGAACCGGAATCGGGACGGTTGACCTCGGTGGCGGTTCGTTGGGCGCAGCGGTTGGAAGAGATGCTCTCGTTGGCGTGCTGCAAAACACCGGCGAATATGAGTCGGCAAGAAGGTTCGGCGGACTGGATCAGGAAGTTGCATCCGAAGTGCAGCCTACATCTGCCGGAATAATGGTCTCAGGTACCTGGTCAGATGACATGAACGTCGATGGGGTCATGTTTCGTGCTTCCGAAACGCAGGATGCTTTTCTCTTCCACTTCGCGATCGCGATGGAGGACTGACCGATCGCGATGGAGGACTGACCGACCAGTTCAACGAAGAACGCGGCGGCTCCGAATGGAACCGCCGCGCTTCAGTATGGCCGTTCAAGCGACCGGACTGACTAGACTTACCAATTCAAGGGCAGTGTTCGCCGAGGCCGCTGAAGTCGTCCTCGGAGTCGCCCGGAGCGGCCGGCGTGGATGCGTCCCACTGGGTGCCAAGGTCGAAGACATCGCCAACATTGGTATCGGCGTCGGCCGGGGTCACGGTGCATAGGCGGCGTAGAGTCATGTTCGAGCCACTCAGGCTCTGACCCATGCTGTTGGTGCCGCTGAAGTTGGGAGGGCTTGGATCCCCATCACCCCTCATCGCACTGCCGAAGCTGTCGACCACTTCGCCGCCGCAGTTCAGCACGAAAGAGTCGTTTCCGTTGTGATTGACGAAGCTACTACTGACATCGCACAGCGCCATATCAGCGAAGGACCCGTTGCAAACGACGAGACTGTCACCAGCGGCCAGTGTCCCAACAAGTGCCAGTGTGGGGCCCGGGTCCATCGAGCCGTTCGAGCGACGCTCCAATTCACAGTCTGCAAGGTTCGACATGCCTGCTCCGAGGTTTGTGACCTCGATGGCCTTGTTGTTGCTCGAGCCTTCAACGACCTCAGTGATAAGCAACGCGCCAAGGTCCGGGCCAACACCCACGAACATAGCGGTGTTCGCTGCGGCATCGATGTCAGTTCCGAAGGTGTCGGTGACCCCGGTCACGGTGACGGTGTAGTCCGTACCAGCGACCATGTCGGCCACCGTCAGAGTCACGTTGACCCCGTCGACGACAGCATCGCTGACGGTGATGCCAGTGATGGCGAAGTCGGCGGCGGCGACAGTTGCTGCGTCGAGCGCCGAGGAAAACGTCACGCCGACGGTGACTTCGTCCGTCGCGGCTGCGCTGACGACGGTAGGAGCAGGACAGGTGATCGACGTTAGGGAAGCCGCATCGTACGTCGTGGCCTGAGCCCTGCCGATGAAGCGGCCCATGATGCCGTCGAGAGTGACCATGCAGCCGTCTGCGAGGCCGGTCTCATCCACCACGATCTGGGGGATTCGAATCAAGAGATCGGCGTCGTCGTCGATGCCGACGGTGCTCAGCTGCGCGGCTCGGAAAGTACCGCCAGCGCCGCCAAACTCTCCGACGATGATGCCGGTGATCGCGATTCGCTCGGAAATGTAGCTACCGAGGTCCGTCACGAGGTCAGTCGCATCCGAAAGCTCCTGCACGTAACCGGTGAGGTCTGTGCCGCTGGCCAGAACCATGAGGTCCGAGGCCGCTTCCACGATGACAAGCTCTCCGGAGACGTCGATCGTCGTGGCGGTCAAGGAAACTTGGTCGCCAACTTCCACGGTGCCATCTGGATCAATTTCCACGAACGCGGCTGGACCGGTCGGTCCCGCCTGGACGAAGAAGCCCGGGACATCTCCTGCAACAGCCGGTTTGAGGTACGTCACGTACGCGCAGGTGATTGGCAACGAGACGTCGCCGTCCTCCGTAATGGCGTTGATCGCGTCGATTTCCGTAGCCGCGAGTGTCATGTCACAGCTGGGACCTGCATCCGGTCCACCATCAGGACCGCCATCGGGGCCGCCGTCCATCGGAGGCGGGCCAGCGTCGGGGCCGCCGTCCATCGGAGGTGGGCCAGCGTCAGGGCCGCCGTCGGGGCCGGGGCCGACGTCGCCGAGCAGGGGAACGTCCGTGGGTCCAACGTCCGTTGGGGCCGCGTCCGTGCCGCCTGCATCAAAGGGCAGCGTGTCATCGTCGCCACATGCGACGGTGCCAAAAGCTAGAGCGCTCACGACTAGAAGCCGCGTCCATTTCATCTTCGACATGTAATTCTCCCCTCGCCTTTCAGCGACTTACTTCCGAGGGCACGCTGCCAGCGGATTCGTAGGCCCGCAAGGGGCATCGTGAGCAGTCACCTAGCTGCTACTTTAGGAGAGCATCGATTTCTCGGCCTTCTGCAGGATTTCCGCGGCCTTGGCGCTCGGGTTCAGCTCTTTGGCGGCGTGGAGCGCTCTTTTCATGGAGGCGCTGTTCCCCTGGCGCTCATGAATCGCGGCTTCCATGACCCAAATGACGACCCGATCATTGGCGGAAAGGGCAGGCTGGCGTGCTTCTTCGAGGTGTGTGAGGGCCGCGTCCAAGTCCTTGGCTCCTTCGGCTAGCGCCGCGCGCACCCACGAGGCGTACGCCTGGCTTCGTTTGTCGAGGTAGCGCGGAGAGGTCTCCTCGAGGGCCGCCCGGGCTACGTCTAGGCGACCGTTTCGAACCGCGCGAAACGCGGCGTGTACCGAACCATAACGGAACGCGCCGTAGACGAGGATCACGCCGCTCACGACGAAGAGCCAACCCAGCATTTGCCCACCGCGCAAGAAGTGGAACGCGAGGAGGGCGTTGAATAGCACCAGGAGTATTCGGCTCTTTCGCCTCACTCGGGGAGTGTGCAGCCCTTGGCGTCACTCCGCCAACCCGTCGCAGCTGTCTTCCAAAACACCGCGATTGGCGCGATCTGGCACGACAAGGAGCCCGTGTGAACGTAATTCGCTGGCACGGCATGTGCTGCAGGGAGCCCTATGCGTCGGGTTTCGATTCTCTGGGCTCTGAGCCTCTCCTTTGGCTGCTACGCGTCGCACGGCGTCGATGATGGGTCATGCACGGCCAACAGCTGCCCCATCGGGACCGTCGAGGTGGAGCGCTGTGTTGGCGACACGCCCTGCTTTGAAGAAGCGCGTTGCGGGCCATCGATCTTCTGTGCCGACAACATCTGCGTCCCTGGCTTGCCGTGCGTCGCCAG
>JBGCFM010000195.1:0-18970 GCA_045106895.1 Polyangiales bacterium | reverse complement strand
ACCGGCGCGGAAGCGACGAGGCCCACGCCGCTCAACACCACATCGAGGGCTCGCTTCGCTCCTTCCCCGACGCTCGCTGCGGACATGCCTGGACTATGCCGGCGCGCGTTTCGCGAAACAAGCGGCCATGACGCTGCCTTCGGCGGCGCCGGTACTGGCTCTCGGCACATACGTAAGAAACGCGCCGTCTCCCCTTTGCTATTCCCGCTCGTGTTCGTTTCGGGGCGTTTGACGAACACATTCGTCGCGCTTTCTAGGCGGAGCGCTTGCGCTTGAGCTTCGCTGCTCGCTGAAGCGACTCGACGAGGGTTCCCCAATGCGGGCCACGGGCGGCGACGGCCCACGTTTCCTCCGTCGTTCGCAGCAGCAGCACGTCGCACGGGAAGCGCCATGGTGGATGCTGCATCGTGCGTGGAAGCTCAAGCAACACACTACGCCGAAGCGTGCTTCGTGGGATCGACTGTTCTTCTCCATCGCACCCAAGCACGACGTGGGCAGTGTCCATTCGCGTGATTCGCCACAGCGGGGTGCGTGCGACCTTTCGAATACCCTGGATGCCTCCCCCGCAAAGCAAAAGCGTCACCAAGACCATGAGCGCAGCCCCCAGCTTGTTCGCCAACGGGTTGTTGAGACTCGACCACGAGGCCGGCCTGTTCACCGAAGGGTCTTCGGCCAGGAACACGACTTCGACGCAGCCCGCAATTTCGACACGCTCGGAATCCGCTTCAGAAATATCGGCCCAAAGGTTGGAGCGCCCAGTGGCGTCCGAGTGGGTAAAACGTTCTCCTGCTACCTCGAAGTGATAGCGCACCATGTGCTCGCTACGGTTGACCGCACGATGCTCGTCGATTTCCGCGCAAGCCCGAGAGTCGGACGCTCGCAGAGCCATTTCGGACCTGTAGCCAATGACCGTCCAGATGCCCATAGGAATGGAAACTGCGGCGGCCACGACAAGCAGAGCGCAAATCCAGCGCTTGTGTCGCGTCGTATAGCGGGGCTTCGCGTGCTTCATCGAAAACGCATCAAACGCCGAGCAGAACACCTTCGCAGCTCTCGCCCGTCGCGGCTTCCACCGCTTCGGCATAGAGTTCGATCTGCACCAGGTAGGCATCGCGGACATCGTCGGCGAGGTCGGTCTTGAAATCGACGACAACCCAGCCGCTTCCGCCAAAGGGGTCCGCTTCATGAAAGACGAGGTCGGCGATGCCTTCGAGGATGGCGCCGTCCACCTGCCGATGAACCAGGGAGACTTCGCGGCGTGCGTCCGCGGACGACGCAGCGCGCTTGAGAATGGGGTGGGTGAACGCGTCCGTGGCAGCGTCGATGGCCGCTTGGAGTTCGGCATCGGTGGCGCCGAGGGCGCGTGCGTGAAAGCGCGCTTGATGAGCGATCTCTTCGGCGCCGGCGTCAAAGGTGGCGTCGCCGAGGATCGCATGAACGAGGGTGCCGAAACGCGGTCCCGATGGGCGCTGCCTTTGGGACGCCTCGGTGCTAACGATGCTCACCGCCCTCCCCTTTCGCGCCTCCAGCTTCGACGCTTCGGTGACGGTACGCGCGCGAATCGTCGGCGCGCGGGCGCCTTGTCGAAGCGCCTCGGCGGCCACCCGGAAGGCCTCATACTCTTGGCTTCCTTGGGCCGCCGCCGGGCCGTCACCTTTGAGCAGCGAAGCTCCCCGGAGCCCCTCACGGCGAGGGACGTCGAGCTTGAGCGCCGCGGGGTCCCACCAGACGATGCCGTTGTCTTGAAGGCCCGGGCGAACGTGCACTCCTTTGCACGCCAACGCCTTTCCGGGGCGCTCGAGTACCGTGTCGTCGCCTTTGAAGCGCGGGCAACCAGGCGCCGGCCGAATGCTCTTCCGCGCTTCGTGGGGCGGTGTGGTGACCCGCATGAGGGGCTGCACCCAGAAGTTGGGCGGGTTGTGACCAGGCAGGTAGTCGCCGATGCCTGGAATGACGAGGAGGTCACGCGCGCGCGTGCTCGCGACGTAGAGCTTTCGTACCGTCTCCGCGCGCCCTTGGGCGATGCTCTCTTTGCGGTGCTGAAGCAGGGGACCGCTGACAGCGCCGGCGAGGTCCGTCGCCCAACTTCCCTTCGCGTGGTCCGCGTAATGATCCGGCTTGTCGTGTTTGAGCCTGGCTCCTGCGTCGCACAGAAAGACGACGGGCCACTCGAGACCCTTGGCGGAATGCACGGTCATCAGACGAACGCCGCCACTCCCTTCTTCGAGGAGCACGGTGTCACGCTTGCCGCCATCGTCCGCGTCGGCGTCGAGGGACTCGACGAAAGCGCGAAAACTAAGCTGCCGGCGGTCTTGGTCATGACGCCGTGCGAGCTGCACGACGCGTGTCGCGTTGGCGAGAACCTGCACGCCGCTCGGCGCGAGGATGAGCGCCGTGTGCGCGCGGGTGCGTTCGAGAAACTCCGTGCAGGTCTCCGCGGCGGGGCGGTGATTGCGCAGTACGTGGAGTTCCGCGAGGGCACGGAGCGCATCGGCGACGGGCTGAAGCTCTGCGGGAACGTTGGGTGTTTCGACGAGGGGGTCGAAGTGGCGAGCAAACTCGCGCCACGCCAGAAGGAGCGCGTCGCTCAACGCAAAGTAAGGGCCGCGGAGCGCCGCGTAGACGCGAAGTCGGTCGCCGGGCCATTCGATAGCGCCGAGCACAGCCCGGAAAGCCATGACCTCTTCGCGCTCGTGAAACGCACGGCCGGCGACGAGCACATGGGGAATGCCACGCGCTTCGAGGGCCGCCGTGTACTGGGCGGCGATGTCCTTCTTGCCTGCCTTCATGCGTGTCATGAGGAAGCAGATATCCTCGGGGGCGATGGCCCGTGCGCCTTGCTCGCCCTCGACGGTCCAGCCGCTCTCTTGGATCAGCCAATCGGCATACGCCGCGCACTCTTCAGGGCCCGAGTCGATCCAGAAGCTGCTGCCCCACCGGCCCCAGGGGTGCGTGATAGGAAGCACCACGCAGCTCGGCTGCGCCGAGTTTTCGGGGCGCGCCGGCGCCAACGGAACGTGAGCGGCCTGGACTCCAGGCTCGCCTTCGCCGAACTCTTCAACGAACGCTGCGTTGATGACTTGCTGAATGTGTGGGCGAGCACGGAAGCTTGTGCGCAGGTGGATGAGCTTTGCACCTGCGGCCTGGAGCCGGACTTTGGCCTGGTCGTAGACGCCGATGTCAGCGCGCCGGAACCGGTAGATGGCCTGTTTGGGGTCGCCGACGACGAAGAGCTTTCCAGGAGTGAGGCCTCCTTTGCTGTCCGAAGCGAGGGTCCAGAGAATTTCGGTCTGGCGTGGGTCCGTGTCTTGGAACTCGTCGATGAAGACGTGTTTGAAGCGCTGTTGAAAAGCGCTCCGAACGCCCGCGTTGTCAGCGAGGAGAGCGCGTGTCTTCAGAAGCAGGTCGAGGTAGTCGAGAACGCCTTCGCGGCGTTTCGTGCTCTCGTAAAGCGCGACGACTTCTTCGAGGGCTTCCTTGAGCGTCGCTGCGAGGTGAGCGTCGGCGCGTTTGAGCCAGAGCTTGAAGTCGATGTGGAGTTCGTCCCGCATCGCGCGGATGTCCGCGGAGCGTTTGTCGCCGAAGCCCTCGTCCGCAAAGCCTTTGTTGACCCAGAACTTTCCTTTCGCGCAGTCGCGAAGCAGGCCCTCCGCCCAGTCGATGGTCGCCGAGGGCGCGTCCGGCGAGAACTCGCCCGCGCGGAGCTCAGAGGCGAGGGCGTGGAAGCTCTCTAGGTACTCGACGAGCTTGTCGCCGGGCTTCCCTTTTGTGGCGTACTCGCCGAGGGCGAACATCCCGTCCACGAGCGCATCCATGCCTTCAACGTAGTCGCCCTTCGGGATAGGCCACGGCTCGGCGAAGTCGCGTCGCTCGATGACCTTCTTGGCCGCACTCCAGAGCTGCTCGCGGGGGCCGTCGTAGGAGACGCCGCGGAGGACGCGCTCGACGGCGCGAGGCGGCGCGGCGAGGATGCTCTCGAACCACGCCTGAAACGCGTCTTGCATGAGCGCCTCGGCTTCGCCTTCGGACGCCGTTTCAAAGAGCGGATCGATGCCCGCTTCCACAGGAAACTCACGCAGCAGGTCGCCGCAGAAAGAGTGAATCGTGCCCAGGGCCGCCAGTTCGAGGCCCGCGATGGCCGCTTCAAAGCGCCCTCGCTCTTCGGCGCCAGCCTCGACGCGCGAAGTCTCGAGGGCCCTGCGAAGTCGGAGCTTCAACTCGCCGGCGGCTTTGTCCGTGAAGGTCACGGCGACGATCTCTTCGATGCGTGCGCGGCCCGCGGCGATGACGCCGACGATGCGCCGGACGAGCTCCGTGGTCTTGCCCGTGCCCGCGGCCGCTTCGACCAAGAAGGTGGTGTCGAGGTCCTCTCGAATTGCGCGGCGCGCTTCAAAGTCGGGGAACTTCGTTTCATCCATCGCGGTTTCGTTTCCAGCGCTCATGGCTTCCTCCGAATCGTGCTCAAGCGTACGAGGCCTTGGAGCTTGGCGGTTTTTCGTGTCGTCGAGCGCTCATATTCGTCGGGCCCGCAGACGAGGCGAAAGTCGCACCACTGACAGCTCTTTGCGCTCGCTGGCAGCGCGGGGAGAAAACCCTCTTCGACAAAGGCGCCCATGGTGGATGCAAGCTCGTCGATGTCGCTGCGAGCGGCGTCATCAAGGGCGACGCTTCGGGCGCGAAAAGCGCCGCGCGTGGTGCAGTAGTGGAGGCGACCGCCGACGACGCTCGAGTGGGGAAAGAGCTTTTCAAGGGCCAGCGCATAGAGCGCCGGCTGGAGCGTCTCGCCGCCGTTGATTCGTAGGTTTCGCACGGTCAACGCGCGGCCTGTCTTGTGGTCCGTGGCGCGGAGCGTCGGCTCTTGATTTTCTGCGCTCGCGCGTCGTTCGACGAGGTCGATGGAACCGCGGAGCTGAATTCCCGAATCCAGGATGACTGGAAGGGGCTGGCTCGCGCCGTCGCGTTCGTCGCCTTGTCGCATCGGCAGACCAAAAGCGAGCTCGTAGTGGGTAGGCTCCCACTCGCTTCCAAGCTCTCGAAGCCAGCGCCGGAGGTCCTTCTCGATGGCCGCAACGCCTTCATCCCAGACGCGCGGGATGGCTGGCACCAGCTCGTCGGCCCACTCACGGGACGCTTCTTCCACGCAGGCGGCGAGGAGAGAATAGGCGGCCTCCAGCTTCTGCGGATGATCAAAAGGCCAGAGCTTGTCCCGGCGGATCGCCTGGAGGACTCGAAACTGAACGCTGTGCACAAGGCTGCCCCGCTGGAGCGGGTCGAGTCGGTCGACGGCCTCGGGGACGATGCGTTCGGAGAAACGAAAGATCTGTTGGAGAGCGAACTGGTAGGGGCACGCGGAGAAACGCTGAAGGCCCGTCGCACTGTACGCGCGCTCGCTGAGGCGATGAGGCGCGAGGAGCTCCTTTGTTTTGACGTCGCCGGCGGCGACGATGCCGTCGGAGTTCGTCCACTTCGGCGTATCCCAGCGGCGGTGACGACGACGAAGAGAGCGCGCCAGAATCGGGCTCTCCTTGAGCGCGTACGCGAGGGCGCCCGCCGAGTTCTTCGCGCCGGCGCTGGAGAGCGAGGAGAGCGCACCGCGTGCCGCGGCCAGATCGTACTCTGCGGCATCGATGGCGTCTTCTTTGTGCGGGGGAGCGGGCCAAGCGAGGCGCGCCTT
This sequence comes from Polyangiales bacterium, assembly GCA_045106895.1. Classification (GTDB taxonomy): domain Bacteria; phylum Myxococcota_A; class Polyangia; order Polyangiales; family Houyiibacteriaceae; genus JBCCRV01. Next base: position 13,296 of record JBGCFM010000195.1, on the reverse strand, counting down.
GCCTGCGTTCAGCGCGTAGCGCTCGAGGACTTGGACGTCGGGCCACTTGCCGCTGGCTGCGCTGACGACTTCGAGGACATAGAAAGACGGCACCCGCGGACGACTCTGTTCGAGATCAACGCGGGGCCACGAGAGGACCGCCCGCTCGCTCGCAGCGCCGAGGGCGAACCGAAGCGCGCTGCGCTCTTCGTGCAGCTGGTCTTCCCGCGTGGCGAGGCCCTGGACTTTGCGGCGAGCAGTATCGTCGAGCCACGGGTCCGGCTGGATGCGCGTGGGGAAGATCTTCTCCGCCAACCCAACGATGAAGACGTGGCGAAACTCCTGGCCGCGCACTTCCTTGGTGTCGCAGACACGAACGGCGCCGCCGGCGATGGACGGCGGGTGACGCAAGTCGCTCAGCGGCGCGAGGAGTGCACGTCGAACCTCACGCAGGCCGACGGGCCCGACGGCGCCCATCGGCTCGAGGGTAGCGAGGACCTGTAGAACGCGTTCCGGGGCATGCAAGCAACGTGAGGCGAGGGAGCGCAGGGCCTCCAGCCAGTCCGCCCAGGTGGCGCCCTCGGGAAGCGCCGATAGCTCATCCAGGATCGGAAGCGCAAAGGTGCGCAGCGTCTCGAGGTCACGCATCTGTTCGCTGAGAAGCTCTGCTCGAGCGCTCTCGGCGTCGATGCCGTCACGCTCCAGCTGAAGCGCGCGTCGAAGCCCATCGAGGCGACGCTCCCAGCGTTGGCGCGAGCCGATGACGGCGGCGTCGATGAGAAAGTCCTCAAAGCGGCGAGGGACCCGCAGGGCGCGGTCGTGGGCGAAGGGGCTCTCTGCCACCGCCTTCTTGAGCGCTTCCATCGGGTCCGGTCGCTCGGCTTCGAGGTCCGCGTAGAAGTCTTCGTCTGCTGCGACGAAGAGGTCACGCGCAGCGGGGGCGGCTCCGCTTACGGTCTCGGGTACCACGCCGAAGGAGAGGTACTCGGCGAATGCGCGCGCCGAAAGGTCACGAGCAGCGCAGTCGAGGAGAGAGAGGAACGCGCGGCCGCTTGGATCTGGCCCGGTTGTTCCGCGTCCAAAAGCGAGGGGGATCTCGGCGCGGCGAAACGCTTCGCTCAAGTGCGGACGGTAGCGGCCCGGCGCGTGAACGACGACGGCGACGGCATCGAAAGGGACGCCCTCACGCGCGAGGTCGCGCACACGTCGCGCGACCTCGAGACACTCGCGGCTTTCCCCCGGTGCGGAGAAGAAGTCCAGGCTTGCGTCACGAAGCTCGCTAGCCTCACGCCCCGTGGTGAAGAGCAAGGTTCGGCAGCGCTCGAGGCGTGTGCTCACTTCGGGCCCTGAGTCCTCCGTCGCGAGACCGAGTTCCAAGAAGGTGGGCGAATCGTCCGGCGCGTGAGTGACGAGCACGGACTCGGCGCGACTGACGAGGGTTCGAACGAACTCTGCCTCGCAGGTTCTTTGCACGCGGACGTCGAGGAAGACACAGGGCGGGAGCACGTCGGCGCTCCCCGACGCAGTCTCTGAAGCCAGAGAGAAGAGAGCCGCGCGATCGATGAGCTGGTGGCGCACGAGCTCTTCTTCGTAGGTCTTGAAGAGCGGCGCGAGATGCGAAGGGATCGCGTCCGTGTCGTGATGATGGTGCGCTTCGCGCAACTCCGAGAAGAGCGAAGAGAGGGCGCGCGGGAGACCCGGTGAATCACGGAGCGGCTCGAGGGGCCCGAGCTCGACGGTCTGGTGAAGGACGCGGGCGGAAAGCGCACTGAGCGCAGCTCCGCTCGCGATGGAGAGCCCTCGCGCAGCCATGATGGGCTGGGCGACGCGCTTGGCGAGGTGAATGAGGGAGGTGCTCTCCACCCCGAATGCCGCGCCTGCGCTGGAGACATGCTCGCGGACAAGAGCGCGCGCCGTCGCGCGATTCTCGGCGATGACCCAGGTGGCCTTGCTCTCGCTGGGGTCCTCGAGGAAACGTTTCGCGCGGGCTCTCCGTTGCGATGCGCTAGCGCTTTGAAAACGGGCTTTCGTCACGGCGGGAGCATGCCACAAAGGCGCGACGTAGCTCCGGATTACCTGTCAGCTACATGGACAACGCTACGAACAGGAGCGGCAGACGAGCTCACCATTGCCGTTGAACACGGTGTCCGGCTGAGGCGTGACCGTTGAACACTGCGTGCATGTCACCGTGGGGACCGGCTTCGAGGTGGGGCCCCCGCGGTAAGCGCCCCCTTCGGGCGCGGCCGCCGTGAGCGAGCGTGAGCAGTAGATGCACTCAGTGCGCCTCGGGTTGATGAAGTGATTGCAACCTTCGCAGCGCGGTGCACTGACGGATGTGTGCTCCCCCATGGCGCCGTCTTCGTATCCATCGAGGAGATCGAGCTGCTGCATCATCGTGGTCAGCGCCTCTTCCGGAACGACGCCCTTCATCTCCAGTAGCTTCGCGAGGGCGGCGCAGCCGAGGACAAGCTGGTCGATCTGACGCTCCGCTTTCTGCAGCCGCTGCGCAAGAAGCGCCACGGTGCCGCTGTCAACAGCGCCGGCGACCTGCACCTGAAGCTGGTTGAGTTGTCGGCGGGCGCCGTAATCTTGGTCGCCTGCGTTGTCGAGAATGTTCTGCCAGAAACTCATCGCGCGACCCTATCAGGTCGTCGAACGTCGTGGGGTCTCCTGAGGTACACTCAGCGAATGCATCCGTTCGTTTTCTTTGCTGGCATGGGGGTTTCCGCTCTTGGCCTCCTCGCGAAGTTCGTCCGAAACGACAAACACATGTGGCGAACACTCGAAGAGGCGGCGGGAAGCGAGGCCCATGTTCCGCCTAATCAACCTAATTGGCTTGCTGTAGAATTTCCAAGTGGCGCAATCTGTGCTCGGGAGTCCTTCAATCACGGGCCGACCTACTACATCGCTGAAGCGCCTGCGGACCTAGCGGAGCTTCCTGACTTTCAAATTTCCAACGACAAATCGGGTATGAAGGAGAGTGTGCCGACCTTGCTGGGCGAGGGACTGAGTTGCTGGACAACGTCGCCACGTGCTGTGGAGAGCTTTATCCACGAGTCCCTTCGAGAGCGACTGCGTGCGCTTCCGGGTCGCTGGTTCCTGCTGCACATGCGCGGAAAGATACGCATACAATGGCCTATCCACCATTTGTCATTCAGCGTAATTCCCGCCGGGCCGCTACTTGATGCGGTCCGTATCGTGGAACAGATGAGCATGCATGGAACGCACTTTCTGACTCACTTGGCAGAGCTGAGTGGCGCTTCCCGCGAAGAAGAAACGGTGTTGCTCGGCGGCGCACGCCTGCGCGTCCTTTGGTGGCGAACCGACACTGCTACGGAGATCACGCTCGACGCAACAAGCGACGTCGAGCCATTCGTGGTGAACTGGACTGGGGGAGAGCGAAGTGGGCCCTTCCCGAATATCAGCTCACCGGCGTTCGACACCGCGAGTCTGCGCTTCGACGGGAAAGCGCTCTACCTAACGGTCCCGAACGCCGAGCCGGAGCTCGCGAAGGTTCATATCGATTTCCTCCACCGTTTTCTGCGAGCGATGAGGGTGGGCTCAGGACCGTTTCGCTAGTTAGAAATCACATCAGTGCGACTGGGACAGTCGATGGGGAGCACGTGGTCCTCGACAATGCCGATTTCGTTTCGGGACAAGAACAGGTCGGGGGACTCCGTCGTAATTGCCATCTCGACCACGCTGAAGGTGAGCACGCCGTCGCTCACGCTAAGCGGCACTTCCAAACAAGAGCTCTTCCTCAAACGGTAGCTCCGAGGCCAGAATGAACAGATTGTCATTCTCGTCCGTGCTTCCGATGTCGGAACGGACCGGCGGCGCGATGCCTGGCGTCGCTGTCATCAGGATGGTGACATCTCGGACGTCTTCCACCTCGAAGATCAGGACATTGTCCGACCCTTCCGCAATAGAACGGGTCAACATCTGGACGAACCACGTCGGCCGCCCCAGCAACGCTAGGCTGTCATCGAGCGCAATAAAAACAGGCCCTCCCATCAGGTCCTCCGCCCTGCAAGCCGCTCAAACGCTTCCGCGTCTGGCAAGCTCTTGTATCGACGGACCTCTGGGGGCATCACACGCAACGCATGTCGAACTCTTTCTAGCTGCGAGTCGTCGAGGCTGAGAAGCGGCCGGACGTGGGTTCGCACGAGGAAGACGCTACTGCGTGTCTTCGGAAGCGGCACCGTCACCTGGCGTTCAACACGAAAGAACGCCTCGCTCGAATGCTCCCAGCCCTGCCGGCGGTCTCCTTTGTCGGGGTGATGGTCCAGAATATCGTCGGCGCCCACGGTCCACACGAAACGCACGTAGGGACCGCGATCGACCATGGCGCGGACCATGCCCCGGCTGGCTTTGGCGTTCGGGGGAAAGCCCGGGACCGGCGCGTGAATGGCGTCGAAGCCCGCTTCTGCGAGACGCTCTGGGCGCCAGCCGCTGGGGAAACGCACGTCGACGACGAGGGTGCGTCCGGCGTCGCCCTCGCCGGCTTGGAGCACGGCGAAGTCCTCCTGGACATGACGCGCGACGGCGTCGAAGGGGTCCTGCGCTTCGGTGTCGTTGAGAACGTCGCGCAAGATGTCGGGGTGCTCTTCGTGAAGCGTGGCGTGCATCCACGCGAGGGCTTCGGCGCGCGCATTCTTCGCGAGGGTGTCCTCGCCCACGACGAGGCGGCGCTCCGGGGGTGCCGCACGTTTCTGCCGCAGGAACTCCGCGCGCTCAGCGTCGACTTGGAAGTACGCCTGGTCGAAGGCGCCCTGCCCGTAGTCCGTGCCGAAACGCGCGAGGCTCGCGACCATTTGAAGAGGCTCGGCCTCGACGGGAAAGTAGGCAGGCGAACGCACGCCGCCAGCCTACCAGGCCGCCCGTGCGTCGACTACGACGCTAAGAACAGTCCGCGCAGGAGAGCTTCATTTTGCGGTGTCCCCGCGGCGGTGACGCTGCAGCGTTAAACGAGTTCGGCGAGCAAGCGATAGCTACGCTCACGTGCACTCGGATCGTGAGTGATGGTCATGACCATCAGCTCGTCCACGCCGCCGGCTTCACTCGCGCGCTGACGAAGCCGCTCCGCCACCTGCTCCAAGGTGCCAGCGATCAGCAACTGGCCCATGGGGCCCAGCTGGTCCCGCAGCTCCGGACGCCAGCCTTCGGCGCGCGCCTCGCTCGGGCTTCGCAATGGACGCGTCTTGCCCTGATGGAGATCGAGGAAGTTCATCTGTAGACTCGAAGACAGCTCAACGGCTTCCTCTTCGGTGTCGGCGCACACCACCGTCAGCGCCAAGATGACCCGCGGCTCGGGGAATGACGCGGATGGCTTGAACGCCTTTCGGTATGCCGCGACCGCCGGCGCCGCTGGAGTCGGGCTGAAGTGACCCGCGAATCCATAGCCCGCTCCGATTTCGCCCGCGAGCTGCGCGGATCCGCCGCTCGACCCCAGCATCCAAAGCGGGGGCAACGCGCCCTCTTCCGGCGTGACAGCGATCTGGCCGTAGGGATGACTTGCCGCGAACCCGCCGTTGGCGAAGGCGAGAAGCTCGCTCATTTTGTTGCTGAAGTGCCGCCCGGACCACGTGCCAAGCGCCTCAGCCGTGAGTGGATCCGTCCCCGCTGCGCGACCGATGCCGAGGTCGATACGGCCGGGGTGAAGAGCCTCCAGCGTCCGGTATTGTTCCACGACGCGCAGAGGCGCGTGATTGGGCAACATCACGCCGCCGGAGCCGAGGCGAATACGCGAGGTCGCCGAGGCGGCGTTGGCGATGAGCAGCTCAGGCGCGGCGCTGGCGATGCTGCGAATGTTGTGATGCTCGGCATACCAGAGCCGCTCATAGCCGAGGACGTCGCCGAGTTGCGCGAGAGCCACTGTATGGCGCAGCGATTCCGCAGCGCTCGCGCCGGAGACGACGGGGACGACGTCAAGGATGGACAGCTTCAGCGGGCTCATGACGCACATCTAAGGCTTGAGGAGTGTTTGGCTAGAGCACGTCTTGACGCCGGGAGCGAGGGCCGTATCGACAGCCCTATGCGAATCATAGCTCTGTTGAGTCTCTGTCTTTCTTTGGCGTGCGGTAGCTCCGAAGCGCCGGCTCCTGAACAAGAAGCCACGGCGGAAGCGCCAGGAGAAGCTGCGCCGGAAGCCACAAATCAGCCCACGCGCGAGGGTGCGACGACGGTTCCGGCCGGCTGGGTGACGCCCCGTCACGACGAGGCCGAGGCGCGACTTGGCGAGAGCGAAGCCGGCCGCTTGATCTGGCAAGCCCTGCAGGCCCACGGCGGACTCGAGACCTGGCTCAGCGCGGGCACCATCGAGTTTGAATTCGACTACGCGCCTATCGGCAATCCCGGCGGCCGCAAACATACGTTCCAGCGCATCGACCTCTGGTCTTCACGCGCGCATCATCAGCTCGTCGGCGGCGAGGGAGAGTTCGGCTTTGACGGGGAGACCGCGTGGGTGAAACCGAACGCCGAGGTGATCTCGCCCTCGTCGCGCTTTTGGTCGCTCACCCCCTACTACTTCGTCGGCATGCCTTTTGTGCTGGCTGACCCCGGCGTCATTCTCACGCGACTCGAAGACGCGGAGCTGAACGGGACGACGTACCAGCTCGTAAAAGCGAACTACGAGGCCGGCACCGGCGACAGCCCCGACGACTACTACATTCTCTACCTCCACCCGGAGACTCACCGAGTGGCGGCGCTTCGCTACGTGGTGTCGTTCCCCGGTATGTTCGCGCCCGGCGAACACTCCCCAGAAAAGATCATGATGTACACCGGCGACATCGAGGCGGGCGGTCTTCACTTCGCGAGCGAGTACCACACGCACCGATGGAACGCCGAAGAGGGCGCGCCGGGCGAACGCGTGACGGAGATCAGCGCGAGCCGCGTCGCCCTTGGCGAAAGCTACCCGGACTCGATCTTTGCAGCGCCGGAAGGCGCCGTGCTCGAAGAGACGCCCTGAGCCTTAAGGCTCTCGCGTTTCGTCGTCGCTCTCCTCGGGCGAGTCGTCATCGAGACCGTCTGGCTCGCCGCCGAGGGAATCGTCCGGCTCGCTGAGCGCATCGTCCGAGCCCTTCGCCGGGGAGCGTCCAAAGAAGCGCTTAGCGAGCGCGAGTCCTCCGAGGACCAAGAGGACGAGGAGCTTCTTCATCTTCAGGAGGAAGAGACCGATCATGGCGAAGAATCCCGCTTTCGCTGCGAACTTCCCCAGGATGAGTGCGCCGATTCCGTAGGCGGCGACGTCGTCGAGTTCTGGGTCAAAGTCTTCGTAGCGGTGCCCCGATTCGAACTCCACGCGGCCGAGCACTTCGCCCATATGTCCTCGGATTTCGTCGAGCATTTCGATGCCGGCAACGGCGTTGAGTTCGAGGACGCCGCGGCGACCCAGGACACGCGTCGAGTAGTTCAAGTTCGTCATGAGCTCGCCGCCGTAGTCCGTCTCGAGGTGCTTCGCCCAATACAAGCGATGGGTGTTCGCGTCGTAGTGCGGCGGCTCCGCCCAGCCGAGCAAACGCATCGTGGGCAGCCCCATTCGCACGCGCTCTTCGTTCTCCGTCTCGGTGTCGCTCTGCATCTCTTCCAAGAGCTCGTCGTAGTCGAGATCATCGGCGTCTTCGTCGTCGACCCAGCCGTCCTCGGCGTAGGTCATCACCACGGCCCAGTTCGTCTCTCCAAAGAGCGAGCGGTCCGTGGGAATGAGCATCCCGAGGGTGTCCGGCATCGGCGGGTTCTGCCACGCTTGGATGACTCGGTTCGTGTCCTCGGGGCTGAGGTAGCGAAGGTTCTCACCCACATCGATGGTCGCCAGACCATCGCCCAACGTGATCACGCCGGACTGCGGGCTGAGGCTTGCTTCGAGTTCACCGATGGCCGCGAGCTCCGCGCTCAGCTCTTCGAACTCCTCCGGCGTCAACGCAGCGCGAATTTCCGCGAGGGCAGCCTCTTCAGGAGACATCGCTTCCGGGGTTTCAGCGCTTCCATGCTCTCCAGGAAGAGCCTCGTCGACCATCTCGGGGATCGACTCGGGCTCTTGAGCAGAGACAACGAAGGGGAAAGCCAGACAGGCCAGCCATAGGAACTTGAAGCGACGCATGTGTCGCCTTTGACCGCGGGTAGGAGCCGGTCAACCAGTCCTCTCAGCATTCACCGAACGACATACGTGCGATCGCACGTACATTGCCCTAAGCTCCCACGTACATTGCCCTAAGCTCCCACCCACGATGGAGGCCCCCAACAACGCGCGTAGGCTCCGTGACGCCCTTCGTCGGCTCGTCTTGGCTCACGGCACCCTGAAGGAAGCGACCCGCCCATGCGGCGCTCGGCTCTCCTTGCCCCACGCCTACGCATTGCTCGAGCTTCTGGATGCCGAGCCGATGACGGTGAGTGAGCTTTCATCGCGACTCGCCATCGACCGCACAAACGTATCGCGCCTCTGCGCTCGCATGGAGCGCTCCGGCGAGATGACCAGGGGCGCACACCCCGAAGACGGACGAGCCGTGGTCGTCGCACTCTCCGCCCGCGGCCGGGCCCTGGCGAAGAGCGTTGATGAGTCGAGCACGGCTCATTTCGCGACCCTCGCGGGCGCACTCAAGGGTCAAACGGAGAGCATCATCGGCGCGCTCGAAGTTCTCGCAAACGCCATGAATGAGGAACAAGAAGAATGACGCCCACGACATCGACGCAGACGCTTTGCTTTGCCATCGCCCTCGTTTTTGCGACCGCGTGCCAAAGCTCCACGGAGGTCGACACAGACGAGCAGCTCGCCAGTGAATCAAGTGAACGAGGTGCAAGTGAACGAGGGGCAGATGAACAAGGCGCCCCAAGCCCGGAGAACGAGTGCGGCGCGGTGGACGAGTTGAACAGCCTCGACGAGCGACGTCCCGTGCCGCTTCAGCCGATGATGGCCTGGCACCAGAAGCAAAACATGATGGAACACCTCGTCGCGATCCAGCGCATCACCGGTGGACTGTCCGACGAGAACTGGGAGGAGGTTGAGCAGGCCGCGTTGCTCATCGGCACGTCGCCGCAGATGGAGCATATGTGCCAGCACATGGGGGCTGGCGCGGCCGGCTTCACAGACCTTGCCCTCGACTTTCATCGACGGGCGGATGCCATTGCGGTCGCCGCACGAACGCATGACACTCCCGCCGTCTTACGCGCCACAAACCTTACGCTACAGGCATGCACGACCTGCCACGCGACGTTCCGACAAGATGTCGTCGACGCCGAAACGTGGCAGGAGCGGACGAACTAGCGGCAGCTCGGATCCTCGTTCCACACGCAGCGTCGGGTGGCGTCGCAGCGTGCCATGCTTCCCGCGAGCGTCGCGCATCCTTCGTCATTGTCAGGCACGACGCCGACACAACAAACGACGGGAGCGACGGGCTCGCACGAGCGGTTCCAGTTGCAGACGCGTGAACCCGCGCATGCTTCGGTGTCGCCTTCAAGGGCGGCGCATGTCTCTTCAAAGCGAGGGCCAATCGGTTGGCAACAAGTGGGCTCAACAACGGGGGCGCACTCGGGTGCATCGGACCAACCACACGTGCGTCCACCGTTCAGGGCAGTGCAGCGCTCTTCGCCAGCTTCTTCGAGGGCGTCACACATCGCCTGGTTGGCCGAGTTGCGTGCCACACAGCAGCCCACGGGTGCGGGCGCGCACTCGGGAACATCCGACCAAGAGCAGGCTTCGCCACCACCGACACGGTTGCAACGCTCCTCCCCCGAGGGCTCGACTTCATCACAAAGGTCCTGGGACATTCCTGGCTGAGCCACGCAACACGCGTCGGTGGGTTCTGGCGCACACGCTGGTTCGTCGGACCAGCCGCAGCTCTCGCCGTCGTTCACGGCGTTGCAGCGTTCCAAGCCAAAGGGCTCCACTTCATCGCAGAGCATCTGGTCGGTGTCGCCACGAGCGACACAGCAGCCAATCTCACCGGCGTCGACGGTCGGAACATCGCTGCCAGGACCGCCGTCCACCGTGGGACCACCGTCCGCGGCAGGACCGCCGTCTGCGGCGGGGCCACCATCCGTACCGGCGGCGTCCGCTTCAGCGCCGGTGTCGTTTCCGCCCGCGTCGGTGCCGGCGCTCGCGCACTCCGGAGCGGACGACCATGCGCATGTGGCGCCCGAGTTGATCATATTGCAGCGGTCTTCGCCGAGGGCTTCGAGGGAGTCACAGACGACTTGATCCTGGCCTGGAAGGGCGGCGCAGCACCCGACGTCGGAGGTGTCGTCGTCTCCACACCCCACGGACAAAACCGAGAAAGCGGAGAGGACAAATGTGATGGCGAGAGCGCGACTATTTCGATGCATAAAATAAAACCTCCTGGCGATGGTGTCACAGGAGGCCGGTTGAGAGCCAGTCTTGGACTATTTCTGACGCGTAGGCGCGAACGTGATTCGCGCTTTGTCCGCTTCCCGGACGACGCACCGCGTCACCTCTTTTCTTTTTCGTTTCATACACTTATGGACCCGCGTCGGGCGCCTGTGCCGGCGCGCGCCACCAGTGACGAAACAAAGACGTGACCGACCTGCCCTCTGGTGTATGCCGTCCGGCCAACCATGAATGAACTCCAACACTTCGGCGCATGGACGCCGGGTCCCGAAGCCCCTGGATTTGACCGCGACGCGATTCGCAGCGCCGTCCACGACTTTCGACGAGCGACTCACGTCATTCGCGATCCGCAAAGCGGCAGAGTCGGTGTCGCGCGTGAAGGAAGCGTCGGAACGAGCGGCTTTCCCATCCTCGGCACACTCCCCGCGCTCTACCCCGAGTGGCTCGGCGACCGCGGCTTCTGCGAAGTGCACAACCTGCGCTTCCCTTATGTCGCCGGCGCCATGGCGAACGGCATCGCGACGGCGGAGATCGTGATCGAGATGGGCCGCGCAGGCATGCTCGGCTTCTTCGGCTCGGCGGGTCTTCAGCCCGACGTCGTCACAGAAAACCTCGACCGCATCGAGATGGCGCTCACCCACGGCGAGAGCTGGGGCGCGAACTTGATCCACTCGCCCAACGAGCCGGAACTCGAAGCATCCGTGGCGGACCTCTTCATCCAGAGGCGCGTACGACGCGTGAGCGCCAGCGCCTACATGGACCTGACGGCGCCGCTCGTTCGCTACGCCTTTACGGGTGTTCGCGAAGAAGGCGGAAAAGTGGTCCGCGAGAACTTCGTCTTCGCCAAGATCTCACGGCCTGAAACCGCCGCGCGCATGATGGCGCCGCCACCGAAAGCGATGCTGGATAGCCTCGTCAAAGCGGGCCAGCTCACAGCGAGCGAAGCGGCCCTTGCGGCGCGCCTTCCCGTCGCCGAAGACTTCACCGTCGAGAGCGACAGCGGCGGACACACCGACAACCAAACCCTCGGCGCGGTCTTTCCCGTGGTCGCGATGCTTCGTGACCGCATGGTCCGCGAGCACGGCTACGAGCGGCCCATTCGCGTCGGCGCTGCAGGCGGCCTCGGCACGCCGGCTTCCGTCGCGGCGGCCTTCGGCTACGGCGCGGACTTCGTGCTCACCGGAAGCGTCAACCAGAGCGCCATCGAATCGGGACTCAGCCAAGTGGGCAAAGATCTCTTGGCGGAGGCGAGCATGGCGGATGTCGTCATGGCGCCGGCGGCGGACATGTTCGAGATGGGCGTCAAAGTGCAGGTGCTTCAACGCGGCACCATGTTCGGCGCACGCGCGCATCGCCTCTACGCCGCCTACCGCGACTACGACTCCCTTGAGTCCATGCCCGCCGACTTTCGCCAGAAGCTAGAGAAGCAGGTCCTCGGCGCCCCGGCAGACGAGATCTGGGAAGGCACCCGCGCCTTCTTCGCCAAGCGCGACCCCCGCGAAGTACAGCGCGCCGAAGCGGACCCGAAGCACAAGATGGCGCTGGTGTTTCGCTGGTACCTCGGACTCTCAAGCAAGTGGGCCATCTGGGGCGAAGCGCCGCGTCGCCTCGACTACCAGATTTGGTGCGGCCCGGCGATGGGTGCATTCAACGACTGGGTAAAGGGCTCCTTCCTTGAGCCTCCCGCCAGTCGAACCGTGGTGCAGATCGCGCTGAACCTTCTCGAAGGTGCCGCGGCGATCACGCGGGCGCATCAGCTGCGCACGTACGGCGCGCCGGTGCATTCGAGCGCGTTCAACTACCGTCCGCGTCCTCTCGCTTAGAACGCTTCGCTGATCTCAAGGCTCTGCCGTTCCGATCCAAGTCGACAACTCACACAATAATCCAAGTGCACGAGTGATTCGGGGCGGGCGCACGAGAGGCAAAGGGTTTTCGGCCTGCTTTGTATCGCCGCCCCATGCGGCGACACAAGGTCTCTCACTTCAGGCCTACGTCCAGCGCGCTATGTGCCTTGAGGAACCGGACATGCATGGCGAGGGGCTGCACCAAGGCTTTGTGTAGCTGTCGGCGCTCCACCGCTTTGTAAGAGACGGCCTCGATCCCTTTGCCTCTCGTGCGCCCACCCCGAACCTTCTTACGCTTCAAATCGCACGTCGCGTATCCCTCTGGTGGGACCGCTTGTGCGGGGACGCGCTCAGTGACAATAGCTTTGGGCTTTTGCCTCATCGCGCGGGGTGGCCTACGCGACGACGCACAGAGAACCGAGGCTGCATGATACCGTTGCGACGTGTCGCAGATCGGGACATTCATTCTGACCCGCTCTTCCGTGGTGGAAGCTGCCTGTGCAGGATGGACGCCTGGCCTCGTAGAGCCGCGGGTGGTTGAGAAGTTCAACTCCTTCTTGAAGGAGATGGTGCCGCAGCACTCTTTTGTGCCGGAGCCCTACCAAAGGCCCGAGGTGACGTACTGGGCCGGTGCGATGATGCTCACCACTGACCAACCCTTCGTCCTGAAGGAGATGAAGCTTGGATACAACTGGGGACACCTGCGCAAAGGACGCGTCGCGTTTGTCGGCTATGCCGAAGACGAAGAACAGCCTGGCGACCCCGCCTGGGACCACCAGGTGTACTTGCTCGAAGTGAGCGATGACGATGCAGACTTGGTCTTGTCGTCGATGAGCAAGAGTCGTTACGCAAGGCGAAGCCTTCGACACGCCGAGGGGCTTCGGGCGTACTTTCTCCTCGACGACTACTAGTCCTGGCCCACCGGGGGACTTGATCGTTCGAGTGTTCAGCTGAACCGAAAACTGAACCGGAACCGGAAACGGAACCGGAAACGGAACCGGACCCCCTGCGTCAGGATAGTTGTCGCCTAAAAAATCGGGTCTTTCGAAACTTGGGCGATGGAAGCACTGACATGAAAGCAAGGAAATCGAAACGGCACTCCCAGGAACTGAAAGAATCGGTCGCCCGTCGATA
>JBGCFM010000194.1:0-48148 GCA_045106895.1 Polyangiales bacterium | reverse complement strand
CGGCGGTTTGAACCGTACGAAGGTTCTGGGTGGGCACGCGTGCGCCCAAGGCGTCGAGGCCGTCTCTCCCAAAACGGAGGAGCGACTACTCATGACTTTCATCTCTCGCGTTGTGACTCTCCATGCATGTCAGGGCTCCTCAAAGCTCCATGCGCGATGGAGGTAGGCATCGACGGGAGAGACCTTGAGTCGTCGCTGGGGCGGCGACTCAAAGCAGGCCGAATGGCCTTGGGCGCACGCGTGCCCACCCAGAACCGCTCGCTCAGCCCGCGTCGACGGGAGACACCCCGGAATTCGCTTCGGAGGAGTGAGCGCAACCGGGCGATGACCATGAACTAGTCGCGTGACGTAGAGCCCGCGCGATTGCACAAAAGGCCCAAGCCCTTTTGTAAAAGAGCGCGTCCCCGAAAAGCGCGTCCACCCCCCCGATAAGACTCGGCGGTTTGAACCGTACGCAGGTTCTGGGTGGGCACGCGTGCCCCCAAGGCGTCGAGGCCGTCTCTCCCAAAACGGAGGAGCGCCTACCACTCATTCTCATCCTTCGAGTGGTGGAACTCGATGCATGTCAGAGCCGCTCAAAGCTCCAATGCGCGATGGAGGTAAGCATCGACGGGAGAGACCTTGAGTCGCCGCTGGGGCGGCGACTCAAAGCAGGCCGAATCGCCTTGGGCGCACGTGTGCCCACCCAGAACCGAACGCTCAGTCAGATCATCAGCTCGAACGCTCAGCCCGATCGAACGAGTAACTTGATGCGCCACCCCCGACAGGCCACGCTCCACCCGTGCACCCGGTGATCTTTCGGCTCGGTCTTCCGGGAGGCGGCTTTCTCGCGATCCACAGCTACGGCGTGTGCCTCGCTGCGGCGATGCTCATCGCTTGGTATCTGGTGGTGCACGCGGAACATGAGAGTCCGCCAAAGGTGCGCGCCCGTGCGTTTGCCGGCGCCGCCACCGCCGGCGCTGTCGCTGGAATGGTTACGCTCTTGGCCGGAGGCGCGGGCGCTTTCGTGGGCCTCGGTGCGAGCGCGTTGATCTTCGCCGCCATGGCGCCCTCGGCGCGGGATACGTACGCGCCGGCGTTCTGCGCCCTTTGGATCTTAGGCGGCATGGGCTCGTGGCTCGACGGCTGGCTCTACGGAAGCGTCGCGAGTGAAGGCTTTGCCGCCTGGGGCGCGTTCCCGTCGGGGTCACCTGCTTTCGCCGCTCACCGCGCGCGCGACCTCATCGACGAGGCTTCTACGCACTCGTTGCCCACGCATCCTGTTGCGCTCTATCACTCACTCATCGGCGTTGCTGTGCTGCCTTTCGCGTTTCGACTTCGAGGGGGTGGGCTGGCGCTGCCGGCGGTTACTTTCGCTTACGGCGCCACGCTCCTGGGCCTCGAGTTGCTCCGAGACGACCCTTTCTCAGGCGCTTCCACGCCCGCCATCGGTCTTCTTGTGCTCGGCGCGGCGTTGGCCTCTGGGGTGCTGACTTTAGGCCAGCGTGGCACCTCTGCGGATGTCGATGAGCCTTCGGCGCCGGCCTGAGCGCCACCGGATCGCCACAAAGCTGGCGCCTTGATGAGCCCGGCCCTAAGCTCCACGAATGAAGCGCGCAACCTCACTTCTCGGACTCACTCGCCAAGCCATCTCCGTTCGCTGGAACGCAGCCTCCCGCGGCGCCAAAGTCGCCACCGTCGCCCTCGTCGCTTTCGCCGGCGTCAGCGTCGCGCAGGCTCTGACATGCGGCGCTTGTGGAGCGTCTTGCCGCGCGCAGGCCGAAGCCGCGCCCGTCGCTGCTGAAGTGAGCGCCGACGAAGACCACGGCTGCGCCTACAGCAACCGCTAGTCTCCGTCAGCGTTGAAAGACCAGCGTTGAAAGACAGCATGAGAAAAGAGCGGCTGAGGCTGGCCGCTTGAGAAAAGAGGCACCAGAATCGGTGCATGTTCTTCTCCTCTCACAAGTCCCAGATGCCCACTCCAGACCAGGCTCTTCCTGGTCGCGCTGAAGCTGTGAGCGTTGGTGAAGAGCACTTCATCAACGGGAACTCCATCGTCGGCCCATGGGCGCAGAACATGCAGATGGCGATGTTCGGGCTTGGCTGCTTCTGGGGCGCCGAGCGTAAGTTCTGGCAGATCGAAGGAGTCCACTCGACGATGGTGGGGTACGCCGCCGGTCACACACCGAACCCGACTTACAAGGAAGTCTGCACGGGCCGAACGGGCCACAACGAGGTTGTGCGCGTTGTCTTCGACCCCGCCGTCGTCTCCTACGAGACGCTCCTCAAGGTCTTCTGGGAGAGCCACAATCCAACGCAGGGTTTTCGCCAGGGCAACGACACCGGCACTCAGTACCGCTCGGGCATCTACGCCTATGGAGACGAGCAGCGGAAGCTCGCCAAAGCCACGCAGGTGGCGTACCAGAAAGAGCTCTTGGCGGCGGGCCACGGCGGCATCACGACGGAGATCCTCGACGCGCCCAAGTTCTACTACGCGGAGGACTACCACCAGCAGTACCTAGGGAAGAACCCGAACGGGTACTGTGGCATCGGCGGGATGGGCGTCGCGTGCCCCGTCGGCGTTCTGTCCTAGAGCGACGCCGCGACCACGAACTGGCACAAATTGGCATTCTCTTTGTTCACGTCTGAACGCGTTTGACGTGCAAAACACCTTGGTATGCATCTGGGCTAAGCGTTGATTTCACCTTGGACCAGGCACCGCTTCGATGTGTGTCGACGGATGTGTGTGAGGCGCTCGAAAACGCGGACTCGTCGACACTTGTGAATCTCACGCTGACCTACGGCGAGGACCATTCTGATCGGGTCATTCAGGCAGTCACCCCGATGTAGCTCACCTCAAAAGGCGCAGGCGGGCGGGAAAGTCCGCCGGCAACTCGACGCCTCGCCGCGTGCCAAAGTAGTTCACTTCAACTTCGCGGGAGCGCGCGTAGAGGTCGTCCGGGATCGGTCCGGAGCACGAGCCTCCGAGGATATCTGGGATGGCGAGGGCCAGCGCCTGGGCGTGGGCGCTGAGGCCGCCGACGTTGTTGTGTTCCATGGCGCAGGCTTGGGCCAAGGCGAGGTAGCCGTGGCCCGGCGCGGCGAAGGAAGCGAGGTAGGCGCTGAGCTCATCCCGCGTCGCGTCGTCGCTGCCTTCGGGGCAGCCAGCACAGAAGGTCTCGTCGTCGCCGCTGTGGTCGCCCGCGCCATCGGCCACGTGGCGGAGTTCGTGGACGCTGACGGCTCCGGCGACCCAGGTGGACAAGTGCTCCACAGCGAGGGCGAGGTCTTTGGTCCCGCCGAGGCGCTGGGAAGCACCGATGAGGCGTGCGGCTTCATTGAGGGTGACCTCGGGGCATTCGGTGTTCTGGGAGCGGCCGAGGGCATCGACGAGGGCGCGTTGATCCGGAGGCGCGAGGCCGTTCCAAGGCAGGCCGTATACCCGAAAGCTGGAACCACATTCGCTGCGCGCGTGGATGGAGTCCGCTACTTCGATGAGCGCCATATCGTCCACGGCGGTCTCCTGAAGAAGCGCGAAGAGCCCCGGCGGCAGTGAAGCGGCGGCCTCCTCGCGGACAAAGGGCGCGATGTTTCGAAGCTCCGGCGGGAGGCGCTCGTCGAGGCCCGCGTGGAGCATCGGCCACACGCGCTGCACGGCGAAGTGAACGTTTCGGTCCATCATCACCAGGGCGCCTTCGCGATGACCTGTGGTGTGGCCCAGGAACCCCTCTTCGATGTTCGTGAGGTCCACGCGGCGCACGAGCCGCAGGCGACCGCTCGTCGTGATGAGGTCTTCGAGGACCTCGTAGCTCCGCGTGTAAAATGCCGGGCGTCCGTCTTCGCGAATGTGCATCGTGGCTTCGATGCGCCACGGGATGTCCGACTCGTCGAGGTAGTGGTTGTAGGCCCACAGCAGGTAGTCGATGCGACCCGCTTGCCCGACGGGGTCCTCCATGAGGTGCTCTTCGAGCTCGTCGAGGATGCGCACGAGGTTTTGGTCGGAGCCAAGCGCGTAGCGCAGCTGCGTGTAGGCGCGCTGGGCAGCGCGTTCGCTTCGCACGTCTTCGCGCGAGCGGGGTGATGGGTCTTTGGGCCGGTGAGCTTGGGCCACCATCCAGCGCGGAATGAGCGACGCGTGGACCTCACGCCAGGGAACGCTCTCCGTCCCGCTTGGATCTTCCGCTTCGAAGAGCTGCTCCCCCGCGAGGTTGATCTCTCCGCGCCACAGGCGGGTCAGCGTTCGCTTCTGAGAGCGGGACATGAAGACCGGCGCGACGAGGACGGCGGTGCCGAGGAAGGCCACCAGGATCGTGGCGATGGCAGCCCACTTGGGGCCGCGACTCCGAATCGCTGCGATCTCCTGCGGAGACTCGTTTTCCTTCGCCTCGTCCATTGTGCCCGCGCTTCAGCGTAGCTGGCGCGCCAAGCTACGACACCTACGTCGATGGAAAGTTCCCGAGTGTTTCCGAAACACCCAGAATCAACCAGGTGGGGTAGGCTCCCGCGATGAGTGAAGGGCGCATCGCGCGGCGGGAACGTCGGCGCATCGACGACGAGGAGACCACGCTCGGGGAGGACGCGCTGCCCATCGAGGCCCCGCTGACGATCCAAGTGGTCGGTGAGACCGTCGCGACCACCATGCGCACTCCGGGCTCGGACCCCGCTCTTGTGGCGGGCTTTCTCCTGGCGGAAGGGCTCATCGGGTCGGCGGCGGACCTTGGCGCCCTTGTCCACTGTGGGGATGTCGAGGCCCAGGCCGCGCAACACACCATGGATGTCCGGCCGGGACCCGGTTTTCACTTCGACATCGGGGACGAGCTCCGTCGAGGAACGCTCAGCACATCTAGCTGCGGCGTCTGTGGCCGTGAGCAGATCACCGACCTGCTCGCTCGAATCCGGCCTCCGAAAGCACGCAAGGACTTCACCGCGAGCGAGATTCGCTCCGCGCTCGGCACGCTCGCGTCCGAACAGATGCTCTTCGAGCGAACCGGCTCTATCCACGGCGCGGCCCTCTTTGACTCAGATCTGAACCGCCTGTCCCTAGATGAGGACGTCGGGCGCCACAACGCCATCGACAAAGTGGTGGGCCGCGCGCTCCTTGATAAGTCCCTCAAGGACGCTCGGCTTCTGGCGCTGAGCGGCCGTGTGAGCTTCGAAGTCGTGCAAAAAGCCGCTGCTGCGGGCATTGGAACCATCGCCACACGAAAAGGACTCACCACGATGGCCGCCGACTTGGCAAAGGAAGCGTCCATCACGGTGTGCGCTTTCGTGCGCGATACGCGCCTCAGCAAGTACGGATGGAGCGCGAAATTGATCAAACCTTGAGCGAATGACGGATTCTTCGCAGGTCTGCGAGGGAGCCGATACGATCCCGAAAAGTTTGCATAGGCATGAAGGGTCTTCGTCCTTTGCTGCCCCGTTTCGATTCTATGGATGATCGCATGTCTAATAAAAACAGGCTCTTAGCTCGCGCTGGTGGGGAGGCCCGCCCCTTGCATAAGATGGAGCCGCCCATGTCTCCTCTGCACATACGACTGCGAAAAGAGCGCGCCTTCACTCTCCTGGAGCTGATGGTGGTCGTTGGGATCATCGCGCTCGTGGCGGCCTTGGCAGCACCCACCATCGGAACCGCGCGTGCGGATGGACACACCAACGAGGTGGCCAACGACATCGTCCGGCTCATGCGTCGCGCTCGAGCCGCCTCGGCGGGATATGGCCGCGCTCATCTCCTGATTTTCGATCCCGCCGACGATGGTGGTGATGGGGTCTTTTCGGTCTATCGCGGCATCAACAACCGCTGCGTCACCAACAACTGGCCCGCGCTGACGGCTGCGGGCTGTGACGGCAACGAGATGTGCATCGACAGCGTGGAGGCTGACGGTCAGAGCCTCGGGACATCGCGCTACCAGCTCACGGCGCCGGACTTCCCAGGCGGCTTGCAGGTGTGCTTCGAGCCGACGGGAATCACCCGCTGGCGACGAAATGTCGCGGGGATCTTCCTCACGGACAACGCCGACGTCGGCGGTTCTCTTCAGGGCGGCTTCCGCTTTGAGGTGCAGCGCCGAAACGCAAACGGCGTACAGGGCGTCGCGCGTCGCGTGATTCTGCCCCTCGGGTCGGACGCGAGGATTCAACGATGAATCGTTCGAATCATCTCACGCCTGTGAAGAGTGCCAAGCGCGGCTTCACGCTCATCGAAGTCATGATCGCCGTCGGCATCCTGACCGTCGGGTCCGTTGGCATCTTGGCGATGCAGCAGGCGTCGACTCGGGGCAACCTCAACGCTCGCCGTATGACGACGGCCACCAACGTCGCGCGGATTTGGGTCGAGCGCGTTCGTCGCGACTCCCTCGCCTGGACCTCGAACATCTCAGGCTCTCCGAACGGCATCGCCGCCACGAACTACCTCCAGCTCACGCCCGCCGCGGGCGACTCTGGCTGGTTCGCGCCGGCTTCTCCAGATCCAACGGAGAGCTACGGCCACGACTGGCATGGGCAGGACACCAGCGTGGCGGGCGACATTCGCTACTGCACGCACATCAACACCCGCTGGGTCGTTGTGAATCAGGTCGCGCGCGTCGATATCCGAACCTTCTGGTACCGACGAGGCGACGGGAACCAAGACCTCTTCCCGAACTGCGGAGCCGGCGGCGGCGAAGCTGCCGTAAACGTGGAACTCGCCACCGTTTCCCCACGTGTTCACGCGATCTACGCTTCAACGCTCGTGCGTTGGAGGAGCAACCCCCAATGATGTCTCGAACACGGTCTCATGAGGGCTTCACGCTCATCGAGCTCATGGTCGCGCTCGTGGCGGGTCTCATCGCCATCGGCAGCGTCTACACCATCAGCAAGGCGTCCTCGCAGAGCTTTCACGAGCAGCAGCGCATCTCTCAGGCACAGATGGCGACGCGCATGGCCGTGGAGCAGATTCGCCTCGATGTACAGCGCGCTGGCTTCCTTGGCTCCGCCAACACCGCCACGGAGCGAACCTGTCTGCCCATGCCCGATGGTCAGAACTTCGGGGCGATTCAGGTGCTTCACGGCGCGGACACAGATGCCTTGCCCAACGCCGCCGCCAACGGTGTTCAGGCAGACCGCGTGACGATGGTGGGCAACTACGCGACGACGAGTCGTTACGTCGTGGCCAGCGCCATTGGAACCCTCGCGCGCCTGGACGGGAGCACTCAGGGCTTCCGAGATTCCTTCGGCATCCCCGGGACGGACTTTGATGCCGCGCTCTTCAACGACGTGTTCCGCACAGGTCGCTACTTGCACATCGAAGACACCGACGGCGACCACTTCTTCCTGCGCATTACGGGAACAGACCCCAGCACGCTGAGCATCAACTTCACGCCTAGTCTGAATAGCGGAAGCGGCAACTGCGTGAGCGGCGCCTTGCGACAGGCCTTTATCTCGCCGCTCATGCGCGTCGAGTACGCGGTTGTTGATGCTTCGGACGCTTCGGTGAACCTGAACAACATCTTCGGAAACGCAGCACAGCAGCAGCTCGACCAGCAGCGCGGGACCGTCCCAAGCGTGTTGATTCGTCGAGAGGTCGCCTTCGACCCTGCGGCATCGCCCATTCCAAACTCCGAGCGAATCGTCCTCGACTTCGTCGCCAACTTTGACGTCGACATCATCGCCGACACCAACGGCGCGCCGGGCCTTCCGCCCACCATCGTACGCATGGATGACCTCGCGGCGCAGGCCCTCACCCTCAACAATCCGCAGCAGGTCCGTTCGGTAGTGATCGATATCGCGAATCGCACCGCCGACCAAGATGAGAGCTTCCCCTTCGTTCCACGCGTCGCCGGTGCGCCGTTGACCCGCTACCAGGTCGCCGCTGGCCGCCCAGGTGCGGCACGTGTGCGTGGACTTCGCGCTGAGATCTTCCTTCCGAACGTCCTGTGATGCCTATGAACCAACACATCCCAGCTCAGCCGCACATGACACGCCGTACACCTCAACGTGAGGAGGGGGCGGTCATGTTGGTCGTCATGCTCGTCTTGTTGATGACGACGGCGACGGCGGTGTTCGCCATTCACTCGACGTCTTCGGAGATCCGAGCCGCCGGATTCAGTCGCCAGGCTATGCAGACTCAGTACGTGGGTGAAGCCGGCGTCCTCAGCGCCTTCGCGTGGGTCGACTACTACGGCGCCGATGCGCTACGACGCGCCATGACGGAATCGTCCACGGCAAACCGAGCCGGTGGCGGTGAGGCGCTCAACCTTGCGCCCTTCGAGCGACCTCTTCGCCAGGGCGCCGACGCTCATCGCTTCGATGCCCTCGACTTCTCGACGCTCACGGCGTTGCCCATCGAGGATGAGTCCAGCCTCGGGCCACGCTCGACCTACGACACCATGCTGATGGTGGACGTTTACGACCGACACCGCGTGGTTCGCGCGGTGCCGGGTGACCAGGCTCAAGGTGGTGGGCGCCTTGAGTACCTCGGCGCGACCTACACATCGCGCGGACGAACACGACTTCCGTCGGACCATGTGTCCGGCACGCCGGGTGACCGGCCCTACCACGAAGGTGCGAGTGACGCGCGCGCCTTCGCTATTAGTGGACCGATCGGACGGCAATGATGAGGACGAGCATGAAGAGACGATTCTGTATCGCAACGCGCTGTATCACCGCAGCATGCGTACTCACCGTAGCGGGCGCTTTCGCGAGCCCCGTGAGTGCTCAGGGACCGGATATCCGTTCGGTGCCGCCAATGATCATGATGCTCATCGACTCCTCGGGGTCGATGGAGAAGGTTGGGGACTGCGCTTGCGTCACTCCTACCTGCTCTGAGTGCATGCCCCAATGTAGCGCCGGAGCCCCGGAGCGAAATCGGTGGAGTACGGTCATCGAAGCGCTTACGGGAAGCATCGACGGCTACGCCTGCGCTCTCCAGGACCGCTCCCAAGCGTCTTTTAGCGGCGAGCCTGACCACCGCTACTTCCTGCCCCACGTGCAGCTGCAGGGTGTTGCCTGCAGTGCGACTTTGCCCTGTCGTGCAGGCTTTTCCTGTTCCGCAGACTCGACCCCAGAGGTCGGCGACACGGGCTTTTGCCAGCAGGACGACGGAATCCTCGATGTCTATCGTGACCGCGCCAAGTTCGGTCTGATGACCTTCGACGCCATCAGCACCTTTGCCGGCGCCGGTGAGCTCATGACGGAGATCGACTTCGACGCACGCGGCACCACGCAGAACGAAGGAAGCCAAGGCGGATACTCCTACGGCGGTCCACGACCCTTCTCATTCCCAGACTGCGGCACGCCCTACATGATCGATAACGGCGCACGAAATGAGAACGCCGCCGCGGGCCGTCTTGTCTCCGTTGGACAAGAAGGCGTAGACCCCATCGCCACGGTCAACAGTGACGTACAGGGCGCGCTTCTCTCGAGAGGAATGCGGCCGTATGGCTCCACCCCCATCGCCGGTATGCTCTCCGACGTCGAGCACTACTTCACGATGCACCCCGACACGCGACGCATCTCCAGCATCGGGCTGACCGGTGACCCCTTCAACGGGTGTCGCAGTCGCTACGCGATCCTTCTGACGGATGGACAGCCGACTTCGGACATGCGCGGTGACCCCTTCAACTGCGACGCCCTTGGCCAGCCCGTTGGTTCAGGCGGCTGTCCTTACGACACCCCCATCGAGCTCGCCAACCGGATGGTTGTGGAGGACGACACCCTTGATGGCCTCTTCGTGGTTGGCTTCAACGTCTCCGGCGACAACTGCCCCGATGGAGACGCCGATTGCCGCGCCACCGCCGCCGAGACCGTGGCGACGCTCAACGATCTGGCCGCCGCCGGAGGCACCACCGAGGCGATCTTCGCGGACGACCGCGCGACGCTCATCGAGGCGCTCACCTTGATCATGGACGCTGCCGCACCCGGCACGACGACGCGAACCGTTCCAGCTTTTGGCGCCGCCGGCGGTGCCGCTGGGACCGCGGGTCAGCTTCAGTTCAACACGGGCTTCAACCTCACCACGGAAGCTGGCACTCCATGGTCCGGCGTTCTTGAGCGACGACGAATCGAATGCGACGGCCTCACCCCAACGCCCCGCCCCATCGAAGACCGAGACCGTTTCCACGTTCAGCTGAACAGCCAGACGGGCACCATCGATTCGAACGGTTACGCGCGTCGTCTCCTCACGGTTGTCCCTTCGACGGCCGCAGAGTACGGACAGCGTCTCGTCGGCACGGCGGAGACCACTGTCACCGCCGACGGCCTCCCGCTCCCTCCCAACACCACGGGAATCTCCCAGAGTGGGCTTGAGCTGACGCCGTTCCGCCTCGACAACCTCAGTGTCACCGCTCAGCTCCTTGGAGTCGCCAGCACCGACCGTCGTGAAGAGGTTATCGAGTGGGTCCACGGCTTCGCCGGAACCGAGCGTGAAGGCAACCGACTCGGTTCCATCTACCACTCGTCGCCTGTCGTTGTTGCCCCGCCTTCCACCGACATCCTTGATGAAGGCTTCAACCTCTTCCGGCAGCGCCCGGAGGTCTCGGGTCGACCAACGATGGTCTACGTCGGTAGTAACGACGGCATCCTCCATGGCTTCGTCGGCCAGGATCACACTTTCCCAATCGGGCATCCTCGGGCAGGACAGAGCCTTAGCGCAGGCGAAGAGCTCTGGGGCTTTATCCCTCCGATGCTCCTTCGAACCCTCGACGGAGCGCTCGACTCCCAGCAGTGGATGGTCGATGGCACGCCCCTCGTGCGCGACATCTTCTTCGCTCGTGACCCCTCCGCAGATGACGGCGGCGACGAGTACCACACGGTCTTGGTCAACGGCATGCGCGCCGGCGGCAACGGCTTCGTGGCCATGGACGTCACTGACCCCGTCAACCCTGACTTCCTGTGGCAGTACACGGACTCGCTCTTCGGCAACACCTACGGTCAGGCGGCCATGGGCCAGGTCCTCGTCGACATGGCCGGCCGAGTTCATGAACGCGGCATCGTGATTCTTCCCGGTGGACATGGTTCCCTCAGCAGCACCGGTTCCTGCGATGCCACCGCCCAAGCCCCCGCGAGTGGTCGGGCGTCTATCCCCGTGGGCGGCCGAAGCTCCCGTCGCTGCTGGAACACACAGGGTCGCGGAATCGTCATCCTCGACGCAGCGTCTGGCCGAGTCATTCGCCGGTGGGATTCCACTTCGCTTCCAGCTCCCGTCAACGGCGGCGTGTCGGTCTTCCTCGGTGAGACCGGAACCGCCGCGACCCGCGCGTTCGTGACGGATGCGGACGGGGTCATCTGGCGCATCGACCTCTCCAACAGCGACCCACTTCAGTGGCAGCTTCAGTCCTTCCACGACATGTTCCAGGGAATGGCCTACGACGCGGGTCAGCCTGCGTACCCTTCGCCGATTCTCACCACGGACACCGACGGAGACGTCGTTGTGATTCAGGGCAGCGGCGACATCGACCGTCTTGAGAACTACACGGTGCGAAACCGCGTCGTCTCGGTTCGCGAAGAGATCATTCGCAACAGCACGACCGGCATTGTCGAGAGCGTGACTGGCGTTCTCAACTGGAACGTCACCCTCGACGCAGGTGAGCAGGTGACGGGCCCCGTCGACCTGTTCCAGGGCAACGTCTACTTCGGTACCTTCTCCTCCACGTCGAACAGCTTGGACGCATGTCAGGTCGGCTTCAGCCGCATCTGGGGCCTCGAGTACCTCAACGACAACGGCTCCGGCGGACCGATGCCTGCCCTTGAGAGCACACCGGGGTCCGGCGTCTTCGACCGCACCAACATCGACGACAGCGACGACGCTGCGCTCCTCAACCAGATCGTCATGGGTGTCGCGGTCACGCAGCGACCTACCTGCATCGATGGTCGTAACGTGACGGAGACCGATCCCTACATCGGCAGCCGTCAGACCTTCCGCGTCGACGCAGCGAGCCCGCCAGCCTTCGAGCTTGTGGCTCAGCTCAGCGGCGGCGGCACCGGAAGCAGCGGCGCATCCGTGGGCGAGTTCGTTCGCGCCCTCCCAGCGCCCGTCGCCTACACCCAGACCGTCGGCTACGCCGGAACCGTTCAGTAGGCTCAGCGCTCGCTCATCAAGAGTAACGTCACGACGCCATCGCGCTTTGAGTGCGGTGGCGTTCGTGCGTGTGGAGTGGCGCTATGAAGCGTTCGTGTTCTTGGCCACGACGTAGGTCTTGGCCAGCACATCCCACGGAGCCTGTCGCTTTGGCGAGGTGAGGATGAGAACGAGCCCCAAGATGCTCAAGACCAAGAGCCCGAGCGCTCCGATGAACCCGACGATGGGCATACGGGCGACGAGGATGAGCATGCCAAAGAGGATCCACCGCACGAGCGCGGGCTGCCAATCGAGGGGCGTCTTGCCTCGCTCATCGACGACGCGGAAGCCGAACATGAGCTTTCCAGGTGTCGCTCCGAAATGCATGGTGAAGCCCACTTCGTAAGCGAGCGTCAAAAGAACGGCGACGACGATGCTGACGACCATCATGACGCCGAAGGTGTTGAAGGCGTCGACGACGCCGCCGAATCCGTTTGTGTAGATCCCATCGATCGCGCGGTCCGCGGCGAATATGCCGATGAGGCTGTTGATCGCGTAGCTGGCGCAGCCGAGGATCACGATGTCGATGAGGCGAGCGACGAGGCGCAGGCCCGGATCGGCGAGCGTTCCGATACCTGGGAGCGTGATGTCCGAAGACTGCACGGCGTGGGGCTGCGCGGGGGCCGAGTACTGAGGCGCACCGACCCATTGCGTCCCGTTCCAGTAGCGAAAGGTGTTCGGCGGATCGCCCTGACAATAGTACCAACCTGGGTTCATCACTCCTGCTCCAAGGGCAAAGGTCTCATGGGGGCGTCACATAGCAAGGGCTGTGCCGGGCCCGAACTCGCGTCAACTCGCGCTCAAACACACGATGAGTGTACACCGAGTGTCGGGTGTTCTTCGTTCATCCGACACGTCGGGTACTGCCGCGTGGATCAGTCCTCGAGCTTGGAGTCGATGGAGGAGAGAACGCCTCGAAGCAGCCGAACCTCGGAGCTCGTCACGGACGCGCGATTGAAGATGCGCGTCATGATGCGAAGTCGATTGTTGAAGCGGCCGCCGGGGTCCGAACGGTCGAGGACTTTCCCGAGGTGCTCGTAGAAGTGACGCATGTCGGATGAGGTCGCGGGTTCATCGGATTCCTCGATCTCCGCGGGAGGGGAGGCCGGCTCGCCAGCGAGGGCTTGCCGGCGCATCTCGTAGAGAAGAACGCCCACGGCGCTCCCGAGGTTCATGGACGTGAAGGCCTCGTCCACGGGGATGCGCGTCTGAAAGTGGCAGCGGTCGAGCTCTTCGTTGGTCAGCCCCGTGCTCTCCCGGCCAAAGACCAGGGCGCATGGACCGGGATGCTCAATGAGCGTTCCCATGGCGCCCGCGGCGCTCTTCTGCGGCCAGGCCACGGTGCGAACGCGGGCGCTCGCGGCGATGACCAATGTGCAGTCCGAGAGGGCTTCGTCCAGCGTGTCGACGACGCGTGCATGCTGGAGCGTCGGCGCCCCAGACGCGCGGGCGTTCGCCTCGTAGCTGGGAAAATCATTGGGCGCGACGAGGACCAGGTGTCGAAGCCCCATGTTCGCCATGGCGCGCGCCGCGGCACCGATGTTTCCGGGGTGCTCTGGTTCGACGAGGACGACGCGAATATGGTCGAGGGTGTCCATGGGTGCGCATCGTAGTGGGCGTGCTGCTGCGCGCTTGCACTTATTTCGCCGGCTTTCGGTCTGCTAGGGTCCGGCGATGAAACGTCTTTGCCTTCTCTTTCTCCTTGCCGCGTGCGGCGATGACGACCGCGTCGCGACGGACGCCTCAACCTCCGACGTCGCGGTTTCGGACGGCGGAGGTACCGACGCGGGTCCTGCGGACGCGAGCACAGCTGACGCGGGGACGACTGACGCTGGCTCGGATGACGCCGCGCTTCCTGGCGCCGACGTGCCTTCTTTGGCGATGGTGGAGCTAAGCTTCGCTGGCTGCGCACCCGACCTGAGCGGCGACGTTGTCGTCGTGCGAAACGCCGAGTCCATCGCCATCTCTTCGACGGGCGCGGGCTCCTTCGGCAGCATTCAGCTCGCCCTCCAAGACCAGCGCGGGAGCGTCGCCCTTGGAACTCAGCATCGCGTCGATACCGGCGCCGTCATCAACGTGGTGAGCGGCACCACCTGGACGAACATCGCCATGGACTCCGCCGGCGTGCTCAGCGGCGAGGTCGCCGACCCTATCGGCGGCACGCTCAGCGTCGACAACTACGACGAGAGCGCCGGCATGATCGACGTCACCTTTAGCGGCGTGACCTTGCAGAACCCCAGCGACGGGAGTGTGTGTCAGATCGACGGGCGTCTGCAGACGAGCGGTCTTAGTTTTTAGTCGGGAATGAGTGGGGTTCGCGCGCTTGTTGGGTGCGAGTGCCACGTTTCTTCTTCGCGATCTGCGCACTCTTTGCCTTCGCCGCTCCCGCGGCGGCGCAGCGCATGGAGTTTGATGCGACGCCGAGTGAGGTGACGTGGCCACCCGCGGGCGAGGTTTCGTTTGAGGAGCTTTGCCGAGGTGCGGCGCGCTACTTGGATGAGGACGAATCACACCACGCAACCTGCTCGGTGACGACACGAAACGCGGAGCATGTGGTGGTGCGGCTCGCGATGGGCGCGTGGCTTGAGTTGCACCTCTTCGCGCATGTCGCTGGTCGCTATCGCTACATCGGGACACTCGAGTCAGGACCAAGTCAAGCGAACCACCCTACCGAAGTTAGCATCCTCGGTATTCGTCGTCGTACGGTGAACGGGCAGCCGTTCGTGTTTCTCCGGCTGCAGTTTCGTTCCGGCGAGTACTACCAAAACGGGTATGAGGAATGTGAGCGCGAGCATCTGCGTATCTGTGGCGACTCGGATGCCGTAGACGACTGCGAAATGGACATCATGACCTGGCGTACGTGCACGAGCGGACCAGCGACCGGTCGCCGCTTGGAGTCTTCGTGGTGGCGCACACGTCACGTCGCACGTGTCCTGGCGCCCCGCGCTCAGGTGGAGGTGAGCGAAGACGGACTGGTCTACGTGACCGCAACGCGGACTGAAGATAGGACGACAGAAGAACGAAGCGTGTACCGTTTTGCGCCCCCACCCCCGCTCCCCGAGCCGCCGCCCTTCATCGAAGGAGTGTGCCGCGCGACTCATGAAGATGAGTGGCGAGACCGATGCGACGACAGACCTCGCGGCCACCGCTATCCTGTGTCCCTCGAAAGACACGCGGATTTCCAGGCGCTCTGTGACGATGCCCGGTCCAGCCTCCTCGACATCACCGCGTGCTCCAACGAAAGCATCACTCGAAACCTCTCTATCGTGCGCACTCGCCGTGACGACGAAGCGGGTCCTACGTTTCTCGCCGAGCGGCGGGCCGCGACGATTCGTTTGATCTCCCGGATGAGCGAGCCTTACCCACAGCCCAGCGAGTTGCGCTTCGTTCGCTACGTGCGTGGCGCAGGCCGCTACTACGGCGTCGAGTTCGAGGAGCACACGACTGACGCGGTCTCCACGAGGAGAAGACACTTGCTCGTTTGCCGGCGCGGGCGCGAGGCGCGTTGCTCACTTCGGGTGCCGACTCGCTACAGCACGCAAAGACAGGCTCACGAACGCGTCGGCGTCGAGGACTTCTCCGAGGCGGAGGCGGAGATTCGCCGCGATGGAACCCTCGTTCTCACCCGCACGTCTGGGAGCTGGGCTGAACTCTTCGGCATGGAGCCGTCGCCTGAGGAAGAAGAGCGGCGCGTCGTATATCGGCTGTGAGCCCAAAGCATCCGCGCAGCTTGCGTTAGGGAAGCGTCCACGTGCGCGAGCTAGCCTTGGTGCATGCCCGATCTCAGCCGTATTACGTATGTCATCGCCCTTGGAGTTTCGCTGCTGTGTCTACCCGCCTGCGGAGATGACGACGCCGCCGTTTGTGTCCCCGGGACCACGCAGCCTTGTCTCGGCTCGGGTCGCTGTGAGGGCGTTCAGATCTGCGAGGCCAGCGGCGCGGCGTATGGACCGTGCCTGTGCGAGGGAGTGGATGGCGGACGCTCGGATGGTGGGCTCAGCGACGCAGGAGTCGACGCGCCTGTGAGCCAGGACGCGGGTCCAGATGTCTTCGACGCGGGCATCTCCGAAGAGCTCAAAGCGTTTCCCGGCGCGTACGGCGCGGGCTCAGTGATCACCGGTGGCCGCGGCGGCCAGGTGGTTCCTGTGACGCGGCTCGACGACGCCTTTGACGGCGATGAACCCGTCGAGGGCACGCTTCGATACGCCCTGACGCGCGAGTTTCCGCGCACGATTATCTTTCGCGTGAGGGGCAATATCATCATCGGCGACACCACAGGCGACGGCCTCGTGGACCGAGACGTGCAGTTCCCGACGATGCTCTACGTCTCCGGTGACGAAATCAGCAACGTCACCGTGGCCGGGCAAACGGCGCCTTTTGGCGGCGTCACCATCGTCGGCTTCATCTACGGCGGCGGCGCGAGCAACATGATCTGGCGCTACATTCGAGTCCGCAAGTCGAACGTGGAGGGGGAGTTTGGCTTTCCCGCCGTTGCCCTCGATGGCTCCGACGACATCATCTTCGACCATATGTCCGTGGCCTACGGCAGCAATGAGTCGCTCAACATGGGCCCGCGCCAGATGGACGGAGAGTCTCGCTCTTCGGTCCAGTACAACCTCATCGGTCTTGGCAACGCGAGCACGATCCTTGGACGCATCACCGACGGCGACACGGACCAGTCCGTGAGCTTCCACAGCAACTTCCTCTCGCAGCTGACGCACCGAACGCCCAACATCGCCGGCGACGTACGCGCCGAGGTCATCAACAACCTCAACTACAATCACGCGTTTCGACTCGTGAACGTCCACAACGGCGCGCAGGTCAATCACATCAACAACGCGTCCATCGCGGGGCCCCACACCAGCGATCGGGCGTCGACGTCGAACAAGGTTCACACAGGCACCGAGGGAACAGAGCGCGCGCGCATCTACACGGCGGGCAACTACATCTCCGACTTCCTGACCGAAGCGGACGCGGACAACTGGATCTCCTGGACGACGTTCCCCGGGGAGTCCAACCCGGCGCCGCCGTCAAACCGAGTGATGACTCCGTTTCCCATGCTCGGCGCGGCGATCCCGATCCGCACCATCGAAGACATTCGCGAGAACCTGCCCGACGAGGTGGGCGCTTTCCGGACTCTCGATGAGAACGGCAACATCCAGGTGTTTCGTGACTCCGTCGATGAGCTCCTCATCGCCGAGTACCGAGCGGGCGTCGAGACCGTCTACGGCTATCCGACGGACCCATCGGGCTTCGTTTACCCGGAGATTCCGTCGAGCGAGCCGTACCCAGACCGCGACGGCGACGGCATGCCGGATGCCTGGGAGAGCGCGAACGGATTTGACCCGGACCTCGCCGACGACGCCGATGACGCGGACGGCGATGGCTACACGAATCTCGAAGAGTTCCTTGGGCTCGTCGATCGAGGCCTTTGAGGGCTGCTCATTGATGCGGCGGCGTGACCTCTGAGACTTCCCAAGTATAGTGGCGTTATGCGTCTGCTTGCTCTCGCCATGGCGATCCTCGCTGCCTGCGGCGGTGGGGAGGATGGCCGCGAAACAGAGGTTCGCGTTCTCGTCGAAGTGGACGAAACGCTTGCCGCTGAGAGCTTGCGCGTACGTATCTTCGACACGGAGCGCGCGCTCGCCGCGGAGCTGAGCGCGGATGTGCCCTCCGGCGAAGTCATCACCGTGCCGCTCTTTCCGAGCGGTGAGGGAGAGCGAAGCTACCACGTGGTGATGGAGCTCCTCGGCGCCGGCGGAGTGAGTCTCGGAACGCAGCGCGTCATCGGCGCTTACGTCGATGGGGAGAGCCGCGTTCTTCGCGCACGCTTTGCATCGAGCTGCGCCGAGACCACGTGCAGTGGCCGAGAGACCTGTCGCGACGACGGAGGCACCCCGGAGTGCGTCGACGCTTGCTTTGACCCACAAGCCCCCGGCGACGAGACCTTGCCGCAATCCAATGTGTGCCCGCTGACGGTGTACGTGGATGCGGCGCGAGGAACAGATGATCCGGCCGCGTGTTTTGGTCCTGAAGCGCCCTGCGCAGATCCCTCCTATGTCCTCGACGAGTACCTCGCTGGCCGCACGGGTGGCACGATGAACGTCGCCGGTGGCTCGACGTACTCAGGGATCTTCCTCGGACCTGAAAATTCCGGCACCTCCCAGACGCCCCTCGTCATCCAGGCCTGGCCCGGCACAGGTCGTCCTGTCTTTGATGGCAACGGCGAGCGAGTGGGCATCGTCACGTGTTGCTCTGCGGACTCCGCGAGCCACTTCGTGCTGTCTGGGCTCGAGGTTACTCGCGGCCTCTACCAGGGCATCCTCCTTCATGGGCGCTCGGTCCAAGACGCCGCCGTCCTCGACTGCGTGGTGAGCGGCACGGTCCTCGAGGAGGTCCCCTTCGGAAGCCAAGCCGCGGGTATCGTCGTCACGAATCAGGCTTCCGATGTTCGCGTTATTGGGAACGTGGTGCGGGACAACCAGGGCGTCGGCACCGAAGGCGAGCCGACGCACGGTATCGCCATCACGGGGACCGACATGACCATCGAGGACAACGTCGTCAGCGACAACAACGGCTACGGACTCCTGATGTTCAACGGCGACAACCGCATCGCGCGAAACATCGTGACGGGGAGCGGGCTACAAGGAATGCGAATCGCCGACGCGGACAACGTCGTCGTCGAGGACAACCTCATCTGTGGCTCCGCAGAGCAAGGCGTCGACATCTCGGATTGCCAGAGCGGTCGCTTCGAGCACAACACGCTGCTCCGAAACGGCGGAGACGGACTTCTTCTCGCGGACTTCTCCAACGACTGGACCGTCGCGTTCAATATCTTCGCCTATAGCGGAGGCGTGGGACTCGGCCGCCAAGTGGACGAGGAGTCGGAGCCGGAGGACTTTCAGAATCTATTCTGGATGAACGCAGGTGGAGCTTCCCCGGATACAACGCCGGACGGCACGGTCTGGACGGACATCGACCCGGCCTTCACGAGCGCTGAGTGCGACGCGGCGCTGAGCTCTGGGAGCGGAGCCGCGGAGCTCATCGACGGAGCGCCCGTGGGCGTTCGCCCCGCTGCATCGGAGTAGCGGCTTTTCGAACGCGGCTTTACGCGGCGCACTAAAACGAGAGCAGCGTGCCGGTTGCCGGAAGGACGTTCTCCGGCGTGGTGCTGTCTCGAGTGGCGAGAACGACGGCGGTGGCGATGCCTCCCGCGGCGACAACGCCAAGGACGACCCAGAGCCATGCTTTCCCGCCGCCGCCCGCTTCGGACGTCTCGCCGGTCTCCTCGGGGCCCACTTCTTCCTCAAGCTCGACGGCGACGACCGGCGGCGGCGCCATCTCGAAGCGAAGCAAGGTCCGGCCGACTCCCCCAGCGTCCACGTTCACTCGCCGCTCCGTGGGGAGCGCGCCTTCCGCGGTGCCACGCACGACGTGTTCGCCAGGGTTGACGGCTTGTACGAAGGGCGAGCCTTCGGTGGCCACTCCGCTGTATTCGCCGATGGTGACGTTCACCGAGCCCGTGGCGACGACGCTCACCTCGATATGAGCCAAAGCTGACTCCACCTCGGCGCTCAGGCGGACCACCTCCGCTTGCTGTTCCGGAGTGAGTTCTCCGTAGACACCGCGCGCCAGTTCTTCGTACAGAGCGTGGGATTCCGCAGGCCGATCGAGATCGCTCAGGACGCCGGCGAGGTTAAAAGCCGCGGCGCTGGTGGGGTGAAGCTCAAGGGAGCGCACAAAAGCAGCATGGGCGGCGGTGTTGTCGCCTTGCTCCAGCGCGAGGATTCCAACGGAGAACATCGCACGCGCGTCCTCCGCGTCGTCGGCGAAGGCCGCGTTCGGACAAAGCATGAGGAGGAGTCCACAGACCAGTGCATAAGCGATGCGCCGCATGGCTCACCCTATCACTGGTTGTCGGGCCACATCCACACAGCGCGCATGGAGGCCTCGTTCATCATCGTCGCCCTCGTCCGTCGTCGACGCCGCATCGACGCCATGCGCGCGGGGGGCTCCTCGGCGCGGTCAGCCGCGGGCGCTTCGGGGGGCTGCTCCGTGGGGATCTCCACCGGCGTAGGCGCCACTGGAGGCAGGGCGCTCGCCGGCGTTTGTTCTTCGGCCTCTTGCACTTCAGCCTGCGCTTCGGCCTCCGCGGCGCTCTCCGTGCTCTCCGTGGGCTCTGGACCGATAGAAGACCAGTAGGCGAGACCCAGACCTCCCAGGGACAACACCGCGGCGGCCGCTAGGATGAGGGCGCGGCGAGACTTTGCGGCAGGGTGTGTCGCTGGGTGTGTCGCTGGGCTTGTCGCTGGGCGTGTCGCTGGGAAAGGCGCAGGCTGATGGCCGATGGCTGGCGCCAGGGCCAGCTCCGAGATCGTCGCTTCGATTCGATCCCTCGTAGTGGCGCGCACCTCACCGAATGCGTCGTTCATGTAGTCCGAGAGTTCGAGGCGACCCTCTTCGTACGCGAGCTCTCGACCGATCTCTTCCAGCCGGTCCGCCACGTCTTTGGCGGACGTTGGCCTACCAGCCGGGTCTTTGGCGAGGAGCTCAAAGCAAAGCTCGACGAGGCCAGGCAAGAGGCCATCGCGCTCTTCGCCGAGGTCCGGCGGCGGGTCTTCGAGGATGCGTCGCGGCGCCGGCACCTCTTCGTTGTTCTTGTAGAGACGCCTCCCCGCGCTGAGCTCGAAGAGGACGACGCCCAGCGAGAAGAGGTCCGAGCGTCGGTCGAGTTCATGAAAGCGCAGCTGCTCCGGCGACATGTAGCCGAACTTGCCTTTGAGCACGCCGCTCTGCGTCTTGGTGAGGCGACCCATCGCCTTTGCCACGCCGAAGTCTGTCATCTGCACGGCGCCATTGAACGAGACGAGGATGTTCTGCGGCGAGACGTCTCGGTGGACGAGCCCAAGCGAGGTCCCGTCGTGATTCATGAGCTCGTGTGCTGCATGCAATCCCCGCGCGGCCTGCGCGACGACGGCGACGACGAGCTGCATCGGAAAGACCTCGCCGGTTCGCTGGATGCGCTTGAGAATGGCGCTCAGCGGAACCCCATCGACGTAGTCCATGACGAGAAAGGGGCCATGTTCGTCTTCGCCTACGTCGAGGACGCTTACGGTGTTGGGGTGCCGCAGAAGCCCCGCAATACGCGCCTCGTCGAGGAACATCGCCCGGAAGGCGGCCTCGTTTCGGTACTGGGCGTGAAGACGCTTGAGGGCGTAGAGACGGCGGAAGCCGCCATCGCGGCGCACGACGACGTCCACGCGCCCCATGCCGCCTTCGGCGATGGGCATGAGGAAGCGGTATGTTCCCCCTGTGACCGCTCCGAATGGGTCGTTGTCGATCGTATCCGTGGACTCCATCGGCCGGCGGGATACTATCACAGCCGTGACGATTGCGGTCGACGCGGACCCGAGGATGCGGGCTCGCTATGCGGAGCTTGAGGGCGGAGACTTCTCCGAAGTCGAAGCTCTGATCCAGGAGCTTGAAGCCGCCGGGACGGAGCGGGCACGCGCGCACCTTGCCGCTCTTCGTGCGCATCTGTGGTTCGCGGATGCATCCGGTGGCGCGCTGCCCGAACTATCGGACCTCGCGCGCTGGGCGCAGGACGCTTCTTGCCACGACGCGCTCTCGCGCTGCGCTCTGCTTCATCAACTTGGGCGGCTATTGGCCTTCGATGTGGCGGGCGTCACGGAGATGTCGAAGCTCGCCGCCTCGGTGCACACCGAAGACCCGGCCATTCAGGTGCGCCTCAACTTTGCGAAGCTGGCCACGGATTTCGTCCAGGGCGAAAGACCCGAAGAAGTGTGGGCGGGGCTCTCGGAGGTCTTCGAAGGCGCCAAGAAGGCTCAGCTGGCAGGACTCGCCATCGACGCGCAATGCGCCATGGCCATCGCTGCGATGATCGCCGGAGACCTCACGCAGGCCACGGCCATCAGCCGCCGAGCGTCGCGGATGGCGCGAACAGAGGGGCTCCCGCAGCAGCAGTATTGGTCCAACCTACTCCTCGCGCGGGTGCGCCGCCTCAACGGCGTGCCGCATCTCGCCACGCACATTCTCAACGCGCTGATGGTCATCGCGCCCTCGCCGTACCAGCCGTGGATTCGTTGGGAGAGGCTTCTCGCGGGAACCATTGTCGGCGACGGGCCGGCGCCGCGGCAGCCCGTGGAGTGGGCGTGCGTGGCCCTGGACCGCGTTCTTGATGCGGCGATGAAGGGTGAGCGCGAGGCCCTGGTTCACTCTAAGGAGCTTCTTGAGCGCGTCGCGGCGGTGCCCCTCGTTCGTTCCGAGGCCCGTGACCTATGCGTCGGCATCGACGCCTTTGGTTCAACGGACGCGGCGAGCGACGCGATGGATGCGTGGCTCCAGGGAGCGTCAGCGCTTCCGCCTCATGGGCTCTACGGCGTCGAGGACATCGCCACGGGCGAGGTCGACGCGGACCGACGCGACGTTGGTTATATCCTCGCCGGCCCCGATCGACGCGCGCGTCGCGTTCTTGGTTTTGCGAAGGCGCCGGGCAGCGCAGACCTCCACGACGAGAAACGCACGGACCGCCGCCGGATACGCATTGAAACGGGCATCGCGGTCTTGGCCCTGGCCGCGGGACCTATCGCCGACAGTGTCTTCTTCCGGCAAGTCTACGGCTTTGACCACAACCCCATCGTTCACGCCGCGGTGCTCGACGCGCTGGTGAGTCGAATGCGCAAGGCCCTCGCCGGCGTCGCGACCTTGGAGCGTGTGGACGGCGCGCTGAGCCTTACCTTTGTCTGCTTGGCGAGGCTGCCGGATCCGCGCTGCGCGCAACCACTCGAAGACCGCGTTCTCCGAGTGCTCGTTCGCGCGCAAGACGGAACCGCGAAGGACGCAGCGATGCGACTTGGGCTTCCGCTGCGAACGATTCAAGAAGCGCTGAAGGAGCTCATCGACGGAGGCGCGTGCGCCAAGCGAAGAGAGGGACGCAAGATCGCGTACGTCATCGAAGACACGACCTTCGCTCCACCGACGCAGAGCGGCGTGCGCTGACGCGCCCTTCTCCTAGACGCCTTCCTACTCGTCGACCTGGTTCATGTACTCCTCGATGTTCTCGTAGCCGTCGTCGTCGTGATCGTCGCCATAGCTCTGAGAGAGGTCGCCGATGACGCGGAGCTCCCAGGCGTCGGAGAGTCCGTCCATGTCGGTGTCGTAGCTCGATGGGCGCGTGGACTCTGGCAGGACGGGCAAGACCCAGTACTCCACCTCGTCGTGCGTCACGTCGGCTCGCGTGCGAACGGCTTCGAGCTGACTCGTGTCGTAGCTATCGCGGAAGGTCTGCGGGCGGCCCTCGTCGTCGAGGTAGCGGTAGGCGCCGATGTTGCCGCTTGTGACCACGGACGCGTGGGCTTCTTGCGCCGTCACCACCGCCGGTGGGTGCGGGTTCATCAGGTCGAAGGGCGCGTCGACGAAGTAGTCTGGGCTGACCGTGCCGTCGTATTCGTCGCGGAACTTGAAGATCGCCTGGTTGTTCTCTCCGGGGCTGCCTTCGAGGAGCTCCTGGTAGTAGTTGCCGGCGGCGAAGACGCTCGGGACGCCCTCGTGATCGAAGATACGGTTGTATCCAAGGCCGCGACCCTCCGGCGCGAAGTAGTAGTTGCCGACAAAGTTGATCCGCAGGTCGTGGTAGATCGTGCTGGCCTTGTAGATGTTCCCGTAGATGACGGAGTTCAAGACCTCGGCGCGGCCGTCGAAGGCCACGTTCGGCGTGCGGTTCATGCCGACGGTCATATTGGACAGGAAGCTGACGCGATCCAGGTACTCCTCGGGGTCACCGGGACGGTTCGGATTGACCTCGACGTAGATGCCCGTGTGCGTATCGCTCACGAAGTTCCGCGAGAACGTGACGCGCTCGAAGGGATTGCCTGGTTCTCGGACGCCGCCTCCGAGGCCCTTGTCCTGAGCGAAGCTGAAGGAGCAGTGGTCGACGATGATGTCCTCGCCGCAGCGGAAGAGCAGACCCCAGGTGTAGAGGTCTGGTTCTGTGGTGAGCTGTCCGTCCTGGTCGAGGATTGGCCGGCTTCGGAAGTAACGAAAGATCAGATTCCGCGTGGGCTCGCCTTCCACGCGTCCGTTGAAGGTGAAGGTGCCGCCGGTGATGGTGACGCCTCCCTCCGGCGCAGACTGGCCGAAGATGGTCTTGTCGTGCACCCCGCGGATGCCGAGGCCGCTGAACTGGGTTGTGCCGGTGCCGCCGGCGCGTTGCTGAATGTTCATCGAGCGGTCGAAGGTGATGTATGCCGCGCCATCGTGCTCCAGAGCCGCGTAGAGCCCGCCTTCGTAGCGCTCCGGCGCCGTGTCCGTCGCCGGATAATGCGTGAGGGCTACGTTCGGATCGGGCGTGTTGACGATGATGAGGACGCCCCCGCGCCCCCCGCTCGCTTCGGCGCCGCTGCCAAAGGCCGAAGGAAACGCCTTGAGCACCTCGGGGGGACCTGCGTCGTCGCCGGCGTCCAGGTCTCCGGCCGAATCGGGCCCTGCGTCCACCGCCGAGTCTGACTGCCTCACGTCCGGAGCATCGCTCTGTGCGTCCAGAGCGCCGGGTCCAGCGCTTGCGTCATCGCCGCACGCGATCAACATCAGGGACAAGAGAATCGGCGACAAAAGTTGGGGACGCTGCATTCCACAAAACTACCAGCACACCACACCCGCTCTCCTGACGGCGTTTGCGTGGGTCAACGGGCGAAGCGCTTCGTTTAGGAGCTGCGCTGCTCGCTTGTGGCAAGCGACTCACAGGTGTCGCTTGGGGCCACAGCCACCTCCTTTGCCCGGCTGTGGAAAAGACGCTAACACCGCCTGAATGGCGTCATGATCACCGGGAGCACAGGCTTTGTGGGCCCGTTCCTCACGAGAGAGCTGACGGAGGCTGGCTTCGAATGTGCGCCGTTTGAGGCGGCGGATGGGGGTCTCGTCGATGTCCGGGATGCGCGAAGGACGTCTTGGACCTCGGCTGCGGGCGCGGCCTCTTCCTCGACCTCCTCAAAGAGGCGGGGATTCATCCCGTGGGCGTGGACGGCAGCCCCGAGGCTGTGGCGGAGTGCATCGAACGTGGGCACGAAGACACGCATGTGGCGAACGTCCTCGAATTCCTCGAGACGATGCACGAGGAGGGGCGCAAGTTCGACGGAGTGTTCTGCTCGCATCTCATCGAACATCTCCCGGGGCGTGCCGCGATCCAGCTCATCGTCCACTCCGCGCGTATCCTCAACCCTGGCGGACGTTTGCTCATCAGCACCCCGAACGCGGAGAACCTCCACGTCTGGGCGCGCCAGTTCTGGCTCGACCCGACGCACATTCGTCCTTACCCGAGGCAGCTCATCGAAGCGACGATGAAGACCGTGGGGCTGGAGATCGCTGCGTCCTTCGACGACACCCGTGGTCGCGCCGGCGGCATGCGCCCCAAGGGTTTCTTGCGCTACGGACGCGCCGGGATCTCGGGGCAGGACGCCATCGTGGTGGGTCAGCAGCCGATGGGCCAGCTTCCTGGCTAAAGAGGGAGCTCAGCGGCAGGCTGGGCGCTCACACCACTCGGCGGTGTTGAGGTTCTCGCCGGGCGGGATCACGACCAAGAGCCGGGTCTCCACCCCGACGATGACGGCGTCGCTGCGCTTGATGGTGTAGCGGTATGGGTACGCGCGAACGCACTCGCGCGCGACGGCATCGCCATGTTCAAAGCGCAACTCGTAGCCCACGAGGATTCGCCCTGTGACGCCCCGAACGCTCTGGTCTTCGATGGAAGCGAAGTTGGCGGCGGGGCTCGCGAAGGCCGCGCTGGCGCCGACGAAGAAGGTGCCGGCGTCTTGTCCTCCCAGGTCGCTCACGGGAGAAGCGCTGAACGACGCGACGAGGTCCTGGCCTTGGGCGAAGAGATCTCGTTCGATGAGCACGTCGACGCTCCCCGCCGGTGACTCGCGCAGCAGCTGGGTCCGCTCGCGGCCCGGGAAGTCGGCGCTCGTGGGGTCGAAGCCGAGGAGCACCTCAGGGCCATCGGGGATTCCATCGCCGTCCGTGTCGGCGTCGAGGGGGTCCGTGCCGCGCTCGGATTCTGTGTCGTTGCACAGGCCGTCGCCGTCGTAGTCCTCCGAAGACCCGCCGTCGACGGGCTGCGCGTCGGGGACGGGGATGATGATGTCCCCATCGACGAGGCTCGCGTCGGTGCGCATGACGCTGCTGTCGTCGCCGCATGCGATGAGCGCGAAGGAGAGAGCGAGGGTGATGGACGCGCGACGCACAAGTGCATCGTGCAGAGCGCAAGTGGCATCGTCAAACGGCGTCTTCGTCAACGCGGCAGATCAAACGTGCTAGAGCCGAGCATGTTCGAGCGTGACGTCCCCTTGGCGCCTCTCACGACGCTGGGCCTTGGTGGCAGCGCCGACCATTTCGTGGCTGCGAGAGACGAAGCGATGCTCCTCGACGCGCTCCGATGGGCCCGAAGTGAAAAACTTCCGGTGACGCTCCTCGGTGGCGGCAGCAACGCCGTGGTTCCCGACGAAGGGGTCCGCGGCCTCGTGATTCAGCTCGCCATGCTGGGCATTCGTCAGAGCGGCGGGGACGTCGAGGCCGCCGCCGGGGAAAACTGGGACGCTTTCGTGAACCATTGTGTGGATCGAGACCTCGCTGGGATCGAATGTCTCGCAGGCATCCCAGGTTTGGTCGGGGCGACGCCCATTCAAAACGTCGGCGCTTATGGACAAGAGGTCTCCGAGACGATCACGCGGGTGCGCTGCATCGACCGACAGGACCTAAGCGTGGTGGAGCGCAGCGGCGCCGAGTGCGAGTTCGCGTATCGACACAGTGAGTTCAAGGACAACCCGGGGCGATACGTCGTCACCCATGTGCACTTTCGTCTGACGCCGGGAGGCGCGCCGGCGCGACGCTACGGCGAGCTTCTACGCGCGACGAGCGAAGACGCTTCCTTATCCGAAGTGCGCGACACCATCGTCGCGCTTCGGCGCCGCAAGTCGATGGTCCTCGACGACGCGGACCCCAACAGCCGTAGCGCGGGGAGCTTCTTCACAAACCCCATCGTGGATGCGGCGCAGGCGGGCGCGCTTGTCGAACGCTGCGTGGCCGCGGGGATCGACGAAGCGGACATCCCCCGCTGGCCGGACGCGACGAACGGACGCACCAAGTTTGCCGCTGCGTGGCTCATTGAGAAGGCGGGCTTTGAGCGCGGAACACGGCGCGCACATGTCGGCCAGAGCAGCGTTCACGCTTTGGCGCTCGTCCACTACGGGGGCGGCTCTACGGGCGAGCTCTTGGCTTTTGCCCGGGAGATCCAAGATGCCGTGCATCAGCGCTTCGGGGTGCACTTGGAGCGCGAACCGCGGATCTTAGGCGCCCACGACTAGCCGTCCGCTGTTGTCCGGGGATTCGGCGAGTTTACGTTATACTCTAGGCCATGAAGGCATCTTGGCGCGTTGGCGCACTCGTCGTGCTGGGGCTCCTCGCGAGCTGCAGCGACACGACGATCGGGCTCTCCATCAACGTGCGAACGGACCTCTCCCCTGGAAACGAGTTTCAGCGCGTCGTTGCGTCCCTCGTCGGCGAAGGGGTAGAGCAAGAGCTCGGCAGCTCCGGTGACTTCATCGAAGGCGTCCGTGTGGCGGACTTCGAAGACCTCGAGCCGAGCGAGAGCCGTACGGTTCGCATCGACCTCCTGGACGCCGCCGGCGCCCTCGTTCTTCGCGGCGAGGTCCTCGTCAACCACCGGGAAGACCGAGGCCTCGTCGTCGTCATGACGCGTGATTGTCGCGAGGTCTCATGCGCTGAGGCGACGACCTGTCGCGGCGGAGGGTGCGTGGCCCTCGACTGCGTCGATGGTACCCAGCCGAGCTGCCCGGAGCCCGAGTGCCGACGTGAAGTGGACTGCCCCGCCGCGGACGCGTGTTCCGTGGCCCAGTGTGCCGAAGGCGTCTGCTTGTACGCGCCGCTG
This sequence comes from Polyangiales bacterium, assembly GCA_045106895.1. Lineage (GTDB taxonomy): Bacteria > Myxococcota_A > Polyangia > Polyangiales > Houyiibacteriaceae > JBCCRV01. The sequence continues at coordinate 20,120 of JBGCFM010000194.1, read as the reverse complement.
ACCGGCGCCTGTAGTGTGGATGAGTACTGCGACCCGGACCGCGGCTGTCTAGCGATGATGACGCTGGCCGACGCCGGACCGATGGACGCCGGAGTGGACGCAACGGACGACTTGGATGCTGGCTTCGATACGGGCAGCGACACGGGCCCCATGGAGCTTGGCGTGCCGCGTCCGACCTGGCCTCCGAACGGGTCATACACCGGCGCGTGGAATCGTTCGCCGCGCTTCAACTGGGAGCCCGTGGAGAGGGCGACGCGCTACCAGATTCAGGTCGACAACTCGTGCGATCGCAACCCCGCGGTCCCGTGTGACTTTCCTTCGCCGGAGGTTTGGGTGGTTCTCACGGTCCTCCTCGAGCATGTGCTGACGGAGCCCATCATTCCTCAGGATGCGCCGGGCCAGCGGGTGCGCTGGCGAGTGCGTGCCTGCATCGAGCTGGACTGCGGCGCTTGGTCGCGGGAGCGGTACTTAGAGCTCGGGATATCGGAGCTGGACGTGGATGGAGATGCGCGCCCGGATCTTGTCGTCGGCACCGAGGCGAACCTGACGCGGATGACCATCGAAGGCGGAGGACTCGTTCCAACGGTGCAGCAGATGTTCGCAAGCAACGCAGTGATCGCCCTGGAGCGCGGTGACTTCAACGCGGACGGTCTGTCTGATGTCTTGAAGATCGAGCGCAACGGAGTCGGCAGCCAAGGCATCTCGGTGCACGCGGGCTCTTTGGGTGGGCTTGTCAACGGCGTCCCCATCACCGCGCCGCGCCGCGTGGGTGACATCTCAAACGTGACCTGCAGCGCGGACTTCGACGCGGATGGCTACCGTGATGTCGCCATCCAAGACACGACGACAAGCTACGTTTTTTGGGGAAGTCCGAGCGGGCTGGAGGCGACCCCCACAGTGCTCGTGGGTCTCTTTTCGACCTGCGGCGACGTCGACCACGATGGCTATGCGGACATGGTCCTCGACGACCGGATGGTCACCGCCGGTTACTACAGTGGCGCGGGCATGCGAGCGGCTGCGCCGGCGATACGAGACCTCGATGGCCTTCTTCCGTTCCAGCTGATGGGAGACGTCAACGTGGACGGCTACCAGGACGCCATCATGCGCGGACCCGACACGGCGCTCCTTGTGCTCGGTAACGGGAACGGCTTCGACTCGCCGGTGGAGCTCGACGTGGGGCTCAATTCGGGTTCCCACGTGCAGATGGTGGACATCGGCAACACCGATCGCTTTGGCGCGGGGCATGGTCGCAACGCGGTATGGGCCGACGAGTCGTTCTTGGGCGAACGCCCGGACATGAGCGCGGGCTTTGGCGGTATCGCGTTTCAGTCCGGCGCGTCACCGACCTTCTTGCACGGGCCCTGTGACTGCGACGGGCTTGGCATGGAGGTACGATTCGGCATGGATCTCAACGGCGACACCTTCGGCGATATCGCCGTGGCCCACGAGGACGGCGTGTACTTCTTTTTCGGCCAGCCCGGAGGCTACAACACCGTCGAACGCACCTATGAGCACGGCGGGGCTGTGCGCGGGACGTCTCTGTAGAGCCATTCTTCAGACGCCCAATTTCGAACATCGTTCTACAACTCGACCACTCACCCGCTAGGGTACGTGGATGAAGCTAACGTGGCGCCTTGGCGCAATCGCAGTCTTGGGGCTCCTTACAAGCTGTGATGACTCGACCATCGCGCTCTCCATTGACCTGCGCACCGACCTGTCTCCAGGAAACGAGTTCCAGCGCATCGTCACCTCCCTCGTCGGCGAAGGGTTAGAGCAGGAGCGAGGCACCGCCGGTGACTTCATCACGGGCGCTCGAACGGCGGACTTTCAAGGTCTTGGCGTCAGCGAGAGCCGAACCGTTCGTGTGGACCTTCTGGATGCGTCCGGCGGCCTCGTCGTACGCGGCGAGATTCTGGTCAACCACCGGGAGAACCGTGGCGTGGTCCTCGTGGTGACACGCGACTGCCGTGACGTGTCGTGCGGAGAGGGAACGAGCTGTCGAGGCGGGAGCTGCGTGGCGGCGGACTGCGTGGACGGGACGGAGCCAAGTTGCCCCGAGCCTGAGTGCCGCGCCGATGTCGACTGTGCTGCGGCGGATGCTTGTTCCATGGCCCAGTGCGCCGAAGGTGTCTGTTTCTATGGGCCTCTTGTTGGCGCATGCTCCGCCGCGGAGTACTGCGACCCGGAGCGTGGCTGCTTGCCCGCCATCATGAGTCAGCTCGATGCGGGTCCCATGGATGGCGGAATCGATGCCGGCGGCGCGGACAGCGGCACCGACGCCGGCGCCGCCGACGCAGGAAACGATGTGCCCAGCGTCGCCCTCTCGACCACACGCGGCATCTGGCCGCCCAATGGCTCCTACACCGGAGTATCGAACCGCCAACCGCGTTTCTACTGGGAAGCCATCGCTGAAGCCACGGAGTACCAGCTTCAGGTCGATGGCTCCTGTCCTGCTGCGCAGGAAGCCCCTTGTGACTTCGCCTCGCCGGAGCTCGACATTCGCACCACCGAGCTTCAGCACGACCCCGAAGCGGCCCTCGTGGAGTCGTCCCGAGGCGCGCGTGTTCGATGGCGGGTGCGTGCGTGCCGGGGCGCGGAATGCGGAGGCTGGTCCATGCAGCGTTACCTTGAGGTGGGTTTGTCCGAGCTCGACGTGGACGGAGACACGCGCCCGGACATCGTCGTGGGCAACGATGACTCGATCGTCGTTGTCGTCTTCTCAGGCACGACGCCGAACGAAGGAGAGCGTTTCTTGAGTGACCCCATCGTCGCGCTTGAACGAGGCGACTTTAACGCCGATGGCTACTCCGACGTTCTGAAGATGGCGTCTCGCGGCGGGGCCGCGTCCGTCGAGGTCCACTACGGTTCAAGAGACGGGCTTGAGGCAGGACTCTCGCTGATGACCCCAAACGCCCTCAGGAGCGCTTCGAACGTGACTTGCAGCGCCGACTTCGACGCCGACGGTTACCGCGACGTCGCGATTCAGGGTTCGGAGACCTTCGTCTATTGGGGAAGCGCGTCGGGTCTAGAGAACGCACCGACACGTGTACCCTTTGATTTTTCGACGTGTGGTGACGTCAACCTCGATGGCTTCGCCGACCTCGTGGGCCGAACGGGTGCTGCGTCTGGCAAAGACCTGCGCTCTTCCCCGACGGCTCTCGAGATAAGCGGCATCACATCTTTTCAGTTCGTGGGAGACGTCAACGGAGACGGCTACCGCGACGCCGTCGCGCCAGGCTCGCGACTCGCCGAGATCATTCTCGGCAACGGCGATGGCTACGATGCGCCGACGGAGCTCGAGGCCAACATCAACCTCGATTCCCACATTCAGATGGTGGAGGTCGCGAACGTCAGTCGCCTTGGCGGGAGCGGCCTCGACGCGGTTTGGGCCGATGCCGCATTCCTCGGTGGGCGAATGGACACAAGAGACGGCTTTGGCGGCGTTGCGTTTCGGTCTGGCGTGAGGCCCTTCTTACTGAGCGGACCCTGCGACTGCGACGGGCTTGGTATGGAGGTGCGCTTCGGCATGGACCTCAACGGCGACAGCTTTGGAGATGTCGCCGTGGCCCATGAAGGCGGGGTGTACTTCTTCTTCGGACAGCCAGACGGCTACACCGACAGTCCGCGGACGTATCAGCATCGCGGGGGTGGGCGCGGGACTTCTCTCTAGGCGTGTACCTCGTTCGGCGCAGGAGACATTGCCACGCCCAAAACACCGCGTGTTTTCCGAGGTAGACGCTGGCGTCTTTGTTGGCCACCACCGCCTTGGGACTGGTCACCTCCCATGCCTTGTGTATTACTCGTATCGGGGGAGGGGCAAAACATGGATGAGTGGTCCACCGATGAAGCGAGACTGCCGTGGGACGCAGACTGGGAGCCGGTACGCTTAGTAGGCGCCGGCGGCAATTCGAATGTGTACGAAGTGGTCGACGCCGCAGGCGACTGGAGCGCCGTGAAGGTTCTCTCGCGGCGACCCGGCGGTTTCCTCGAGGCGAAGGCCGAGTTCGACATGACGAAAGCCGCCGGCGCCGTCAGTCCGGCGGTTGTTCGGGTTTTCGGGGTGGGAGTGCTCTCGGACGAGCGAGCCTACATTCGAATGGAGCTACTCGTTGGCAGGACCCTCGCTGAGGCCTGGTCGGTCCGCCGCAATCCGAAGTCCGCCTGTCGCTCTGTCGCCGCCGTAGCGCGGGCAGTCCACCCGGCACACGAGGCAGGGTTGATCCATTGCGATCTGAAGCCCGAGAATATCTTCGTCGAGAGCAGCGGCCGCATTCGTTTGCTCGACTTTGGCTTCTCCCGCGACGGCGCCGAGGAGGCGGAGTTCTCCGGGACGCTTCACTCCACTGCGCCGGAGCTCTTGGTGAGCGAGCAGGTGCAGCCGACGCCCCAGAGCGACATCTATTCGCTAGGCGCGGTCCTCTACGAAGGCCTCTGCGGCGTACGCCCCTTCGCCGGCGCAACGTACCCTGCCGTCCTCTTGGCAATCCACGCAGGGGCTTTGGTGGACGTCAAGGTTCACGCGCCTCGCCTTCGAGAGCAGTACGCACAGATCGTACGGCGAGCGATGCACCACGATCCGGCCAAGCGCTTCGCGAGCATGGCCGAGATGGCTGATGCGCTCGATGAGGCCTCTTCCGAAGATAGAGAGGCGCCTCCGCCTCCTTCGCTTCGACCTTGAGTCGACGCGTGTCGCCCTGGGCGATTCCACGTATACTCGCCGCGTGACTTCGTTCCATCGGCTGCTGCTCTTTTTGTGTACGGGGGCCGCTGCGTGTCTGCCTGCGGATGTGGACTTGGAAGGACGACCTTGTCCCTGCGTCGAAGGATACGTTTGTGAGCCGGTCTCCCAAACCTGCACGCGTTCTGTCGACGGCGGCGGCGAAGACATCGCCCGCGCGGATGTTCGGGGTGAAGACTCTTCCATCGACGTCGGCGTGGATGTCGGCGTCGATGCTCAGCCCGCCACAGATAGCGGCGCGGACGTCGTTATTATGGACGCAGGGACCGACGCCTTTGACGCCGGTCCCGAACCCGACGCGGGTCGAGACAGCGGGCCTAGTGATACAGGCACCGACGCCTTCGACGCGAGCCTGCCGAGCTTCTGCGAGCGCCATGGAGCAGGCAGCGTCGCCTGTTTGGACTTTGACACGGACCCCGGAGCAGAATGGCTGCAGACGACGACGGGCGGAGCCACCATCACTTTCGACCCGAGCCGAGCCGTCAGCGGCCGCTCCATGCGCGCGGAAGTTGGCGACGGCGCCGACGCTGACTTGTCGCAGCGAGTGCCCGTCGGCATCCGCGGAACCATGTGGCTTCGCACGCGCGTGTACCTGGAGAGCGCATCCATCAACTACATGACGATCGTGGCGCTTCGGCAGCGGACTTCACCCTTCGCCGTCATCAAACTCAACCTCATCGGCGGCGACGGCCGTGTCTCAGCGTCCCTCGACCGCTCGGGCATGAACGAGAGCCAAACGCCGGTTACGCCTATTCCCACCAACACATGGACCTGCCTTGAGGTCGAGGTGAGCGACGGAGCTTCTACGAACCTCGTGTCCTATCTCAACGGAAGCGAGGTCGGGCGCGTGAGCGTCGACGCAAGCGGCACGTGGGATCAAATCGAGGTCGGCGGTGACGCCGCGAACTCGATGCAAACGGTCTGGCTGGATGACTTCGTTTGGTCCTCCTCGCGTGTCCCCTGCGGCCTCGAGTAGTCTGCGCCCGTGAGTACGAAATCGATGAGCAGCAAAATCGAATCCGAAGTCCGTCTGAGCGTTCCCGTGTGGTGGGGCGACATGGACTCCTTTGGCCATGTGAACAACACCATCTACTTTCGCTGGTTCGAGCACGCGCGCATCGCGTTCTTTGACCACGTGGGCTGGACCAACGACTTGGGTGCGGGCCCCATCCTGGCAAAAACAGACTGCGTCTTTCGACAGCCCGTGACCTTCCCGGACACCGTGGAGGTCATCGCCACGGCGCGAGAGCTCAGCGAAGACCGCTTCACGATGGGTTATGAGGTCGTCAGCGAACGCCTCGGTGTCGCCGCCCTCGGCTCGGGCCGCGTCATCGCCTTCGACTACAGCGCCCAGACGAAAGCGCCCATCCCCGCGGAAGTGCACGCGCGAATCGCGGCGATGATCGAAGCGGGCTAGCGCTGTACTGGTTCCGCGCCCGCTGCATGCTAAGGCGCTCGTATGCTTGAACGCGAACTCGAAGAAGCTGTGCGAATCGCTCGTGCCGCTGGTGATATTCTCATGGAAATCTACGCCACGGACTTTGCCGTGGAGTTCAAAGGCGTCCGTGATCCGGTGACGAAGGCGGACAAGCTCGCCAACGCGTACATCACCGACGAGCTGAAGAAGGCGTTCCCCGACGACGGCATCGTCGCCGAAGAGACCGCCGACCAAAGCGACGCAACGAAGGGCGGCCGCTGCTGGTTTGTCGACCCCCTCGATGGCACCAAGGAGTTCATCAAGAAGAACGGCGAGTTCGCCGTGATGCTTGGGCTCAGCGTCGACGGGGAGTCACGCATGGGCGTCGTCTTCCAGCCCGCCAAAGACAAGCTCTACGCGGGCATCGTGGACGGAGGCGCGTGGCTCGAAGAGAAGGGCGAGCGCCGGGACCTGAACGTGTCGAAGGAAGCGAGCCCAGCTAACCTCAAGCTCGTCGCCTCGCGCTCTCACCGCTCCGAGTCCGTCGACGCCATCGTCAAAGAGCTCGGCATCACCCAGGAGACACAGAGCGGAAGCGTCGGCCTCAAGGTCGGCCTCATCGCCGAGCAAACGGCGGACATCTACTTGCACTTCTCCGACCGCGCGAGCGCTTGGGACGCGTGTGGGCCCGAAGCGATCCTCCGAGCCGCGGGTGGCCGCTTCACACGCCTCGATGGCAAGCAGTACGACTACCGGCGCAAAGACGTACGCAACGAGGGCGGCATCTTCGCCTGCAACAGCGCCGCCTACGACGCCGTCGCGCCGGCCGCTCTCCAGGTCGGTCGCAAAGCGGGTCTCGCCGAGTAAGCAACACCGATCCCAAGTGTCTCGCTAGCGAGTGCGCAGTCGAAGAAGGATCGCGCCGCTGCCGAAGATAGTAGACGTCCTTCGCGCCGGCGGGCCTGATCATGTTCGTCACCGGCGCGGTCTTCGGTGTGATGATGACCGACGGCGCTGACGAAGAAGCCGAGTTCGTTAAGCGGCGCCCCCTCAAACGCGGTCTGCCTAACTAGGCAAAACTTGCGCGAACCGGATGGATCGAGGTTCAAGAACCACCGGTTCTTGGGGTCGTGCATGCCGGCACGCGAATTGTATTAGACCCACCCGAGGCTTTGGCCTCGGAAGAAGAGGGAACCAATGAAGACATTCGAATACGAGATTTACACGGCCAACTGGGGCCACGGACAGAGCACGACCGGCATCACAGAGGAGCTGAACAAGCGAGGCGCCCAGGGCTGGGAGCTTGTCGCGACGACACGAGACGAAAGCCCCGAAGACGACCACGACGAAGAAGTCACGATGTTCGTTTTCAAGCGCCAGAAGTCCTGAAGACTTCCCTTCTGAAGATTCTCCTTCACGACATGGAAACGTATGAAAACCGAAGACCTTAAGCCAACGTCCCCCGAAGACTTTGAATCGCTTCTCCGCGCTCACAATCTCTTCAGAGAAGACGACATCACCTTTGATGACCTCGAGGAAGACCTCTTCGTCTATACCGGTAGCAACTTCGAGATCGACGCGAGCGTGCTTGATTCGATGCACATTCAAGGTCTGATCATCGTGGGAGACCTCAAGGTGGATTTCCTCGACGTTTCTTCGGCGCTGGGAGACTTTGGCGTGCTGTGCGTCACCGGCGATGTGAAGTGCAAAGACATGCTCTACATGACGGAGTGCACCTCAGTGTGCGTCAGCGGCAACCTCACCATCGACGAAATCTTCTACGCCGATTGCGGGAACTCCGGTTTGCACGTTCACAAGAAAATCACTTCAAAACTCTTCTACAACTCCCAGTGTGATGTGGATGGCGAAGAGTCTCTGCAGTTTGAGTTTGACGAATCGGTCACTGACGAAGATCTCGTCTCCGTGTTTCCTGGCGTGAAGGCCACCGACGGGGACGACTCGCAGTACGAAGCGATACGAGCGTATTTTAGGGAGCGCTACCCCGAACCAGCGAGTGAAAGTCCATGACCCCAGAACAACTCGAATCCTACGGCAACAAAAGCACGCAGTCCGCCGCGAACATCAGCGCACGAGCCAAGGAGCTCGGCGTGACACTGCCGTCCGACTATGCGGCGTTCTTGGAGCAGTACGACGGCGTCGATCTTCAAACGCCGTGGTCCGAAGGACACGGTTTTGAAATCGAAGGAGCGCCTTCATTCTTCGACGGCATTATGTCGCTTGAAGAGACTTTCAATATCTACTCCGGAGCAAGCCGCGACGAGGAGCAGGACGACGAAGACGTCTTCTTCTACAAGTTCGCTCACTGCGTTATTGCGACGGTGAACGGCGAAGAGCTAGTAATGGTCACGGAAGAGGGGCCGCACCGAGGACGCATCTTTCACTGGGACAACGAAGAAGGATGCCTGATGGAGGCGCCGGATGACTTCGATGACGACCTTCCAGAGGAGCTCAACCAACGAGACGCGAACGCTCAGGTCGAACTGCTGATCGAAAACGAGATCATCGCCGAGGTGGCTCCGAACTTCACTGAGTTTCTCGATCGCATCAGGCAGTACGAAGGTTGAGGAGGCGCCCTGAGGTTCGGACTACGGGGCGGTGTACGTCCGACGCGTCGCCCTAAGACCGGCGCCTGCCGTTGACACGAGAGTCAGCACGCTCTGAATCACGCACTAACGCGCGCGCAGGCGTAGGAGAATCGCGCCGCCGCCGCCGAAGCGTCTCGGCGCCGTGGCGAAGGAGTCCACGAGGGGCGCCGCGCCGCCGGCGGTGAGCGCTTTGACGACGGCGCCCTGAAGAACGCCGCGTCCGCCTTCGCTATGGTTTCCTTTGCCATGGACGATGGAGAGGTTGAGACGGCCTTGCTTCTTTGACGCTCGCACAAAGCCGCGCACGAGGGAGCCGACCTCGTCGCGGGTTCGCCCATGCAGGTCGAGGGTCGCGACGGGCGTGAGTTCGCCGGCGGCGAGCATTCGGCACGTGCGGTCCGGGATGCCGCGTCGCTTTCCTTCGACGCCGCCATCGGAGTGACGCGTGATGTCGAAATGCACGCCGCCGCCCACCAGCGCGTCGAGGCGCTCGCGTGCGTCTTCTTCTGCGGCTTTGGCACGAGCACGAACGGCCTTCGCCAACGCCACGCGGTCCGGCCCACGGTGTGCGCGGTTCTTCTCGCTCAGCGAGTCTACGCCGGCGAAGGCTTGGTGAAACGCCACGCGGTCATCATGGGAGTAGTCTTCGAGGGCGCCGCTCTTCGCGGCGACTTCGGCGGCTCGTATCGCCGCGGCTCGCTGTTTCGCTTGCTCCCGCTCCAGCGCCGCGATGACCGCCGCTTCGCGTGGCCCGGGCTTGTGCTCTCGCGGCGCCGCCGCCTCAGCGCGGGCCTGCGTTCGTTTCGCCTCAGCGCGAGCGAGCTTGGCGGCTTCATCCGCGCGTTTCTGGGCGCTCTTTGCGCGCTTGGACTTCTTGGCGAGCTCGCCCAAGGCCGAGAGCGGTCGCTGCATCTTCTCGCTCTTCGACTTTGCCACGCCCCAGTCTGACAAGCGCCCGCGCAGGTGTCGACTGCACTATAGTTCGCCTATGAGCTCATCCACCGAGGCAGCCTTTCGAGGCTGCATCCTTGGCCTCGCCGCCGGCGACGCCCTTGGCTTCCCGCCGGAGTTCCGATCCCGCGCGCAGATCCTCAAGTCCTTCGGCCCCGCCGGCATCCGCGACCTCATCGCGCTCCAGGACGAGCGCTGGCCCGGCGTACCCTTCATTGCAGGCCGCGCACATCCCCCAGGCACCTACTCCGACGATACGCAGATGACCCTCGCCCTCGCGCACGGTCTTCGCGACGCGCAAGACCTCCGCGACGTCGACGGCGTGATGAAGTGCATCGCAGGACACTTCGTGGAGTGGTCACGCTCGGACGACAATGACCGCGCGCCGGGCAACGCGTGCATGACGGGGTGCAGCAAGCTCGCCCAAGGCGTCCCTTGGCGTGAAGCCGGCGTCGCCGACTCCAAGGGCTGCGGAAGCGCGATGCGCGTGGCGCCCATCGGGCTGGTCTACGCCAAAGAGCGCGACACGCTGCTGGACGTGGCCCGAGCGAGTTCGGTGCTCACGCATGGACACAGCGCCGGCATCGAAGGAGCCGCCGCCGCCGCGCTCCTCGTGGCCCTCGCCATGGAGCAGACGCCGCCGAAGGCGATGTGGGAAGCCTTGATGGAGATGGCCGCCGGACGCAGCCCAGACTTTGAAGCGCGCCTCGCGCAGCTGCCGGAGATGATGAGTCAGCCGCCGGAGGTCGCCCTCAGCAGCGCGGGCCTCGGCGAGTCTTGGGTCGCCGAAGAAGCCATCGCGAGCGCGCTCTACTGTTTCTGGCGGGCGCCGGACAGCCTGGAAGAGGCGCTTGTGATGGCGGCGAATACCGACGGCGACTCGGACAGCATCGCGTGCATCGCCGGTTCCATTGCGGGGGCGTTTCATGGAGTGGACGCCATTCCCGCGCGCTGGCTTGAGAAGCTTGAAAACCGAGAGGGTCTTGTCGCCGTCGCCGACGAGCTGGCGGAACTCGCGCTCTAGCGCGCGCGCAAGAGTTGCTTGCTGCGACAGGTGCGCACGGCTGCATCTTCCAAGAGCCCCGGTTTTCTCACCCACAAACATGGCACGGGAGCTGCTGAGTCCTCCCGCGAAAACGAAAGGGCAACGATGAGCGCGGACATGGACGAGATTTTTGCAGACGGACCCCAAGGCTTTTTGGACGCGACGAGCGTACCGAGCCGCCTGCGACGATTTGTGTGCGCGATGAACGAGGGCCTGCCTCTTGTGTTCCCCGAGCCAGAGCCGTCCGCCGCCGAGCCCGAAGAAGAGGCGCCGGTCCCGGAAGCGGATGAATCTGCAGGGAGCGACGAGGAGGAGAAGCAAGAGGAAGAAGAGCAAGATGAAGAAGAGCAAGAGGAAGAAGAGCTGAAGGGAGCCGACGCTTGGCAGAACGAAGCCATGCGAAAGTGGCACGGGCTCTGGCACGGCGACACGAGCACCCTGAAGGAGGTCTTCAACGCCGAAGCCCCGGCGCAGCTGCTGGCCTTCGAAGACGCGACGCTCGGCGCGAACACCTGGTCCACCTTTACGGAGCTTCGCCTGGACGCGGCGCTCATGCAGCTGCCCCCGGAAGACGAGAACCTCTTCGAGAAGTGCATTCTCAACGACCAGCTGAACTACCTAGGCACGGCGCTGCCGGAAGTTTTCTCGGGACTGGTGTGCATTGGCACCCTTGGAAACGGCGACAGCTACCACCTCGAACTCTCGCCGCCGGACGGCCAAGAAGAGCCGATGGTGTTCTTCTATGACCACGAGACGCATAGCTTTGAGTGGGCCTTCAGCGTCGACCTGGAATCCCTCGTTTACCTCGCCGCGCTCTGCCGCGCCGTGGACGATGAACGTGTCTCCGAGAGCGTCGCCACCGCCGGCTACGAGGCGCTCAGAGGCCGCGTGGCACCAAGCTGGCACTTCAGCATGGACGAGCGCGACGAAGACTTCGAAGGTTTCGAAAAGGCGCCGAACGAATGCGCGCCGCTCTTTCTCTTTTGGCGCTCGCTCTGGATGACGCATGTTTTTCGCCACAACGGCCACGTCGACATCCGCGATATGTTCACCGAGAACCTCAACGTCGTGCTCCCCGCAGAGCACGTGCCGGCGCGCATGGAGATCGCGAGCCGCTCGACGTCGACAGCGCTCTACGCCACCTGGCGCGCCTACCTTTTCGATGAGCCGGAGCTTTCGCAGTACCTAGAAATCTGCCGCAAGCACCCGGGGCGCCTTGTTCGTGACGCGGCGAAGCTCATCGACGAGCTGCGCGGCGGACGAAAAGCCCTCGGGCGCATTGCCGACTGGCCAGCGCTCCTGGAGAAGTTCCGCGGCCTGGACCTCGACCCACGGCGCAAGGCGGCCCGAGAAGCCGAGGCCGAAGCACGCAAGGGTGAAGTCGAAGCAGAGCGCGCCACCGTTCGCACGGAGCTGAGGGAACTCCAGGGAGACGCGGAGTACGCCTACGTCGCGGAGCGCCTAAGCCGCCCCGAGCTTGCCGGCACCATGTTCCACGTGCTGCTGTCTCGTCCCTCCCGCGCGGCGGCGAAGGAAGCGGCCACGTTTCTTCTTGAGCAGGGCTACTCCCGCGACAACAGCCTCTATCGGCACGAGCAGCACGACGCCGTTCGCCACCTCGCGACACACAGCGACGCCGCGCTTCACCAGGTCATCCTCGGCAGCCTCGTTCATGGCAGCGACGCCGATGAAAACGAAGCGATGATCGGCGGGAACGACCTGCTCCTCGCCCTCATGCACCGGCCCGACCTCGTCAAAGAAGAAGGGCTCAGCGCGCTCCAAGACAAGCTCGAGACCCTCGAACTCGAAGACCCCAGCTGGTACGAACACAGCGTCGTTCGCCTCGCAGGCTGCCTCGGAGACGCACGCTTTGCCGCGCCTCTGCGCGCGTTCCTCGCAAAGATCCCCTCCGAAGGCGAGTTCGAGACCGCCCTCAAATACGACACCTTCCTTGGCTACCTTGGCGAGTCCCTTCGCCTCATCGGCGACGCCTCCGCTGCGTCAGAGCTCACGCCTTTCGCCGAGAGCGCGTCGATGCGTCTTCGCAAAGCGCGCGCTCAGGCGGCGCTCGCCATCGCGACCATCGCGCCGGATGCGTTCACGGACGTGATGGCCGAGCGAGCCCTCGAGTTCGTCACGCAGATGAACGACCCCGAAGAGAACACCATGGCGCTCCTCGCCGTGGCCAAGGCGCGCCCAGGGTTCGAAGCGGCGCAAGGCGTGGAGCCTTCGTCGAAGCGAAAGCCACAGACCCAGCTAGCCATGGCCATCGTGGCCCAAGACGACGAGGCCATCGCGACGGCGTTGCACCTCGCATTCACAAAGCGCGGCTACGACGACAAAGGGACCATCGCTCAGCGCCGGCTCGCGCTCCTCGCATGTGAGCTCTTTGAGCTCACTCCACAGCTGGACTCACTGAAGGCCGCCTGTGGTCTCGACGTCGAGCTCGACACAAAGCTCGCAAAGCTAGGCGGGTTCGATGTGCCGAAGCGGGTGACTTGGTTCGAAGCCAAAGCCATGAGCCCAGAAGCGCTTCAAGCGGTTCTGACGGACGTCAGCGTCATCGGGCGCTGTCACGCAGCGCGCGCCACGAAGGGCGACGAGAGCGCGCGAGCAGCCCTTGAAGGCGCGGTGCGAAGCCTTCTCAGCATCGACGGCAAGATCTCCGACGACCCCCGCTATTTGCTCAAAGAAGCGATGGGCGTGCTCCTGACCCTCCCTGAAGCGGAGTCGACGACGGCGCTCTGCGACGAGATGCTCAAGCACGTGAGCACGGACATCAAGGACCCTATCCTGCGTCACCTTCCGCCCTGGAAGAGCCTCAAGGCAGGCATGGAGTTCGTCCGCGACGCGAAGTGGGGCTGGCAAGAGTCGGCGGCGACGGGCTGGCTGGAAGAGCACGGCTAGTCCGCACGTGCCATAGAAAGACATGCGTCTCGCGATCACCTGTCTCCTTCTGGTTGCTTGCTACAAGTCTCACGGGATTGATGGTGACGCGGGCGTGAGACCTGACGTGCCCTTCGACGCGCCGACGTTTGATGTTCCTGCGCCGAGTTTCGATGCGCCGACTTTTGACGTCCCTGTCATGGACGCCGCCCGAGACTCCGGAACCGATGCCGGCGCCGAGTGTCGCTCCCTTCGCCTCGTGGCCGAAGCCCGCGTGCCTTGGCCCTCCGTCGACTGCGGCGCCATCACGTTCCCGAGAGTCGCGCCGCTCCCCGGCGCCGAAGACATCGGAGGCGTCGATGCTGCGTTCCAGCTCCTCATCACCGAGTTCCGGACCTGCCGTGATCGACCCGCGCGTCTGCTTACGCGGCCTGTGCTTCGAGTCGGAGAGAGCCTGCGCGTTGCGGAAGAAGCCGCCGCTGGCGACGCCCGCGGTCCCGGGAGCATCGCATCGAACGGCACCGAGTTCGCCGTGTGCTCCGGGACCACATTGCATACGGGCGCTGCAACCGAGCCGCTCCAAGGCGGATGCGGCAACCAGGCGCTCTGCGCCGGCCTCGCCCACGACGGCGCAGGCTGGGGCGTGGGCTGGCGACCGGGCTGCGATGCCGCGGCACAAGTGAGCCGCGCCAACCCGGGCGGAGGCCAGCGCGAAGAGCCCATCACCATCGACATTCGAGACTCCGTCGCCTCCATCGCACCATCCAGCGACGGCTTTGGCGCCCTCTCCGTGAGTCCCGCCGCCTTGTCGCTCTTTCACTGGCCGCGTTCCGCGCCGAGTCCGACGTACATCGCCATCGACGCGGACCGTCCGCACAGCGAAGCGGCGCTCACGGCCTGGCCCTTCATCCCTGGCGCGTGGGCGGTCTACTCCCTTGAAGACTCCATGCTGCGCATGCGCGTCTTGAGCGCAAGCGGCGAGGTCCTCATCGACCAGCGCTACGAAATCGAGCTTCCGGGCTACGGCGCCGAATACCTCCGCGCGTCTTCTTCGCCAGCCGGCGGCGCCGTCGTCATCGGCTACTCCTGGGCCGGCGGACGCATCGACTCCGCCACCCGCATGCTCGTCTTCGGCCGCGACGGACTCCCCGCCGGCGCAGAGGTCGGCGAGGACCTCGTCCAAGACCTAGGCGGCGCCGACATCGCGATGGCTGGCCGCTCCATCCTCCTCCACCGAGCCGCGCCGGAGGTCAGCGCCACGGACGTGTTGCTCTACGAGTGCTTTTGACCCCAGCAGCTGCTACGTTTGTCACCCATATGTGGGATCTGTCCTGCGTCTTTGTATTTTAAGAGGTTTTCATGCGTTCGTTTGTTTTTGTGGCCATCTCTTTGGTCCTCTCCTCTTCCGCCTACGCGCAGTTCGTCAACGTGGCCCCGGGCACCGATGCTGCGGTCACCGGCAACAAAGATGGCGGCTTGGCATGGGGCGACTTCAACAATGACGGCTGCCTGGACCTGTTGATCAACACGGCAGATGCAACGCAGCGTTCACGTCTGCTCCAGAACAACTGCAGCGCCGTGAGCCCTGAGCTTGTCGATGTGACGACGACGCTCGCGCCGGGTCTTCTGAGGAACAACGGAGACCGGTCCGCGCTTCTCGTCGACCTGAACAACGACGGCTACCTCGACATCGTTCGAAACAACAATCGGCGTATGGAGATCTACTTCAACAATGGTCCCATCGTGCCGCCGATGATCGGTGACGACTACACCTTCGGGACCGGCGCCACGCTGACGCCGAATATTGTCCGCAGCACTTGGTCCATGCTCGACGACTTCAACACCGAAGGCATCGGGGCCGTCGACGCCGACGGAGACGGATTCCTCGACCTCTTGGTGGAGAACCACGACGACGGCATCGCGCTGATGCTCAATGGCGGTGATGGGACCTTCTCTCAAACCCCCGCGGCCGGCCTTCCGGGCATCAACTCGACCACGGACGGCGACTACCTCAGCGTCGTCGACATCGACGGCGACGGAAACATGGACGTCATCGGCCGCAAGAACGGTGGCGCCGATATCTACTACGGAAACGGCGACGGTACGTTTACGGCAGACCTGAATTTCGACCAGCCTGCTTCCAACGGCAATAAGGGCGGCGTTACGCCCTGCGACATCGATGGCGACGGACGCCTCGACCTTTTCTGGACCGACGCCGGTACCAACCAGTTCTGGCGCCAGAGCGCTGCCCGCACCTGGACGGCGACGGGGCAGCCCGCCTCCGGCATCGCGGGCAACATCGACGGCGCTTCCTGCGGCGACGTCGACAACGACGGCGACATGGACCTCTTCCTCACGAGCAGCGGTACCGACCACCTCTTCTTGAATGACGGCTCCGGCGTCTTCACGCGGAACAACCTGGGCATCGCCGGCGCGACAGACAGCGAGGGCTCGCAGTTCGCCGACTACGACAACGACGGCGACCTCGACCTCGCCGTCAACACGGACGGCGCCGCGCAGCTCTGGGAAAACCAGACCGGGGGCAGTGACTTCCTCATGGTCACCCCGGTCGTACGCGTGGCAGGAGGCCGAACTCGGCCGGAAACCGGTGTCACGGCGCGAATCGTCGCCGCGTTCGGTGCCGCTCCTTTTCAGGGGCCTATCACGCAGCTCGACGGCGGCAGTGGACACGGCGTCGGCGGCCCCGGCGAGATTCACCTGGGTCTCGGCGACGGCAACGCGGCGTTCTACACCCTCACGGTCAAGTTCCCCGGCGGCGCGGAAGTCACGCGATGCGTGCAGCCCTCCGCGCTCACCGACCAGAGCATCTTGGTGCTCGCTTCCGATCGCTCGACGCTCTGCGACGACCAGGACGGCGACGACATCCCCGACGTCGTCGATGTCGATGACGACAACGATGGCATTCTCGATGTCACGGAGGTCGCGGGAATCACTGGTGACCCAAGCGCGGACAACGACGGCGACGGCGTGCCCAACTACGCGGACCCTGACCACACGCCCGGCGGCTGCGCTTCCGTGGCAGGCGTCTGCACCTCGCTGCCGACGGCCATCGACATCGACGAAGACGGCATTCCCAACCACCTTGACCGAGATGCCGACGGCGACGGACTCACCGACGTCCGCGAGAGCGGCGGCGACGACAGCAACGGAGACGGAAGACCCGACGCCTGCACAGCAACCAACGCCCTTGGCGCCTGCGTTTCGGGCGCTCTCGCGGGAGCGCCGACGAACACGGACGGCGGCCAGCCAGACTACCTCGACCCGGATTCCGATGGCGATGGCCTCCTCGACCGCGTCGAAGCCTTCGACACGAACGGCAACGGTACGCTCAACGGCTCGGAAACCACCGCCAGCGGAAACGACGCCGACAATGACGGCATCGACAACGCCTACGACCCGGACTTTGCAGGGGGTGACCCGGTCACGGATGCCGACGCTACGGCGCTGGACGCCGATGGCAATGGAACGCCCAACTGGCAGCAGGTTTGCGGCGACGCCTACGTGCGCGGCGCAGAAGCGTGCGACACCGGCTCCGCGAGCGCGACATGCACGGCGATGTGCCTCCGCACCGACGGCGAAGACTGCACGAGTGCGGGTCAGTGCGACGCCGCCATCTGCACCGCGGGCATCTGCGGTCTCGTGGTGAGCGTCGACCTCGCCGACCCCGACGCCGGCGGTCCACTCACGACGACCACGACGACGCCAAGCGGAACCTCTTCGGGATTTGCCCCAGGGAGCACCGTGACAGTGCGCGTCACCGGTCCCGGCGGCTTTGACGCCACTTGCATGGCCACCGTAGCTGCGAGTGGCGCGTGGATGTGTTCCGCGGCGATCACGGGACTCGACCAAGGCGCGACCTACACCGCCGTCGCGAGCGGCACCAGTGCGGGCATTTCCGTGATGGACAGCGAGACCTTCGTCACCGGCGACTGCGCGGGCCTCGACGAAGGCGACGTGTGTGACGGCGGCGTCTGTGACGCGGACGGCGGCGGCGGCAGCTGCGTGGTCTGTGCAGACACGATGAGCGGCGCCGGACTCGACGACGGCTGCGCAGCGGCAGCTCCACTTTGCGTGAGCGTGGGCGGAGCACCGACCTGCGTCGCCTGCGTTGACTCGACGAACGGCGGAACCGACGATGGTTGCGGCGCCGCGGGCCCAGTCTGTGACGACTCGAACGCGGCGTCGCCGGTGTGCGTGGTCTGTGAAGACAACGAAAGCGGCGACATGGCGGACAACGGCTGCATGGCGCCGAATGCGCTGTGCGCTGAGCCCGTTGGAATGGCCGCCATGTGCGTGGAGTGCCTGATGGACTCCCAATGCACCGTGGCCGGCGAAGTCTGCGGGGGCGACAACACCTGCGTCCCTGGCTGCAACGAGATGAGCGACTGCGAAGGAACGCCTCTTCCGATCTGTGACCTCGCCAATCGGACCTGCGTGGAATGTCTCACCGACGACGAATGCCTTGGAAGCCAGGTCTGCAGCGCCGGCGGCATGTGCGTCTTCGGCGACTCAGACATGGACAACGTGCCCGACGATGTTGACCTCGATGACGACAACGACGGCATCCTCGACGCGGACGAGCTCGGCGGCGATGACCTGAGCGACGACTCGAACGACAACGGCGTCCCGGACTACAACGACGCGGCGCTTCAGGCCTGCGACGACATGAACGGCGACCTGATGTGCGACAGCGTGCTGCCGCAGTTTGACTTCGACGGCGACGGCATCCCCAACCACCTGGACCGAGACGCCGATGGCGATGGCCTCGTGGACACCGTGGAGGGCGGCGGCGTCGACGACGACGGAAACGGCATCGTCGACGGCTTCTCAGACGCGAACGGAAACGGTCTCAGCGACGCCCTTGAAGCGGATGCTCTTCCGATCCCAAACACCGATGAGGCCGCAGGCCCGGACTTCTTGGACCTCGACTCCGACGACGACGGCCTGACGGACACCGTCGAAGGCGGAGGCACCGACGACGACGGCAACGGTCAGCCCGATGGTGCCGCGGCGGATACAAACCTCGACGGCATCGACGACTCCCTCTTCGGCGCGTCCGCACTACCGGCGCCGGACAGCGACGGCGACGACACGCCGGACTACCAAGACGTCGACTCCGACGACGATGGCATCATCGACGCGACGGAAGCCTTCGACGACGACATGGACGGCAACCCCGACGTCATGGCGAGCGGAGCGGACACGGACATGGACGGTCTTGACGATGCCTTTGATCCGGACTGCATCGACGCTGTCTGCGGCGGCGTCATCGGCGTGCTTGCGCCGCAGCCGAACTCCGACTCGGACATGTTGCCCGATTGGCGTGATGTGGACTCCGACGCCGACGGCATCACCGATGGCGTCGAGTGCCCGGTGCCTTCGATGTGCAGCGACAGTGATATGGACGGCACGCCGGACTATCTCGAAGTCGACGCGGATGGCGACGGACTTGCGGACTCGGCCGAAGGGCACGACGCGGACCATGACGGAACGCCGGACGTGGAACCAAGTGGCACCGACACGGACATGGACGGCCTCGACGATGCCTTCGATGGCGACTGCGCCGACGCCGCGGACTGCGGTGGCGTGATCGGCATCGTGGCGCCCACGCCGGACCTCGACATGGACGGGCGGCCGGACTTCCAGGACGCCGACGACGATGGAGACAGCATCCTCACGGCGACGGAGATCCAGGACGCCGCGGACTACATGGGTCCTGCAACCACGCCGAGCGACGTCGACGAGGACGGCTTGCCCAACTGGTACGACACGGACAGCGACGGCGATGACACGCCGGATCTGACGGAGGACACCCGGCCCGCGCTCGATGGCGATCTGGATGACAACGACATCCTCGACTACCTCGACCCAGGTTTCGCTCCGGCGGACACGGACGGCGACGGGATCATTGATGCCCTTGCGCGCCCGGGCGTATCGCCTACGGACGACACGTGCCCCGACTCCGACGGCGACGGGCAGCCCGACTTCGACGACGTCGATGACGACAACGACGGAGTCCTCACGCGCGACGAGTACGCCGCCGCGGGCCCCGACGATGGCGACATCGAGAACGATCACGATGCGGACAACGATGGAGTTCCCAACCACCTCGACATCGACGCCGACAATGACGGGATTCCAGATCTTTGGGAAAACGGCGGCGCCGAGTTCGATGTCGATGGTGACGGTCAGGTGGATGCCGCCGCGGATGATGACGGCGACGGCCTCTTGGCTGTGTTCGACGCCGATGATGCGGACAAGACCAACATCATGACGGACGAGCCGACGAACACGGACGGAAGCGGCCCCGCGGACTACCTTGACCTCGACTCCGACGACGACGGCCTCCTCGATATCCTCGAGGCCAATGGCACCGACGCGGACTCCGATGGACGCGTCGATGACGCCGCGGATGCGGACATGGACGGCCTCGCGGACATTGTGGACCCAGGCGAT
>JBGCFM010000193.1:0-13517 GCA_045106895.1 Polyangiales bacterium | reverse complement strand
CCAGGGTTCGGCGACTCTCCTCGTCCGCCACCTCGCCGCGCAGCGTAAGAACGCCGCCTTCGAGCTGCGCCCGAGAATCCGCCCAGGCAGGTTCCGGCGCGGCGGGGGGCTGGCGAAAGTCCCCGCTCACGTCCTCCGGCGCGACCAATGCGCCTGCCCAGGTAGAGCCTGCGGTGCGCTGCGCGACTTCCATGGCCGCGGCGCCGTCGCGCTCCGAGCCTTCGCCGCTCAGTGTTACGTGCTGTCCGTTGACGGACACATCGACCCACGGGAAGTCTGCCCGAAGCGAGTCGCGCACGGAGCGTTCAACGTCGGACTCAATGGAGGTGTTTGCGAAACGCGTGACGCCGTAGAGCAGCGTGCCTGCGATCAGGAGTAGCCCGAGTAGACCGTAGGGGAAGAACCCGATGGTGGGTGTCGTGGACGCGATAAAGCGTCGCGTGCTGACGCGTTCCTTCCGGTGCCGAGGCTGTGTCGAGACGACGGACGAACTACTGTATTCACGCCAGATGCCTCCGCCGAAAGGCCGTTTTCCGGCAACGCGGGCGTGCTTTCGAGGGGCCGTGGTGTGTTGCCTACGCTGCCTCTGTTTCACCGTACGTTTCGGAAGAAAAAGCGCGTTTCGATCAGCCATGGCTGATCCGAACCGATGTTGCGTGGCTGTCGCTCAAGCGGTGTGTGGAGTCCACGCGCGCGATGGATCACGCACACGCACCGAGGTGATCGATGTGATGTCGATCACGCAACCGGATTCCGCCCTCTGAAAGAGACGCGGAGTGCACGTCCGAAGGTGCGGCGCTTCAGTTTTCGGACTGAAGTCGCGCGTCGACGATCGCCTCGCCGACGCGCGTGCGCGCTTCGACGTCAAGTCGCTCGAGGGCGTGAATGCGTTCCTGTACTTCCGCCGAGCCGTCGATGGCTACGCGGACCAGCTGCTCTCTACTCGGCGCGGATGCTTCGCGATAGGCTTCCGCCACGGTGTCGTCGACGCGGGCTTTGGGCTTCGAGCGTCTCAGTACTTCCGAAACGAACGATTGCGGATTGAAGGGTTCCACGTAGATCGTGCCGCCGTCGCGCAGGCCAATACTCACGCGCCGGTTGTACTCTGCGTTTTCACCGGATCCTGCGTAGCCCTCGTCGCGCTCGGCCCAGCGAACGTCGCGCCAGGCGATGAAGCGCTTGCCGATGCGCATTCCATCTGCGCCGAGCTCACAGACCGTGCGGCGGGCGAAAGGTTTGAGCAGACCTTTTCGTTCAAACTCCGAAATGAGAAGCGCGATGGCCACAAGCCCGAAGGGGACCAGCGGCGAGACGAGCGCTTCGTCGTAGATGCACGCCGCCGTCGTCAACACGACACCCAACAAGAAGAGCATCAGCTGAAGCGCCGATCGATGAGCATAGTAGGTGGTCTTCGGTGTGAGCTCGTTCGCCACGAGGCAAGCCTAGCGCATGGCGCGACAAGTGGGCTCAAGGTGACGCACCGGATTCACGCCTCATCGCGGCGACGTCGCTACTTCAAGGCACTTTCGTCCGGCATATATCTTGCGAATGTCTGCGAGATGCGCTCCGCCCTCACCGTTCTTCTCTTTGGCTCTCTCCTGGCTCTTAGCTCGCTGCAGATGGGGTGCGCGTTGATCGGGGCCACCGTCGGTGCCGCGACAAACGGTCGCCAAGGGCTGCGGCGTGGCTTTCGACTGGGCGCTCAGATCGACGGCGCCGTCATCGCCGTCGCCGCGGCGACGCAACGGCACAGACTTGGAGAGCCGCGCAACAGCACGCTCGGGTTCTATCAATGCCAGACGGAAAAGCAGCCGGTGGAGCCGCGTTTCTACCAAGTCGCGAGCCGCGGCAATGCGCTGCGAGCCTGTGAGTCCTACTTTGACGAGCGCTGCGTCTGCGAAGAGCACTCCGTCGAGCAGCCTTGACGAAGCGCATATCCTTCGCCTAAAGCCCGCCCATGGCACAGCGCTTTGTAGTGGTTTCAGACAACGGTGAATCTTGGCTTCTTGGGGGCGACCCCGACGAGAAGAAGTACGCGAAGAACGACGAGCAACACGCGCTCCCAGGCCTTCTCGGCGAAGGTTGGGTTTCCGTCAGCGTCACGCCAGGTTCCGGCACCAAAGACGACTCGTCTTACTGGCTCGTCGTCGTCGAGAAGTAAGAAAGCGGCTTCGCGTCGCTTCGGCGTCGCCTCGACCTAGAGCATTCCGTTGTTGTGCCGCATGCGCGCAGGGACTCGCTCCCAAACAACCCAATGCTCCACGACTTCACCCTCTCGCTGATGGAAGAGGTCGTAGATGATCACGGGCGCGTCACCTTTGCGGCCGCGTGATTGCGTCAGAGCCCAGGCGCTGTCGGCGAGTGTTCGGACCAGTTCCTCATGGACGAGCGCGTCTTGAAGCCCAAGTGAGTCGAGCCAGGCCTGACGTCCGTCGCCAATCCTCGGGTCGTGTTGGAGCACGTTCTCGGCGACCCCCACCAAGGTATCGTCCCGCCCCACGAGGCCCAGCACGATGCCCGTCGCCAGTTGCCGTGTGACCTCGGCATCCGCCGTCTGACGCGCATCTGTCGTGGCTCCCTCGAGCAAACCGCGGCCGCTCGGGTTTAGTCCGCGCTCCGGCATGCCGACATCCCAATGCTCAACAAAGAGCCCATTCCGAACCCGGAAGACATCGAAACCGGAGATCCTGTGAGCGCCGCGCGTGTAGAGGCTGTGTAGAACAACGAATTCCCCGTCTTCAAAGCTGCGGAGGTTCTCGATTTGCACTCGACGTGACCGAGGGACCTCGGCGAAGTCCGCGACGAAGCTAAGGAGCCCCTCTGGGCCGTCCGATACGCGGGGATTGTGCTGGGTGTAGACCTCCCCGATCATCGGCCGAATTACCTCCGGGCGCGCGTCGTTGATGCCGACCTCCAGTAACTCGATGGCATTAACCCGTGGCGTTCGAGCGCTCGTATGAGCACCACAACCAACCAGCACGGCGAAGCACAAACACGGAGCGACCTTCATGTGCTTTTCGTAGCGGGGAGAGCACGGCACGCCATCTCACTCATTGTTCGGTTTGGTGATACAATGATGCGAAATGCTCGAGGCCCGTGACCAACACCTGCTCTTCGTCTTTGCCGCCATCGTGCGAAACGGCAGCTTCACAAGAGCCGCGGCGGAGCTGGGGGTGACGAAGAGCGTTGTCAGCACTCACCTTCGGACTCTCGAAGAGCGACTCGGTGTGCGGCTGATGGAACGGACGACGCGGCAACAACGACTGACTGAAGTCGGCTCAAAGGTCTACCAAACGGCGGAGCGCATGGTCTCCCTGAGCGCGACCGTGAGCTCTCTTGTCGAGTCCCGGCATGAGGGCCCGATGGGCACGCTTCGGGTGGGTGCTCAGACCGACTTGGGTGCACATTTCGTCACACCTGTCTTGGCCGCGCTTTGCGAAGAGTACCCAGCGCTCGACGTGGATGTGTTCTACGACGACCGCAAGATCGATCTCATCGACACCTCGGTAGAGGTGACTGTCCGGCTTGGCGTCCCAAAAGACTCACAGCTCGTCGTCAAGAAGATCGCTAGTGACGAAGAGATCATTGTCGCGGCACCGGCGCTTCATCAGAAGTGGTCGCCGGCGAAGCCAGGTGATCTACGTGACGCGCCTTGGCTCGCTCACCGCGAGGTGCTGTCTAGACGTGTCGTCTTTCGTGGGCCCAAGGGTGCCCGTGCTGAGCTAAGCGCCGTCCGCCACCGGGCCCTCGTGTCGACGGCGAGGGCCGCCATCGACTTGGCGAGGGCCGGCGTCGGCTTTGTCGTCTTGCCGGAGATTCTAGTGCGAGCGCTTCTTCGCGAAGGAGCGCTCGTTCGCGTCTTGCCGGGATGGCGCAGGCGAAAAGTGGGTGTCTACGTGGTTCGGCCCTCACGCGATCACACTCCACCCCGCGTTCGTGTTTTTATCGACGCGATGACGAAAGCGCTATCCGCCCATGGCCCATGAAGTCGACTACCTCGCCGGATACCCTGAAGAGGCACGCGCGCGCGCGCACGCTCTGCGCAGCGAAGGCGTCCTCGAGAAGCGCCTCTTGTCTCGCTATTCCGAGACCCATGACGTCCCCAATAGCGCGGCGCTCTATCGCTACGCCAAAGACCTCAAGCGCAAGCATCTTCGCTCGTCGCCTCCACTCGCGAAGGTCCGTTACGACGACCGCATCAGCACGCTTCACCAGGCGCTTGGTCTTCACACCTATGCTGTCCGCGTTCAGGGCAGCAAGCTCAAGGCGCAGAACGAGATACGCATCGCCAGCGTGTTCAAAGAACTCCCCGGAGAGTTCCTCCGAATGGTCGTCGTTCATGAGCTCGCCCATCTTCGTCACAAAGAGCACGACAAGGCGTTCTACCGTCTGTGTGAGCACATGGAGCCGGACTACCTCCGCTACGAGCTGGACCTGCGCCTCCTGCTTTTCGCACGAAGCTAGTGCGCATCCGCGAACAACACCGTACGACGGGTCATGACTCGTGAACGAATCCGGACCGCGCTTCGCGTCCTCTTCGGCCTGCTCTTCATCGGGGCCGGCATCAACCACTTCATCAACCCCGAGTTCTACGTCGCGATCATGCCGGGTTACCTGCCAGCACACGCCGCCCTCGTCGCAATTTCGGGCGTCGTCGAAATAATTGTGGGTCTCGCGCTCCTCCTTCCAAAGCTGCGTCCACACTCCGGGTGGGCCGCTGTTGCCACACTCCTCGCGGTCTTCCCCGCGAACATCCACATGGCGCTTCACCCCGAAGAGTTCCCTGACATTCCGTCTCTGGGGCTTTGGATTCGTCTGCCGATTCAGTTCGTACTCATCGCCTGGGCCATTTGGGCCACACGTGTGCCAACAGAATCATAGTGTGTGGTGTGG
The DNA here is from genome assembly GCA_045106895.1 of Polyangiales bacterium. Classification (GTDB taxonomy): domain Bacteria; phylum Myxococcota_A; class Polyangia; order Polyangiales; family Houyiibacteriaceae; genus JBCCRV01. The sequence continues at coordinate 8,624 of JBGCFM010000193.1, read as the reverse complement.
TGGTCACTCGGCTAGCCACGGAGTGATGCAAAAAATTCACGGTCTCAACGCTCATGTGTTGTCCTGTTGATAACGATCGCCATCTAGGCCCGACAAAGTGGCTAGAAACCCCCGAAGTAGTGAGACGGGCACACAACTTGCTGTACACGTGATTGAAATGTCGGTTCCCGAACAGATACCTCCCCTAAAGTCCTTGCTCAAGTCCAGCGAGGTGGAGGATCCCATCAATGTCCACATTCATCGGCCGGCTGCCTATGGTTTCGTTTGGGCGATCTGGCGCACGAAGCTGACGCCAAACATGGTGACGTTGCTCGCGGTCCTCACCGGTATCGCCGCCGGCGCGATGTTCCTCTGGGGCACGCGGGGCGCGATGGTCGCCGGAGGCCTTCTCGTTTGGACCGCGGCGATCCTCGATGGCGCTGATGGAATTCTAGCTCGCGCCAAGAACATGCAGTCACAGTTCGGTCGAGCCATCGACGGCTGGGCGGACATGATCGTTGCCGTCGCTACGGTTGTCCCCGCTGGCTACCACATTTGGACTCAGCATCACGAGGTGCTGCATCTCTGGATGATGGTCCCCGCAGTGGTCATGACCACAGTGCACCTTTCGCTCTACGACTACTACAAAGAGACGTACCTGCGGCTGACGCGACCAGGCGGCGGCGAAGGAGAGGACTACGAGGACGTCGCGAATCGCGTGGACGAAGCGCGCACAAAGGGACTCATCTCCTACATCGCGATCAAGCATGTGATGTTGCCCTACTTGCGGCAGCAGCAGCGTCTGATCCGCTGGTTTGACCCGCACTCAAACGAGCTTCGCGCCCGCGCCAAGAGCAACCCAGACTTCGCCGGGGTCTATCGCAAACACAACCTCGCGCCCATGCGCTTGCTGACGGCCACCTCCCTCGCACCTCATAGCTATCTGATGGCGTGGTGTGCAATGGCCGACCAGCTTGTCGTCTACCTGTGGATCCGTCTCGTAGCGATGAACCTCATCTTTGTCGTGGCGATCATTTGGCAGCGATGGGCGACGCGGCAGATGTTGAAACAAATCGACGGAATCGACGGAAACTTCGAATACAGCCGCGAACTCGTTCACTGCGAACAGGAGCTCTAAGATGACTCTTCGACCTCAAAGCACGGTGATCACTTTTGGAACCTTCGACGTCTTGCATGTCGGACACGTTCGTATTTTTGAACGGGCTGCGCGGCTCGGAAACCGTCTCGTTGTTGGCGTCTCCTCGGACGCACTCAACTTCCGAAAGAAGGGCCGACGGCCCGTTTATTCGGAGAACGATCGAATGGAAATCGTGTCCATGATTCGCTTCGTCGATGATGTCTTTCTTGAAGACTCGCTCGAGCTCAAGGGCGAGTACATTCAAGAGCATCGCGCGGATAAACTCGTGATGGGAGACGACTGGCTCGGTCGCTTCGACGAATTCCGCAACCTATGTGAGGTTATCTACCTGCCGCGAACTGAGGGCGTGTCGACGACATCGTTGATCGAAGAGATCGGTCATCGCTCGCGTTCCTCCAAGCCTGAGTCGCTCTGGAGAGAAGCGACGTCTAACCGGTAGAGCCGCACGCCGCGCACGGTGATGGCGATGAGCGCATAAGGAACCGTGATTACGGCGAGGTAGGAGAAGAGCCAAGTCTCCTTTGCCGTCAGGACTGCCACCGATACCCAAAACGGAAGGTCCATTTCCGTCACCACAAAGATGGTGCGAAGGGACCATAGCCAGTACTTGATCCATTCGAGGGGACTTCGAACGTCGACTTCAACTTCATCCGGATCCGCTGCGGAGCCGGTGCCGAGGTCGGCCATGATGCCGGTTTCGATCCACTTGGCGACGCTGGAAGCGCTCATCATCGCTACATAGATGAAGGCGATAAAGATGTAGCGGATCTCTCCGGTGAGAAGCATCGTCCGGGCGGAAAGAGCCATCATGAAACAGAGCGTGAGTAGGCGATCCGAGACTTTGTCGTAGAAGCGGCCAAAGGCTGAACCCGTTTGGCGGTAGCGGGCGAGAGCCCCATCGGCTGCGTCGAGAATGCCGCCAACATTCCAGAGAATGGCCATGGACCATAGCGTGAGGGACGTGCTCTGGGCGCCACCCCATTCTTCGGGCCAAAGCAGCGCCGCTGCGGCGAGTCGCAATAGGATGCTGAGCGTGGTGAGCCTATTGGGTGTGATCCACTGAATGTCGACGAGGGGCAGCAGCAAGAGAATGGCCGCAGGTCGATGGAAGAAAATCGGCGTGAACGAGTTTTCTTGTTTTTGACGAAGCTTCCCGAGCTTGTCCCGGAGACTGAGGCGTTCGATTGGTGGTTGTGCATTCATGACGAAGCGCTGCTCTCAGGCAGTGAGGAGGAAGCAGGATATTTCTTTGTGATGCGCGACGCTGTAGCAAGCGCGGTGCCACTCACGAACATTCCGACGAAGAAATGAAATCTCAGTGTCAAAGCGACGGCAAGCCCGTCCTCGGTGCTGAAACCAAGAGCGGAAAACCCAAGCATGGCCGATGCTTCAAAGACGCCAAACTGTCCTGGGATGAAGCTGAGGAACTGTTCGGTGGTTCGGCTGACGGCATTGAACAGAAGTGCGACCAAGAGACCGCCGGACAAACCAAGGAGTTCAATGATCAACCAGATTTCCGCGATGCGGGTGACCTGAACACCACTCTTGATGAACACGTGGAGCGCAAAGTCACGACGGCGCTCACCGACGGCTTTGGCGAGGTGAACATCAAAGTCTTTCGCCCGCTTCAACCAGAGCTCTTTCCGGCTCTCGGGAATCCGTGGGATTCGTCCGAGTAGGCGGATGAGCTTTGCCGTCAGTCCTTTACGCACCGACGTGATCACCAGGAAGGCTGGAACGGATGTTGTGAGCGTGAGGAGGGCGATAATTCCCGCTGCGACCGGGTCGGAAACACCAACCACGATGGCAACGACGGGACCGACGACGGCGAGTGAGTTGCACAAACCCGAACCGATGGCGCCCCAAACTCCCGCAGCGAGGACCTCCGAAGTCGTGTACCAGTGGCCGAGGAGCATCACCTTGACGAAGTTTCCTCCGTAGTTCGCAAAGGGAAGCACACTGTTGACGATGATGCTTGATCGCTCGGCGTGAACGAGGGCACCGAAGGGCACCGCCCGGCCACGTCCTGGAAGCGCTACCCGGTAGCAGAGAACGCTGAGCGCTGCTCCGACGAGGTACGGCAGGAGAAGCAATGGCCAGCGATCGCCGATCGTGCGAACTACGCCGAGGAGAATCTCGAGGCCATCTTGGGAGAGGAATACCCACAAGAAGAGCGCGATGCCGACGACGAATCCGAGAGCACCTTTGAGCTTCTTCTTCTGGGAAGAAGGAGGCACAGAGGGCTCGATGGTCACGGGGTCAGGGGTAGCTCCGGACACCCGGCTACGTTTGCATGGGTCTGGAGGTCACGCTAGCGTGGCCGTCGCATGTTGACGGAGAGCAGCGTTGGCATTGTTTGGCTGCCACCCGAGTGGGACGCCACAACACAGGTAGCTTCATTGCCCGCCGCCCTGCGTCACGCGCTTGCGCTTCAGGCTGCGGGTGTGAAGCAAGTCTGGTTTGTCGGAGCGGACGCCAGCGGCTTGCCTGAAGATGCGCGGCTTCAGACGCCGGTAGAGGCCGTGGATGTGGTTCCGCCCACCGACGCCTTTGCGATCTCCGTGCGAATGCAGGACACCTACCACCGGGATCTGCCACGACGGCTCCTCGCCTCCGCCGTGAGAGATGGTCATAATATGCTCGCCGCCGGGCAGCACGGGGCGCGCATGACGGTGACGGCGCCGGCCGCAGAGGCGAGCCATCCCGAAGACGAGCCGCCGGACGCGACTGAGTTCGACATGGACGGTTGTTTCTTGCTCGAAGTGACGACTCCGCAGCAGCTCAAGAGCGCCACGCAACTTCACCTGCAGAGCCTGATCAAACCGACGAGCGGCATCTTCGAGCGCCTGTACATGCGTCCGCTTTCCCTTCGGCTCACGCGAATGTTGATGCACACGCGGATCACGCCGAATGCGATTTCTTGGATTACCTTGGGGCTCGCTCTGGTCTCGGCGCTACTCGTCGCGCTCCCCGAACACGGCGCCATTATCGCCGGCGGCTTGCTCCATATGTTCATGCGGGTCGTCGACTGCATTGACGGCGAACTCGCTCGCCTTCGCTACCAGGGCAGCGTGTTTGGTGCTTGGCTCGACACCATCGGTGACGGCATCGGCATCGCCGCATTCATTGCCGGGGTCACCTGGCAACTCGTCATGGTTCAAGGTCAAAGCGAGTGGATGTGGTGGGGCGTGGTCGGCGTCGTCGCATGGATGGGCGTCCAGGTTGTGCAAATATCAGCGGCCCTCGCGACGGACGCACGCGGTACCTACCAGAGCATCGAGTGGGGACACCGTAAGCAAGGGAAGCGTTCTCCCATCGAGCGTCTGACTGCAGGGCTTGAACTCTTCTTGCGCATCGATGCGATCTCGACGTTCTACGGGCTTGCCGTCATCGCCGGGTTCTTCGCGCAGCTTCTTACAGCTCACACGGTGCTCGCCGTGTGTGCGTTCCTCTACTTTTCGATCCAGCTGAAGCGAATTCGTTCCGCGCCTTGACTCGATGAACTGCTCAGGCGCGCTTTTGAGTCAGCGAGATCAGCGCCGGGAGCCAGAGGAGGTTGGCGACGAGCGTCGCGCCGAGGGTAACGATGGCGAGCGTTCCGAGACTTTGAAGCCCCGGGTTTTGGCTGATCAGCATGCTCCCAAACGCGCACATCGTGGTCAGCGTGGACGCGAAAATAGCGCGGCCCACAACAGGAAATGCCTCGAACGAGCTGGAGTCTGCGGGTCCTTTTTGGGGAGAGTCAGATCCGATGGTCCACACCAGATACACCGCTCCATCGACGGCGATTCCAAAGGCCACGGGAAACATGAGCAAGTTGTACAGGTTCACGTTCAGTCCGATGAAGACCATCAGCAGAATCGAGGAGGCGCTCGCTAGGACAACGGGTGCAAGAGCGAAGGCGCTTCGCTTGAAGGAACGGCCGATGAGCAGTGTGACGAGCAAAAGGCCGAACGCCGCGATGATGACAATCTGGGGAGCGTCTTGGCGCACAAGCGAAGAGACTTCGCCAAGAAGAGCGCCGAAGGAAGCAAAGCGAACGCCCGGATAAGCCTCGCGCCATTCGTTGAGGAGAGCGCCGAGTTCCTCCATGTCATCGGTGTTTCGACTGTCGACGGATGCGTAGAGGATTCCGATGGTGCCGAAACGACCGTCCGCTTCGCTCAAGACGGAACGGGCCCACAAGGGTACAGACTCACTGGTGATTGGAGCATCCACAGACAAGAGGGGACGCCATTCTGCAATGTTGGCAGCTTGTTCTTCGCTCAGGCGCCCTTCGAGACGGTCGACCTCGTCGCGTACTCCGGCGATGATGGCGAGCCGTTCAGCGGGCTCCTCGGGGATGAACATCGAGGGCGCCATCAGCCACGCTCTGCCACTCTCGTAAGGACCATCTGGGTAGCGATCGATGAGCGACGAGATCGCGGACTCAAGCTCTTCGGGCGTATCGGCGAGCAGGAGCACGAGAGACGCTGAGGTGCCGTGCATGGCCGAGCCGTAGTTCACGGATTCGCCACTCGGCGGTGCGAGCGATCCGTAGTCGGTCTCGAGGCTTAGCTGCGGGGAGAGCAAGAGTCCCCCGATGAGCACCGCGAAGCCGGCGCCGACCATCACCTTGGAGACTCCTTTGGGAAACGGCTTCCGCAGCCATTCGGGCGCCTTCCAAGGACGCGTAAGTGAGCGCCTCTCGGTCCGAATCCGATTGAGCAATAGAAGCACCGGAGGCATGACGAGCAGGTACGCGATGAGCGTCAAGACGATGCCCGTACCCGCAACTAGGCCCATTTGTTGAAAACCCGGAAACGCGCCGGCGGACACGGCGGCGAATCCGCCGGCAGTGGTGAGCCCAGCGACGCTGAGTGAGGGTAGGAGCGTTCGCAGGGTTTGCTCGATGGCTTGCCGAACGTCGGCACCGTTTTCACGCACATGGGAGTAGTGCGTGAGGAGGTGAAGACCGAAGTCGATACCCAAGCCCGCCAAGACCGCCAGTGTCGCGGCGCTGATGAGGTTGAGTATGGGCGTCACATGAGCGACAAAGAGCGCTGTCCAGCCAGCGCCTACGACGAGGGGAAGAAGCAAAACGAGAAGCGCCCGTCCGCCTCGAAACTGGACGAGCAGGATGAGCAAGACCAAGCTGAGGCTCAGTCCCGCCGTCTTCCCGAGGTCTTGTTTGAGCGTCGACTGACTGTGCACCAGGTTTCGCATTCGGCCGCGCACATGGACCCGAATATCGTCTGGCCCGTCCAAGACGCGGTCGCCGCCATCACGGAACCGGTCAAGGGCGGTGTCGAGTTCGTCATAGACTCTCGTTGCGTAGGCTAAGTCCGAAGAATCACCTCGAAGCGCTGCTTGGACGACGCAAAGCGTGCCCTCTGGATTGCAGAGGTCGCCCATGTCATCGCCGGAAGGCTCGCCGGCCCCGTCATTCGTCTCAGGAGACGGCAGATCGTCGAGGCCGAAGAGCCGAAAGAGTGGTGCGGCGTTAGAATCCTCCTCAAAAGCCGTTTGTGCCGCGGCAAAATTAGGCGGAGGGGGTTCGTCTTCGAGGGAAACACAAAGCGGATTGGCATCACAGCGTTGCCATTCGACGAAGAGCGACACTTCGTCCGCCAAGGTCTGAAGTGCAGGTGTGGGTACGTAGAGAAGTCGTCGATCGAGGAAGAACGATGGGTCTCGTTTGGATACGGACCAGAGCACCTCGTCGCTTTCGTTAAGAATGCTCTCCATTTCGTCGGCGATGCGCCGGTTCGTCACTGAGTCCGAGGACTGAACAACCAGGTAGAGCGGCGACGCTGCGGGGTAACGGGTCCGCGCTTCGTCCAGCGTAGCCTGCGTGGGCGTGTCGTCCGGCAGCAGCGTTTCGACGCGCGAGTCCACGGATGCGAGGCGTGCAAACTCAAATATGCCTACCGCTCCGAGCGCGAGGGCTGCGAGGACAACCAACGCGCTGACGCCGAGACTCATTCGAGCGAAACGGCTCGCGACTCTATCTGAGAGCTTTCGCTTTTCACTCATGCGTTTGGCCTTCCCTGACCGAGAGTCAGGGTGGGTCCGCTCTACTCCGGCAGGCTGCGGTGTCAAATCGGGGAGGCGACATAGGGATAGACAGGTCGCTGCGAGGTGTTGAGGTGACGCATTCTTCCACGTAGGTTCCATCCATGGCGCGGCCAGGACGATCAATTCGATGCTCGCGCTGCGGTGCCTCCATCGAGCTGCATGCAGCGGCGCTGATTGCACCATGCGCGAGCTGTGGGCACTCGGAGCCTATTCCAACCGCCCTCGTGAATGAGCTCCGCAGCTATGAAGACCAGGTCGCAGCGAGCATTCAGGATGCCAACGCCTCCCTGAACAAAGCGCACTCAATGGAGAACTTGGCCGGGCAGATGCCCGCGTCGAATACGGTGCTGAAGCTCTTCGGCGTCATGGTCGTCTTGATGCTCGTCATCGGCGGCGGCGTTCAGTTCATGCTGATGAGCCCTTCGCTCTCCAGCGAGATGAAGCGAAACGCGATGATGCTCTTCCCCGTCGTCGCCATCAGCTTGTGGCTCGGCGTCCCGCTCTTGTTCATGCTCCGTCGCGCTAGAAGCAAAGCGTCCCGCGTGGCTGCTGTGGCGGTGCACGTGAGCTGTCCAACGTGTGGCGCGAACAACCAGCTCGTCGCCGGGGACCCCGCCGCTGCGTGCGCGTATTGTTCGTCGCGACTTGTCCCCTCGCCGACGGTGATGATGCAGGTGCTCGAGGCCGGCAACGTCGTGCGGCGCGAGGCGGGCATGGCACAGCTTCGAGCAAAGCGCGCCGTGACGCTCAGCATGCGCAACGCTTCCGTCAACCCTATGAAGGTCATGCTCGGTTCGTGGAGCGCCGTCGCGATGCTCGGCCTCGGCAGCTTTGTACTGAGCGCTGCCGTCGAAGGAGACCATCACACCATGGCCGTCGCCGCGCTGGTGATGGCAGCCATGGCCCTGCCGGTTCTGCTCTTTCTCCTGTGGCGCGTTATGCGCCGCGAGCGCTGGTCCTCGCCGCTCCACGACTTGGAGCAGCAGTTCAGCGGCCGATACTCGACGAAGCTTGAAGACCAGGTCGCGTGGCTCAACGCGTACTGGGCGGAGACCTACAGCGACTACTGGATCGTCGGAGCGGGCCTGCGATTTGGGACGCTGAGCGCAACGGTGGCGGGCTACCCCATGCTCTTGGACGCGCACCCGGACAAGCCGTACGGAGGCGCGCGCCATGCGAAGGACTACCTGCCTCGCTTGAACATCCTCGTCGCGGCTCAGCTCCCCCTGAAGGCGTCGCTCATGCGGCTGTCTGCTGAAGCAGAGGTGCACGTGGACGCTCTGCGGCGGATGGGTTTCCAACTGCGTCTGTCCACGTCTGGGATTCTGGCGACGGCCGACGCGCTCATGCTCGCGCATCTCATGAAGCAGCCTGAGAACCTGCATTCGCTGGCGCAGACGTTTCAGTCCCTCGCGCACCTCGCTTCGCA
>JBGCFM010000192.1:0-31457 GCA_045106895.1 Polyangiales bacterium | reverse complement strand
CCACGCTTCCGCGTCTTCGTCCTTGGCGTTGACGCTGGCGATGAGGTCCTCGCGCAAAAGCGATTCGGTGCAGATGGCTTTGTGCACTTTGGCGAGCTTCGAGACAGGCGGATAGTCGCGATCCAGAAAAGACTGCAGCGTGCGTACGTCGCCGTAGGAGTACATCAACAGCGCCCGGCTCTGTTCCCCGTCGCGTCCGGCGCGTCCGATCTCTTGGTAGTAGCCCTCGAGGCTCGCCGGGAGTGCCATGTGCAGGACGGTGCGTACGTCGGCCTTGTCGCTGCCCATGCCGAAGGCGACGGTGGCAACAACGGCGTCGATGTCACCATCGATGAACTGCTGCTGTACTTCGCTCCGTGCCGAAGCGTTCATACCCGCGTGGTAGAAGCCGGCCCGCAGCTTTTTGCCTAAGGTCGCTGCGTGTTGTTCCGCGGTCTTTCGCGTGGGAGCGTACACGATGGCCGGGAGACGACCTTCGCCCTCCAAGATGGCGCGGGCCTGCGCGCCGCGTTCGGGTCGCGGAACTTCCACGACTTCAACGCCGATGTTTGTCCGCCGGAAGCCCAAGATGAACTGCTTCGACTCGCTCTTCCCCTTGTTCTTAGAGCCGCCGTTTTCCTTTCCGTCGCCATGCAAGCCGAGCTGCTCGCAGATGTCCTTCTGAACGAGGGGCGTCGCCGTCGCGGTGAGTGCCACCAAGGGAGCCCCGCTCCGGAACGCCGTAAGCCGCTCTTTGAGCATGCGGTAGTCCGGCCGGAAGTCGTGCCCCCACCCGGAAATGCAGTGAGCCTCGTCGATAGCGATGAGCGTCGGCGGGCGTTTGGCGAGCATGCTTGGAAAGCCGCGGACGCCGAGGCGCTCCGGCGCAATGAAGAGGAAGTCGAGGCGACCATCGAGGTACGCGCGACACACTTCGCGGCTCTGCACGCGCGTACGGCCCGAGTGAATGCGCTCCGCGACCAGTCCAGCGGCCTGCAGCTTCAACACCTGGTCTTCGATGAGGGCGACAAGAGGGCTGATGACGATGGTCGTGCCGCCCCGCGCGATGCCCGGGAGCTGGTAGCAGAGGGACTTGCCGGCGCCCGTTGGCATGACGACGAGGGTGTCGATGCCCTCGGTGACGGTCTCGCAAATGGACTTCTGATGCGGGCGAAAGTCGAAGCCGAATGTCTCGCGGAGGAGCGCCGGGAGCTCGCTGGGTGCGGTGCGTTCTCGCGTGACGCGAGGCTCGATGCTGAACTCTGCGTTGCGAGTCTGTGGGCGCGTTTCACAGAGCGAGGCGCCGGAGCCAGCAGAGTCTGGAAGAGCCGGACGAGAGGTGAAACCATCTTCGCCTCGCAGTTCTTCTACGATGCTGCGCACGTGCGCTTCGATCTCGTGCATGAACGTGTCGAGGGCTTCGGCGCCGCTGGCCATGCGCGCGAGGCGTAGCTCCCACGCGCCGGTCATCGCGGGGCTCTTCACGCTCGGGTGAACCTGCGCGATGAGGGCGACGCCTTTGCTCGTCACGCGGAGTTCCTTCTTGCCGTGTCGCTCAAGGTACTCGCGCGCGATGAGCGTCTCGATGGTTCCGGCCCGCGTCGCCGGTGTCCCGAGCCCGCTCTCTTTCATCGCCGTTGCGAGCTCTTCGTCCTCAAGCGTCTTCCCTGCGCTCTCCATCGCCGTCAGCAGCGTGCTGTCATCGAAACGTCGCGGCGCTAGCGTTTTCTTTTCGAGGACCTTCGCCTCTTGGACATTCGCTGGCATCTCCGCAACTAGCCCGCCGGGGAGTGTCACGTGGCGAGACTTTCTCCCAGCGCCCACATCCAGGGCCTTCCAGCCGACCTGCTCAACGCTTGTGCCGCGGCTCCGATACGTGTCCTCGAAGGGAGCCTCATCTTCAGCGCCGGAGACTGTGGTCACGACGTTGGTCACGGCCTGAATGTGGTCTTCATGCCAGGCCTGGAGGAAACGCCGGCACACCAAGTCGTAGACTTTGAACGCGTCGCTCGACGTCGCGAGTTTGCACGACGCTTCCGTCGGAATAATGGCGTGGTGATCGGTGACGCGCGCGTCATCGACGAAGCGCTTGGTCAGTGGACGAAGGCTTCCATCCGGCATTCGCATGTTCGGCGCCGTCGCCGCGTAGGAGCTCTCCACGGCGCTGGCGATGGGGTCGAGGACTTTGGCGATGTCCGTGCTCAGGTAACGACTGTCCGTTCGTGGGTAGCTGATGAGCTTGTGTCGCTCGTAGAGTTCTTGAGCGAGTTCAAGGGTCCGCTTCGCAGAGAAACCGTAGAGACGGTTGGCATGGCGCTGCAGGTCCGTCAGATCATAGAGGCGCGGGGATGGGATGCGCTGAAGGCGACGTTTGACAGACGTGAGCTGAGCGAACCCCTCTGTGGCTCGCGCGGCGACCTTCGCCGCGAACTCGGGGCGAGCCACGCGGCACGGGTTTTTGGTTTCGTCGCCGGGGCGTGCAGACACGAAGCGTTCCGCTTTTTCCGCGACGAACACACCTGTGTACTCGCCGACTTCCGTGTTGAAGGTCGCGCGTACTTCTGAGTAGGACTCCGGAACGAAGTCGCGAATGGACAGCTCCCGCTCGACGAGCATCGCGAGCGTCGGCGTCTGCACGCGACCGACGGAGTATGTCTCGTCGGAGCCGATGGTGTAGGCGCGCGAGAGGTTCATCCCCACGAGCCAGTCCGCGCGGCTGCGTGCCTTGGCGGCGTCGGCGAGATCATCGAAGTGCGCAGAGGGCCGGAGCTTCGAGAAGCCCTGACGAATCGCCGCAGGAGTCAGCGACGAGATCCACAAACGCTTCACGGGCTTGCGGCAGCGGAGATGCTCATAGATGTAACGAAAGATGAGCTCGCCTTCGCGCCCGGCGTCCGTCGCGTTGACGATGTCTCTCGTGTCCGCGTCGCCGAAGAGCTGGCGCACGACGCGAAGCTGCTTCTCGCCGGACTCGCGCGGGCTCAGCTGCCAGCGCGTAGGGAGCATGGGCAAGGTTCGGAAGCTCCAGCGTTTCCACGCGGGCTGCATCGTCTCGGGGGACGCGAGACCGAGAAGGTGACCCACGGCCCAGGTGACCTTGTAGCCGTTGCCTTCAAGGTAGCCGTTTCGCTTGGCGCTCGCGCCCAGAACGGCCGCGATATCACGAGCGACAGAGGGCTTTTCGGCGAGAACGAGGGTCGGCATCCCGCTACCCTATACTGAATGTGTGTCCAGTCGGCAAATCAGCCTAGAATATGAGGGCATCGGAGGGATCGACGGGGGTCAGAGGCCAGAAGCGCGAGCCGTCCTCGGCGGAGAGCTGACTTCGTTCGACGTCGATGCAGTGGCCGAAACGCGCGCGCCCCTGTGCGGGTATTTGCGACACGCTGCGCTCCTCAAGGCCGCGCGGCGCGGCGCTATATCGGACGCCTTCGCGAAGAACATCGAGGGCGCGGATCCACTCGCTCCCGCCTGGCCGAACCCCAATGAGGTCGAGGAAAGTGGGCCTTCCGTCGTCGTCGTCCGACATGCAGCAGCCACTGTTCATGGCGCGGAATCTCTCGGCGATGCTGCGGCGCCTTCCCTGATACGCCGTTGCACGGACGAGATAGACACGTCCGGCTTCGAGGTCAGCGCTGAGGGCGCCGACGCTGGAGCGGCCCCGCGACGGATCCCCGTGGCAGAGGTGAAACACTTCGCCGGCGAAGAACCACTGCAAGCCCGGTGGGCGCTCCACGGCAAACCAGCTGCGACCTCGAACGCGCCCGAGGAGCTGTCCTTCTTCGTCGCGTACAGACAAGAGTGGGTTGAATCGCTCGTTGTCGTCCGTGAAGAACACGACCCAGGCGCTCTCTGGGCTCGGCGTGGGTACAGGATCCGTCGAAGGCGGCGGAAGCATGGACCCGCACGCACCGAGAGCGACGAAGGCGACGAGCCGTAGGGGGCGGAGGCACATGTGACCACACGATGCAGCCCCGCGGTCCATCGGGTCACGCTTTTTGTCCCCGAGCGCAAGATGAGCTTTCACCGGCAAATTGAAAACATAGACTGTATCTATGTTTTCGAATGAATCTTCCTTATTGTCTATGCGTTTGGGGTCTCTACACTGGGCGCAGAGGAGTTCACACATGGATATTGCAGTTCAGTTCATTGGCGCGGATGTAGAGAAGAACACCGAGCGGGAGATCCGGCGTCGTACGCGCTTCGCCCTCGACCGATTGGCGGGGGTGATTCGTTCGGTGTCCATCTCCGTCAAAGACCAGAATGGGCCACGAGGCGGGGTCGATCAACGGTGTGTCGTGGACATCTCGCTTCGTGACAAAGGCGCTCCGGTGGTGGCGCAGGCGCTCTCGGATTGTCCAAAGGGATCCGTCGCCAAGGCCGTGGGACGCGCTCGGCGCCAAATTGAAAAACGTGTACCTTCGCGCCGTTCGAAGTTTCTTCGTGCCGGACGCGCCAGAGCCGTTTAGCGTCAGTGTTCGCGCGGGTCTGGGAAGAGCAGCTGCTTGGCGTTGTCGCTGATGACCCGCACCGCGGGATGCTTGATGCGTCGTTCGACGGTGATCGCATAGAAGCGTTCCACCACCTCATGCGTACTCCCGATGGGCTGAACGTTGTAGGTGTCGCAGATCTCCGCTTCGATCGCGCTTGGGCCCGGAAAGACACCTGCGCCCGCCGCCCCGAAGGATTTCATGAGGGCGCTATCCTCGAAGTCCGCCACCAGGTTCGGGTGGACGTCGAGCTTCGTGAACCAACGATCCAAGGAACGCCGCAATAGGGTGTTGGGGGTCGGGGCAAGGAGCGGCGCTTGGTGAAGCGATTGCGGGAAGCCCTTCTTGTACTTACGGGCCAGGGCCTTCTTGGCGAAGAAGGTCACGTCGCTCTCCCCCAAGGGGTGATTGAACGCGCGCACGCTTTGACCCGTGATGGGGGTTTCAGCGAGGACGAGATCGATGTCGTGAAGCGCAAGCTCCGCGAGAAGTCGGTCCGTCTTGTCTTCGCGGCAAGTGATCCGCGGCGGCTGAGCCATCGCCAGCGCCGGTGCGATGAGTCGATGCAATACAAGCTTCGGCACGAGGTCGCTCACTCCGATCACCAAACGGTCTCCGTGGCCTGCGCGTCCAGCGAAGACGTCCTGCATCTCCTGGCCGAGGGAGAAGATCTCGTCGGCGTAGCGGAAAGCGACTTTGCCCATTTCGCTCAACTCCAGACCTCGCCCCACGCGGTTGAACAAGCGCTGCCCCAGCGTGCTCTCAAGGGTCCGGATCTGCGCGCTGACCGTGGGCTGCGAGAGACGCAGCGTCGCAGCCGCTGCCGTGACGGAGCCTTCCCGGGCGACGGTCCAGAAGTAGAGAAGGTGGTGGTAGTTGAGCCAGTCCATATCGAAGTTGTAGTGACAAAGCCCCGCTTTTTCATCCCGGCCTTCGACGCACTCCTAGCGCGGAATTTTCTCGACGATCGCCAAAGCGACAAAACGCCATCGAGTCGCCGGTGACGGCCCCAGCGTCAAACGGGCACGGGTTTCACCGACCTGCAACTCCACGGTCTCGGGAAGAGCACAAGTTCCCGAGACAACTCGGACGAATGCGTTCACGTCGCTCTCGACGCGTACTTCGGGCGAGCGCGCAAGACACTGCGCCCGCACGATCGCATTCAATTCGTCCGTCGCTTCGAGGCAACCGCTCACGAGGGTTTGCGGACATGTCCCGCGGCCGCGAGTAGGCGGTTCTGCGTCCCGAACGCCGAAGATTTCTTCTGTGTCGAAGATAGGATCCTCTGCGAAGTCGGGACCCACGGACGGCGCCGGGATGGGCCAAGCGGAAACCCCGTGCTCTGCGGCGAGGCGGCTCTTGTCGATGTCGAGGCAACGACCCAACCGCGCGCGACCTCGAGCTGGGGTGTTGTTGAAATCTGTTTCGTCGAGGTTTCGCGGCGCAGCTTGATATCGCACTCCATGGCGAAGCACGGTCAAGGCGCGAGCCCAGTCTGCGCTACCTGGAAGAACTCCGACGAGGTCCGCAAACATCGGCTGAAGGTCATTGTCGAAGTCGGGCATGAGGCAAGGGCTGTCGCGAGACTCTCGTATTCTCTCGCGAATTCCGCGCTGAGCGCCGGTGCGAAAGTCCGCGCGCACGAAATAGATTTTGCCAGGCTCCAAGTCCGCCCTCAGCGCGCCCACGATCGTGGTCGCCATTTCGTCCCACACGCGCCCCACGGTGTAGTCGCCGCTGAAGAACCATTGGCGTCCAGGAGGGCGCTCGACGGCGAACCAGCTCTGACCGTTGAGGCGCCCGAGCATTCTTCCGGTCTCGTCACGAATCGTATGAACCCGGGCCCCTTCTCTTGCCGTTCTGAACGACACGAAAGGTTCCATTGGTTCCGCGAGGAATACGACCCACGCGCTTTCGGCGCTCGGGGAAGGGGACGGCGCATTGGAGATCGGGGGAGTCATCCAGGTTCCGCACGCACACAACGCCAGCAACATCAGCCGCTTCAACTTCGCTAACCCGCGCCCTGTGTGCGTTGCTGGCCGTTCATCATCCTCGCCGGAGTGCTTTTCATCGTTACAATCACGACGCGCAGCGTCTTGTCACCGGCTCACTTTTTCTTTCTCTGTGTGATGAGGCTCACGGTGCTGCGAGCCATCTAGACTCTGGGACGCATCGTCGAGACGTGAAGGTCGTTCCGCTGCGTAGAAGCACCCCCGAGGTGCCGGAGAAGGAGTGGGTAGAGCGTCTCCGCCGTGGGGAGGCTATGGCGCCCGCAGCGCTCTATCGGCTGCACGCTGCGGACATGCTTGGCCTCGCGACCCGCATGCTCGGGAACGAGTTTGACGCGGACGATGTCGTCCACGATGCATTCATCCGGGCTTTCGAACGCATCGCACAGTTTCGAGGTGAGCGTTTCGGCGCTTGGCTTCGTCAGATCACTCTCAATGAGTGTCGCGCTCGAATGCGAAGAGAGCGGTCTTGGTGGCGCCGAGGTTCAGAGCTCGCGCTTTCCCAGTCCGCGTGGTCGGAACAGGCTGCGCCGAGCGTGCGCGCTGAGCTCGCACAGGCTGCGAGCTTTCTCCGGCGCATTCCCGCCGACGAACGCATCGCGTGGACCCTGCAAAGAATCGAAGGAATGAGCGTCGCCGAGGTCGCGGCGTCCGTAGGCGCATCACCTGCCACGGTTAAGAGACGGGTGGCGAAAGCCCAAGGGCGCTTGGCGCGGTGGGGGGCATCGCCATGAGTGAGGGGATGAAGAAGCCACATCCATCTGTTCCGGAGGAGCGTGTGGACCACGTGTGGCGTCGCATCGAGTCCACACGAAGCCGAAGGCGAGGCGGCACGAGGGGCCGGACGTCGCGCGGAGCCGCGCTCATCGCCGCCGCCGCTGTCGCGCTCTTGGTCTGGCATCCGTGGACGGAAGCCCAGGGCGACTTGTCCCCGCTCACGCTGGAAAGCGGCGACCTCATTCTCATTGAGAGTGTCCTTGTCGGGCCCTCACGCGTTGGGCTCTCCGACGGTTCGCTCCTCGCCCTGGAAGAGGGAGCCGAAGTCGTTCCCATCAACAACACCGGGCGAGTCGTGGAGTTTGTCCAGCGAAATGGAAGAGTTCACTACTCCGTCGAAGGGCAGGGCCGGGAGTGGCGCATCGACGCTGGGGGCGCATCGGTGGAGATCGTAGGGACGGAGTTCGTCATCGATCGCTCGCAAGGGCGCCTGCGTGTTCATGTCGAAGAGGGCGTCGTTCTGGTACGAAGCGAGCACGTCAGGGATGGCGTGGAACGACTCACGGCGGGCGAAAGCGTCGAGATCGAGACGCCCTCTGCCCAGGCGGATTCGATGCAGGAAGAAACGCCTGCGTCCCCGAACCCTGTCGAAGCGCTTGCGCCGACGGACCTCTCTGTGGGCACCGTGAACTCCGAGCACACTGCGAGCCCTGAGACCTCGACCCGTGTCGAGACTTCGACCCTCGTAGACACCATGAGTACCGAAGACAGCAGGAATGCGGCGGAGCTGATGAACGCCTCCGACGCTGCGCGCCGCCAAGGGCGTCGAGCGGACGCGGAACGTTTGCTCGAAGAGGCCATCGCTCTGGGCGACGGTGACAGCGATCTCGCGGCCCTAACCTTAGCGCGTTCCCTGGAGCACACTGCGCCGGCGCGCGCCGCGCGGCTCTTCGAACGGGCGCTCGAGCTGGGCTTGGCGGAGCCCTTGCGGCGAGGAGCGATGCGTGGCTACGCGGAAACCACAGAGGCGGCGGGTGGCAACGCAACGAGCGCTTGGCGGCGTTTCTACGATCGCTACCCCGATGAGCCGGTACAGGTTTTGCCGTGAAGCGCGCGCGCGCGGCGGTGCTCTTTTGCACGGCGTGCATCACTTGTGTCGCAGGACATACGGAGGCCCAAGAGCAAGACCAGCCAAGAAGCTGCCCTCGTGTTCACGTCGTCGACTGCCCGGAGGCGACGCAGACGTTGGCATCGCTCGTTCAGGCGCAGTGCCTCGCGGGCGACGTCGAAGAAGCCGACGTGACGGTTCGGGTGCCCGAAGGCACGTGTGATGTCCCCGCTTTGGTCTCTCTCGTCGTCGACGAACGCGAGACGGAGTTGGCCATCGGCGAAACCGAGTCCCACTGGCGTTTCGTAGCCCTTGCCATCGTGGAGACTCTTGGCCGACGGCGCGGCAGCACGGCGCCGGAGCTCGACGCGGAGCGGCGGCCAGTGCCTCCTCCTCCGGTGCCGCCGCCCCCAGCGCCCCGGCCCTCCTGGGTAGACCCAAGGCCCGTGGCGACCCCCGCGGACCGAGAGGCGTGGTTGCCGCACTATGCGGGGTTGGACGACACCGGGCGTGGCGCGACTTCGATGACACTTCGTCTTGGCGTCGCTGGCTCCGATGGGATTGCCGGCATGGGGGCGTTGAGCATTCGCCATCGCTTCGAGTCCCCGTGGACGCTCGGCGTCGAAGCACACCCAGTGCTCCTCGCGCGTCTCGGGGGTGAACGTTCCTTCGCGCTCGCCGGCGCCATCCGCGGTGGCGTCGACGCCCACTACGGCAGCGTGGAGCTATCCCTCGGCGTGACGCCTTCGCGAGGACTGCGCCCCGGAGAAGTCGCCCCAAGCGCCGGACTGCACTTACGCCTTGGTGTGGAAGACGGCATCGGCGTTCGCTTGGCCTTCGAAGGTTTGTATGCGGACGGCGTCAAAGTGCAGCGTGTGATGCTCCGTATCCAGGGCCTCGTTTTTCGGCGCATTCGCATCCATTCGCAGCTCGAAGGTTTCTTCGCCAGCGGCTTCTTCCTCGCACGTGTAGGCGTCGACGTGTGGCTCGTCGGTCGCGGCGACTCCGGCTCATGGTCCCTCGGTGCAGACCTTGGCGCCGCGCTTTTGCGCTTCGAGCGCTCATGCGAAATGGGAGCTTGCACGATGGGCGAGGATGCCAGTCTTAGCGCGCCGGCTGCGCACCTTCGTCTGGAGGCACGTCTCTAGTCCGGGCATTCCGAACGTCGCGCTTTCCTCACCCACGTCGTGACCCAATCCAGAATAATACGTAGGAAACCAGGAATGGCGGTGTCCCCGGATGCGTTTCCTCCATACGTTTTTCCAAGGATGTCTGGCTTTGCGGGTCTGAGCTGTCGGACCCGCATTGGAATGCAGCACAACTTTATGAAATCCCTTACCCTGGCCGCCACATGAGTTCATCTCCGTCCATCTCTCTCCGCTCTTTGTCCATGGCCTGCCTGTGCGTCGCGCTGGCGTCCTGTGGCGGTTCCTCCCGGCTGGAGCCCCGCTTCGTCGCGGTCCACAACACATTGAGCAGCATGGGCTACGCCCAGACCGGCTCGATCAGCGAAGGCTCACTCCCCGAGAGCGCCGAGGCCAGCGTCGAGGTCGAGCTCCGAGGCGGCGAATGTTACGCCTTCCTCGCTCTTGGCGTCGATGGCGTGACGGACATCAACGTTCGTGTCTTCGAAGGCGAAGAAGAGATCGCCCGGGACGTTACACACGACTCCCAGGCGGCGGCGCGCGCCTGTCCCACGGAGGACGGCATGCACCGCGTCGTCGTCACCGCCATCACTGGAAGCGGCGGCTACCTCCTCAGCTCTTGGTCCGGCGGCGGCGGCAACAGCGGCGGGTTCTCTGCCATCGTCAGCGCTGGCGAAGGAACGTGCGCATCACCCATCGCCGTGACGACGGGCCAGCCTTACTCAGGTACGACGGCGGGCGCAGCCGCCACGATGGACACGCCCTGCGTGAGCGAGCAGGGCTCCGCGCCAGAGCGCGTACACAGCTTCGAGCTCACCGAGCGTACACAGATTAGCGCGCGCATCACGTCAAGCTACGACGGCACGCTCTACATCATGCGACAGTGCGGCGGCGAGGTCCTCGGCTGCAACGACGACGAAGCTGACACGACGAGCTCGCGCGTGGATCTCACGCTTGAGCCAGGCACCTACTACGCCATCGTGGACGGGTTCGGTGCTGGTGCTCAGGGTTCCTATGAGCTCACCATCACCGAGACGGCGCTTCAGGACGTGGCCACGGTTTGCCAGGCTGCGCCATCGCTCATCCCAGGCCAAGCCGTGACGGGAACGACGGTCGGTCGCGCGGACTACTTCCAGTCCACCTGCGCCGACGGGTCGCGCTCTCCCGACCACGTCTACCAGCTCGACGTGCCCCAACGTTCGCGCCTTCGCGTCCGTCAGCAGAGCGCCCACGACGGCTCGATCTACGTTCGAAGCGCTTGCGCGAACGCCGCTTCGGAGATCGCCTGCGATGACGACTTCATCAATACGAACGCGTCACTCGTGACGCAGTTCGTCGATCCTGGCACCTATTGGGTGTACAGCGACGGATACGGCGGTGCTGGCTCAAACAACGTCGGCACGTTCAGCCTTACAGCGGACCTGGCACCTGCGGCGGGTGGAGGAGCAGCCGCCGATACATGCGCAGCAGCCGTCGATGCGCCGACGAGCGCTTTCGAGATCGATACGTTCCAGGCGACGGACACCATGGCTGGAAGCTGCGGCGGGCAGGGCGCCCCCGAAGTGGTCTACAAGGTTACGTTGCGACAGCGATCCCGCGTCCAAGTGGACATCACGCGCAGCGAGTTCCAGGGCGCTCTCTATGTTCGCCGAACGTGCGCCGACGCAAGCTCCGAGAGCTACTGCGCCTCCATCACCCGCGGCCAGGGCACAAGCGGAACCAGACGCCCGGGCAACCAGAACATGGTGCCGTACGAGGTCACCCTCGACCCCGGCCAGTACTTCTTCGTCTTCGACGGACAACGTCCCGAGTCCTTCGGCAAGGCGAACGTACAGTTCGACATTCAGGACGTTGCCGCGCAGCGCCGAGCTTGTCAGCGAGCTCCTTTGCTTCGTGCGGGTCGCACGACGAACGGCACCACCAACGGTCAGAGCAATCAGTTCGAAGCGAGCTGCGCGAGCGGTGCTCGTAGCGGTGAGCAGATGTACCGCTTGCGCGTTGCGCGTCGCTCAGACGTGCGTGTTCGCGTGAGCGCCACCTACGACGCTGCGCTCTACATCCGCCGAGACTGCCAAGACCAGACGACGGAGCTGGCGTGCAACGACGACAGCAGCGACAGCAACCATTCGGAGATCATCACGACCCTCGACCGAGGAACGTACTTTGTCTTCGTCGATGGCTTCGGCAACGCGAGCCGAGGAGACTTCTCCCTCGATGTGGAGACAGGTGCCGCCGGCTCGATGGCGCGCACGCCGCAACGACCCACCGGCCGAATGCCGGTCCCGAATCCGTAGCCCCTGCGTGAAGTGCTAGCGCCCATGAGCTGGGCGCTGGGCGAGATCAGCTCACGTACTTGTCGAGGAGCGCCTTGAGGATCGCCGCGTTGGTCTTCGAGTCGTGTCGTTCGTGGACTGCTTTACGACCATGTTGACCCATGCGTGTCAGATCTTCGGTGGAAGTCGCGAGGACCTCGCGGATGCCTTCTACCAATGCGGGAATACTGCCCGCTGGGACAAGCCAGCCGCTCTTGCCGGGCTCGATGAGCTCGGGAATACCGGCGACGTAGGTGGAGAGCGCGGGACGTCCGAGTCCAAGGGATTCCATAAGAACGACGGGCAACCCTT
Organism: Polyangiales bacterium; assembly: GCA_045106895.1. Lineage (GTDB taxonomy): Bacteria > Myxococcota_A > Polyangia > Polyangiales > Houyiibacteriaceae > JBCCRV01. The sequence continues at coordinate 19,385 of JBGCFM010000192.1, read as the reverse complement.
CAGCGAAGCTGGGCAAGATCATCGCCCGAGCGCCCAGGATGTGCTGCCGGACCTCAGGTCCGCTGGCCCAGCCCGTGATGGTGATGTGCTCGTCGAGTCCTTCGCTGCGGATGACCGCTTCGATCTCCGCGCGCATCTCACCATCGCCGACGAGCGTGAGGTGAAAGTCGACGCCTTCCCGCTTTAGCTGAGCGAGGGCCTGGATCATGAGCATCTGTCCCTTTTGCTCGCTCAGGCGCCCGACGCTGACGAGACGTGGGGTCTCCGGAAGTGGGGTGCTCTCCGAGGAGCCATCGAGGAAACTCTCGTCGACGCCGCAACGAACGACCTCCACCTTCGGCCAGTGCTCGTATTTGACGCGGCGGTAGAGCTGGCTGCGCCCAAAGCTGCTGATGGCGCACACGAAACGGCTGCGTTCCACCTTCTCACCAAGGGAGATCAGGAAAGGCTTGTCGAACTCTTCGGGGCCGTGAACGTGGAAACTGTATCCGGGTCCGCCGAGGGCTTCGACGAGCATGGCCACGGTGGCGGAGTTTGTGCCGAAGTGCGCGTGCACGTGCTCGACCTTGTCCCGCTGCATCCACTCGAGGAGTAGGCACGCTTCGCCAAGGTACGCGCCATGAATGGCCAGGCCTCGTTCGGAGCCGAGACCGATGCGACTCGCCATCGCGGAGGCGCGAGCGAAGAGTCTCGGTCGCGTTGCCGCGATCTTTGCGATGGAAGCCGCCAACACCTGGGCGCCCCCATCAAGGACCACATGGGTCTGCTCTTGTTCGGCGACGTCGACGGGGTCGGCCAATGGTTCCGCCACGCGGCGCACCGAGTATCTCACCACCTCGACACCAAGGGACTCAAGCGCTTGTATCTCGCGCCGGATGAAGGTGTGGCTGACTTTGGGGTACTGGTTGACGAGGTAGGCGATTCTCATGGCGCTAGGGGTACCACTAGCGCGAGAACGACTCAAACATCTGGCGATTGCGAAGGTAGTTCGCGCCCCAAGCAAGAAGCCCTAGAACCACGGCGGGGGCGATTCCGGCGACGTCGCCGATGGTCAGATGAGCGACGATGGCGCCGCCGAAGTAGCCCGTTACGAGGAAGGCTCCTACGGACGAAGTTTTTGGCACCACGAAAAGTACAGCACTGACGAGCTCGATGACGCCAATGAGCACAACGTAGTCCGCGAGACCGTAGGAGGTGAGGTTCGCGACGATGGCCTCAACGCCGGCGATCTTGGCGCCGGCGCTGGCGCACATGGCGAGGCCCACGAGGGCCGTAAGAATGTGGCCAGCGATGGGGGTCTTTTTGGGGGGGTCTGCGCTCATGAGGATCTCCTAGGAGAGGCAACCTCGTCCTGAAGTCCGCCACAGACAAGGGCACGAAAGTGAGCAGCACCTGATCGATGCGGAGGCAGCCGCTGCTCAGCTCACCACGCCACCTCACCGCTCAGCGGGTCGAGGGCCACGAGGCGTGAGGTGAGACCGAACACAACATAGCGCCCGTTGTAGTGAATGCCCCGGACCCGCGTCACGAGCGACTCAAACTCGGTAGCGTATCGCTCGGTGCCCGATTCGGCGTCGAGTCCAAGGGCGACGACGTGGTGCTGATCGCCTCGCGGAGACCCGAGCACCACGAGGGCGCCCGGCGTCGCGGCGGCGGCAAAGCACCCAATGCGTTCGCCTTCCGCTGGCATAAGACGGAGCGTCTGGTCCCAAAGGTCGCGTTCTCCGCGCGTCGCTTTCACTTCAAGAAACGCCGTTCCCGGCTGCCGCCCGCGGACCCGGTAGGTGACTTCGTTTTCGTCGAAGGTGGCGCCCTCGGGCATGGTGGAGATGATCCCGCAGGTCGTCGATTCTATGACGTGGACGTGAGAGCCCGGGACCACGTCACATTCCGCCGGAGATCCGTCCCTCGCCGAAAAGCCAACGTTGCGTTCGTCGTTCATGTGAAACGAAAAACAGGACTCGTCCGCGCCGTACATCTCAACCTCGTCGCTCAACGCGTGGCGCACCTGCTGGGTCGGAGTGCTGGCGTTGATGAGGGTGAGAGAGAACGCGTCGTTGTCGGCGATGCCCACCCACGAGCCGCCGAGGCACACCTGGAAGAGCTTCGTGCTGGATGGGAGAGCATCGCCTTGCCAGTGAGTGTCGCCCGTCGCCCCGTTAAGAATCGTCGGCAGCCTTGGTGCGTTGTAGTCGAGAGCCAAGAGTGCGGCGATCTCGCGCACGCCGTCGCCGTTGAGGTCATCGAGGAGGCAGACCTGAGATTGCAGCGAAGCGCTCGTATCGACGTGTACATCTCCGGCTCCGCCTGCAACTTCGTTCTCGCCGGCGAGCTTCACGACCATCGAGCCGATCCCGAGGGCGAGTACGGTGGCGGCGAAGAGAACGATCCGGCCGGCTGAGCCCGGGACGCTCGTCGATGGTATCGCGGTTGTCGCGCCGCCGGCCCCAAGAAGCGTCTCCTTCCCGCAGTACTTGCACTCAACTCTTCCAAGCGTCGCAGGAAGGTCGGCCCCGCACTTCTCGCAGCTCGCGCTCGTCGCCTTCATCGCTCAACCCTACGATGCGTTGTTCGAACGCGGAAGAGGTGCGGCGAACATCGCGCCCCGACGAGGTTGTGCATTAGAGTGGGCGCCGTGACTTCCTCCCAAGGCTACGCCGGGCGCGTTCTTGACCTACCTGTTCACCGAAGCTCTCGCTGGATCTTCAACTGCTACGTGATCGAAGGCGACGCCGGGCCCGTCGTTGTCGACCCGGGCCTCCCGTCGACGGCGAAACGCGCGATGGACCTCGTCACCGAGGAGGGCGTCTCCCACGAGCCTGTCTCTACGCTGTGCACGCATGGCCATGTCGACCACCTGGCGGGAATGCCGCTCCTGAAATCCACGTACGGCGCGCGCGCGTTTCTCCCAGGGCGATGTGAGGCGTACCTTGGCGGAGAGGAGCCGCGAATGTTCTCCGCCAAGACCACTCTGCGATTCCTGCCCTTTGTCGCCCAGCAGCCTTTCGAGCTTGGGAGTCTCGTCGAACTCGCCAAAATCGGCTCGAGCATCGGCTTTGGTGGCGGGAACTCCGAGTTCCGTTTTCCTCTCAGGTGCGCGGGCTTTCTCCGGGACGGCGACGTCGTTCCGGGTGCGTCCTCCTGGCGCGTCATCGAGTGCCCCGGCCACAGCGATGACTCGATCTCGCTCTACCACGCTGACTCGGCCACGCTCCTGTCTGGCGACGCCGTCCTGACCATCGACGGCCGGGCCTGGTTCAACCCGGAATCCCTGGATGATGCCGATAGTCGCCGCAGCGAAGAACGGCTTCGATCCCTTGAGGTCCGCCATTTGCTGCCGGGACACGGGCTGCCTATTGTCGGCGATGTCTGGGAGCGGGCGCTCTCCCACCACGCGCCGGCTCCTGGAAGAGGGCTTCTCGCGCGTTGTTCGCGCCGTTTCCTTTCAGGAAACAGCCGCGGATGAGCGTGCTATGTCTACGGCCCGGCTAGGCTCATGGGCAGTCCCAATATCTTCTCCACGCTTGCGCTCTTCCTTTGGATACCCGTTACGGCGTGGCTCTTCAAACGGTTCAAGCCTGCCGAAGCCGCGATCTGGGCCATACTGCTCTCGGTCAATTACCTGCCGGAGGTCGTCGCCTTCGACCCGCCGCTTTTGCCGCCGCTCGACAAGACCTCGATGGCCGCTTTGTGGTGCCTCATCGCGTGCATTGTTAAGAGCCCCGGGCGAATCAAGAGCGCCAAGCCGTTTCGCGGCATCGATATTCTCTTCATCTTCATGCTCGTCGGCAACGTAGGCACGGCGTTGACGAACGGCGACGCCCTCGTTACGGGTCCCGTCGTTCGACCCAACTTGACGCTCTACGACGCGTTTGCATGCAGCATCAAGGACACGCTCGGGGTCTACCTACCGTTCTTCATCGGGCGCGCGATGGTTCGCAACCGTGCCGATCTTCACAACCTGACCCGCATCCTACTCTCGACAGGCCTCTTCTATACGCTCCTCGCTCTCGTTGAGATTCGAATGAGCCCGCAGCTGCACAAGACGCTGTATGGCTTCCACCAGATGGACTTCAACATGTCCATTCGTTTCGGCGGTTATCGCCCCATGATCTTCATGCAGACCGGTATGGCCGTGTCCATGTACCTGCTGGGATCCAGCATGATGGCCATCGCTCGAAACCGCGCCGGTCTCGCGAAGATGTGGACGGTCGTTTGGATGCCCGCGATGGTCGTTGCTTGTAAGAGTTCCGGCGCCGTCATCTACGGAATCCTGCTGTGGCCGCTGCTTCTCTTCTCGCGGCGCTTTCGAATCATCGTCCCGATGCTCTTCTCACTCATGGCGCTGCTCTACCCAATCTTGCGTGGGACAGATGTGTTCCCGGCGGACGAGCTCGTGGAGTACGCGGAGGGGTTCAACGAAGAGCGCGCGCTCTCTCTTTGGTTCCGTTTCGACCAGGAGTTTCAGCTCATGGAGCGCGCTCGCGAACGGCCGATCTTTGGCTGGGGGGGCTACGACCGAAACCGCCTCTTCGACCCAACCACGGGCGAGGACCTCTCGATTACGGATGGTGACTGGACCATTCAGCTCGGCAACCGCGGCGCCGTCGGCTTTCTAGGCATGTACGGCATGATGACCATCCCGTGCATATTGCTCTTCTTCCGGATGAGGAAGCTGAAGTCGAAGCTCGATCGACGTCTCCTCGCGGCGCTCGCTCTCATGGGGAGCGTGATGACCGTCGATCTACTGCCAAATGGCCTCTTTAATTGCATGCCCCTCTTCTTGTCGGGGGCATTGCATGGCTTGTCCCTGGGGCTCCCCATCGAACAGGAGCGAATGCTGAAAAGAAAGAGAGCGGAGCGCCGAGAGAAGAAAAAGAGGCGCAGAGGGCAAAGGCCCTTGGCGCCCGAGGCCAGTTCGCCCAAAGTGCCCGCGGAACAGTGACGGTACCGGTGAGCGAGACAGAAAAGAACGAAGAGCCGGCCGAAGAGGGCGCCGATACTTCCGCGCCTGAGGGCGAAGGCGTTGAAACGAAAGCCCGGCGCGGAGCGCTCTTTGTTCTCCTTGGGTATGGCGGCTCCCAAGTCCTCCGTCTTGTCGGGAACCTCATCCTTACTCGACTGCTCTTTCCTGAGGCCTTTGGCATCATGGGTCTCATTCAGGTTGTGCTGACTGGGCTTGAGCTCTTCAGCGATGTGGGCATCGGCCCAAGCCTGATCCAGAACGACCGACGCGATAGCGCCTTCGTGAACACCGCTTGGAGCATGCAGGTCGGGCGTGGCGGTCTGCTCTACCTCACAGCCTGCGCGCTCGCGTATCCCATGGCGGGATACTACGACGAGCCGACGCTGGTTTACCTTTTGCCGCTGGTGGGTCTCAACGCGCTCTGTGCGGGGTTCAACTCCACGCGGATCTTCACGCTCAACCGCGACCTGTCCTTGGGGCGTATTGAGATCATGATCTTCGGATCTCAACTGCTGGGCCAAATCGTCATGGTCACTTGGGCGCTCATTTCGCCTTCCGTGATGGCGCTTGTCGCAGGTTCATTGACGACCGGGTTCTCTCGGACGCTGCTAACGCACGTCTACCTGCCCGGCGAAAAGAACCGCCTCGCTTGGGACAAGTCCGCCGTCACAGAGCTCGTGCGTTTCGGGCGTTGGATCTTCCTGGGCACCATTTTGACCTTTGTGGCGACGCAGTCCGACCGTCTCATCTTCGGAAAGATCGTCAGTCTCGACGAACTCGGCGTCTACTTCATCGCGCTGAACATCGCGATGTTGCCCGCCGAAGCGCTGGGCAAGTTGACCACCCAGATCATCTTTCCTGTCTACAGCAAAGTGCGCGAGCGCGACGGCGACTTCCACGGGATCTTTGAGAGCACCCGCTCCTCGCTGCTCATCGCCGCCGGTTGGGCCTTCGCGGGTCTCGTGGCCGGTGGGCCCACAGCCATCGACCTTCTCTACGATGCCGACTATTTCGCCGCTGGCTGGCAGGTTCAGCTCCTCGCCATGGGCGGCTGGTGGCTCATTCTCGCTCGGACCTACGAAGCCGCGCTCTTCGCAGCAGGTGTCCCAAAGTGGAACAGCCTCGCGTCGTTCATGAAGATCCTCGCCATGGGCGCCTTCATCCCGCTGGGGTATTGGCTCGGGGAGGGAGTCGGAGGGTATGGCTTCCATGGCGCCATCGCAGGCTTCGCGGCCTCCGAGGTCGTCCGTTACTTTGCCGCCGCTGCATCCAGTCGGCGAATCGGCATGTCCGGTTTTGCCCAGGACTTTCGTTTCACGTTCCTCGTCGCGCTCTCCAGCGGAGTCGGCGGCGCGGCCGAGTACTTCATGCGCATCTGGGACTGGAACATCCTGGTGCGATGCGCCCTCGTCGCCGTCGTCGTGACGGTGTTCTGGGTGCCGCTTGCTTGGCCGCTGCTTCGTGACCGACTTCGCGCCCGACGAGAGCGGCGTGCCGCCCATGACGCCTACGTCGCCGCGAACCCTGACGCCTGAGTCTCCCTCGTTTCGAGAGCCAGTCCTCGCGCGCTCGTGACGCCATATCGATAAAATCGATGCGTGGTGTTGGGATTATCGCCTGTCACGATAGCTCCTTGGCCCCATGATAAGCATGGCTCTCGGGCCCACGGAGTCGTCATGGAACTGAAGTGGATTGGCATCGCGTTTCTCTTCGGTCTCTTCGCCAAGAGGCTTGGGCAAGCGCCTCTTTTGGGTTTCATGGCAGCAGGTTTCGCCCTGGAGCTCCTCGGCCTACGTCCCGACGACTCCCTCCGCGAGCTCGCCGACGTCGGCATCCTGCTGCTTCTCTTCGCTATCGGCCTCAAGCTCGATCTACGGGTGCTCGCGACGCGCCCCGTTCTCGGGACCGCTGTGCTGCACATGGTGGCGAGCGTTGTTCTCTTCGCACTCCCAGTCCTCGGCCTGTCCACTTTGGGGCTCGGCATGTTCGCGGGTTTGCATGCTTCGACGGCGTGGTTGATCGCCTTCGCGCTGAGTTTTTCGAGCACGGTCTTTGCCGTGAAGGTCCTCGAAGAACGGGACGACATGGCCACGTTCTACGGGAGGATCGCCGTGGGCGTGCTCATCGTTCAGGACATCGCCGCCGTCGTCTTTATCACCGCGTCGAGCGGTGAGTGGCCTAGTCCCTGGGCGTTGGCGCTCTTTGCGCTCATCCCGCTCCGGCCCCTCGTCGCGCGGGCGCTCGAGTGGTGCGGTCATGGAGAACTCTTGGTCCTCGCCGGCCTCGCCGCGGCTCTCGGTGCCGCCGCGCTCTTCGAGCTTGTCGGACTCAAACCAGACCTCGGCGCGCTGGCGGCGGGCATCGTATGCGGCGGCCATCGCAAGAGCGACGAGCTCGCGAAGAGTCTTCTCGGACTCAAGGACGTGTTCCTCGTCGGTTTCTTTTTGACCGTCGGTCTGACGGGACTTCCCACCTTGGAGATGGTCGGCATCGGCGCTGTCCTCGCGTTGCTCTTGCCGCTCAAAGCGGGCTTCTTCCTGTTCCTCTTTACCCGCTTCCGGCTCCGGGCACGCTCCGGGGTACTGGGCGGCGCGGCGCTCACGTCCTACAGCGAGTTTGGTCTGATCGTCGGTGCCGTCGGCGTTTCGAAAGGGTGGCTGCCAAGCGAGTGGATCGTCACCGTCGCCATTGCCGTCGGTATCAGCTTCGTATGCAGCGCCGCCCTGAACTCGCGCGCCTTCGACCTCTACCGAAGGTACCGAGAGCGTCTGCAGGGCCTCGAACGACCGGACCGGCTCGCCGAAGAGGAACCGGTGGATGTCGGCTGGGCACGAGCGCTTGTCTTTGGCATGGGGCGCATCGGCGCTCCCGCCTACGACATGTTGACCGAGCGACTGGGCGACGGAGTCGCGGGCTTTGATGTCGACGTTGCGAGGGTGCATGAGCACCAGCAAGCAGGTCGGCGTGTGTTCATCGCAAGCGCCACGGACGCAGACTTCTGGGAGCGTTTGCACATTGAGCAGGAGCGCGTGGAACTCGTTTTGCTCGCGATGTCGAGCAACGAAGAGAACCGAATCACCATCGAACAGCTTCGCGCCGAGGGCTATCGGGGAATCGTCGCGGCCACGGCGCGTTATGACGACGAAGTTCAGACCTTGGAGGACGCCGGCGCCGACCTGGTGTTCCGAAGTCTCGCCGCCGCCGGGCCCGCCTTTGCAACGGAAGCGCTTCAGACGGTCAGCGCGAGCGCGTCTACTCTTCCTTGAGAAGACCGTGTCGCAGTACGTTCGCGAGGGACTCCGCCAGGACCGCGGGTTCGGGCAACGCGATGGGCGCCGCGTCACCAGCCATACGCATCAGAAGCTGGGGAAGCACCATCGCACCGACGATGCTGATCAACGCGACGGGCACGGGGTGCCGAGGGTCGATCTCCCCTGAGGCCTCCGTCAACGCCCTGAATAGGAGCCCCACATGGCCCTGCTTGAAGCGGTCCATGACAAGCTTCTTGCGTTCCGGCGTCGAGCGCACCAGCTCACCCATGACGATGCGCATCACTTCGAACTCTTCATCCTCGAGGTCGCCAACCTGGGCGCTGGCGAGGGTCATTCGTTCGAGGAAAGGAGTCTCCCGCGCGAAGATCGCCTCAAGCTTCGCCAAGACACCAGCGTAGCGGTCTTCGACGACCTGAAGGAAAAGCTCGTCCTTCGTCTCGAAGTAGTAATAGACCATGCCGATATTGGTGCCGGCGTCTTTGGCAATCTGCCGGAGAGACGCCCCATCGACGCCTTTCCGAAGAAAGACCCCGCGCGCGCTCGTGATGATACGCGCTCGAATATCGGAGGGGGGACGAGCCACAGGCTTGTCTACCTTATCCGAGCTTCTTCGTCAGCCGCGTCGTGGCGATGCCGACGAGAACCATCAGCGTCGCGCACAGCCACCAGACTTCGTTCTGCACGTCGGCGAATGACGTGCCCTTGAGAATGATGCCCCGCGAGATGCGCAGGTAGTGAGTCAGAGGGAGCGCTTCACTCAGCCACTGCGCTGGCGCTGGCATGCCCTCCCAAGGAAACGCGAAGCCGCTGAGCAGAATATTCGGCAGCAAGAAGAAGAAGGACATCTGCATCGCTTGCTGTTGCGTTTTGGCGACGGTGGAGAACACGAGTCCTACCGCGAGACTTGCAGCGACAAAGATGAACGTCATCGCGTAGTAGAGAGGAATGCTCCCTTCGAAGGGCACATCGAAGAATATTCGCCCGGTGATCAGTACGAGGGTGACCTGAACGAAGCCGACGCCGATATAGGGGATGATCTTTCCGAGGGTGAGCTCGACGCTTCGAACCGGAGACACGATCAACGCCTCGAGGGTGCCGCGTTCGCGCTCGCGGGCGATGGCCATCGCCGTGAGCATCACCATCGTCATCGTCAAGATCACGCCGACGATGCCAGGCACGACAAAAACCGCCGTGCGCAGCTCGGGGTTGTACCAGTTGGTGGCTTCAAGGCGGATAAGCGGGCCCCCGTCCACGCCAAGCGCGCTCGCCTGCACCGCCGCGCTTCGGGCTCCGACGAGCCCTGCAGCGCTCTGCGTGGCGCTCGCGACGATCTGCGGGTCGCTTCCATCGACGACAAGCTGAAGCGTGGTTCTTCGCTGAGCGAGCAGGTCTGCGTGGTAGCCGCTGGGGACGACGAGGGCGACACGTGCGCGCGAGCTGCGCAGAGCGTCGCCGATTTCGTCGTAGTCGCGAACATTGCCAATGATGTCGTAGAAGCCTGTGGCTTCGAGACCGGCGACCAAGTCGCGGGAGCCTGCGCTTCGGTCCTGGTCGTAGATGACCGTGGGGATGTTGCGTACGTCCGTGTCGATGGCGTAGCCAAAGAGCAGAATCTGCATCACGGGGAGCGCGACCATCATGGCGATGGTCATCCTGTCGCGCCGCATCTGCCGCAGCTCTTTGGTGATGATGGCCAATAGACGATTCATGTGTCGCTCCCCTCGGCGTTGTCTTCAGCGTCATCGCGCACCATCGACACGAAGGCGTCTTCGACGGTCACGCGCGCTCGGATGGCTGTCGAAGCGGGGATACTCTGGGCGCGTAGGCCGGACTCGCAGAGCGTCTCGGGATCCTGAACGTCTCGCGTGGCGACGCGCATCACTTTCCCGAAGGGGGCGACGTCTCGCACGCCGTCTAGTTCGCGAAGTACGTCGGCGGCGCGCCGCGCATCGGCCGGTCTATCGACTTCCACTTCGACGACCTCAAGGCGCCGCCGCTCGACGACCTCCGCCGGCGTCCCCGCTTCGAGTACGGCGCCACGAAAGATGAAGCTCAGACGGTGACATCGCTCCGCTTCGTCCATGTAGTGCGTCGTGACGAGCACAGTGGTTCCTTCCGAAGCGAGGCGATGTATCTGGTCCCAGAAGCTGCGCCGCGACATGGGGTCAACACCAGCTGTGGGCTCATCGAGGAAGAGCAGCGGGGGAGCATGAATCGTGGCGCAGGCGAGGGCGACGCGTTGCTTCCAGCCACCACTGAGGGTCCCCGCGAGTTGGTTTCGTCGGGGGCCGAGGCCGAGGCGCTCCAACATCTCTCCGATGCGCGCCTTTCGCTGCTTGCGGGCCACACCGTAGATGCCGGCATAGAAACTGAGGTTCTCCTGAATCGTGAGGTCTTCATAGAGGCTGAAGCGCTGCGTCATGTAGCCGATGCTTCGCTTGACGGCCTCGGGGTCTTTCGAGACGTCATGGCCAACCACGCGCGCGCTCCCACTCGTCGGGTCGAGGATTCCGCAGAGCATACGAATCGTCGTGCTCTTGCCGGCGCCGTTTGCGCCGAGGACCCCATAGATTTCCCCTCGCTCCACCTGCAGCGACACGTCTCGAACCGCCACGATGGACCCGAAACGCCGCCCTAGGTTCTCAGCCTCGATGATCGGCTCCGAGGCGTCCATCACGGAACCATCGTCACGAACGCAGGTACGCCGGCGAGTAGAACATGCTCCGGGTCTTCGACGCGCACGCGGACGCGGAGCACCAGGTTGGGCCGCTCGCTCTCGCTGAACAGAAAGCGTGGCGTGTACTCAAGCTCGCTTCCGATCTGCTCGATGGTGCCGCGGAGCACGCTCTCGCTTGAGTCCACACGGATCTCTACGGAGCCGCCGGCACGTACATCGCGCACCCGGTTTTGTGGCACGAAGACATCGACAAAGGGTCGGTCGCGAAGTGACAGCACCATGGCGACGCGGCCCGCTGCCGCGACTTCGCCCGGCTCCGAGTCCACACTTAGGACCTGCGCGTCGACCGGCGCGAGCAACGCAAACTGCTCGAGGCTTCGCTCTGCGACGCGAACGGCAACATCTGCTGCTTCGACCTGCGCGGCTGCGATGGAGAGTTCCTCGCTTCGTGGACCCGAGCGCAGCGAGGTGAGGCGGGATGCGACGGCGCCGGCGACGCCCCGAGCTCGCTCGACTTCGCCACGAAGTCGATCGACTTGCGCCGCGGGAACCGCGCCGGTGTTCTGGAGGCTCTCGTTGCGCGCCAGGTCGTCTTCGAGGGTCTCCACGCTCGCGCGCGCTGCTCGAAGCTCCGACGCGAGGGCGCGAACATCGCTCGAGCGCGCACCTGCGGCGATGAGGGCGAGCTTTGCCTGGGCGGCTTCAAGTTGAGCAGCGCGCATATCGCGTTCGAGCTCCGCCAGATCCGTGTCCAGCGTGGCGAGGAGCTGTCCTGCCTCCACCTCCTCGGTTTCGGCCACCAGCATCTGGTCCACGCGGCCAGGGCGTTCAAAGGCGAGTCGGCGTTCATCAAACTCCACAACTCCTTGAAACACCCCGTCTTGGGTCTCCACTTCGGCGCTCATGCACCCCAGGAGGCTTAGAACCATGATCCAACCTCGTTTCATGTTTATTATCACTCGACTGATAATGAACGTTGGACGCGTTGAGATCAAGGCGGTCCGTGAAATCTGCGATTCTCGGAGCGGTGGTTTCACCGCGCCGAATTGAAGACGGGGCCCTGATCTCAGCTCTACGGCGCCTCATCCAGGCGATGAGGTTTCATAGAAGCCGAGGTCAATGCCCCGTTCTTGAGCTGTGACCGAGTTCAGCGGCCGAGAAGCTTCTTTACCTTGTCCTTGGCGCGGTTCGCCTTTTCGCGTCCCTTTTTGACGGCGATCTTCGCTTTCTCCGCAGGCATCAGAACGTACTTCTTGAGCGGCTCGTCGGGGCGCGCGCGGAAGCGGGTGGTGTGGTTGTAGCCTGGGTAGTCCGGCGGCGGCTCCTTCGTGTAGTAATAAACGGCGAAAGAGTTTCGCGTCATGTCGGGGGGACAGCGAACCTCTTCTACGCCGTGATAGCTCCGCTGGCTTGTCTCGAAGAGAACGCAGCGATTCAGCTTCGGTTCGAACGAGTGGTGGAGCGTCGAGACCTTCTCGTCCCAGAGTTCGACGGCGCCACCCCAGCTTCGCTCCCACACCGGGTTGAGATAGAGGAGGAGGTTTAGACGGCGGTAAAGCTTCGCTTCTTCGAGGTAGTTGAAGTCAACGTGCACATCGAGGCGGCCCCGGGATCCCGTCATGTGTATTCCGCCACCCGCGAGGGTTGGATCGGCCAAGAGGTTTGGAATCCCGGTGATGAACTCAAGCTCCTTGAGGTACTCAGGGCTCGCCAGGAAATCATTGAGCTCCGCGATGGGTCCAGAGAACGCCTCCGTGTCTGTGATCTGGATCTTCCGCAGCTCGTTCACAGCCGTAAACTGTTTGCCGACCTTGCTCGCCTGGTCGAATGAAGGAAACGCGCCAGCAAGCGCGTCCGCCGTCGCTTCCGGAAGAAAGGGGTCCATGGAGACGTGGGGAAAGGGAGTGGCGTCGCGAAAAGCATCGCGGAGCGCTTCCCGCTCATATTCGATTGGCTTGATCATCGGCGTGATTATCCCCAGAAAGCCCCACCGTCGCAAACACAGAACGGTGTGGCATACTCCCGCCCCATGGGAACGAAGATCGTCGGGCACGGCGAAGAGATGAAGCCACTCGTTGAGACCTTTAACGCGGAGCTGCGCAACGCGGACTCCCCTTGGGGGTTCTACGTCGATCCCGAACCTATCTGGGTCCCAAAACGTGAGGGCCAAAAGGTCTGGCGGGAGATGTTCCTCGCCATCGAGAACGAGACACGCTGTGTCGGCGCGTACGCCCTGAAGCCTCAGGAGTGGTGCATCCATGGCAAGACCGGAATGGTCGCCGACTGGCAAGGTCCCATCAGTCTCGGTGTGATCGATTCCAAGTACGCCGTCCTCGGCCTTCGCCTACTGCGAGACATGCTCAAGAAGTACCCGATGCTCTACAGCTGGGGGCACGGTGGAAACGACGAGCCGATCGTTAAGCTATTGGCGAAAATGGGCTGGCTCATGCATCCCACGCCGTTCTTGTTTCGCATCTGCAACGGAAAGAACTTCTTGCTTCACAACGGAGAACTCCGAAAAGACGCGAAGCGGGCCTTTGCCCAGGATGTTCTGGCGAAGAGTGGTCTCGGAGATCTCGCGATGGGCTCCCTGCATGCGGCGCTCCGGCTCAAATCGAAAAAACGCTTCTCGGCGGAAGCCGAAGTCGTGAGTGAGTTTGGGCCCTGGGCCGATGAGATCTGGGAGAAGGTGTCGCCGCGCTACGACGCTATCGCGGTACGAGATTCGGCGACGATGAACGTCATGATCCCGGCGGAGCACAAGACTTTGGAATGGCCACCGCCGACGCGGCTGCGAATCCGCAAGAATGGGAAAACGTTAGGCTGGGCCGTCGTTTTGCAGAAGCAGAAGAAGGACGACGGCCGCTTCGGCAATCTCAATGTGGGTCAGGTGGGCGACTACCTCGCTTTGCCGGAAGACGCGGGCGAGGTGATCCACGCGGCGTACGAATACCTGCGCGAAAACGGCGCCGACATGGTCATCGCCAACCAGAGCCACGCTGGATGGATCAGCGCTTTTGAGGACAAGGGCTTTGTTTCCGTCGCTGGACGTCGGCTATTCTGTGCAAGTCCGGCCTTTCAGGCGGCGCTCGAGCCGTGGACCCAGAGCCAACGTGGCCTCTTTGTCTCCAATTTCGACGGTCATGGGCCCATGTTCTAAAGACCCGCGAAACCAGTGTCCGAGATCACGGGTCTGTCTTGCCGTCCCACCAAAGTGCACCAATAGTTAGGAAGCTATGAGAACCGCTTCAACCGTCGCCCAAAAACTAACCAAACTCTCTCGTGACCGTTTCTGGAACGTCTACGATCGATTCGATTGGCCCGAGGCCTTGTCCGGTGAGAAGTGGTGCATGGCGCCGGAGCTATGCTCGCTCTTCGGCACGGAAGCTTGGGATGCGCTCAACGAAGACCAGCGGCTCAAGCTGAGCCTGTACGAGTGCGCGAACTTCTTTAGCTTGACGCTACAGGGGGAGCGCCCACTCGTCGCCGGACTGAGCGACCGCCTCTACTCCAAGCGGATGGACGAATCATCCACCGAGTATCTGCATCATTTCCTCGACGAGGAAAACAAGCACATGATCATGTTTGGCATGTTCCTCAACAAGTACATCGGCAAGGTGTACCCAGAGAAGAAGATTGCCCTCGACCGAAAGTACGCCAAGGGCGAAGAAGAAGTCGCGTTCTTCTGCAAGGCCCTCGTCGTCGAAGAGCTTGGCGACTACTACAACATCAAGATGGCCAAGGACAAACGCCTCGAGCCCATCGTCGCGCTCCTCAACGATGTCCACCATCGTGATGAGTCGCGACACATCGCCTTCGGTCGGCTCCGGCTTGCCGAAGTTGCCGCGGAGTGGTTGCCGAAGTGGGACGACGAACTGCGCGCCGGTTTTCAGAAGTGGCTTGCTCAGTACCTCAAATCGAGCTGGGCCGACTTCTACAACCCGACCATGTACAAGGACGCCGGACTCGAAGGTGCGTACAAGATTCGTAAGGCTGCGCTCGCGCACCCGGCGACGGCGGAGCACCGCGAACGCGCGAGCCGGAAGCTCGTGAACTTCTTCCTTGAGAACAACCTCCTTACAGAAGAGCCAGCTCTCTAGCTCAAAGCCGCCGCGCTCTCGCTTCAAGAAGCGCGCGCTAACGACAAAGGCTGAGACGGCATTGCCATCTCAGCCTTTTCCTTTTCCAGTTGAGCCTTGTCAGCCTCGCGGGATGCGAAGCGGCCGGGCTTACGCGGCCTGTTCTTGGTTTTCGTTCGCGCTGACGGTCGCGGAGAGACGAGGTGTCGCCCGACGCATCCTCATGATCTCTTTTTGCGCCATGGGGCGGAGTGTCGCCCACATAAAGTCCGTTACATCGAGCATGTCTCGGGGCTCAAATCCGGCTTCTTCAAGCCGCGCCTTCACATCCTTGGTCATGTTTGCGAGTCGCTCGTAGAGAATGCCCATGGGGTTGTCAGAGACGCTCAGGCCGGGGGCCATCCACGCGCACTGCAGTGCCAATACCTTGCCGCGAACGACCACGTGTTGTTCGGGATGCGTCGCGCCCAAGAACACAGATGCGAGGCCCCAGCTAGGAGCCGTTCCCATGGCTGTGGTCAGCGTGCGGATGAAACCGTCCATGCGCGCGACGAGCTTGCTTGTGCCGTGAAGGAGAGCGTGAAGGCTGGCAGCAAACATCTCGTGATGCTCTTCACCGATCGCCGCGAAGGCCTTACGCTCCTTTGCGGCGACGAGGTCCGTGACATTGGCCACGCCCTTGGCGGCCTTGTGAATCTCTGCGAACTCGCCAGCCTTCATCCACTTGGACATCTGCGGCTTCTGTAGCTTTCGGGCCTTCTCAACGAGCCCATCGCGCTGGCGCTTCAGAGGCTTCTTGCGCCCATCGCCTCGATGCCGCTCCGAGTACTCCGCGTCGTGGAAACCGGCTGCGTATTTTGCCTGAAAGAAGCGCACCTGTTCGTCAAAGCTGACCGGCTCCGGACCCGTGGCACGTGGCGCTGCTTCGTCGTCCACCATCGAGCAGAGTGCGTTGACCACGCTGCGGGTCAGGTCGAGGGGGCGGTCGACGGCATCGAGCATGTGGTAGTAGCCGTTTGCGAAGGAGCGGGTGCGTCCATCCTGAAACTGCATCTTCACACGGTCATCGTCGCGGGCGAGGACGATTCCAAGCCCCCACATCTCTCGGCGGGTGTGCCGGAAGAGGGTGTGCATCGAGGTGGCGCCGTCGATGATGTCGAGGTCGGTGTTGGCGGGAGCGTTGGTGTTTGAGTTCGTTGAGGTCACAGGTTCTCCGTTCCGGTCCGAAGGCCGGGCGTAAGTGGTCGAGAAGTGCCGCGCACCGTGCGCTGACACTTGCTGGCTGAGGGGTGGGACCGCCTAAGCGAGCTCGCCGTGGTTCAAAAGTGCGTTTCACGCGCTGCAGAGAGCGTCGGCAGACGACGCTTTGCGTTCGAACCTGGCTATGTGGCCTGACCTGGAATCACCGTCGCGTGCGTCAGCACGATTAAGACAGGATCTCGTCGCCAGAGAGTGAACTCTAGCACAAACACGCCCTAAAAGCCAGTGTCGACGGCGACGCGGGGAGTGTCCGTCAAGCCCTTCCCGTCACGACCCCGACGGCGGGCGTCTCTTCCCTTGCGCCCAGACGCCAACTGCGTATTGTCTCGCCGACTTTTCGGCCCTTGGCCAGTGAGACGATATGAACGAAGCGGAAGTGCGAAATCAGCTCAAAGACTGGCTCCTTGAGCACAGTCAGGCGCCCATGGAAAAGGACGCTCTCACCGACGACCTTCCAATTCTTGAGGTGGGCTTGCTCAACTCTTTGGATATCGTCGAGTTCGTCCTCTACATCGAAGAGCTTCGTGAAGAAGAGGTCGATACCGATGAGATCGAGCCAGAGGTGTTCACGAGCATCAACACACTCTGGGCGGGGTTTTTCGCTACACTCGCCGCGTGACGGCCACAACAGAAACAGTGCGAGACGGCTTTCTCCGTTCGCGTGAAGCTCACCCCACGCGTCCGGCTTTGTCCATTGGCAAAGAGTCCCTCACCTACTCTGAACTCGACGAGAGAGCGCGACGCATCGGAGCGACGCTTCGAAAGCACGCGCCGGCCCCCTCCGGCGAACATCGTCTCAGCGCCGTCTTTGGGCATCGGGCACCGAGCGCCTTCGCGGGCATCCTCGGCGTTCTCTACGAGGGCCACGGATACGTGCCACTTAACCCGGCGTTTCCCATCGACCGGTCTCGCGTCATGCTTGAGCGCTCGCACTGCCGCGCGCTGGTCGTCGACAAGACGGGCGAAGGCAAACTTGAAGAGTTGTTGACGGGCATCGCGACCGAGCTTGTCGTTGTGCTTCCCGACGCCGAAGACGTCGCTGCGCTCAGTGCAGCGTTCCCTCGGCATCATTTCATCGGGGCTGCGGGGCTCGAAGATGGGGACGGGTACATGCTGGGGCCCGTCAGCCCAGACGACCTCGTCTACCTTCTCTTCACCAGCGGCAGCACCGGTACACCCAAGGGTGTCATGGTCGCTCAGCGCAACGTGGTGGCCTTCGTTCATTCGATGGTCGAGCGCTACGGCTTTGACGAGAACGATCGTTTCTCGCAGACCTTCGACCTGACCTTCGACCTGAGCGCCTTCGACATGTTTTGTGCGTGGGCGTGTGGCGCTTGTCTCTGCGTTCCGACGGCTCAACAGAAGCTCTTCCCGGGCAAGTACGTCAAGAAGCAAGAGCTCACGGTTTGGTTCAGCGTTCCTTCGACGGGCGTGCTCATGAGCAAGCTGCGCATGTTGAAACCAGACGCCTACCCCACTCTACGTTGGACGCTCTTCTGCGGTGAGGCTCTGCCCGTCGACATTACCGAACGTTTCGCCGCTGCCACGCCAAACGCCATCGTGGAGAACCTCTACGGGCCTACCGAGCTGACCATCGCCTGCACCCTCTACCGGTGGCAAGGGGAGGCGTCCAAGGCCGAAGCGCTCCACGGCGTTGTGCCCATCGGCGTGCCTTATCCGAACATGATCGTTCGTGTCTCCGACGCCGAAGGAAACGAAGTGCCCACCGGTACGGATGGCGAGCTTTTGCTGACGGGCCCTCAGGTCGCTCTGGGGTATTGGGAAGACCAAGCCCGCACGGACAAAGTGTTCGTCGTGCCGCCGGGAGAAGACTGCATCTATTACCGGACCGGCGACCGCGTCAGGCAGCTCAAAGACGGCCCCCTGATTTACCTCGGGCGCGTCGACAACCAGATCAAGATCATGGGCTACCGCGTGGAACTCGGCGAGATTGAGGCGGTACTACGGAGCGAGAGCGGCGCGGATGTCGCCATCGCGATCGGTTGGCCTCTCAGCGCGAGCGGCGCCGACGGAATCGTTGGTTTTGTGAGTCCATCGGACAAAGACGTGGCGCTTATCCAACAGGACGTGAAGGCGTTTCTTCCGGCCTATATGCAACCGTCGCGCGTCATTCAGATCGACACATTCCCTCTTAATGCGAACGGCAAGACGGACCGTAAGGCGTTGCAGGCGATGCTTGAAGGAGAAGCCAAATGAGCGAACGACGTGATGACGAGGAAGCGACAGACGAGTCCCGGCCCGGTGCACGCTGGTATGTGAAGAAGGCTGCTCGCGGCGGCGTCGCCTATGGAACGTGGGCTTCGGGCTTGCTCGGAGCATCACGCCTCTTGCGACGCGGCCCTCGCGTTCGCGCGTTGACCTACCACCGCGTTGGCGACGTGCCCAACGACCCCTTTTGCGTCCACCGCGACGACTTCGAAGCTCAGGTACGCCTCCTCGCTGAAGAGCGGCGCGCTGTGTCTCTGGCCCAAGTTCAGGACTTCGTCGCGGGCACAGGCACAGTGCCGGAAGACGCGTGCATCGTCACCCTCGACGATGGGAACATCTCGAACCTCACCGAAGCGCTGCCGATCTTGCGCCGATGGGGCGTGCCGGCGGTCTTCTACGTGACTTCAAGCCTCGTAGGTGGCGACTTTGAAGGCCTCGTCGAACGCTTCATGAGCGCCGATGAGCTTCGCGAGTTGGCCTCGAGCGACCTCGTCGAGATTGGCGCTCACGCGCGTACCCATCGCTCCCTCGGTCTTATGAAGCTCGATGAGGCCCGCGACGAGGCGAAGCGTTCCAAGGACGAGCTTGAGGATATCCTTGGTGAGACCGTCGCGTCCTTCGCGTATCCCTATGGGACACGCTCCGACTTCTCCCCGGCGACGGACCGTGCGGTCGCCGACGCTGGCTACGACATCGCCTTCAACTCGATGCATGGCTCCATTGGCGCATCGCACGATCCCATCTCGCTCCCACGCGTCAAAGTCGAAGGCGGCGAGCCCTTGATGATGTTCGATCTCATCAGCCGTGGCGCGATGGATCCTTGGCGTGCCGTGGACGCCAATCTGTGGCGACTCCAGCGAGTTCGCAAAGACATCACGCCAGATGGCGTTGACGGGTAAGGT
>JBGCFM010000191.1:0-15023 GCA_045106895.1 Polyangiales bacterium | reverse complement strand
TGGAAGTTGTTGACGCCGCTCTGCACCGAGCCAACCTCAAGCTCTCCGTTGGCGACGATGTGCTCACGTCCACCGGCGATGGCGTTCGCCTGGCGAAACACGAGGTCCTCATCGAGGCTCTCGCGGCTGTAGCGCGTGTGGAGTCGCGTCACCACGAAGTTGTTCAGGGGGCCGCCTCCCCAGCGGTCGCCTTCGGCGCTGAGCCTCGGGATCGTGTCGGCACCCAACGTCATCAGGTCCGACGACGTGAGCACGGGCCCCGGGCACGGGTCGCAGCCGCTGGCCTGCCAGGAGTATTCCGTCACTACGGAGCGCGGGTTTCGACGCATCGTCTCATCGAAGAGGGCGGCGTAGAACTCGCCAAAGCGTCGTCGCACGTCGTCGGTGACATCGAGGTTGGTCGGGATTGTGACGTTCTCGTAGTTCGCCAGCTCGAAACGTTGGTTGTCCGCCAAGATGTGAACGATGAGGTCCTGCATGCCCGAGGAGTTCAGGAGGCCTAGGCGCACCGGAAGGCTGAAGGTGGGGCTGTCGTAGTGAAAGCGAAGCGGCGAGAGCGTGACCCGCCCGTTTTCAAAACGAACTTTGCTCACATCGACCTTGGCGACGAAGAACTTCATGCCGCTCTCGACGTAGGGCCTGAGCACATCAGCCGCGCCGTCGGGGATGCTGTATTCGTTCGCACGCAGCCAGGTGTCGAGGCCGTTCGCTTCTTGCGCGCTGAGGATCACGATGTCGTATTCGCCGACGGCGAACTGTGCCTCCACGGTGACGCCCATGTCCGCTTCAGACTCGGGAGCGGCGGAAGCAGCCTCCGCCATCTCCATCATAGCCCCGGAGGCGGACGGCCGAGGCACAGGCACGTAGCAAGGATCCTGCTCCCAGTATTCTACGAGGCGAGGGGCGGCGAGGGTGTCGACGCGGTCGAAGACCTCCGAGGGGAGAATCTTGACGTTCTCTTCCTGAAGGATCTCCGGCACGGGAACGATCATCGCGAAGTTCTCCGGTGGCCCCTCGTAGTTGTTCTGCATCGAGAGCACCGTTCGGGTGCCATCGCGCATCATGACGACCATCGTCGCTTTGTTCACGAGGTCATCGTCGGCGCCGGCTACGTAGAAACCGCAGAAGGCATCCGCTTGTCGTGCGAGGCCGAAAATCGCACCGAGGGCGAGAGTGAGTCCGAGTAGTTTTGAGCGCATGCAGGTCCCCTTGGGGCGGAGGTTAAACCCTCACGCCGCCTCAGGGACACTCACATTCTTCGAGAGCTTGGGTTTTTTTCGTTCCGCGAACAGGCGCCGCGACCTCAAAACTGACAAAGCGAGTCCGAAAAGTGGGGGGGGGACGATTCTGCAGAGATACAGGTACAATGAAGCAGATGAGGATGTTCTGGGGCATTTGGTGCGTGTGTTCTTTGCTCGCTTGCGAGGGCTCCATTGGAGACAACGGGGACCCGCCTATGTTCGACGCGGGACCTGGAGGCGGCCTTGATGGCGCTGCCTCCGACGGGTGGGTGCCGCCGGCAGAGTGTGGCTCGGCGGGCGAAGTCCTCGTGTACCTTGCGACCACGTGCGCCTCGAGCGGTGCGTGTCACCAGCCCGGCGGCCGATTTCCAGACCTGACGCCGGCGGGCGTTCCCCTGCTTGCGGACCTTGAGAGCGAGCATCGGCCCGGGGAGCGGATGCTCGTCGCAAATGACCCGGAAGCGAGCTGGCTGTATCGCAAGATGGCCGGACTCCAAGGAGACGAGGGCGGCGGCCTGATGCCTGCCGGGCGTCGCAGCGACTGGGACGAGCTGCCAGATGATGTCGCGGCTATTCGTGATTGGATTCTCGAAGGCGCTCCGACGGAATGTGAAGGCTTGCCGCCTATCGATTTGCCGCGCGATCCAAACACTCTTGATCGCGACGCGCTCTTTCAGTGCGACGACCCATCGGCGCCCCGCTCGTCTCCCGCACGTTATCGGCGCATCGAACGGCTCCAGTTTGCCCACGCCATGGGCAGGCGGCGCGACGGTCTCTACTCGTCGGTCTACGACAACCCTCTCGCGGCTCCTGTGCGCCACCCGTACTCGACGTACTCCGAGGGAGTGACCCTCGACTCCGCCACCTTGAACGTCTGGATGCTCTCATTCGGCGAGGCCGCGGAGCTGTTCACACGCGAAGACTCGCGCTTGCAGTCGAGTTTGCTCAACGGCGACGAGGTCGCCTGCATATACAACGAAGAGGAACCGGACGACGCCTGCATTGACGGCTTCGTTGGTATACTGCTTCGCCACGGAGTTCTTCACCGATCGCCTACGGACTATGAGCGCTCGCATCTCCGAGAGCTCTTGGTCAGCCAGTTGGCCGCAGAAACGAACATCTCACAGCGAACCCGCACGATTCGTACGGTGAGCGAAGCTGCGATGCTCACCACCGGCGCCGTCTTTCGGAGCGAAGAGCCGGCGGGTGATGACGATGCGATGTCTGGGGAGTCGCTTGCGCTCGCGCTCTCTCAGCTGCTCTCCACCCGGCCGGTTGGCAGCATCAAGAGCACCGCCTTCGGTGGCCTCGCCGCGGATATCGACGGCGCGCGTGTCGAAGACGGATGGTTTGCACTTCTCGCCGACGCCGCGGCGATCCCTGCCGGCGTACCCGGGTCCATTCACGACCCCGAAGTGCGACGGGAGCTGGTGCTTCGCTACGCCGGAGGAATCGACCCTGAGCGAGCGTTTTGGTCACGGGACGAAGAGCGGCTCTTGGCGCTAGGCAACGCGCCGGGCCCAGGAAGACTCGGCGAGTATTGGATCACGGGCGCCTTCGTGCACTTCTTCCGGGAGTGGCTGGACTATGCGGGTGCAGACACTGTCTTCAAAGACGACCCGTCCGCCACGAGTCGCTACGAGAGCTTCGATCGAATCAACGAAGCCTTCGCGAGCCTCCAGGGGGGCGGAAGTCGAGAAGGTCGGCTGTCTCACCAACTCGACGACTGGATCGCGCGGCTCGTCGTGGAGACGCACGAAGACTCGAGCCGAGATTTTTGGGGCGAGCTCATGACCGGACGGCTCTGGCATGTTCCGGCGACGGGCGACGGTCCATCGTGCACCACCAGCGCCGACTGCACAGAGCCGCACGCGGGCTGCAGCCGCTTTGGCGATTGCCGAAATACAAGCGGCACCGTGCGACGCGATCATACGCAGATTCCGCTGGTGTTTTCCGTAGAAGAGCAGGTCCTCGGGACGCAGGCGGCACGATGGGTCGAGGTGCCTGAAGCGGAGAGGCGCGGCGTCCTGACTCACCCGACCTGGCTCGCAGCGCATGGGTTGAACTTCGAGGATGATGCGTCCCTCGTCGAGCGCGGTAAGTGGGTCCGCGAGCAGATCTTCTGCGAGACCGTCGGCCAGCTGCAGTTTGTCGAGGTGGAAGCACAGCTTGTTCCATCGCGGCCGGACTTGCCGGCGCGGGAGCGTGTGCGCGTGAGCACCGAACTGGATAACCGCTGCATCGCCTGTCACGAACGCATGAACCCGCTCGGCAATATGTTTGAGCTGTACAACCACGCGGGCTTCTTCCGCGAAGACGACAACGGTCAGGAGCCGGACGGCAGCACCGTCTTGGACAACCTGCCGCTGGGCGCTGGCGAAGACCTCAACGGAAGCTACGCGAGCCCCTTTGAGTTCGTCGAAGCTCTCGCAGACTCACGCCTCGCTCGGCGCGGCTGGATACGTCACGCATTTCGCTACTTCATGGGACGCGACGAGAGGCTGGCGGATCAATGCACCCTCGCGGAGATGGAAGCGGCGTACGAGGCACGAGGCAGCTTCGTCGACATGGTCGCGGCGCTGGCAGCGACGGAGACCTTTGCCAACCGTTCCACGGAAGGAGTTCGACCATGAGCCGGCGTCGATTCTTGAGAAATACCCTCGCTGCGGCGGGCGGCGCAGCGCTTCTACCAGCGCTCTTGCCCGGCGGTCTTCGAAGAGCCCGTGCGGCGCCGCCGGGCTCACCAAGGATCGTCTTCGTCCTCGAAGGCAACTGCGTGGAGCCCGTGGCCATGCTGAGCCCGATGGCGCGCGCGGCCATCGATCCGCTTCTGGCGGACCCCATCGAATCTCGTCGCAACTGGTACCGAAGCTACACCCACGACGCTCTGCTCGACGATATCGTGACTCCCGACCTCGCCGACGCCGTCTCCCTGAGCGCCCTACGTGGTCCCCTCGCAGCACGCTCCTCGGTCATCTACGGGTTGTCTAACCTCGTGGGCGGCGGCGGTCACACGCCTTCACACGGGACCCTCAGCTGCACGCGCACGGTGGGCGGGAGCCCAGGGGGCGAGAGCATCGACGCAGCCCTCGCGCGCCAGCTGCAGGAGGCGCTTGGCACACCCTTCGATGCGCTTCGCGTCGGCGCCGGGGCGGCACCACTCAACGGCGGAACGTGTGCTCTCGGTCGGGGAAACCCCGCGGCGATTCTGCAGAAGCCGCAGGCGGCGTATGACACATTCCTCAGCGCCGTCGCGGGAGACCTGGCCGCTGATGATCGCGCCGCGGTTCTTCGCTTCGCGCGCGAAGATGTCGAGCACACCCTCGTTGGGAGCCTCGCTTCGGACGTCGAGCAGGCGAAGCTGCGCTCCTACCGGGACTCCCTCCTCGCCGTGGAGAACCAGCTTGGGACTCTCCTCGAGTGGGATGCGGACACGTCACTTCTTCCAGACCTCGCTCACCCCGGGTTCAGCAGCAACGCACACTTCGACGCCCTCGGCGCGCAGTTCGCCGTGGCGAGCTCCGCGCTGCGCCTCGGCCTGACCAACGTCGCGGTGATCACGTCGGCGACGGCGGGCGAGTTTGGCGCCGTGTCGTATCCTTCCTTGGCGCGACCCGGCGTCCCCGTCGGTCGCCATAGCCTCCATCATGAGTCCGGCAACAGTGAAGCTCACCGGGCGATGATTCACGAAGTATCAGGGAGCATCGTCGGCCTCATCGCTCAGCTCGCCGGCGAGCTCGAAGCCACCGACGACGGCGGCGACACGCTCCTCGATAACACGCTCATCGTGTACCTTGGAGACAACGGCGAGACGCACCATTCAAGCGCCAGAGAGTTTCCTGTTCTGGCCGTAGGGGGCGAAAACCTAGGCTTCAACCATGGACGCACGCTCTTCTACCCGCGCTCGGCATCCGGCGCGCATATGCGTCTGTCGAACCTTTGGCTGACCATCGCTGAGGCGGCGGGTGTCTCCATGAGCACGTTTGGAGACGAAGACCTGGCTCGCCTGAGTGGCGGTCCTCTTCCTTCGCTTCGCGGCTAGGCGTTTCCGCCGCCGCAAAACGGTTTGCTAGTTTGCAGTCCGGCGGTGACGGTCGACGACGGCATGCACCTCGTCATCACTGAGGTTGTGGTCCGACGCCTTGGCAACCTTCAGGATTGCTTGGACGAGCGCGTCGTCGCCTTCGATCTTCCGCTGCTGGAGCCAGAAGGTCACGTTGCTCGTGCCGCTCATCGGCCCAATGCAGATCTCCTGCTTGCGACCAAACATCGCCGCCGGGACGCCTGAGTAGACGCGGTCAGCGAGGTCGTCGTCGCCCATCGCATGGGCCTTGATGATGGCCGCCGCGTGAACGCCCGTCGCCGTTCGAAACGCGTCGTCGCCCATGACCGGGTAGCTGATAGGAATCGGAAAACGTGTCGCTGCGCTGACCTTCTGGGCAAGCGTCGCGAGCTTGCTGAGGTCATTGTTCGGGAGCTCGCCGAGGAGCTTTAGGTTGATGAGGATCTGGTCGAGGGCCGCGTTTCCAACGCGCTCTCCAATGCCGAGAACACACCCGTGCACTCGGTCTGCGCCGTGCTCGAGGGCAAAGATGGAGTTGGCCAGCGCGAGGCCGCGGTCGTTGTGCCCGTGCCAGTCGATCTTTACGTCCGCGCCGGTTCCTTCGACGACGTGACGCGTGAACTTCATCAGGTTTCGAACGCCGTCTGGAGTCACGTGGCCAACGGTGTCGCAGAGGCAAAGACGTGTCGCACCGTGGTCGATGGCGGCTCGGAAAAGATCCGTGAGAATTGCAGGCCGGGAACGCGTCGTGTCTTCGGTGACAAACGTGACCGGCAGCCCTTCTTTGACGGCGAAGTCGATGGCCTTGATGGAGCGCTCGATGATGAGCTCCTTCGACCAGTTCTCGGCGAGCTGGCGAACCGGCGACGAGCCGATGAAGGTCATGACCTCGACGGGCATGCCGGCTTTCTGGCTGACTTCAACCATCGGCGCGATGTCGCTGATGAGCGTTCGACCTGCGCAACTTGGCAGAATGTTCAGCTTCTCTTGGCCGATCTCCTGGCAGAGACGGAGGACGTCCTCGAAGGCACGCTGACCCGCGCCGGGCAGACCGACATCCGTGCTGTAGACGCCGACCTCGTCGAGGAGATGAAGGATCTCAAGTTTGTCACCGATGCCTGGGTCGACGACGGAGGGATTCTGAATGCCGTCGCGCAGGGTCTCGTCGTGAATCTGAAACTGGCGCCTTCGAATGATCGGCCCCCGCCGTTCGACTTCGTTCCAGTCGTAGATGAGCTCGTCCTGCTGCGTCTCCATGTGCTGAGCCTAGCGTGATTCTCTCGGCCGTCGATAGAGCGCTCTGCGCACTCGGAATGTCGAAAAAGCCGAAAAAGCGCCACGAAGCCTTGACGCGGACCGGAATCGTTCGCATATATTGAACGTGTTCGAAGTTGAACACGTTCAATGTGTCGGACCAGAAACAGAGAGTTCTCGCCATGATCGTGCTTTTGCTCATTCCCCTCGCCGCTGCCCTCCTTGCTATGCCCATCGTCCGGCGAGCGCCCATTCATGGCGCGCTCCTCGCTGGCTGGGCGGCGATGACGTTCCTAGGTTTTGCGCCGGGTGGTCTCATGGCGTCGGCGATGTTCTTCGACAGCAGCCCCTTCGGCGCTCTTCTCATCGCCCTCGTGTCACTAGGCGGCTTCAGCGTGTCGTTCATGATGGTCGCTCGCTTGTCCCGCCTTTACCGCGGTGAGCCTCTTGGGTGCTCCCGCTTCCTCGTCGCTCACCACGCGGCAGTGGTCGTTGCCTTCTTCGTCGCGGAGCTCATCGCCGGCAACGGTTTCTACATGACCCTCTTCTGCCTCGTCGCCTGCGGCATCGGCGGGCTCATCGTCGGTTACCAGGGTTCGATGCCTTACCTCCGGCCCGACCGCCCTCGGTCCCCACGTGTCTCCGTACCTCAACCCGTCGCGTTCTGAACGCGTCGCGAAAACGACAAGAAAAGAGAAACACCATGCCTATCGTCTACGCCGTCTACGCCCTCGCGAGTCTCGTCCTCACCGTCTTCCTCGCACGGACTCTTTTTCACCACGGACAGGTCCTCCTCGATGACGTGTTCGAATCCCCGGAGATGGCGAAGGCCGTCAACCGACTCCTCGTCGTTGGCTTCTACCTCGTCAACTTTGGCTACGCGCTGCTCATGATGAGCGGCGGTTCCGCGGAGAGTATTCAGGTCGCCGTGGAGACCCTCGCCAGCAAACTAGGGCTCCTGCTCCTGAGTCTTGCTGCGATGCACTTCGGCAACCTCTTCTTGTTCAACCGTATTCGTCGCCGCTCCGCGCTGCACCGAGCACCCGCCGTCCCGCCGGTCGCTCCTCATGGACACGTGGCGGCGTACGGATACCCGGCCGCGCCGAGCCCAGCTTCGTCAGCGAGTGCCGCATGGCAGCCCGTCCGGTAGCTGGACTGAGCGTCTACTTCGACGCTCACTGCCCCTTCTGCCAGTCCTGCGCGGACTGGCTGGGGCGGCGGCGGACGCACCTCCCGCTCCGCGTGGTTCCGTCGGATAGCCGCGAGGCGCGAGAGCGAGTGAACATCCCTTGGCTCGGCCATGAGCTGGTGATCGTCCACGACGACGGCCGATTCTGGGCAGGACCCGCCGCGTTTCTTCTCTGCCTTTGGGCACTGCGCGGAGGGCGCTTGTTGGCCACGGCGCTCAGCAGTGACGTCCTCGCGCCTTTGGCGATGTTCTTCTTCGCCACCCTGAGCGCAAAGCGAGGCCGCATCTCCAGGCTCCTCGGTCATCGCTGCGACGGCGCTTGTTCCCCCGCCGGTGTGTACCGTTGACGGTGTTGACGACAGGCGCAGAGGCGTCTAGGGCGACACGTATGCGGAGCGACGGCGCAAAGAAGAAGGAGCTCATCTACGAGACCGCCATGAACTTGTTCCGCGAGCGCGGTTTCGAAGCGACGACCATGCGCGGCATCGCCAAAGCCGCGAAAATCTCTCTGGGCAGCGCGTACCACTACTACTCAAGCAAGGTCGCCATCGTCTTCGACTACTACAATCGAAGCCAGGAAGATCACGAGGCGCTTGTTGACGAAGTCTTCGAGGAATCGGGCAACGACGTCGCAGCGCGGCTCGCGAACTTGGTCCGGGCGAAGGTTGATTTGGTGCGTGGTGACCGTCAGCTCCTGGGACATATCGCCGCCGCCGTGGTCACACCGGGCGATCAGCTTTCGGCGTTTGCTCCCGAGACTCGCGACATTCGTGAGCGCTCCATATCGCTCTTCGACCGCGCTCTTGGTGAGCTCGAACTTGGACCTCATCGCCGCGCGATCAGTGTCCTGCTGTGGGTCGCTCATCTTGGCGTCATGCTCTACCTCGTCCACGACGAGAGCGAAGGCCAGGCGGCTACGGACGCCCTCATCGGCAGCGTCGCTCAGCAGCTGACGCCACTCCTCATGCTCGCGAACACGCCGATGGCGGAACCAATCATCGCGGGTGTCACCAAGACCTTCACCGACGCCGGGCTGATCCCTGAAGAGCTGAAAACGGAGTCATGACTATGACGTTATGATGACCATTTGAGCCAGGGTTCGAAAGCTCATCATACCCTCATAGTCATGACTCCGTCCCCATCTTCTAGAGCGTGAGCTCGTCCCCATCTTCTAGAGCGTGAGCTCGAAGCCGATGTTGCCGCCCATGAACCCGGTGTCCTCTTCTCCGTCGAAGATCTGAGTGATGCCGAAGCCGACGAGGATCGCGGGGCGAAGCGGCTTTGCGAGGGGTCCCACGGGGATTCGCAATCCGGTGGTGATGGCGTAGCCGTAGGTGAACTGCGGCGCCTGCATGAACGCGACGCCGTCGTCGACGAAGGCGACTTCGCGCGCCGCGATGGGCTGACTTAGAACGAGGCGGCCGGACACAAACGGAACAACGTACGGGTTTTCAAACCCCGCGATGAACCCAAGGTCGGGACTGAGGAAGCCGCCCCCCGCTGAGCCGCCTGCGGCGATGCCGCCGGTGAGTGCGAAGTGTTCGCCGAACGCATGCTTGATGCCCAGGCGTCCCGAGTAGATGCCGCGGTGCGCTTCGATCTGGTCGTCGCCGTCGACGTAGTATGCGAAGTTGCCTTCGACGTTGAGGTCCGTGTGATCACCCACGCCGTGGCGAACGCGAGCCGTTCCATGGACAACGCCAGGTCCGAGGATCTCTGTGCTGATTCCCCCCTCCACCTGAACGCCGGTGTTTCCCGCGCCGACGGCGGCCGCGCTCTCAAGCGGCAAGGTTCGGCCCGGCGGGGAGAACGCATGGGGCGAACAGGCGGTGAGCATGAGCGCAGCGAGGCAGGCGGCGGAGCGCAATCTGAGGTCCATGGTTCGGTACAGAGCAATGCCTGTGCCATGGAAAAACACCTGACAACGGTGAGCCGCGCACGGACACCCTGTGAATATGCCGCACAGGTGAGCCGCTGCGCCCCCAGTCTTGGCGCGCAGGAGGTGCGCCACTGCGAAAGGCGCTAAACTGAGGCGATGCCCGAGGCCGCCCAGACTCTTCAGGTGAAGCGTGACCCGGCGCTCCTCGCGAACGTTCCGTTTCCCTTCCTCGGTACGGGAGACCCCACGACACAGCGTGACGGAGGTCGCCTTCTTCACGCGAGCTGGACGCCAGAAGGCCCGGCGACGCTTTGCTTCGAACCTGTGTCTAGCGCCATCCGCGTCACGGCTTATGGCGAGGGCGCCGACTACGCGCTGGCTCACGCAGACGCTCTCCTTGGCGATACCGACGACGGCACCTGGGCGGAGGGCACGCCGCTGGAGCGCGCCGTCCAACGTGGCGGTGGCGCGCCCATGACGCGCGCGCTCTCTTTGGCCGACGTGGCGCTACGCGTGGTCTTTGGACAGCGCGTGACCTCGCGCGAGGCGAACGCTGGTTATCGGCAGCTCGTCCAAGCGCACGGCGAGGTGGCGCCGGGCCCCTTCGACCTGATGCTCCCGCCGCGTGGCCGCGCGCTGGCGCAAATCCCTTACTACGAGCTTCATCGCTTCGGCGTCGAACGGAAGCGCGCCATCACGATGCAGATGCTCGGCAAGCGGCACAAATACCTCGAAGACTGCCGAGAGCTCCCTTTCGATGAGATGGAAGTGCGCCTGCAGAAGCTCCCTGGCATCGGCGTTTGGACCACGGGCTGCATCCGCGGGGAGTTCGGCGATGGCGACGCGGTCCAGGTCGGTGACTACCACCTGCCCAACCTCGTGGCCTGGGGCCTGGCGCGAGAGGAGCGCGGGGACGACGAACGCATGCTCGAGCTCCTCCGGCCCTACGCTGGGAGCCGTCAGCGAGCGATTCGGGTTCTTCACCGGACTGTCGGCCACGCGCCCCGCAGAGGGCCAAAAAACGCTCCATCCAAGTGGACTCGGGATGGTCGATACTGAGTGTTTGACAGAATGGCCGAACTGGTTATGGTGGCGCGCTCTTTGGCGATGTAGCTCAGGTGGCTAGAGCGGGCGTTTCATACGCGCTAGGTCGCTGGTTCGACTCCAGCCATCGCCACCAAGCGGCGTCCTCGGAAACGAGGACGCCGTTTGTTTTTAAGGGCGCTCATTTGCACGGTTTTGACGAACGTGGCGGCCCACCTTAGCGGTGGAATGACACCGGGAGAATCTCGGAGTGTCCCCGCCACGGTACCGATTGCTCCGTCGGGACCGGAAAAGCGGTCCCGGATTCTTGGACAAAGCGAACCTGCGTCGCGCTCTCGACGGTCATACGCAAGGCCCAGGGCGAGGGGGAGGCGCTTGGGCGCAAGGCAGCGACGCCGGGCATCCCCTCGCAATCATCGGCCTCGACGCTCCCGGCGGACAAGACGGCTTCCGATTTGGGCAGGAGCGCACACTCAAAGCTCGTCACGTCACAGAGCAGGCTGTAACTCGTCCGCAGGGTAGGTTCCTTCATCGTAACGAAACAGAACCCCTCGTCCTCCGTGTGTTCTTCGGCGAAGCGCTCGGAGCGGAGGATGTTGACGTCTGCATGGAGGAGACCGTGCAGCGCTTCGGCGCTGCCGAGAGCGCTGACCACCGAGTTCCCTTCGTGTTGATGGTTGGTTTCATCGCGCGTCGCGACTTCGAAGGCTGTGATCCGGAAGCCTCCTTCGACGGCGAAGGCAGCGACAAGGTACTCCTCCGCCAGCGGATAGGAGTGCGTCCAGACGCTCAGCACCTCGGTCAATACTCCGTCGACGTCGACTTCTCCGAGCAACTGAACGTCGGCGGGCAAGGCTGAGCGATGCGCGTTGAAGTTGTTGAACCCGGCGTAGGCTTGCGAGAGAGCGAGGCGGAACGCCGCGGGACTTTCCGCCGCGAAGAAGCGCGATGTTACGGGTCCGGCCTCGGGCAGCGCGTCGAGGGCCGACTGCACGACCTCGCTTGGCCGGAGCGCGATGGACTCCCGAAAGCGCTGACGCGCCGCGCCTATTTCTTCGCGGGCTTGGTGAACCAGACCTCGGTTGTACAAACACGTCGCGAGCGGGAGCCTCGTCTCCTCGAGGGCGGAGCCTCGTGGGTAGAGCGCAAGTCCGTGGTCCAAGAAGCGCGCAGCACGCTCATTGTTTCCGCTCTTGTGCAGGTCAAAACCGGCCTCGCACCACACTTGGCGTGCGCGTGGGGCGGAGTGAAGTAGCTGATCGAAGAGCGCGAAGGCTTCTTCGTATCGCTCTTCTTGCGTCGCAAGTCGCGCACTTCGCAGCGCTGTCCGCTGGTCGCTTGCGCTGACCAGCACCGGCGCTTCCGTGGGGCGGTTTTGGTAGCTCGTTTCGGTCTCATCAAGCGTAGGCTCTTCGACTTCACGCTCCGCCGGCGTCTCCGCTTCGGGCTCCTGCGCAGGCGGGTCGGGGCTCTCGGAACCGCAGCCGACCAGCATCGAGAAGGACATGAGGAGGAGAAAACGCGTGAACACCACAAGTAGATGGGACGCGATGGAAAGCAAAGCGTCAAGAGCGAGTCGCTCGCGAACTCCGTTCAGAGGAGTTGGCCCGTCCTATTCGGCGCTACAGCCAGACGTCGACGCGTCGTGGCGCGGGGACGTTCTCCTGCGTACCGTGACGGAGCAGGCGCAGGATGTAGGGGCCGAGGAGGTCGATATCGCTGAAGGCATAGGCCGGGGTATCGCTGTGGCGATCGACGTTGGCTTGGCGCTGATGAAGGATGCGGCGGTCTTGGCCAAAGACCACGCCAAAGAGGCGTCGTACGATGAGCGCCAGGAGCGGCTTGAGCGGACCGACAAATCGCGGCGCTTCGCCCATCACGATGGCGAAGGCGCGCACTTGGCGCTCGTCGATGGGCGTGAAGCGGAGAGCAATCTGCAGTTTGACGTGCTCGCCCTGGAGGTAGTCGAGGTCCGCCGCGCTCGGGAGCTTGAAGCGGCCGCGGGTCCGATCGATGTCACGACCGAGGACGCGGGCGATGAGACCTGACTGCGCGTCTTCGTCGACGTAGTCCGCGCTCACTCCGTCGCGGGTAGCGGTGATGTCGACGCGGGTCTTGCGCCGCTTGCTCTCGAAGCGAACGAGGCGGTTGTGGACGAAGTGCGTGTGCGTCGGGTCGAGGAAGTTCTCCACGACGTCAAAGAGCGAGCCTTCGAGGATGTCGTCGCCGAGGAACGAGGTGTAGCGCGCGTCGTGGAGGCGCGGGAAGTGCTCGGGGCCGGCCTGGCCGAGAAGTGAATCCACGGAATGAAGCGCGCCTTCGCCTTCGGCATCGGCATGGTTGGAACGCAGGGAGATCCAGACGAGACCGTCTTGTTCGCGGATGGGCAGGGAAGGGACGCGGCGGTTCGGTTTGTCCGTGGGTCGGTCGCTCCCAGGGATGGCTTGGCAGCGGCCTTCGCCGTCAAAGCGCCAGCCGTGGTAGGGACACTCGATCATGCCGCCAATGACGCGGCCTCCAGAGAGCGGCGCGTGCCGGTGAGGGCAGCGATCGGCGAGGGCATGTGCGATTCCCTCAGCGTCGCGGTAGAGCACGAAGGGCTGGCTCAGCATGACCCGCGCGAGGGGCTCGCTCTTGAGCTGTCGCGAGAGGCAGGCGACGTACCAGTGTGTGCCTTGGGGGAACATCGCTACTCGCGCTCCTGCCACGCGCGAGACCACGCGTTGAGCTCTTCGGCCTCCGGGCTGTCTTTGCGCCAGACGAGGCGCGCTTGTCCCTCGTCGTCGACCCAGACAGCCCCGTGCATGCCGCGGGCACGGTGGAGCAGGTCTGCTGCTTGGGCCGGCGTTTGAACGATGGGGCTGCTCACGTTCATCGAAGTGTTCACCATGATCTCCACGCCCACGTGCCGGCCCATGGCTTTGAGTATGGCATGGCAGAGAGGGTCGCTCTCGGAGCGGACGATCTGAATGCGTGAGGTGCCGTCCACGTGAACGATGGCCGGCGCGCGGCGTTTCGTCTCGGCTTTCGCTCGCGCCGTGAGCACCATGTAGCGGTAGGCGTTGTAGTCATCGCCCTTGGCGCCTTCGGCGAGCTCAAAATAGCGCTCAGCGCTCTCCCGCGTGACCATAGGCGCCAGCGGACGTACGCGCTCGCGTCGTTTGACGCGCGCGTTGAGCACTTCGAGGGTCTTGGGGTTGGTGGGGTTGGCGAGGATGCTGCGGTGCCCCAGGGCGCGCGGGCCGGTCTCGGCGGCGCCTTGGTAGAGGGCGAGGACCGCGTCCTTGCTGAGAAGAAATGCGACCTGATCCGCGATGGCGTCTCGCTGCTCGGGCAGGCAGACATTGCCGAGGAGCCGGCTGCCGAGGGAATCGCCCATGCCCTCGAGTACCTCAACAACCTCGCGGGCGCGTGGCGGCGCTCCGCAAAAGAATGCGTGGGTGAGGGGGTCCACGTCTAGAGGAACGCCGCAGCTCAGGGCGAGGTGAATCGCCGCGCCCGCCGCGACCCCGGCGTCACCGGGGAAGGGCGGTACCCACAGATGCAGGCCCTCGAACACATCGAGCAAGCGCGCGCTCGCCGTGCAGTTGAGCGCGCTTCCGCCGGTCCAGACGAGCTTGTCGCTGCCGGACTCCTCGAGAAGGTGCGCCACGAGATGGACGACGGCGTCTTCGAAGACGAGCTGAACCGCTGCGGCGCGGTCCAGACGCGCTTGGTCCAGGTGCTCCTCCGCAAGGATGCCGTCGACGCTCAGAACAGCGTCGGGATTCCAGAGTTTGTCCCGCGGGATTGGCGGGCCAAGCACACGCGTGAGTTCGTCGGTGTATGGACGTGCCGGATCGTTTTGCCAGTTCGCGTAGTCACGGTTGACGCGGACTTCACCCTTCGCGCCGAGGATAAGCAGTGGACGAAGCGCTTCGTAGTACGGGTTCGTTTCGCGATCCCCATCGCCCCAGGCCGCAGCGCCCATGTAGCGACCTTCGCTGGAGAGAGGAGTCCAGCCGCCCTGCGTCGAGCTGAGCACTTGGTAGACAAGGCCCAGCGAGTCGAAGAGGCTCTTGGGCTGACCAACGCGGCGCATCTCTCCATGTTCGCCGCCTCTCGCAAGGTAGCTTGAGATGGCGGCGTCGTCGCCCATGCCGTCGGTGACGAGGACCATGACGGGGCCTTCGTCGCGAAAGAACGGCGAGGGGGCGTAGGGACCCCAGGCGGGGTTGAGGTGATGGGCGAGGCCGTGGAGCGTGACGGGGGTGTTGAGTTCGAAGGCGGCCTGGAGCCTCGCCGGCGCGTCCACGATCGCACCGATATCCATGAAGTCTTGGCTTCCTTCGTCACGGAGTGCCGGCAGGTTCT
>JBGCFM010000190.1:0-8397 GCA_045106895.1 Polyangiales bacterium | reverse complement strand
GCCGCGGAGTGTCCGGACTTTGTGATTCGTGCGCCGCAGCCAAGGCGCAACACCATTCCGCGCATCCGTCGCTCGCCCGTGACCGTAGAGAAGCCCGTGATCTTCTTTCACACGAACGAGCCCATCGAGAACGTTCGCGTTCGAGTGCGCTTTCGCGGGGGTTGGCCTTGGCTCTATTGGCCTCAAGCCCGGGTCCGGAGACGCGGCTTGGAGTGGCGCGGACGAATCACGCCTCGCGACCCCACGGAGGGCATCAGCCGAACCATTCATCAGGGACGCCCCCATCCGTGGTGGGACATTCTACGCCAGGTTGGCGGCGCTCGCTTCGAAACCCGAGAGGGCTCGACGAGTGACTTTCTTTTCTATGACGGCGAAATGCCCTTCCGCCCGGCCTTCACGTTCACCCGAAACGAAGGAGCATGGGTTCCAAGCCGCAGCGGCGCAGAGTCGAAGGTGTGGATCCAGAACGGTCGTCAGCTACTCGCCTACGAAGTCGCGCCTCGCCAGAGCGGAGCTGACGCTACATCGCACCCTACGAACGCGATTCTCGGTCTCCTCCGCGCCGAACTGCTCTCGCGGGGCCTCCTCGCAGGCGAGGCCGATTCGCTCCTGAACACCTGGCGGGACGACCTCCAGCCGCGGGCAGATCGCAACGTGCAGCCGCGGGCCATCTACTTCGTGGACCGCGCGAGCTACGATCACATGCTCCCGCTGAGCATATCGCCCCGGCCCGACGAACTCGTACGCGTCGGACTGGTCATCGAAATGCTCCGCTGAATCAGCGTCGAGGAGCGCGACTCAATCGTAGGTGCCGTCGTGCATCCACTGCGCGTGCTGCGGCGCTTTCTTCGTTTTGTCCCACTCGTTCAGCATCTCCCACTTCACCTTGTCGAGACGCTCTTCGAGGTCAGCGCGCTGAGTGCTTGCGGCGAGCTCAACGCGGTGTCCGTTGGGGTCGAAGAAATAAATCGAGTGAAAGAGCGTGTGGTTCGTCGGCCCGATGACTTCGATCCCGTCCGCTTCCAACCGCTCCTTGGCGGAGGCGAGGACGGCGTCGCTTTCTACTTCGAGGGCCAAGTGCTGGACCCACGCCGGGGTGTTCTCGTCGCGCCCCATGGGCTCACAGGTTGGCAGCTCAAAGAAAGCCAAGATATTTCCTGCTCCGGCGTCGAGGAACACGTGCATGTACGGATCCGCTTCGCCGGTGGACGGAACGGTGTCCTCGGCGATGGCCAACACGAAGTTCATGCCGAGGTACTTCTGGTACCACTCGACGGTCTCTTTGGCGTTTTTGCAGCGGTACGCGACGTGATGAATTCGCTTGATCATAGACGTTTCTACCGCGGCGGTCTCGAAGCGCAACGCGCAGCGTGCGTGATGTCAGCGACGTTTTGCGCTAGGACAGCGGGGTGGACGGAGCAGCAGAGCTCGCAGCGGGCGAAGTGCTCGCCGTAGGCGGTGGACGAGGCGAGGACTCGGGCTCCATCGACGCGTTCGCGCTTTCTCGAACGAAAGCAACGCGTCCGCAGGTTTGTTTTTTGCCAACGGCTTCCGGCGATGCCGATCGCGAGATCGATGAGTTCTACGCGGCCTACGATTCCCACGCCTCGACCGTGCACATCTCCCTCTTTCGCCGCTCAAGGCGCGACCTCGCAGATACGCTGGGGGCTGCCGACCTCATCGTCATCGGCGGTGGCAACACGGCGAACTTGCTCGCGTTGTGGCGACTTCACGGTGTCGATGCCCTCGTGTCGGGAGCGTACCGGCGCGGCGCTATTCTGCTTGGGTTCAGCGCTGGCGCCTCCGCCCTCTTCGAGCGAAGCATGAGCGATTCCTTTGGAGGCCTCAGCGCCCTCGACGACGGCCTCGGCGTCATCCCCGGGCTCTTCTGCGCACACTATGCGTCTCCAAAGCGGCCGCCGGCCTGCCGTGCACTCTCCGGCGCGCGCTGGGACACAGGATATGCTGCGGACGACGGCGCAGCGCTGCACTTCGCCGAGGGCGTGCTCCGTGGCTCATTCCCTTGGCACCCCGGCGCGAACGGATACCGGCTTCTTCAGGGAGAAGCCGAAGTCGTACCGTCGTTGAGGAACGTATGAAGGCGCCGGGTGTGATTCACGAGGACCGCTTCATTCTCAAACCGGAGAGCGAGGCTCTCACCGCGTGGCTTGAGACACTCCATCCACTCTGGGAAGAGCGACATGGAGACGAACGGGGCCTCCGCCAAGGACAAACAAAGCGGCGGTTGTTGCGCCCTGTCTATTGGCTCGGCGGATGGCAGTTCGCGTGCCTGAACTACTACAACCCGCCGGAATACACGCATGAGCGCGTCGTCGCGGCGGAGCCTTTCCCAGATGTGCTGCAGAGCATCGTCACCCGCGTCGAGAAGCGAACGCGAGACACGTTTGCGGCAGAAGACATCCCCCCGGGCTGGCACCTCAACACTTGCCTCATCAACCTCTACGGACTCGTTCGCCGTGGAAAGCGCTGGGTCGACGTGGGCCGCGTCGGCGGACACCACGACTCTGAGCCTGGCCCGGTCGCCTCCCTATCACTGGGCGCGCGCGCTCGTTTTCAATTCGCGACGAAAGCCCGCGGTCACGAAGACGAGAACATCGTCCTCGAGCATTGGCTCAAAGACCGCTCGCTCTTGGTATTTGGTACCCCGCAGTGGAAAGACGACGTTTTCCACCGCGTCCCACGCGTCGCTCGCCAGGACCACTACGTATTCGACCTTCCCGTGGAGGACTTTCGAATCAGGCGCGTGAACTTCACGCTGCGCTATGTTCCGCAGGAACACATCGTGCCGTTTGGCGAGCTGTCCGCCGGAGCGCACGGAAAGGTACAGCGCTACGTCGAGACCCTCGCGCGGGGCTCCCGCTTCTTCGCCGAGGCGCTGGAGCGCGCTCGGTGACACGCGTTGTCGCCGGCGGCCTGCTTATTATTCTGAGTGGATGCGGCGCGCGCTCGGCGCTCGAAGACGACCCCTGCGGGGATGCAGACACGACGCGGCCCTGCGAGAATGTCTGCGGCTTGGGAGTTCAGGTCTGCCGCAGCGGCTCCTGGAGCAGCTGTGAGGTCGGTGAACAAGAGCTCCCATGCACGAACCTCTGCGGGCCCGGAGTCGCTCCATGCGCACACGGCATCCTCGGCGCCTGCGTGGTGCCGGAGCGTTCCCGTCCATGTTCGAGTGCATGCGCCGAGGGCGTCGAGTTGTGCACCGATGGCCTTTGGGGCCCATGCAGCGCGTCGGAGCCACTCCCGCCAATCCTCGAAGTCCGCGTCCGCGACTTCCGCGACACGCACCCGGACTTCGAAGGCGCCATCGGCAGCGACCGTGGATTTATCGATGAGCGCCTCGGAGCGGACGACATACCTGTCTATCTCGGTCCGTCGCCCACCACCAGCGGCGCTGAAAACTTCGCCACTTGGTTCCGTGACGTTCCGGGCGTCAACGATAGCGTCTCCATCGACCTGCCCCTAACCCGCGTCGGCGCGGAGGCGCACTTCGTCTTCGACGAGCGCGCGTTCTTTCCCATCGACGAACGGCTCTTTGGCAACGAAGGACGTGCCCACAACTTTCACTTCACCCTCCAGGCGACGGCGAGTTTCGTCTACAGCGGCGGCGAGACGTTTCGCTTCGCCGGCGATGACGACGTCTTTGTCTTCATCAACCGGCGCCTCGCCATCGACCTCGGCGGTGTTCATTCGCGGGAAGAGGCGAGCGTGTCCCTCGACGAACTCGCGGGGCGCTTCGAACTCGTTGTCGGCGAATCCTACGAGCTGCACCTCTTTTTCGCCGAGCGCCATACAGACCGCTCCACGTTCACCATCGACACCACGATCGCGCGGACTCAGCGCTGCGAGTAGCGCTCGGATGTTGCTCCGGTCGAGAGCCTCCCGTTTCATTCACCCTTCGCGGCGCGCGCCGGGAGCCCTTGCACACTTGTAGGACTGGGTAGGCCTTCCCACTTACGATATCCTTCAGGCGCCATGCGTACTCAGTTTGCTTTCCTGCCTCTCCTCGTCCTCTCCGCATGTGCCGCAGGCGGGGGCCGCCCCGGCGATGGGGGAGCGCGAGACTCGGGCCCGGCGGACGTCGGCATCGACGTTGGCTTCGACGCAGGGAACGACGCGGGCAACGACGCTGGAAACGACGCGGGCAACGACTCGGGCCCAGGCGAGGCGATGACCTGCGAAGCCTGCGAAGTCCACGAAGACTGCGCCGACCTCTTCTACTGCGTGGACGTCGGCGGTGGCCGGGCCTGTTTGCCCTCCTGCAACCCAGACCTTCCCTCTTGTCCGCCGCGCTTCGATTGCGTCGCGCCCATCGGCGCAAGCCTCCCCGACACAGTCTGCGTCCCCGTCGGCGAGCGCTGCTGCGTCGACCCGGACGGCGACCTTCATGGCGAAGGACTTGGCTGTCTCGGCTATGACTGCGACGAAGCGGACCCTGATACCAACTCTTCGTCCGTGGAGATATGCAACGCCGCCGACTCCGACTGCAACGGTGAAGTCGACGACGGTGACCCCGCGGTCATCTGCCCGGGCGGCCCACAAGTTCAGACGACGGCGTGCGAGATGGGCAACTGCGCCGTCGCCGAGTGCGTCGAGGAGTGGGCGGACTGCGACGAAGACCCGGTCAATGGCTGCGAGGCGCCCCTCGATGTCCCCGACAGCTGCGGTGGCTGCGGCAACGTCTGCGCTCCCGAAAACGCGGTACCGGAGTGTCCGGACGGTAGCTGCCGCATCGATGAGTGCCTCGACGGGTTTGGAGACTGCGACGACGACGTCGACAACGGATGCGAGACCATGCTCGGCTCCCCTCTCAACTGTGGAGCCTGCGGCCGGACCTGCGCCGTTCTCAACGCCATCCCTGGTTGCGACGGAACCACCTGCACCGTCGCCAGCTGCAACCCAGGCTTCGCCGATTGCGACGGAAGCCCTCTGAACGGCTGCGAGACCTCCACCACCACAAACGCCAACTGCGGCGGCTGCGGCATGGTCTGCGCGCCAGCCCAGGCAAACGGGGAGTGTTCCACGGGTTCCTGCCGAATCACGTCCTGCGCCACGGGATGGGATGACTGCGATGGAGACCCCTCCAACGGCTGCGAGACGAACCTCCGCACTCTGACGAACTGCGGCCGCTGCGGCGTGCCCTGCACGCGCTCTGGTGGAACGCCGACCTGCATCACCGGGGCCTGCGAGCTGTCGAGCTGCGCGCCGCTTCGAGGCGACTGCGATGGCCTCTCCGGCAACGGCTGTGAGACCTCCCTCGATACCACCACGAACTGCAACGGCTGCGGAATCTCCTGCAACATCGCCAATGGCACGGGAGGGTGTGCTGGCGGTGTGTGCTCAGTCAGCTCCTGCAACCCCGGGTGGGGAGACTGCGACGGAAACCCCGCAAATGGCTGCGAAGCGCGACTCAATACGCTCACCAACTGCAACGGATGTGGGACGACGTGCAACTTGGCCAACGCAAGCGAGAGCTGCAGCACCGGCTCCTGCACCCTCACCAGCTGTGGCGCGGGCTACGGGGACTGTGACGGGGCCGACGCGAACGGCTGCGAGCAACGGCTCAACACTCTCAGCAACTGCGGCGGTTGTGGCACGACGTGCAACCTGCCAGGCGCCAGCGAGTCCTGCGCCACCGGGTCGTGCAGGTTCAACTCCTGCTCCACCGGTTACTCAAGCTGCGACGGGTCGACGAGCAACGGCTGCGAGGTTCGACACGCTGCCGTCGGAGGTTCCTGCATGGGCGGCCTCAACGCCGGCGCCTACGACGGCGACCGAAACTGCGGCTTCGTCTGCGGGAGCAACACAGGCTGGGACAACTTCCGAACCTACGACGGTGCAAACAACCAAACGTCTCAGTGGTACCGAGCCACGCTCCGGGAGGACTCGAGTTGCAATACCGATGTTGAGCACCGCATTCGGCTCACGGTTCCTTCTGGCATCAACTACAACCTCTACGTGTACCGCGCATCGAACTGCAGTTCGCCGCATTTGAGCTCAACCGGCGGCACCGGAGCCGACGAGAGCATCATCTACCGCGAGGACGACGGCGGAATCTTCTCCGGCACCGATGATGTCAACTACTGGGTCGAGGTCCGCTACATCTCCGGCGCTTCTTGTGAGCCTTATATTCTCTACTTCGACGGTCACAACTGTTAGCCGTGGGCTCCATGTAGGGACCCGGACGATGCGCCATCGGACCATCGTAGCGCTCCTGGCGCTGACCCTTGCGTGCGGGACTGAACCATCTCCGGACCCACGCGTCGCCGCCAGCGAAGAGGCGGCGAACCGCGCGCTCGCATACCTGTCCTCGACCCGTGAGCTCGTCAGCGTCGACGTCGTCGTGGCCATGCTCGTGTACGCAGAAGTTAGCGGCGACGCGTTGGCGGAGTCTTTGGCGGAGCGACGTCTTCGCCTGGTGCCCGACGAAGCCATCCGCGCCTTTGGCCCAGCTCTCGGAGCCGAACACCCGACCTACGAGCCCGAGGAGCTTTGGGAGCTCGAAGTCGACCCTTCGGAACCT
This sequence comes from Polyangiales bacterium, assembly GCA_045106895.1. Lineage (GTDB taxonomy): Bacteria > Myxococcota_A > Polyangia > Polyangiales > Houyiibacteriaceae > JBCCRV01. The sequence goes on along the minus strand of JBGCFM010000190.1, from coordinate 1,856 downwards.
CCAGATCCGCATATGACCTTGGACGACCGCGACCAAACCTGCCCCCTCGAAGCGCTCTCGTGCCAGTCCTCACCCGAGTGCGAAGAGTACTTGGACCTCGATTTGTGGGGTTATCCGCTGACGCACCAGGCGCTCACTCTTGTCTTTGCTCAGTGGGGCGGCTGCGAAGCTCAGGACGACGCGATGCGCCAGCGAATCGGCGGCCGGCTTCAAGCCGCACAGCGCGCCAACCCTGGCCCGTCGGACCTCGCCAGTGAGCGAATGGCCATGTTGGGGCAACTGGGCTTCGGCGACGCCATCGAGGACACCTGGGTGGAAAGCTTGATCGAGTCTCAATCGGCGGACGGCGCGTTCTTCTGGGAAGCGGGTGATGAGACGCATCCTCATCCCACCGGCGTTGGCCTTTGGGCTTTGGCGAGCTGGCGACGCGGACGCTAACGGCGCTTCTTTCCACGCCGTTTTTTCGATGGTGGAACGCCGACGCGAAACGGACCGCCCACCAGACGTGGGTCCATGGACTCGCCACGCTGCGTGACGGTCACGGCCCCAAACGAAGCAAGCCGCGCCGCCGTCTCACGGATCGCCGGCATCTGAAGTCGCCAACTCTCCGGCGAGACGCGGCGGGCGACCTCACTTGCGCAGAAGGTCTTCGGCGCGCGCTCGCGGAGGAGCACGAAGAGCACCGGAGTCAGCGCTCGCTCGTCCGCCGAGAGCCGCGTCCCCCGGCAAGACTTGGAACAGTAGTTCACCTGCTCCCAGCATGACGCCCACTTCTTACGCCACGAAAACCATCGGCCACACACGAGGCAGCGTTTCTCGAGTTCCGCCGTCACGACTGACAGGTAGGGCAAACGTACACTCTTCGCCCAGCGGACACGCCCCGCTCAATGATGTCGTCGCACTTCCGGCACGTGGAGCCATCGCGCGCGAAAGCATAGTGGCGGTACGTTCGTCGCCTCTCGCCCGCGTCCTTCGCCGCCTTGGCCACAGAAGGTGTCGTCGTGATGCCTCCGGTTTCATACGCGCGTCGCGTGACGGCGATAATGTTCTTGCCCAAGCGCTCCTCCTCAGCCGGGCTTAGGTCCTTCGGTCGGCGGTCCGGCGAGAGTCCTGACAAAAAGAGAATCTCCGAGCGCAGGTAGTTCCCAAGCCCGGCGACGAAGGACTGATCCAAAAGCAGCCCCCCAAGACGCCTTCCGCCGAACGCCTTCATCTGACGCCGCATCTGCCGAAGGCCCACGCCGCGGTGCAATGGGTCCGGTCCCAGCTTCGCGAGGAATGGGTGAGATGCCAGGTTCGCCGCCTCCACGACCTCGATCTCCGACGCGCTGTAGAGAAACGCCGACCCGTTCTCCGAACGCATCGCGAAGCGCAGCTGCCGCGAGCTCTTTGGTGTCTTGTCGCTGCGGCGGGTCATCCAGCGGCCGTAGAGCTGGTTGTGGCTGTAGACCGCGAGGGCGTCTCCGAACCAGGTGACCATCGCCTTGCCGTAGGTCTCCACCCGCGAAACCCCGAGCGTGCGAAGTTCATCTTCGTAGGTCTTGAGGCGCTCGAAGGCGAAATAGACTTCGCTTAGGCGACGACCTTTTACCGCGCGCTCGACACCATCGGCTGCACGTCGAATCTCAGGACCTTCCGGCATGAGCGAGGGCGTAGGGTCAAGGAACGCGCGATGGAAGCGAAGCGCCTTCGGGAGCCTCTTCTAGCAGGCCTGTGAAAAAGAGGTGGTCCGTATGACGGAGCGCGGCGCGGTCAGATTTCGCGTCCGCGACTGCAGGTGGATGCGGGCATCCACCAAAGGAGGGGATGGCGGAAGATGACCGTGCCCCGCCCGTCAGACGGGCCACCAGCTGCGC
>JBGCFM010000019.1:0-20992 GCA_045106895.1 Polyangiales bacterium | reverse complement strand
AAGTGAGTGCTCCCTCAACGGGCGGGTAGTGCTCGGCGACGCTCATGCCTTCGCCGGGCACGACCTCGACGTGAAGCGAGGTGGGTGCGCCCGCGTGCACGTAGAGCACGGGCTTGTCGATGGTGAGCTCCATGTTCTGCGAGGGCGCTCGTTGCCCGGGGCCTGCGGCGAGCTCGAAGCTTCCGGAGCGAACACTCACCAGGCCCCACTCATGAACCGCTTGAACCGGCGTGGCGGCGGCCTCACTCTGCTGCTCGGTTTGCTCGGCGGGCTCCGGCTCTTGCGAGGGCGCGGTGGCGGTGCGGCTTCCGCATTGGGTGCCGCCGCATGCGAGAAGGAAAGCGAAGAGTGAGTAGCGCAGCATGGAGTGTCGATCAGGGCTTGGGTGCGAAGGTGCGTGGACGTTACACCGACTTCGTTCGTCATTGAGGATTGGGCTCTGCTTTTGGAGCTGGAGCTCTCTGCCCAAGCTTAAGAGAGCCTACACCCTCGTCCCGCATTCTATGATGGCGGGATCCCCCTTTGGCGATCCATCGAACGAAAGCGACGGCACCGCAAATTGACGAGCGGAGGCTTGCGTCGAAGTTCGGATGAACTCGTCAGCGAGCGGCGACGACGAAGCGCCGGAGGGACGCTTAGGACCGCGCGTTGTGGCTAAAGCTACGTAGCGCGACGCCCGTTGATCTTACTGTTCAAACGAGGGCGTGGCCTTTGGCCTACGCCTGAATACCCATCGACAAGAATGGGCCCGCCTCCCTCGGTTCGGCCCGGAACGAAGGCTGTACGCCTCGGCGTTGGGAACTCCCCTCGCCGCCTGAGAACTCGGAAGAGGGCGAGGGATATCACTAGTCTTTGGGGTACGCTGCCAAAGCCATGTCTAACCGATTCGGACGGTCGCTTTACGCTGCTGTCTTCCTGAGTGTCTCGATACTTGGGTTGGGTCCTACGCGGGCTACCGCCCAAGAAAACGAGAAGCCGCCCTCGACAACGCTCGCCTCGCCGCCAGCGAAGCCGAACGCCGACTCGCCGAAGAGCGAGCGCGTTTGCTCGGTGTTCGGACGGAACAAGACACCTTTCGATTGGTCCTCGAGCGCTCACGACAGCAGCGCGCGGAGGAGCAGACGGAAGTTGAGGAGTTGCTCGCCCGCATCGAGGCACTCGATGCTCGCTCGGTCCTCGACGGCGACAAGTCCGCAGAAGCGGAGCGCCTCTACACGCGCACCACCACGCTCCTCCGAGACATTCGCGCGCGTCTCTACAGCGCACTGAGGGAGCTGCGTGAAGATTCCGCGGTTCCCCGGCCCGGCGACGACCCCGTCGCGGAGCTGGACGATGGCCGGGAGGGCGTGGACGCACTCCGAGACGAACTCAGCGAATCAGCGAGTGAGATTCTCACGATTGAGAATCGTCAGCGAGCGGAGCACGCGGAACAGCTCTCAAACGACCTCGGTTCCTTGAACGACGGCCGGCTGCGACTTCTCGACCTCGCCGGCCCAGAGCTGCGCTCACGTGTTCGAGGGTTCGGCGCCGATGGCGTACGCCAAGCTCAAGCCGAGGCGTCTCAAATCAACCTCGCCGCGCGCTATGGCGCGTCGACCATCGAAGCCCGTGTCGCGACGATCGTGGGGGACCTCACCACCTCGCCCATGCCGCTGATCTTTGGCGTGTTCAAGGTTCTCATCTTGCTCTTTCTCTTCCGAGCTTGGCGTCGTCGCGCCGACGCGATGCTCGCCGAGTCCGAACAGTCTGATTCTTCTTGGGTCGCACGGGCGTCTTACTACCTCCGCCGTATTCGCTCGCCCCTCGAGTGGTTGATCCTTGCTTGGGTCCTCTTGCGCTGGGGTCCGTTTGCGGATGTGCCGGGCTCCGAACTCATCTTTACAGCATGCCTTTGGATCCTCGGTGCTCGCATCGTCATCGCCGTGACGGACGCCGTCGCCGCGAGACGAAATGGCCGGGAGCGCCCCACCGATATCCTTCGGCTTCGCTCGCTCCGCCTGGCGGGCTTGGTGGTCGCGGCGGTCGGCCTGGTTCTCGGTTGGACTCGAATCTTGGTTGGACGCGGCGCCATCTTCGGTTGGGCCATTACCTTGTGCTGGGTCTTGGTCATCCCCGTCATCATTGTCCTGGTGCGCTGGTGGCGTCCTCATTTCTGGGCAGCCCTCGAACAACGACCTAGCGATGACGCCTTCGCCAACCGCACACGCGGCCGCCCCCACAACCTCTTCTGGACCACGATCGTTGGCGGCTACATCACGTGGCTGGGACTCATGCGATTCGGCGTCGGAATAGCGTCTCGCCTCGATGGCACGAAGGCCCTGCGCTCGCATCTCTTGCGGCGACAAGTGGCTCGACGTGCCACCGAAGACGTAGGCAGCCGAAAGCCCGTCAACAAGCTCATCTACAGTCGCCTCGATCCGGGTCGCGTTGCGGAGAAGGTGCTCTCCGTCGAGCAGGCTGGTGTCGACGCGATCCGCGACCTCGACGGGCCGGCTCTCGCCGTCGTCGTCGCACCCCGTGGCGGAGGCAAATCTACGCAGCTCGCGCGCCTCGGCCATGTGGCGGGCGGTGCCGTCGTCGCTCTGAAGGGCCCGCGCGATGTGGGCGTCGTCCTCGCGCAGCTCCGCCAGCAGCTTGAGGCGCCCGATGCGGAGCTGTCCGACTTGGCGAAAGATCGAAAGCTCACGGTGCTCATCGACGACGCCCATCAGCTCGTGCGTCCTCGAATCGGCGGCATCGATGAAGTGGACCGCATCCTCGAGCTGGCACGCGAAGTTGGAGGAGTTTGGGTCCTCGCCTTCGACCAGTGGGCTTGGCAGTATGTCTCTCGGGCGCGGAACGAGTCGGTCTTCGACTATGTGCACCATCTACCGAAGTGGGAGCAAAGCGACATCGTGACGCTGCTTTCCCAGCGCACCGAACTGGCGAGCGTGAAGCCGAACTTTGGCGAGCTGGTACTTCCTCGCCAGATCGACGCGACGGACGGTGAGCTCGCGCCGGACGAAGCCTACTTCCGGATGCTCGCGGAGGTGAGTGGCGGAAACCCCGCCGTGGCGATTCAGTTCTGGCGAGAGTCGCTCTTCGTCCACAACGACGACACCGTGGTTCGGCTCTTTCGCGAACCCGAGGGCTCGGAGATCGAGTCATTGGCGAGCACCGTTCGCTACGTATTACGAACCGTGCTCCAGCTCGATTGGGCGAGCGATGAAGAACTCATCGATTGCAGCGACCTTCCGCCGACTGACGTGCGAGACGCCATTCGCCTCGCGCTGAGCCGAGGCTACCTAAAACGCGAGGCCGATGGCGTTCGCGTCGATTGGATGTGGTACCGCGCCGTCACCGGAGTCCTCACTCGTCTAAACCTCTTGGTGTCGCCATGAAATGTGCGTTGAAGTCTCTCCCCGTCGCTCGCGGTATGTTCCTGTGGGCGACCTGCATGCTCTGCTCCGTGTTCTTCCCCACCGTCGCAGCAGCGCAGGACATGGCCCCGGATCCGGAGGTGGTGTCCCAGTTCGCTCAGGTCATTCGATGGAGCGGTGTGATCAGCAGCATCGCCGTCGTCGCCGCGGCGTGGGTCGTGCTGCGTTTTACGCACAACTTTGTCGAAGGACTCAGCGAGCAGTTCGCATCGAGGCGCCTGCTCTTTCAAAAGATCGAGACGGTCTTTCAGTTCTTTCTCTACGTCGGCACAGGCGCCGCCGTCATGGCCCTCAGCTTACGTCTCGATTCGGGCGTTCTTGCGGTCATCGGCGGAACCGTCGCCGTGTCGGTGGGTTTCGCCGTCAAAGACGTCGTCGCGTCATTCATCGCGGGAATCATGATCATGATGGATCGGCCTTTTCAGGTCGGTGACCGCGTCGAGTTCGGTGGTCAATACGGCGATATCTCAACGATTGGTCTGCGCTCTGTTCGTATGCAGACGCTCGACGACAATACCGTGACCATTCCGAACAATAAGTTCCTCAACGAGCTCACCTCGTGCGGCAACTACGGCGCCCTCGACATGCAGGTGGGCATGAACTTCTACGTGGGCATCGACCAGGATATTGAGCGAGCGCAGCAAATTCTGCGCGAAGCGGCAGTGACGAGCCGTTACGTTCATCTACCGAAACCCATCGTTATCTTGGTGAACCAGAGCATCCACGAGAACTACGTCGCGGTTCACTTGCGCCTCAAGGCGTACGTGGCCGATACACGCTTTGAGAAGGCGTTCGTATCGGACGTCAACCTCCGGGCCATGAAGGCGTTTCGTAAGGAGAAGATTCTGCCTCCCGCCATGCTGCACCGAAACGTCTGAAACCGGCGCGCGCGCTAGACGAGGGAGCACGGCGACCGGAAATCGACTATGTAGAGAGGATGCAACGCGCGCTCTTCGTCGGTCTTGGAACACTTCTCGTGACCCTCGGCTGCGGTGATGACGACCTGCCCGTCATGTTCCCGGATGCGAGCATCGACGCGGCGCCTTTCGACGCGGCGCCTTTTGACGCAGCGACCGACGACGGGGGGCCAAGTTTCGAAGACGCCGGCGCAGACGCAGACGGCATGGACGCAGGGCGCACCGGCCCGCCGGCTCCCGTATCGGGGCGAGTCACATTTGAGCGCCGCGTGCTTAGCCGCCGTGGCCTTGAGGCGCCGGTGGCGGAGACCCTCGCCGGCGTCGACGTGATCCTCATCGAGGGCGCAACGCAGCTTGGGCTTACGTCCACCGCAGCGGACGGTTCGTATGAGTTCGACGTTGAGCTCAGCGGCGAGGTGCGCGTGCGCGTGCTGGCGTCGGGCAATGGCGTCGCCGTGACGGACTTTCGAGACAACACGTATGCCTTCGAGGTCCAGGTCGTGGACGGGCGAGCAGACGTTGTCGTGGACATCGACGAGATGTCCGGCGCCCTCGCTATCTACGAGACGATGAACGAAGGGCTCGCCTTCGCGCGGGACGCCTTCGACAGAGCGGAAGCGTTTCCCGAGCTTCAGGTGTACTGGGAGCGCGGGCGCACAACGCCCGGTGGGACGTCCTACGCCGCCGGCGACCAACTCTGGATCCTTGGTGGACCTTCGGACACGGACGAGTTCGACACGCCGGTGTTGCTCCACGAGCTCGGTCACTACCTTCAGTGGGTCTACGATTTCTACGACGTCGTCCCCGGAAACTTCCACAACGGAGCCGACACGGACGCGCGTCTCGCCTGGGGCGAAGGGTGGGCGAGTTTCTTCTCGAGCGCGGCGCGGGGCACGGGCTTCTATGGCGACAGTATCGGCGAGGACCTCGCCTACGACCTCGACGTCGAGGCGCTCCCTCTTGCAGGCGAGTACGTCTGTAGCCCGGCAGCGGGCATCCAGCAGACGCTCTCGGAGTGGGTCATCACGGCGAGCCTCTACGAACTCTACCTGACGGGCGACCCCGCGGAGCAACGTCAGCGTTCGTTTGCGCCCATTCGCGACCGGCTTAGCCGCGACGCGTCGGACCGTGGTCTTCCCGGCGTCGATTTCGTGGATTTCATCGACGCCTATCTCTGCAACGCTGGCGGGGCGCAGGACGCGCTGGTCGAAGATGTCATCGTGAACAATCGACGCTTTCCGCATGACCTGACGCCGTCGTGCAAGCCCGGCGACAGACCCGGTCTACAGCGCTTCTTGCGGATGCCCCCCGCGGTTTCGTTGCCCGGTGTCATCGCCCGCGACCTGAGTGGTCGTTCGTTTCGCGTGATTCAGGTGGACTGATGTTGGCTCCTTGGATTCGAAAACTGGGCATCTTCTTTCTGTTGGGCGCTTGTGGTCCGAGCACGTCCGAGGACATGGATGCTTCGATGCCGGACGCCGGCAACGACATGGCACCGGACGTTGGCTTCGACGTGGAGCAAGTCGCGGACAGCGGTGCCGATGATGCCGGCGCAAGAGACGCTGGCTCCGCCGATGCAGTCTCTTTGGATGTCGGTTCATTCGACGCTTCCTCTCTCGACGCGGCTTCCCTGGATGCAGGCTCGCTTGACGCGGGCTTCGTCGACGGCGGCGCTCCGCTACCGAGCTGTGAAGACGAGGTCACCATCGCGTGCGAGCCAGGGGTGCGTTGCGTCGGTACGACGGGGGACGACGTGATCCTGGGCACGGCGGGCGCCGACACCATCGACGGTCTCGCCGGCAACGACACGATCTGCGCTCTGAGCGGCGACGACATCATCGAGGGCGGCGCGGGCCACGACTTCATCGTCGCCGGCGCTGGCGCGGACACGGTGCGTGGTGGTCAGGGCTGGGACCAAATCTACGGCGGCGATGGAAACGATTCCCTCGAGGGGGGCACGGAGTTCGACATCCTCGTCGGCGGCGAGGGAGACGACTGGATCGCAGGCGGCGCTGCGTCCGACCTCATCGAGGGCAACGCCGGCGATGACACCCTGTTTGGCGGGCCCGGCGTGGACTATTGCTTTGACGCGCGGGAAGACACCGTCGCTCCATGGGGAAGCCCAGGCGCGTGCGAGTATCTGCTCCGCGGCGTGACGAGCGTTGAATACGCGACGCCCCGCATCGATGGCGTGGCCACGCCGCTCTTGGCGGACCTCTACGAGTGCGAAGACTCAGACATGAACTGCCACGGCGCGCTTCCGGGTGACCCTCCGCTAATCTACGCGCATGGGGGCGGCTTTCGCATCGGTTCACGCCTCGATATGAACCCGCGGCTCTACGCGGCCCAGCTGGCGTCGATGGGTTTTCGCGTGATGAACATCGACTACCGCGTCGTGGGGCGAGGCTCCGGTCGAACATTTGGGCCCGGCGACTTCTCGGAGTGGGGTCAGGCGGTGTGGACTCGCGCCCTCGCTGGACGAACAAACGCGCCGCCACGAACGGGTCCCTGCGCGAGCGCTACGGCGGAGCAACGCGGCGCCTTTGAGCTCGGCGTTCTTGCGGTCATCGAGGACGTCCTGAGCGCTGCGGAGTTTGCCCGCGTTCACTACGGTCTCGCGGAGGACGAATCGCTGATTCTCTCGGGCTCATCCGCCGGGGCCATCTCCTCGTTTTACGCGGCCTATGCCGTCGACGATTTGGAACTATCGATACCGCTGGGCGTTCGACGTGGCGCGCCAAACGTCGGCGCTGTGATCGCGCTTTGGGGCGGCTTCTTCCCAACGGGGTGCCCGATGAACATGGACGCTGACTGGATGGAGCCCGGGGAAGCAGCGCTCTACGTCGTGCACGGCGAGGACGACACCGCCGTCGACGCCTCGTATTCGCGGATCGCGGTAGCCCGCGCTGAAGAGGTTGGCCTCGACGTCGTCGCCCGCTTTCTACCAGGCGTCGGTCACGGTTTTCCGCAGACGGACATCTTGTCCTACAACAACAACCACCCGCGAGAGGTGGTGCGGATGCGCGTGTTCCTCGCGGGCCTCGGGTTTTAGGGGCTAGGCGCGGACGGTGAGGCGCAGCGCGCCGGAGGGGTGCAGACTCAACCAGGCAGGCGTGCCTTCGGGGGACACGGTGTCGAGGGCGCGCCCTTGGCTGTCAAAGCGAGTGACCACGCCCAAGACGGAGTCGACGACGTGGGAGTCGCCGTTGATGTCGATGCGGACGCAGCGCGGAGAGTGCAGCTCGCTGGCGTAGCTCCCGAGGTAGCCGCCGGAGGGCGCGAAGACTTCCACGGAGGCCTCGGTGGCGATGTGAACGTCGCCTTGGGCATCGATGGCGACGCTGCGGGCGCTGTTTAGGGTCTCCGCGCTTCCGATGGCGCGGACGAACCTGCCTTCTTGGGTGAAGACTTGAACACGGTGGTTGAGGCTATCGGCGATGTAGAGAAGCCCGCCCGCACCAAGGGTGATGTCGCGTGGACGCGCAAATTGAGCTTCGCCGGTGCCGTACTCGCCGAAGGCGGCGACGGGTCGGTCGCTCAGGTCGAAGCGCTGTACACGTGCGCCGCCGAGTTCAAGGACGAAGAAGGAAGAGTCGCTGTGGACGAGGCCAATCGGGTAGTTGAACGCGCCGATGGCGTCTGAAGGAGCGCCCCCGATGGTGCCGCGCGGCGTGCGCAGGGCGTGTTCGTTGGGGAGGAGTTCATAGACGTCGCCTTCCGGAGAGAAGTGCGCGACGCCTTCGCCCGGGTGCAGCTCCAGCGGAGCGACGCTCGCGGCCGTGGAACAGCCTAACGCCGGCGCCAAGAGCAGAGCGCTGCCGGCAGCGGAGCTGCCTACAAACTGTCGTCGCGTAACCATTAGCTGCGCGACGGGAAGACGCCCTGGAGGGCGATGATGTAATTCAGGCCTAGGGAAGGCTGAGAGATGGGGAAGGATTGCGAGCCGCCGGCGTTTGCGATGGACTCCGAGCGGAGAGAAGTCGACGGCGCCGAGGTGTCGTCGTAGCCGCGAAACTCCTGCGTCGTGAGCGCTGCGCCGGTGGGGGAGTCGGTGCTGGGGTATTCCGTGCTCGCGCGCAGCGTGTGGGAGTGAGCGGGCATCTGCGCTTCCGTCATCGTGTGATCTTCCTGGCCGAAACGTTCGCCGAGGCGCACGTTCGAAAGTCCGGGACCGTTCCGGGGGCCGACGGGCACGCGACCGCGCAAGTCCGGCAAAGCGAAGGTGGTTCGGCCGTCGCCGCCATAGGTGGTGCCGAGGATGCTGAAGAGCGCGCTATTGCTCGAGATCGGGAGCAGCTGACCGTCGCAGAACGCCCAGCCACGAGGCGCGAAGTTGCCTGCGAAGAGTATCACTTGCCCAAGAAACGGATCAGCCATCGAAAGAATCCTCCTGCGCAAGATGCGCCACGCGTGCGAAGGTAGCGCAGATGAACGCGCTCGCGAAAGGTTGCGGCGAACAATGAGCGAGAGTCTTGTTCTTCGCATAGCAAGAGAGTCCGACGATGTTCGTATGCGCGAGTGGGTCTGCGCGCGGGAGGACTACTCTGCGTTTCCGCTCCCACTGCAAGAGCAGCTCGCCGAGACGCAGTGGCGGGGATGGCGTGCGAGCCTGCGTGAGCAGGACGGAGCGACCACGTGGGTGCTTTGTGAGGACGTGAACGCCGTCGGCGTTTTGGTGCTGCACGGGGCGCGCATCTTGGACGTCATCGTCGCTCCACAGGAGCGAAATCGCGGCATCGGCACCTGGCTTCTGGAGAAGCTCCAGCGCGAACATGAAGTCCTCGAACTCCAGGTTCTCAGAGGCAGCCCCGCGCGGCGCCTCTACGAGCGACAGGGATTCGTCGTCACGGATGAAGATGCGCTCCATGTTCATATGCGCTGGTTGCGAACGCCGTAGAACGATACCGTCGCGGCATGAACGCTCGCTGCTTTTCCCGCGTTGCCCTGGTGGGTCTCCTCGCTTCTTCGTTCGCTTGTTCGACGGAGGGCTCGAGCGAGACCACCTCCCTCGCGCCAAGTCAGCACTTCGCGGACAGCCCCGCGCCGGGCCTTGTCCGTGACGTACAGCTCTACGCCGGCGAGGAGTACGCCATTGAACTCTCCGCCGGCGCGTTCACGGCGAGCAACCGACCGCGAGATCTATCGTTTCGCTTTTTGGAGGAGCGCGTAGAGCTCGAGACCACCGCGGCGCGGGTCGCGTTGCACCTTCAGCGCGTAGGGCGCGATGGACGCGGTGCGCCGATGGAAGCCGGCGAACGCGTCGCCGTCGCCAACCGCCTCGACTACGAGCGCGACGCTGTCAGCGAGTGGTACCTCAACGGACCTCTCGGTCTGCAGCAGGGCATCACGCTCCGAGAGCGACCTGCTGGCGAGGGGCTCTTGGAAGCCGTCGTCGAGGTCGAGCACCTGCGGCCTGTGCTCGTGGGCATGGACGTTGAGCTTCAGGACAGCGCTGGCGTCTCGCAGCTCTTCTACGGCGGCCTCGCCGCCATCGATGCAGACGGCGTGCGCCTGAGCGCGGCGCTGGCGACGGTGGATGGCGACATCGTGATTCGCGTGGACGACGGCGCCGCGCGTTACCCCGTCGTCATCGACCCCATCGTCGTGACCGAACTCGCTTCGCTGACGGCGAGTGACGCCGCGGCGCGGGACGAGTTCGGCGGCACGCCGGCGGTGACGAGTGGCGGACCGACCGTCGCCATCGACGGCACCACAGCCCTCGTCGCCGCGACCTATGACGAGACCCGCGCCGGCGGCGTGTATGTCTTCACTCAAGACGGCGCCGGCGCGTGGAGCGAAGAAGCGAAGCTCGCGCGACCCGCCGCGGCGAACGCCAACGCACGTTTCGGCTTTAGCGTCGCCGTCGAAGGTGACGTCGCCGTCGTTGGCGCGCCGCTCCCTCTCACCATTGCTGGCAGCGCGTACGTCTATACGCGTGCCGGCGGCGTGTGGACCTTGGCGGACACTTTGAGCGCCGGAAACGTAGGTGATCTCTTCGGCTCGTCCGTGGCCATCAGCGGCGACACCATCGTTGTCGGCGCGCGCTACGGCGAGACGGGCGGAGCGGCGTACGTGTTCCGTCAGTCCGGGATGACCTGGGCGGCGGAAGCGACGCTCGAAGGGGACGACACGGCGGCCCTCGACGACTTCGGGAGCAGCGTCGACATCGATGGCGACACCATCGCCGTTGGCAGCGTGTTCCACCCCCTCGCGACGCGCGCGGGCGCTGTCTACGTCTTCACGCGCGCCGGCGTGGTGTGGACCCAGGAGACGAAACTCGTCGCCGGTGACGCTGCGCCCCTCGACCTCTTTGGTCGCTCCCTGCAGCTCTTGGGCGGCTCTCTCATCGTTGGCGCGCCGCAGAACGAAGTGAGCGTATTCTCCCAAGGGGCCGCCTATGTCTTCCGCGGCTCCGCGGCCACTTGGACCGAAGAGCGCCTCGTCGCTGCGGCGCCGGTCGCCGGCGACCAGCTCGGTTACAGCGTGGCCATCAGCCCAGGGCTTGCGGCGGCGGGGGCACGCTTTGGCGATGTGGCGGCGTTCACGGACGCGGGGCGCGTGCACCTTTTTGGCGAAGACGCGGGGGCCTTTGGCGATGAGACGATCTACACGCGCCCAGGCGCCGCTGCGAACGAGCGTTTCGGCGACAGTGTGGCCCTGTCCGCAACGAGCCTCGTCGTCGGCGCTCCCTTCGTGGCGGCACGCGCCGGCGCCGCGAACATCGCGTCACTCTGCGACGGCTGCGTCATCGACGGCGTTTGCCGGGCGGACGGCGCCGTCAACACCGTAAGCGGCTGCGAGGTGTGTGATTCAGCAGCGGATACGAGCGACTGGACGAACGCCAGCGACGGAAGCGCCTGCGATGACGGCCTCTTCTGCACCACCGGGGATATGTGCATGACAGGCGTCTGCCAGGCGTCTGCGCGGGACTGCGACGACGGACTCAGCTGCACGACAGACAGCTGCGACGACGCCGCCGACGCGTGCTCGAACACCCTCGCCGAAGGCTGCCTCATCGGCGGCGCGTGCGTCGCCTCGGCGGCGGTCAACGCAGCCAACGTGTGCGAGTCCTGCGACCCTTCGGTGTCGACGAGCGCCTACTCTGCGCGCCCCGACGACACGCGCTGCGGAGACCCGGTCTGCGCCGATGGAAACCTGACGACGGCGGCCACCTGCAGCGCCGGCGCGTGCACGCCGGGTACGACGAGCGCGTGCCCTGGCATGGTGGCCTGTCTCGACGCGGTCATGTGCGAGGCGAACTGCACCGACGACGATATGTGTGCCGCGGGCTCTTACTGTGATGTGGGCGGGAGCAACCAGTGCACGCCAACGTTGCCTCAGGGGGGCACCTGTGAACGCAATGGGATGTGCACCGGCGGCGTCTGCGCGGATGGCGTCTGCTGCGAATCTACGTGCAGCGGCACCTGCGAGGCATGCGACTTGGCGGGCAGCGAAGGGACCTGCGCCGCGAGCCCAGTGGACACGGACCCCAGCGACGAGTGCGAACTGAGCTGCGATGGCATGCGCGCTTGTCAGTCGGCGATGCCCGCCGACGCGGGCGTCGACGGCGGAGATGGTGGCCCTGCAGGCAACGATGCGGGTACCGATGCGGGTACCGACGCGGGTACCGACGCGGGAAGTGACGCCAGTGTCGATGCTATGGGCGCGGACGTGGGGGCGGATTCGGGCCCGACTGGCCCCGGCGGCGTCAGCGGCGGCGGGTGTGGCGTGAACCAATCGGCCAGCGGCGCGGGTTGGCTCGCGCTGTTCGTCCTCGGCTTGGCCCTCCGGCGCCGTCGCGCGTGACGCTTCGGTTCCTGCTCTGCTGCCTTGCGGCTTGTGGCGCGTCCCCGTCATCTCCGGATGCGGGGATGGACGGCTCGCTTGAGCTTGACACTCCTGCGGCCTTGGACGCTGGCATGGATGCCGCTGTCCAAGACGGAGCGGCCCAGGACACAAGCGCGGACACCAACCCGACCGCTGCGGACGCCGGCTCCGACGCCGGGCCAGGTCTCCCGGAGACTCTGTCCCTCGCGGGACTCTTCGCCGAGGGCGTGAGCGGTGCGTACGCCCCCGGTGTGCGCAGCTACGATGTGCGTTTTCCTTTGTGGACCGACGACGCGGACAAAGCGCGTCACATTTTGTTGCCGGAAGGCCAGAGCATCGACGTGCGCGACGCGGACCATTGGGCCTTCCCGGTGGGCACGCGCATCTTCAAAGAGTTCATTGTCGGCGGGGTGCCCGTGGAGACACGTTTGCTCTGGAAGCGCGACGAGGACTTTTGGGTCTACGTCTCTTATGTCTTTCGTGCCGACGGTCGCGACGCGGACGCGGCGCCCGAGGGCGCTCAAAACGTCTTGGGGACGGAGCACGATGTCCCGACGCAAGCACAGTGTCGCGGCTGCCACCAAGGCGGGGGTGATTTCGTGCTGGGCATTGGCGCCGTTCAGCTCGAGGCCACGCTCTTCGCCGAGTGGATAGGCGCAGGCATGTTGCCGGCGGGCGCCGTGTCCGCGGAGATTCCCGGCGACGCCATCGACGAGGCCGCCCTCGGCTATCTGCATGCGAACTGCGCTCATTGCCACGGCGACAGCCACCCCGTGTCCCGCACGCGAACCCTCCGCTTGGGAATTCCCGTCGGCCTCGTGGACCCGACGGATGCGCCGGCTTGGCAGACGAGCGCTGGGGTGAGGGCGTTCCACAACGTGGAAGGCAGCGACGTGATCATGGTCCCTGGCAACCCGGACGCCTCGCAGCTCTTTCTGCGCATGGGTCTCCGCGGGGATGTGCAGATGCCGCCCCTCGGGACGGAGCGTGTCGACGAGGTCGGCGTCGCGGCGGTGCGCGCTTGGATCGCCCGATAGACGCGGCTGGATGAAAGGAGCGGCGGCTCTGCTAGGGTGCCGGCATGGACCACGAAACTGCGGTTGTCCGTGCCCTTGAAGCGATGCTCGGCCCCTCGATTGTCCTCGATGCGCAGCTTCGTGTGGTGGGCTGGACCGACGAAGCGAACGACTTGGTCGGAGGTCTTCAGCAGGGAGCGCTGATCGTTCATGTCCTTTGTGGCGACGCCGATCGTCGACCCTTGGCGGAGGCCCTCGCGGAGGGGCGCTCGGTGTCGGCGCGGGTGCCACGGCCGACGGCGGAAGATCCCACGCGGGTCCTCTTCGTGCGCGCGTGGCCGATACACAGCGGATATATGTTGGTCCTTGGCGACGCCGAAGCCGAGGCGAGGGAAGGCCTGATGACGCGCTGGGGCATGGTGACGGCGGCGTCGAGCATGAAGCGTCTCTTCGGCGAGATCGAGCGCGTGGCGCGCCGAGATACGACGGTGCTCGTGCGGGGCGAATCTGGCACCGGCAAAGAGCTTGTGGCCCGCGCGATCCATGAGGCTTCGCCACGTCAGGGGGGGCCGTTTCGCGCCATCAACTGCGCCGCTCTGCCGCCGCACCTTTTGGAGTCCGAGCTCTTTGGTCATGTTCGAGGGGCCTTCACCGGCGCCGTCAAAGATGCGCCGGGACACTTTCGAATCGCCCACGGCGGAACGCTCTTCCTCGACGAGGTCGCGGACTTGCCCTTGGAGCTCCAGGGCAAACTGCTGCGCGTTCTTCAGGAGAAGTCGGTGGTTCCAGTCGGTGGGCGTTCGCCGATCAAGGTGGACGTGCGCATCATCAGCGCGACGCATACCTCGCTTCGGGAAGCTGTTCGACAAGGGCGCTTCCGCGAAGACCTGATGTACCGGCTGCGCGTGATCCCTCTCTTCCTACCGCCTCTTCGCGAGCGCGACGGAGACATCGAGGTGCTCGCCAAACACGTGCTGGCGAACTTCGCGGATGAGCACCGTGAGGTGATGACGATTTCGTCGGATGCGCTCTCGCTCCTCGAAGAACACGACTGGCCGGGCAACGTACGCGAGCTCGCCAACGTGATGGAGTACGCGTTTGCCATGGGCGATGGGCCCGTTCTGACGGCGGCGCAGCTCCCTCCGGAGCTCAACGGAACGGAGCGCGTGCCGGTGCCGAACGTCCCACCGGAGATCAGCGGGGAGACGCTGAGCGCCGAGCAGGTCGCGCTCCTACGCGCGCTGGAGCGAGCGTCGGGTCATCGAGGCCGCGCCGCCGCGAGCTTGGGCATCAGTCGCAGCACGCTGTGGCGGAGGCTCAAGGAGATCGAGTCGTTGACCGAGTCGTCCGCGCCGGAGTCCGGCGAAGAGAATTGAGTGACGCCGCGCCGAGTGGGCGTGTCTAAGCTAATAGCTTATACTCCATTGTGCGTTTTGAATGGGACCTGGACAAAGCCGCTTACAATGAGCGGAAGCATGGTGTCTCTTTTGAGGAAGCTAAGGAGCTGTTTGCGACGGATGCCCCGGTCTACGAGATTTACGACATTGACCACAGCCGCGACGAAGACCGCTTCAAGTCGACAGAGCGCCACGACGACGCCATCCGCGTCATTAGTGCTCGTTGGGCGACCCAAAGCGAAGAACATCTCTATTTTGAGTATGCGGAGACGATGACATGAGCGACACAGAATCACTGACCCGTGCCGAGCTGGGGCGCTCCCTCACCCGCACGCAACGAAAACGAATCAATGCGGGAAAGCTAGAAGCTGGCGACGTCGCTGCTCTTCGCAAGTTCATCTGTCTCACTCAAGAGCGCTTCGCATCTGCGCTGGGGATCAGTGTCCACACGCTTCGCAACTGGGAGCAGGACCGAGTGACTCCCCATGGTCCTGGGCTCGCGTTGCTTCGGATCGCCGCTCGGCACCCACGCATCATTCGAGAGAATCTTGAGACTGCGGCTTAGTCAACGGCGCTACTGACCTGCCCCCCCGTTCTTAGGACCACTCAAAATCTGACAAACTGGCTTCTCGGCACCGAGAAGCAGCATGAGAAAAAGACTTTTGGTCCGAAGAAATGGGGCAGGTCAGATACGTGCGGCGGAGAGCCCGGAGCGAACGAACCGTGGTGCCGACGTGGACCGTCCGACTCATCGGGCTACTGCACGCAAACTTGCCGGGACGGTGGACCGCCTTGCCCGGACGGATTTCGATGCGAGGATTCGGGCGCAGGGAGCAATGCCTGCCAGAGGATCTAGTGCGTACAGGCTAGGACGACGCATGTGCTTCGAGGGCGGCTTGGGCGAGGGTTTGGGGCAGCCTTCCGGCCAAGGTTTCGCCTAGCCCGACGCGCTCAAATACGTCGCGGACGGGGCCTTTGGCGCAGGCGACGAAGAGGCGAATGTTCCGCGCCGCGTAGCTTCGTTCGAGGTCCTGCAGCGCGCTCGCCGCGGAGCTGTCGAGCTGGTTGATGCCGCTGGCGTCGAGGACGACGCTGTGGATGGGCGCCTGACGTCGCTCCGTCGCTTCGCGTTCGAGGCGCTCGAGGGTGTCTTTGAGAAAGCTGGTATTCGCGAAGTAGAACTGCGCGTCGACGCGGACCATGAGCACGCCGCTGGCTTGCTCGGCGCTGGGGAAGCGCTCCACGTTCCGGAAGACGCCGCGTGAGTCCGGGAGCTCGCCCAAGACGGCGACGTGGGGGCGCGTCGTGCGCAGCACGAAGAGCACCAAGGACATCGCCACGCCGAAGAGGATGCCCTGTTCGATGCCGAGGCCAAGGGTGGCGGCGAAGGTCGCGACCAAAACGGCGAGGTCGCTGCGTTTGACCGTCCACAAGCGCCGCATGCCTTTGATATCGATGAGGCCGAAGACCGCGGTCATGATGATCGCAGCGAGGACCGCCGTCGGCAGGTAGTAGAAGAGCGGCGTGAAGAAGAGCAGCGTGAGGAGCACGACGGCCGCCGTGACTAGCCCCGCGAGCGGGGTCTTCGCGCCGGCTTGGGCGTTGACGGCGGTGCGCGAGAAGCCGCCGGTGATGGGGTAACCCGAGGAGAGCGCGCCGCCGACGTTCGCTACGCCGAGGGCAATGAGCTCTTGGTTGGCATCGATGTCGTAGCCTTCCTTTTGCGCGAAGGTTCGCGCGACGCTCATGGCTTCCATGATGGCGACCAAGGCGATGGTCAGCGCCATGGGGAGCAAGGACTGGACACGCTCCATGTCCCAGGTCGGCAGAGCGATCGCCGGCAACCCGGAGGGGACGTGGCCAACGATGGCGACGCCGGAGTCCGCGAGTCCACTGGCCCAAACGACGAGGGAGCCACCGGCGACGACGAGGAGCGCTCGCGGTGCTTTGGGACGCCAGCGCTTCGCCGCGATGAGGAAGGCGACGCTCCCGGCGGAGATGGCGAGGGTCGGTAGGTTCCAGTCGCCCATCGCCTCCGCCGCGCTTCGGAGGACATGGAGCACGTTCTTGCTGCGCGGCAGTGGCACGCCGAGGAGGTGTTTTAGTTGGCTGAAGCCAATGATGAGCGCGGCTGCGCTGGTGAACCCGCTCACGACGGGGTTCGACAGGAAGTTCATCAGAAGCCCGAGGCGCAGCACCCCCATGGACAGCTGCATGAGGCCGACGAGGAGCGCGAGGAGCGCTGCGTAAGCGAGGTACTGGTCGGAGCCCAGAACGGCGAGAGGCGCGAGAGCTTGGGCGACGAGGAGGGAGTCCATGGCGACGGGTCCGACGGCGAGCTGACGCGAGGTGCCTAAGAGCGTGTAGGCGACGAGGGGAACGAGGGAGGCGTAGAGACCGACGACGGGCGGCAGACCCGCAAGCATCGCGTAGGCCATGCCTTGGGGGACCAGCATGATAGCCGTGGTGAGCCCGGCGCTCAGGTCGCTCTTCGCGTCGCTGCGTTTGTACGCGGGCAACCACGAGAGAAACGGCAAAAGGCGCGCAAGGCCTGTCGTCGGCTTGGGGAGAGGTGTGGGTGCGCGGTCCATTTCGCGCCTAACTACGCGCCGCGTGGCGGGCAGAGAAGAGCTGGTAGAGCTTCATGCCGGCGAACATGGAGGCGACGACGATGAGGGCGTCCGCGGAGCCGCTCCCGGCGGAGGCCAACGCCGGGCCTGGGCAGTAGCCCGCGATACCCCAGCCGAGGCCGAAGAGCGCCGCACCGAGGACGAGGGGCCGGTCGATGTCCGTACGCGTTGGGAGCCGAAACGTCGCGGCGAGCCACGGCCGGTCGCGCTTGGAGATCAAGCGAAAGATCGGCGCGAAGATGAGGATGCCGCCGGCCATCACAAAGGCGAGGCTTGGATCCCACGACTCGAGGCCGGCGCTGAAGTCGAAGAAGCCGATGACCTTAGAGGGCTGCGTCATGCCCGCGAGAGCGAGGCCTCCAGCGAAGACGACGCCGCTGACGAAGGCCAAGGATTTTTCAAAACGAGGCTTCACTGTCCGCCTCCGAACGCGTTCATCTGAGCCACAGACGTCGCCGCCGTGGTGAGGAAGGTGAGGACGGCGACGAGGGAGCGCGCCGAGAAGCGGCTGAGTCCGCAGATGCCGTGACCGCTCGTGCAGCCGTTGCCCATCTGTGTTCCGACGCCGACGAGCAGACCTGCGGCGATGAGCGTGGGCGTCGAACGGTTGATGCTCACCGCGAAGGCGCTCGGCCAAAGGAGCGAGTAGACGAAGCCGCCGCTTAGCAGGCCGGCCACGAAGAGCATTCGCCATTTCGTATCGTCCTTTTGGAGTTTGAGGATGCCGCCGGCGATGCCGCTTATGCCGGCGATTCGCCCGTGGCTCACGAGGACGAGGGACGTCGCGAGGCCGATGACGATTCCGCCAAAGAGCGAAGCAAGCGGTGTGAAGTGTTCCATGAGGAAGCACTAAGCACGGGGCGTGCCGAGCCAAAAATGGCGAATGAGAGGGGTTTTGACGTTCCAACGCGATGTGTCGGCGTTTCACGCGTGTTTCAGAGTGCTTCACGCAACAGCGCGTATTGCTGACTTTCGGGTTCAGGGTTCAGGGTCGGGTTCGGGTTCGGGTTCCCATGATTTCTCCATCTTTTCAAAAGTTGAAGTCTCTTGGAAACCCGAGGCGCTCCGCTCCATCTTCATGGAGAGACCAGGGGCCCGCTCTTCGATGGGTAGAGTCATGGCCTTCACCGAGGTCTCTAAGTCGTCGATCACACCACGAATACTCGAAGGTGAACGGCACCCGATTGTCCTCGGCGAGCGCCGCGTCGCCATCGTCATTCACCAGCAGTACATTGGAGTAGAACTCGCTTTCAGGGTCCGCCCAAGCGCCGATTGTGCATTCGCTCTCTGGAGTGCCAGAAACCAGCAAGCTGACTTGCCGGCATCCCTTCATCGGCCCGGCGGGGAAGAACATCGTGTCCACTGAGGTGCATGCCATATTGGGCAGGGGGTCCATGCAAGAGGTGTCCGGCGCTGGGACCTCTCGCTGCCCAGCGGTGACTGATGATTTTTTCTGACGTAGCGGCTGAACTGTTGACCGCAAATCCTTGATTGCTTGATGCTATCGAACCAATGATAACAAGAATAAAACTCAACCGACTAGCCTTTGAAAACGGCAGCTATAGTCTTGATGGCGAGGCTTTTTCTGGCGTTGCTTATCGAGTTGAAGCTGGGAAGGTCTTAGGGAATTTCGTTATCAATGATGGCGTAAAAGGAGAGCCAGAAGAACGCTGGGATGTTGGAGTTGCGCGAGTGGACTTTGCGGTTCTCGAGGAAAAAGATGAAACCGATCCGCTGCTTTATCTAGATGACTCGCCGTACAATGGCTTCGCTTTTGAGTTCGATTCCGACACCGGCGCACTGCTAAGCGTGTTTGAGCACGACGAAACAGGAAACAACGGGCGCGGCAAAGAGTGGTTTGAGTCAGGCAAGCTTTCTGGTGAATTCGGAAGGCAACGGCCTGATGGAAAACGCGAGTCCGAAGCTTGGTACGAGAACGGAAAGAGAGCGTCGTTGTCTTGCCCGAGTCTTTCGGCTCGTCTAACTGAAGAGGGAAAGCTCCGATACATCAGCCTTGAGACTCCGCCTCCGGTTGAAGATATTAAACGCTTGGAGTTGGACGCCGACGCCATGCTCTCGCTGGCGGGAGCTGGAATTGACGACGCGTTCTTAGCGCAGGTCAAAGGACTTGGTGCGACGGAAAAGCTCAGCATTCGCGGGACAAATCTAACTACGAAAGGGCTTCAGGTTTTCGCCAATAGCGAAAGTTTGAAGTCAATTGATACAGCCCAGAACAGTGGTTTCAGTGGTGCAGATGTTCAAGAAATCGTCGGCACGATTCGGAATTGTCAGTGGGTTGATCGCGACACAGCTTTGAAAAAACTCAGCAAGAAGTAACGCGATTGAGACTTTTCAAGCGCTCAGGACTTCCCAAAGCCCAATTCCGTCTTTTCAGCCACGAACCCGTCGCCTTCGAACCCACCGAGACGATCACCGTCGCCACCTGCTGCGAGCCGGGCCAGGCCTGCGTGGGCGTGCTGTGCGCCAGCGGATCTTTTCGCCGGCGCGTGTTGTGCCGTGCTGAGTGCGTCGCGGACCAGAGCGTGCTCACCTGCGAAGACGGGGAATCGCTCTGCGGTGCGGGTGCTCTTTGCTGCGCGTCCGGCGACGGCTGCGTTTGCTTGACTGGCTTTGGCCAGATGGAATGCCTCATTCCGTCTGATCGCGTCGTTCCGGCCGCGATTTTCCGTCTCCGAGAGAACGGCAAAGTTGGAGCCGGCAATGAGCAAATTGGCCGTTCGAAAGTCCTGCGCGCTCTTAGCGGACAATAATCTACTCGACGGATCTTCTCGGTGCGCGTTACCGTTTCGTCGGGGCGATACCAACACCTCTCCTCGTTCTGTTTCCACGCCCTCCCTAGCCGTCAGTGAGACCCGTTGCATGCTGAGGCGCTTACTTCATCGGCTTCGCTCAGTCAGCAGTCGGGACGACTGGCTGGAAGAAGCTCTGGATACGCTCGTCGGATTCCTTGATGCGGACCGCGGGATCGTTTCGGTTCGTGAAGCCGGCGGTGACTTTGTCGTCTACGCGCGAAGTGCGGACGGCCAGCTCAGCCGTGAAGAGTGGCAGGAGGCCAGTCAGTCCGTGGTCCGCAGGGTCCATGAAACCAATGCGAGCGTTCGTTGGGAAATCGGCGAGGAAGGCAGCACGAGCTTGGCGAGCCTTGGCATCGTGGCAGCCGCCGGCGCTCCCATCCGGCCCGTCGGAAGGTCCGGCCCGCCGACGGGCGTGATCTACATCGATTACCGAAGACCTCGACGCCTGCTGAGCGCGGACGATTTGGAGTTGCTCGAAACCGTAGGCGATATGGTCGCCGTACTCCTCGACCGTGGCCAACAAATCGCACGTGCAGAGAACGCGTCCGTCGAGTCGTCGCACACCCCGCAGCCGACGCTGAAGGAACTGCTGGCGCCCGAGAGCATGCGGCATCTACGCGACGAGCTCGCAAGCGTTGGCGAAGATACGCCCTTGCTCATCACCGGAGAGTCCGGAACCGGCAAGACTATGCTCTGCCGCGCCATCGCCGAGTCCGGAGCTCGCCGTCCAACCGTCCGAGCGTTGCTCGGCTCCAGCGACGATCTGAACACGATCACCTCGGAGCTCTTCGGCCACGAGCGCGGCGCCTTCTCCGGCGCAGCGCGACGCCGCGTCGGGCTGGTGGAACAAGCCAACGGTGACGTTCTGATCCTCGACGAACTCTTGAATCTCCCGAGCCACGCCCAGCAGCTGCTTCTCGACATCACACAGTTCGGCACCTACCGGCCGCTCGGCTGGGCAGGCCGAGAC
>JBGCFM010000189.1:0-10450 GCA_045106895.1 Polyangiales bacterium | reverse complement strand
CGGCAGACACGCTCGCAGCCCACGTGTACGAGTTCGAGGCGTTGAGTCCGAGCCCGCCCGACAGGCCCGGGTTCCGCGCCTTCGCTCCTCCGGCCCAGAAGTCCGCGGCTCCCTCGACCCGGCGCTCATCCGTCGTGTCGTGCGCCGCCACACGAATGAAACCCGCCATTGTTTCGAACGAGCGCTCCAGTCTCGTCCGGACCTCGAGGGCCGGGTCCAGGCGCAGTTCATTATCGCCCCAAACGGCGCGGTCACGACGGCGAACATCCAAAGTTCTACCCTTCGCCATCAAGCCGCGGAGGCATGCGTACTCGACGTGGTGCGCCGGATGACGTTCCCGGCAACGCCCCACGGAAACATCTCCATTGTGACCTACCCGTGGGTGTTCAGCGCGGTCTGAGCGCTAGCGACGTTTGCGGCGCGGACGCGGCGGGTGAGACTCGAAGTGCGAGAGCAGCCAAGCCGGAACATGCTCGGCGGACATGCGACGCATCGGATCCGCTGGGTCGCCCGCCTCGCGCCACTCAAAATGAAGGTGCGGTCCGCGGGAGATTCCAGTGTTGCCGCTTAGCGCGACGATGTCCCCGCGGCGAACCACAGCGCCCGCGGCGACCCGGACTTCGGAGAGATGCGCATACGACGACACCTGCCCGCCGCCGTGGAGCACGACCAAAAGGTTGCCGTAGCCAGGAACTCCGTTGTCCGCGTAGAGCACGAGGCCCGACGCGACGACATGGACTGGCGTACCGACCTCCGCCGTCACGTCCACTCCACGATGAACACGAAAGCGCGAGCGGCCTGTGCCAACGCCGCGGCCAAAGCGTCCGCCTTCGACGGGCCACGTGAGTGGATACATCGGGGGTTCGATGTTGAGCTGCTTGATGGCTTCGAGCCACTGCGGCCGCACCTTCGCGCGGATCGCCTCGGCGGCGCTTCGCAAAAGCCCAAGCTCAAGGTAGTCGCGCCGCTCTCGCTCATGGCCGACGGAAACGGGAACGCGCCGGGGCCCATCACAGAAGCGCCGACGCCCACGCTGGCCACATCGACGCGCGTCTGGTCGCCACTTGTCGACGATGTGCTCGCGGCTCGGGCCCGCAAGACGCTCCGCCTCTTTTGCGCTCAATGCCAGCGGTTGAGGCGGCTGGGGAGCGGCTCGCGCGGCCACCTGCGCGGAATCCTCTGAGCCCGCCTGCGGAGTTTGGGCGCCTGGCTGCACACGTGGCTCGACGACGCTCGACCCAAAGGCCGAACATGAAGCGAGCAATAGAACGAGCGCGAAGCGGAGCACGAAGCTGCGAAGATACAGGAGCTGCTGCACCTTCGCGAGTTCTCGCCTCGGCTCCAGAACTCTACTGCTGCATCTGCGCCATGAGCGACATACCAAGCTGGAGAGCCTTGGAGTAGTCGCCGGTCATCTTGAGCTTGCCGCCCAAGAAGAGCTGCTGGACGTTGATCTCGCCGTTGCGGGCGGCTTCAAGGTCCGGGAATGCGATGGTCGCCGTGAACTTTGGTTCAGCCGGTGGCTCAGGGGCGTTGAGGCCGACCTTGATGGTGATGTCGCCGAGGTCCGGCACGTCGGTGGCGACGAGGTGAAACTCAAGGCTGTCGGCGCCGAGAGCGTCCTGAAGGCGCTTGCTCGCGGTTCCAACGGCGCGGCTGGCGGCCTTGGACTCTTCGAGTTCGCCAGCGTCGGCGGCTTCGCCGAGGAGCATACGAAGTGCGGCGCCAGGAGCGGCGACGGCGAGCTTCACGTCCGAGGGCTCGGGAGCCGCGTCGAGGACGACCATCTGGCCGTTGTCCGCACGAAGGTAGACAGCGCCCTCGCCTTCGACCTGAAGAATCACACCACCCACAGCGCCTTTGACGTCCTCAAGGGACGACTTAGCGACCGCGTCGCCGGCGGCTGCCTTGGCTTCGAGTTGGGCAACACCCTTCGCAAAGAGGGCTGGGAAGGTTTCGCTCAAGAAGGAGATAGGGTCGTGGCTCATGGGCGGGGACCATAGTCAGGTTCTCTTGCTCAGTCGAGGGATCTCGTCGTCCTAGGGCGCGACTTTGCCGGCCTTCTCAGCGAGCGAAGCGTAGTCCCGTCCATCCTCCGCCTCGATGGTGATGGGAAGCCCCGCCGCCTGCCAGCCAGGTTCCAGGGTGGCTCCGAACTGGTCCCGTGCGCCCGAGAAGCCAGCGAACTGGTCCAAGACGTCCGAGTATCCGGCGGCTTCCAGGAGCGCTTTCGCGGCTTTGCTGCGTCCGCCGGCCTTGCAGGCGACGATGAGCCTCGCGTCTTTCGGGAAGGTCGCCTCAAGGACCGCGACGAAGTCCTCGTTCGCTGCCATTCCACCCGGAAGCATGTGTTTGAGGGGAATATTGTAGGCCCCCTCGGGGTGACCGCCCTCAAACTCGTTGATCGAGCGGACGTCCACGTAGGCGTAGTCATCGTCTTCCATCTTCTCGAGCGCTTCTTCCGGCGTCAGCTGCATTCGCCATTCATACCGTCGCCCCGACAAGATCGCCATCGTTGGGCCCCCGATCATGCGCTCATTCTGGTAGAAACGCGGTCATGACCGCTGCTTCGATTCCTGGTTTGCGAGATTGGCTCCGACTCGTGCTCATGTATCGGGCGCCGCACCCCGACTCCCAGCGCATCTTGGATGTGATGGACCGCATGTTGGACCGGCCCTACAAGACCTCGGCGCTTATCCATGGCGAGCCGGGAACCGGCAAGGAAGGCCTCGCTCGCGCGCTTCACCAAGCGATGCACGGCGGCACGGCGCCTTTCGTGAAGATGCCCACCGGCGGCCGCGACCCCGATGTCCTGGCGCTTCATCTCTTCGGTACCCGCGAACGTCGTGGCGCCATCGCCCGCGCCGAAGGCGGCACGCTCTTCCTCGACGAGGTCGGCACCTTGCCGCGAGAGATTCAAGCGCGCCTAAGCCCGGTGATCCGCGGACGTTACCGTCGCAACGACGACGAAGCACCGCAGCCGTGCAACGTCACTGTCATGGCAGCCACGGATCACAGCTTGCCGACGCTGGTCCGTGACGGTCAGTTCAGGCACGACCTCTACTACCGCCTGTCGCGGCTTGAGCTCACGCTCCCCGCCCTTCGCGAGCGCCCCTCGGATGTTCCTCGCGCCGCGCTCTGGGCTCTGAATCGAATCCTCGATGATCACGGCGTTGGCCGCCCTGTTTCACCAGAAGGCGAAGTCGACGAGAACGCTGTTGTCCTCGAACGCGAAGCATCCGACCTGCTCATGGCGCAGCCGTGGCACGGGAACTTTCGCGAGCTGGACCGTTTCATGGAGCGCCTCTACTTCCTGGAGTCGGATGGTGAGCGCATCACCGCAGACAACGTGAAGAGCCTTCTCCGTCAGTAGCTCTGAGTCCTGTCTTTTTTGACGGAAGATCTCTCTGCTTATGTCGTAGCTTGACCCGATGAAGTCACGCACGTTCGAGGTCCTTCTCCAGTATGTTCAAGAGGCCCAGCGTGCTCGACGCAAAGCGTGGCCCATTCCTGTCGCTCTTGGCGGCGCCATCGCGGCAGGTTCGTGGTTTGGCCTAGCGAGCCGACGGGACGATCTGCAATCGATTCTCCTCGCGCTTGGCGCGTTCATTGTCCTGGCTGGAGTCGCGATGCTCGCCTCGACATTTCGCTCCCCCGACGCGCACGCGCTCGTGAGCCTACTCCGAGATGAGCTCAACTCCATTCGCCGCGTTCAGGTGTTCAACGTGATTCGAAACAACGCGTTCGTCTCCATACGGATCGAATTCTATCGGGAGAACGGAAAGACGCTTGTGTACGCCCTGCCACGTCAGAAAGGCGAAGCATTGCTCTCTGCACTCTACGCCGAGCGCCCCGACCTGGCCCAGGGTGCGCCCTCTTCCTGAACGCGTTCCCATCGAGTCGTCAACGAGCGCACCCAGAGCGAACGGGCCCGGGTGTGTTGGATTTCAGCCCGCGGTATTGCGCCGCTGCGTCGCGGACCGCATGTTGTAGCCCCTAACCGGAGAAACGTATGAATCTGCAGCACGGCTCAGCCGCCATTCCCGAAGCCCAGAGCCAGATCCCGCCGACGAGCCAGAGCGAGTGCGACGGAGCCCTCGCGGTCCTGCGCGACAACGCCGCGGAGTGGGCAAGCCTTGGGCTGTCGGCGCGACTCGACATCCTTGAGTCCCTCCGCGCCAGCACTTACGCCATCGCCGAGCGATGGGTTCAGGCTGGCTGCAAAGCCAAGCAGATCAGGCTTGGAACACCGGACGAAGCCGAAGAGTGGCTCGGCGGGCCCGCTGTTCTGCTGCGCAACATTCGTCTGCTCACGCGCACCCTCGAGGAGATCCGTGACCAGGGCGGCGCGAAGCTCCCCGGCGAAGTCACGACGCGCCCCGGCGGCCAGGTCGTCGCCCAGGTCTTCCCCACGGACACCCTCGACAAGGTCCTCTTCGGGGGCTTCACCGCAGAAGTCTGGATGGACTCATCGGTGACCAAAGCCAACCTCGCAGACACGATGGGCGTCTTCTACAAAAACCCAAAACCGGAAGCCAAAGTCGGCTTGGTTCTCGGCGCCGGAAACGTCTCTTCCATCGGTCCCATGGACGCGCTCTACAAGCTCTTCGCCGAGGGCGAGGTGGTTCTCCTCAAGATGAACCCCGTCAATGAGTACCTCGGCCCCATCATGGAGGAGGCCTGCCGTGAGCTCGTCACGCGCGGCTACATGCGCATCGTCTACGGCGGCGCCGCCATCGGGGACTACCTCTGCAACCACGAGCACGTCGACACGATTCACATCACGGGCTCTGACAAGACCCACGACGCCATCGTCTGGGGCCTCGGCAAAGAAGGCGAAGAACGAAAGAGCAAGGGCGACAAGCGCAACGAGCGCCCCGTCACGAGCGAGCTTGGCAACGTCAGCCCCATCATCGTGGTGCCCGGCCCGTGGACCGCGAAGGAGCTTGAGTTCCACGGCGTAAACATCGCGTCCTCGCTCACGAACAACGCCGGCTTCAACTGCAACGCGACGCGTGTCGTCGTGAACCACGAAGGCTGGGGTCAACGCCGCGGTCTCCTCGATGCTGTGAAGAACGCCTTCGTCATCGCCGAAGAACGCTTCCCTTACTACCCCGGTGCCGAAGACCGTCACGACGCGTTCATGAAGGCGCACCCCGACGCACACCAGTTTGGCCCCGCGGGCGAAGGCCGAGTGCCTTGGACGCTCATCGAAGGGCTGAGCCCAGACAACAAGGACGAGCTCTGCTTCACCACCGAAGCATGGTGCGGCGTCACGAGCGAGGTCGCGATCCCTGCGACGGACGTCGTGGACTACATCAACAAGGCCGTGGACTTCGCCAACGACACGCTCTGGGGCACCCTCAGCGCGTCCATCATCGTGCACCCGAGTTCCCTCAAGGACCCACGCGTCGCCAAGGCCGTCGACGACGCCATTGCGAACCTTCGTTTTGGCTCCGTCATCGTCAACCACTGGGCTGCCTTGAGCTACGCCTTCGTGTCGACATGTTGGGGCGCGTTCCCGGGGCACACGGACGAGGACATTCGCAGCGGACGCGGCGTGGTCCACAACACCTACCTCTTCGACCGTCCCGAAAAGACCGTCGTTCGCGGCCCCTTCACGGTGTTCCCGAAGCCCGCTTGGTTCATCACGAACAAGACCTCCCACGAGGTCGGACGAAAGCTCACGGACCTCTACGCGAGCGGCTCACCACTCAAGATTCCCACGCTGCTTTTCAGCGCCGTTCGCGGCTAGTGGTGCATTTTTGAGCTGAGGGGATGAGCGAAGGCGGCGTGCTCCGGCCGCGATTGGCCGTACGTAGTTGCGAGATGCGCTCTAGACCCGTTCTGCGCCGGGCCCCCTTTCGTCGGGGGCCTTCGCCGCTGAGTGAACAAGCATCAGGGGTGCGATGATCGCGCCACAGATCAGCGCGCAAGTCCCCGAGAGGTGAAAGTGCCCGTAGGCGAAGGCGTCGACGACGAGCATCGTGCCGACGACGCAGGCGTGGTGAACGTAGAGATAGTGGAAGTGCGCTGAATTCACGCCTTCGGCGCGGGTGATTTGGCGCGCAACGCGAACGAGGATCACGCCCGCCACGAACCCGGACATGCTGACCAGAAACACAGGTACCGCAGACAGACCTGTGGAGCCTCGGTCTGTGACCAGGAACATCAAGATGAGGCCAGCGGGGGCGAACACGGCGGTGGTGACCACGCCCGCCATCGCGCAGAGCCAGCAGCCGAAGCGCAACAAGAACGGGGCGCCTTGGGGAATCTTCTTCGTCGACTCGCCAGCGCGATAAGGAGAGGCGCCGATGGTGACCTTCTCTCGTGACACTCCCCAGCGCCCCGTCTCCTTGGCCCCGTCCTCGAAGAACACGAGGTAGGTGAGGATGAGCGCGGCGGCGGGCGTCGCGACAACGAAGAGCAGGACCAGGCCAACCATGGGTGATCAATGACGCGGCGAGATGGTTCTATTCCACGTCGGCCAACATCGCGCCTGGTCGTGCTTCACGAGCCGGAGTCGGAGCCGGAGTCGCAGGAATCAGCGCCCACTGCTTCATCGTGATCACGAGGGCGAAGAGGATCGAGCAAACCGCAAAGCTGAAGGGAAACACCTGAAGATTCGCGCGGGAGGACGCTTGAAGAAAGAACATGACGGCAGCCACGCACGCGTGATGCGTAAAGAGGTACGCGAAGGCGGAATCACTGAGGGGCTGGCGGCGCAAGACACGGCGGGCGACGCGAATGAGAATCACCCCCGCTGGAAAGCCGGAGAGGCTCACGGCGAGGACGAGGACCGGGATCACGCCCGTGGCGTAGTCGAGAGCCACGAGGACGAGGAGCAGACCGGCGGGAGCGAGGAGACCCACCGTAGCCAGGCCGCCCATCGCAGCGATCCAGCACGTGATGCGCAGCGAAAGCGGGGCGTTCTGCGGAACCTCTGCCATCGACTCAGCTTGTCGGTATGGGGAATCGCCGAGAGCGACCCCCTGTCGCTTCGACCAGACCCCAGTGCCCTTTGCACCGTCAGAGAAGATCACATGCGAGAGGAATGCAGCGGACCCGATGGCCACGAACGCGATGACAAAGACCATGCCTGATCAATCACGCGAGGACGTATTCTATTCCACATGGCCTCCTGAGCGCGTAGCGTCGACGATTGAGCACCGTCAGTCGGCCGGCGTAAAACGAACGTCGAGCTGCCAGTCAGCAGCCTGAGCGGCCTGAATGACGATATAGGCTTCGGCGCCACCGCTCGGCACAGTGAGGCTACAGGTCTCGTTGCTTCCTTGCAGGAAGGGTCGGCAATCGAAGAGCGCATCCGTCGGCGAGGCGCCAAAGCGAACAAAGAGATCTGCGTCGCCGTCACCGCGGATGGACACTTCAAGTTCGCTGTCTCCGGCGAGTCGGAGCGGCTGAAACGCGACGCTATCACCCGTCACAAGGGCGCCGCTCGCACTCCCGGTCTGCTCATTCGCGACTGGCGGCGCACCGAGGACCTCGATATCAAGTACGTAAGTGCTGGCCGTAAACCCACTCACAAGAACATAGACATCTCTCGCACTTGTGGTGTCCAAGCCGCAGTTCTCGCTGGCGCCGTTGGTCCACGAACGGCAGTCGAAGTCGCTGGTCGTGGGAGGGCCATCGAAACCCAAATAGAGATCGGGATCACCGGTTCCGCGCGTGGTGGCCCGAAACATCTCGCCGGCTTGAAGGCGCACCGGCCCGTAGAGATGAGCCTCGTTCTGCGCGAGGGAGTCGCTCTGGGTGGCGGCGGCGGGTCGGAGCGCGTTCGTGGGCGGAGGCGGCGGCGTCCCAATGTCCGGCGGCGTTGTGTTGATGCCGATTCCACTCGTCTCCCGAATGAAGTTCTCGAAGCTGGCAACGCGAACGTACATGCCCGGCACGCCGGGTGAGCCGCAGCCGGAGCCCCAACTAACGACGCCGGCAAGCCATGCGCTGCCGTCTGGACCTGGAACCACCAACGGCCCGCCGCTGTCTCCTTGGCACGAGTCGCGTCCGCCTTGGGCGGTGCCAGCAGCGAGCTGGTCCTCGGTCAGTCGGCCGTACACACGCTCCGCGGAGGCGAGGGTCACGATGGGAACGTTGACGCTTTGCAGCTGATTGGGGCTTCCGCCGCCTGCGCGGAGAGCGCCCCAACCCGTCACGCGAGCGCTCACACCCGGCGCAAAAAAGTCGGACTCCGCTTCGGTGGTGAAGCGTACAGCGGCGGCTCTTACGCCGTCGAGGGAGAGTGGTCGGTCGAGCTCAAGGAGTGCGATGTCTTTGCCGAACTCGGGTCGCTGGTACCCAGGCGCGATGGCGCCGCCGGCGATGTTCCGCGACTGGCCAGCGCCGCGGGCGGTGCTTGTGCCCGCGACGACGGTGACCCCGTCCACGCCGTCTTCCACGCAGTGGGCCGCGGTGACAATCCACGAGTCGCTGAGGATCGTGCCGCCGCAGAAGTGGCCGCCGAATCGCCGAAGGGAAACCTGCCAAGGGGCGCTCTCGATGGTTGTCGCGCTGCCTCCGACGATGGCGATGTCGCGACCCTTGATGTCCTCGTCGACGCTAGCGAGCTGACCCGTGCAGCCGGCGAGGGTGCCAAACCCAAGCGCTGCGATGAACCCTGTAAAGTGAAGTCTCTGAACGTTCATTTGCGTCTCCTGATGAGCTGTGGAGTGGTGTTCGAACCATGCACAGTGCGCAGACCCTGCAGTCATCCGAGCGGGCGGGCAAATTTGTGACTTAACGCAACGCTGATGCGTAAGGTATTGATTTCACTAGACTTTCACTCTCGACATTCGAGCGAGCGCAACGAACTGCGTGAATCTCTCTACCGGTTCGAATGCAGATCTTCCGACAAAGATGCATTCAACTCACCAAAGCAGAGCAGGCTATCGAACAAGTGATTTGTTGCGGCTTCGGACGAAAAGCGGTCGATTGTTCCGCTAGTGGTGAACGCGCGCTCGTCAGCGTGGTCAGCGTCGGGGTTGATAGCTAACCCGCTGATTGGATCGACGCCCTTTCGCTTCCACCAGAAACTCTCTTCGCACCGTCGGAGAAGACCCCGATGGGAAAGGAATGCAGCGGACCCGATGGCCACGCGATGACAAAGGCCATGCATGGCCGATCATGCACGAGCGGGTCGTGTTCCAGTGAGCGAAAAGCGGCGCTATTCGTGGCCAGGAGAACGGTATGGCGACTGCGAGGGGAGCTCCTGCCGAATCGGTAAGTCGAGAGCTTCGAGGCGGGAGCCCACATCACCGGCGACCTGCGCTTGGCACCCCGAACACACCTCATCGTCTGCGCTGAGAGAGCGTCCGCAATCACCATCCGAGCAATAGGAATGCTTGCGCGTAAAGTAGTAGGTGGCGCCGGCCGCCGCGCAGAGTCCAAGTGCGGTCCCTACGCCGGGCCCGACGATGGCCAACGCCAAAACGGCGGGCACGCAGACGGTCGTGATCACGACGGGACTCCCCCGTCGTTCGCTTATCCGATATACGAGGCGACGAGCGTCCAGAGCATCCAGAGCATCCAGTTCTGCTTCGGCCAAGTCCGCGTCTTGCTCTTCGACTTCGAGTACTTCCGTGTCGACACTGCGCGGCGACCTCCACGAACTCTCCAGTGAGAACCCGGCACTCGCGAGGACATCGCGCCGGGGAATCTGTGTGAGTCGCTGTCGAGCCTTCCGAAACACGGCCCGTTGGTTCGGACGAAGATGCGCAGCGATGCTCTTGAGTTCGCGCTTCGGCGAGTCGCGAAGAACGGTCCAAAGGGCCAAGAGCGTCGCGCTCTGCTGAGAGTCGAGGGCACCGGCCCTCGTCGTTCGCCAGTACGTGTGCGCCATTGTCCCTTCGAGGTGGCCAGACTTTTGAAAGTGCTCGACTCCGTTGAGCGCGATGACTCCTAGCCCGAGACAGTAGGCATAGACCGCCGCTCGTTTTTCCAGCAGTGCCAAGTCGGGATCGGCGTAGTCGAGGTCGAGGGCTTCTTGATTGGACAGGCCGGCGACGAGGCCGTGGTGCGCGCCATACGCGAGGCCCACCTCGAAGCATAGAAACTCCGTGGCGACATCCACGGACTCAAGCGCATGGATGGAGAAGAACGCCACGTCTTTTTCGTCCGAGCACCCGATGAACTCGATGGGGGCGCCGGTTTCAGGGGTGTGCTCTTCGGAACTCGCGTAGTCGACGTCGACTCGCAGATGCCCAAGAGATGCGTGCCGCATCATGCGCCGGATGAGTTGGCGCGCCCCAACAGCACCTTCTTCGATGACATCCGGAAAGTGCTCAGCGATGGGCAAGAGCAGTGGCGCTCGCAGAACCACGTCTTCGCCAACAGCCTCCACTAGCTCGGAGACAAGCTCCGTCGCCCAGCGGATATCATCAAGACTCATTTCGTCGGACGGCTATTGCGCGAACTTGCCGGACTGGAACACGTGCCC
>JBGCFM010000188.1:0-17984 GCA_045106895.1 Polyangiales bacterium | reverse complement strand
GCGCAGTGCTTCGATGCTCGACCCGATGCGCGGGTGATGCGTGAAGGCTTCGAGGATGTCGGCGCGTTCCATCGTCGCCCAGGCATCGTCAGCACGCGTGAATACCGCGTCGTCATCCGCAAAGGGGCGGGACGCGAGCATGGCGTCGACCCACTTTGCAGAGCCGCAGCAACGCGTGAGCGCGGTGCGAGCCCCGTCTTCGTTCATGCCGTTAAGCTTGCTGGCCGCGCTCACGAGCGCTTACCTGCGATTCGATGACCAAGGATGCGGAGTCGGCTGATGCCGCCGTCGGGGAAAATGCGCAGACGCACATGCGTGTAGGGGCCCGAAGCCGAGAGCTCATCGCGGAACATGTGCTGTTCGTGGGCGCGTAGCTTTTGCTCCGGAAGAAATGTCTCCCACGCGTCCGACGCCAGCAAGTCCGTGATGCGCGCTCCAGGAAGGTTCACGCCGTCGAGGGCGCAGCGGTCCGGGAAGTTGCCCTTGAAGTGGTTCGTGTCGACTTCCACTCCGCTGACCGTTCCGGCGGCACCGAGGCGAAGCATGATCCAGTCGGGGCGGCTGTCGAAGGGGCGACCCATCCGCCTGCGCGTCTCCCATCCGCCGCCCATGTTCACGGCGCGTCCGGGCGCGATGAGGTTGTTCATCGGTCCGAAGAACGCGTCGCTGCACGCGAGGGCCAGGCCGCCGTGGGCAAGGGCCACAAGGTCGACCTCTTCGCCCGTCGTTCCTGAACCGCCGTCCCAGTTCGGCGTGACCTCGCCATAGACGCGCAAGCGCGCGACGCCGCCGTCGGGGTAGAGGTTGAGCCGAAGGTGCGTGTAGCTCGCGCTGTCGTTGACGCTGAAGAGGTTCATGCTGCCGGGACGACAAGGACCCTGCGCGACGATCTCGGTCCACGTCGCTCCATCGATGTCGGCGTCGGTGGAGTTCGTCGCTTCGACGGACGCGAAGGGAGGCTGGTTGCCCGTGAAGTGCGAGGTGTTGATGTCGATGGCGCGAATGACACCTTCGGCACCGAGGCGAACGATGCACCAGTCGTGCCCGTCCACGCGTTTGCGGCGGCTCTCCCAGCCGTCCATCCACTTGCCACGGTCCGTGAACTCGTCGGGCAAGAACACGGGGGCCTTGTCTTTGACGAGGTTTTCCATGCCCGCGAAGAAGTCGTCGTTCGTGGAAAGGGCTTTCGCGCCCAAAGACTCGCTCGCCAAGTTGACGAGGCCTACGAAGGCGAGGTCGTTGTTGTTGCTGCTCATGGAGTGTTTCCTGTTCCGCCGCTTTGTTCGCGGCGTTCTATTTGTTGGCAGCGCGGTGCAAGAGCGCTTCGCCTCTGGGTTTTGCGAAGAGGTCCGTCTGCGTCGCTGTGTTCCGCTCGAAGATCTTCTCGCCGCGGAGCCACGTGGTCTCGACTTCGCCAGCGAGGGTTCGTCCCACGTAGGGGGAGATGCGGTGCTTGAAGTGCAGTCGCTCCGCGTCGAGCTCGAAGGTGGACGCGGGGTCCCACACGAAGAAGTCCGCGTGCATGCCCTTGGCGATGGCGCCCTTCTTATCGGCGACGCCGGCGAAGCGTGCGGGCGCGAGGCTCATCCACTCGGCGAGCTTTTCGATCTTCACTCCCCGCTTTTGGGCCTCGGTCCAGATGTTCGAGAGACCGAGGGAGAGCGAAGCGATTCCGCCCCAGGCGCCGGCGAAGTCGCCTTCGTCGATGCGCTTGAGTCCGGGCGTGCATGGCGAGTGATCGCTGATGACAAAGTCGATAACGCCCTCGATGAGCGCGTCCCAGAGACCGTCGCGGTTGGCGTTCTCACGAATCGGTGGCGCGCACTTGAAGGTGGTGTCGCCGCTGGGAATCTCTTCCGCCGTCAAACACAAGTAGTGCGGGCACGTCTCCACGGTGATGGGCAGGCCCTCGGCCTTCGCGTCGCGCAACATCGGCACCGCCGTTGCCGACGAGAGATGAACGATGTGCACGGGGCAGCGTGTTTCGCGGCAGAGCTTGATCAGCATGCCGATGGCGGCGTCTTCCCACTCGCGGGGGCGCGACTTCAGGTAGTCGTTGTAGTCCGCGGAGCCTGGAGGACATGCCGGCGCGTCGAGCTCCAGCTCGGCGTGGGCCAAGAGCGGGATGCCCGCGTCGGCTAGACGAGGCATGGCTGCGCGAAGGTCGTCTTCGGTGCTCTGGGGAAAGTCGTCGATGCCGGAAGGGCAGAGGAAGGCTTTTGCACCAAGCGCACCGGCCTCGGCGAGACGCGTCAGCTCTTCGGCGTTGCCCGGGATGACGCCGCCCCAGAAGCCGGTGTCCACGTGCAGCCGCCCGCTCGTCGCGTCGAGCTTCAGCTTGAGCGCATCGACGCTGGTCGTCACCGGCGTGCAGTTCAGGGGCATGTCGATGACGGTGGTGACGCCGCCGGACGCCGCCGCCTTGGTTGCGGTCTCGAAGCCTTCCCACTCCGTGCGGCCGGGTTCGTTGATGTGCACGTGGCAGTCCACGAGGCCAGGGAAGATCAGCGAGTCGCCAAGGTCTTCGAGCGGCACGTTCTCTGCCAGATCCGACGTCGCCCAGTTGGGAGGAAGCACGGATTCGATCTTGTCGTCGCGTACGACGATGATGTGAGGCTTGATGCCTTCCGGCGTGAGAACGCGCTGACTGCGGAGTGCGAATCGTTTCATATGTTTATCAATGCCGCTTCATTCGATGGAAGCGCCCGTTCATTCGATGGACGCGCCCTGATGGAACCAAGCGCCGATGATGTCGCGCTCGTCTTGCGTCATGCCGTGGGCATCGCCAAGTGGCATCACGCCGGTCACAACAACCTGGGTGTTGATGCGCTGGGAGTATTGGCCGATCTGCGCAGCCGTGTCGTACATCACGCCAAGGGGCGCGATGGGGAAGCCTTCACGCGTCGGCGACGCTGAGTGGCATTCAACACAGTGTGTTTCGATGAGCTCTCGCACTTCGCTGAACTCCACGGGGCGATGCGAAGCGTAGGACTTGGGCATCGTCGCGAAGGCCATGGCGACCATCATCGCGGCGGCGACGGGGAGGATGTAGACGTTGTTCTTGCCCTTGCCGCGCAGGTTGAACCAGTGACGCGTGATCGCGCCTGCTAGGGCGATGCCCGCGAGCAGAACCCAGTTCCACGTGTGGCCGTAGGTCATCGGGTAGTGATTGCTCACCATGATGAAGAGCACGGGCAGCGTGAGGTAGTTGTTGTGCAAGGAACGCTGCGAGGCTTCTTGGCCAAGCTTGGCTTCGGGCTCTTTGCCCGCGGTCATGTCGTCGACCATCACGCGCTGGTTTGGAATGATCACCACGAACACATTCGCCGCCATGATGGTGCCGATGAGCGCGCCAACGTGAATGTACGCCGCGCGGCTGCCGAAGACCTGCGTGAGGCCAAAGGCGAGGCCCGTCATCAATACGAAGCCGAGGAATGCAAAGAGCGCGGGCTTGTTGCCGAGCGGTGATTTGCAGAGGAGGTGGTAGACGGTCCAGCCCACGGCGAGGACGCTGATGCCAATGGCGATGGCTTCCCACGGCGCGAGCACGCGGACGGAGTTGTCGATGACCATCGTGCTGGCGGAGAGGTAGTAGGCCACGCAGAGCAAGCAGAAGCCGCTGATCCACGTGAAGTACGCCTCCCACTTGAACCAGTGGAGCACTTTGGGGAGCTTCTCCGGCGCGACCTTGTACTTAACAACGCGGTAAAAAGCGCCGCCGTGAACGCTCCAGAGGTCTCCGCCAACGCCGGGTTCAGGGTTCTCCTGGGGCCGTACGTTGTTGTTCAGCCAGTTGAAGTAGAACGAAGTGCCGATCCACGCTGCGCCAGTGATGATGTGAATCCATCGAAGCGTAAGCTCGATCCAGTCGGTAATATTGTCGATCATTGGGCTCCGGAAGGCGGATTCTTAGCGGTTTGTGGGGCTGTCATCAAGGCGCCCGTCCATTTCGAGATTCCGCGAACTCACCCGGTGGGAACGGGATCCAGAGCACTCTGAAAAAGAGAGGCACACGCACGGGTTGCCTCCTCCACATCGGCGATGAGGTGCACCGTCAGCACATAGGTGTCCCCGCTCAGCGCGACCCACGATAGGCGCAAACCTCTTGCATTCATCCAGCGGGCCAGCGCCGCTTGCGTCGGCTCATCGTGCATGGCGGTTATGGATAGGTCGACGGCGGGCAGCGCGATGGGCTGGGGTCGAGCCAAGAGCTGTCGACCGCCGGCTGCAGGAGATAGACCGCATCTGCGAAAGAGGCTTTCCAGTCCAAGGGGGCGATGAACGACTTGGTGTGCTCAACTTTCGATAGCGCTGACACAGCCCACCAACCGTTGCCTGGTGGTATCCCCGAATCCACGAAGCAGTTGACCACGGAAGCGCGCTCGTTTGCGTCGAGCCCACTGAGTCGAGCTAAGGTGTCCACGGCTTCGCGCTGCGCCAGAACCTGATTCAAGAGGTCATGCAGGTCGGACGCAACAAGCCGAATGTGGAACTCATCGCGGCCAAAGTGCAGGATTTGCCCGCGATTCCCTTTCGCGCCGGGAAGGCCGTCGACGGCAAGGAAGCCCCTCGGCGTCCTGATGATAGGAATCCAATCAGGCAAAGTGTACGCGCCGAGCGTTCGGCCTTGGTCTCCTTTGTGGCCTGCATGGGCGATGTCGTCGATGTCCATACCGTCATAGACGTCCTTCCACTCCTTCCACGTCTTCAACACTTCGAGCGTACAAAAGAACAGGCCGCCGCCGTCGGCGCTGCGAAAACAAGACGCGAGTTGCGGTGGCATGGCGGTGCCGGTGATGTCTTCAAAGCGGGACACGGTCTCAGCGGATGCGGGGGGTCTAGCGAGCGGGCCCAGCACCTTTTCCCAGTGGGCGACCAAGTCATCATTGGATGGCGGCCAGGGTTCATCCGCCTGGTACTTCGCCCGAAACTTCTGCTTTCGTTCGTCCTCCGAAGAGCGCGCTGAGATGGGAAGAGGGCACTCGAGCCCATCCACTTCAACGGCCCGATCTTCCCAGTGGCGGGTTTCCGAATCGCGTACGTACACCCCGACGTAGCCGTCATTGCGAAACGACACGACCACAGGCTGTTTCGGCACGCCCAACAGCGTCGCTTGACCGGCCATGTAGAACGCCCCGCGCAGAGTTGGCAAAGCGTCCGGACGCGAGAGCATCTGGCCGTCAGGGCACTGCACCACACCGGGAAGGTTCAACAGAGTGTCAAAGTTGGCTTCGTACTTTGCAGGGGGCAGGGTGCGAATCTCGCAGTCTGGAAGTCGTGCTTTGAGTGACGCCAGCGTCGCTGGTTTTGAGTGGGTGCGATCCAAGTTGAGAAGGCGAAGATTTCGCATCACCGGAAAGCGTTCGAGAGCGTCGCCCAGTGGGTTGCCCGAGAGGTCGAGAATCTCAAGCTCGGGCATTGTCTTGAGGATCATTGGAACACGCTTAAGCCGCCACTCGGACAAGTTGGCGTAGCGAAGGTGCGTGACGCCTTTGTTCTTGAGGGATTGCTGCACCTTCATGCCGCTGCCGAGGAGCAGCGCCAGGGCTTTCCCTTCGCGGCCCGCAGCGAGGGCGACATCGCGGCCAAGCTTCCAAGCCGCGCGGCGTAGGAGAGGGAGCGTGCAGAGGAGGTGGGCAACCTCCATCCCGCGAACGCCCGCCGTCCGCGCTGCACCCGCTGTCGCCAAGAGAGTGGACTGCACCTGGAGCTCCGCCGCGATGCGCTCGGCGCTGGCCACGTCGCGTAGGTTCAACGCCGGAGGCATTCTATTTCGGCCGCTTCGATCGGGATCGAGGGCAAAGAGCTCGTCGATCAGCCGGTCGATCAGCGCGCAATCCAACGTGGGCTGGAGATGGTGCAGAATCCATCGCTCCGCGTCGTTTGGCGCCAGATGCTCCAGCAGAAGCAGCGTTCCATCGACGAGCGTTAGGACGTCCGTCGTTGCTTCGTCCGTTGCTGCTTCTTCAGTTGTGTGCAGCACATCGGAGGCCTCGGTGTTCGCCGCGGAGGAGGCGGGAGCCGTGTTCCAGGTTGCGACGGCAAATCCTTGAAGGGCTTCTGCCGCCGTGGTCATCGCCTGGGCAAACGCCTCGCCTCGCCGTCGGACTTCCGCACTCGTCGTGTCGCCGAGGGCGTCAAGACAGCGGGCGAGGTCGTCGTAGGCGCCCGTTCGCAGCTCGTGGTTGTGCTCCACCGCATCTTGCAAATGGCCGCGGGCTTCGTCGGGGCGTCCGCTTGCCAAGAGCGCCCGCCCGAGGGGAGCCGAAGCCGCGTGAAATGCTCGACCCATCTCCATGGCCGTCTCCGCATGCGCCAACGCGTATTCGGGTTCATCCATTTCCAGGAGCAGGTTCACGAGTTGTTCGCGCAGACCGATGTCAGCGGGATGTTCGCGGACGAGTTCCATCAGGGTCGTGCGCGCCTCATCGCGCTTCCCCTCAGCGGACAGGACCAGGGCATGTCCACGCAGGCAGTGCACGCATTCTCCATCGCGGTCGAGGCCCGCTTGGACGGCCGACGCTGCATCGGCAAGGCGCCCTTGGGCGAGGTAGAGCTGTGCAAGGTCGAGGTGGAGCTTGGTATAGCAACCCGGGTCGACGCTGATGGCGGCCAGCCATGCATCCGCGGCATCCTCGTAGACCCGCGCGGAGGCGTAGAGGTGTCCGAGTTGGTGCAGTCCGTCCAGCGGGGCATCGCTCAGCCTAAGGTGGGCGAAGGACGCTGTCTCCGATGCGACAAACTGGAGATCTTCAGCCAACGCGTTGGCGTAGTGGTAGGCAACGGTACGGTCCGCCGGTGCCACTTCGAACGCGTGTGAGAGGAGGAGGATCGCTTCGTCGTGCCGATGGTGCCAAGTGTAGAGCAGTCGACCCAGGTTTTGTTGGGCCCAGCGGTTCGCCGGTGACAGGTCGAGCGCCTGGCGCAGGCAGCGCTCGGCGTTTCCCACGTCGCCCAGAGGAGCTTCGTAGATAAGGCCCACGCGAAGCCACGTGTCTGCGTCGGGCTGGAGCGCGCACGCCTTCTCCAGTAAGGCCCGCGCTTCGGACTCGGCTTCCGGCTCAACGTCGTCGCCTTGAGCGAGCTGACGCGCTCGC
The DNA here is from genome assembly GCA_045106895.1 of Polyangiales bacterium. GTDB lineage: Bacteria > Myxococcota_A > Polyangia > Polyangiales > Houyiibacteriaceae > JBCCRV01. Next base: position 10,887 of record JBGCFM010000188.1, on the reverse strand, counting down.
TCTCGGCAAACGTAGGCGCGGTCATGACGCAGAACCTCGTCTCCGAACTGAGCTGCCATGGCTGTACACACCTCAAGCGCGTCGGCGTACTCTTTTCGCGCGTCCAGCACTTGGAGCAAGGTTTGACGGCTGCCCAAGTCGGTGGGAAATCGTGCCACCGCTTCTTTCGCGAAGGCGAGGGAGGCTTCACGCCGACCGGCGCGTCGGAGCACGACGGACATTCGACTGAGTCCAAGAGCGGTGGCTTCGACGGACAAACTGCGCGCCATCCATCGCTCGGCCTCCACCAAGTCGCCCAGTTCTTGTGCTCTTACCGAGGCATTGAAAGCATCGCCCCACCAAGACCGGAGTGTGGTGAGCCGCTCGTAGACCTCGATCGCTCGGCGACGATTCTCGGCCGTCTTCGTTGCGGAGAGGTCGCACGCGAGGCTCCAGCAAGCATCGATGTCGTCCAAGCCTTGCGCACTAAACGCAGCGTAGCGTTCGCTGATATCGCTTGATTGGGCGTCGGACATTCGTTTTCGTAGTTTTCCTGAGCGCGCACCTTTTGGGGAGATGAAAGTGCTCGTACCTCTGCCTGATTCGTCGACGGCGTGACTCTAGGGCGCGCAGTCGGATTCGTTCAAGAGTTCGCGTTGCGCGTTCGCTTATGTCCTACGCGAAGTCGGTGGGAAGTCTTCCTCTCCACCCCGCAGGTCCGCCGTAGCGGGGCAAGTCCAGCGATGTCGACGACATGGTCCCGGTGCCTTTCGACTTTGGCGCGCAGTCTCCCTCGACGATATGGCGGCGCCCTCGGCCTTGGTGCGGAGGCATATCCTCCCCGAGGATATTGGCGCGACCTTGCTAGCCAGCGCAGAGCTCGACTACGGAGAGCACCGGGACGGGCATCCGCTCTGGAAGCTGCTGACGACCACCCCCGACGAGTAGTCTGGAGAAAGAACGAGGTGTGCGGCGTCAAAACCCGTACTCTTCAGCTATGCATCGTTCCTCGCTCTTCCTTGGATTGGCCCTCCTTACCCTCGTCGCTTGCGGCGACGACGACGGGGGCGACGCGACCTGCTCTACATCCGCCGATTGTGTGAGTGGTCAGTGCGTCGACGGCGTCTGCGTGCCAGACCAGGACGCAGCGGCGCCGGACGTGCCAATGCCAGATGTTCCCATCATGAGCGATGCAGGGCCGGACAGCGCCACTTGCGCGACGGCCATCTTCTGCGGCGACCCGCCGATCTGTTGCGACGAAGGCACCGAGTGCATCGAAGGCGCTTGCCTCGCGGCGTGCGACACCGGCATTCGCTGCGACGGTACCTGTTGCGAAGGTGCTACCGACGTCTGCGTCGACGGCGCGTGCACCGCGCCTGGTGAAGAGTGCGTAGACAACTTCGATTGCCCGGAAGACTCCTTCTGTGAGCCCACCCTCGACCGCTGCCTAGAACAGTTCGACCCGGTCACGTGCGAAACGGAACCTGTCTTCGGGGCCTTCGACGTGACGCCGGAGATCGAGATCAGCACCTCCATGCGGCGAGCGGACTGCCTACACGCCATCACCACTCCCGTCGTGGTGGACCTCGACGGCGATGGCATTCCGGAGATCATCTCCAACATGGCCTGTGACTCCGACTGGAACGATGGCGCCCTCCGCGCCTACCGCGGCGACACCGGCGAAGAGCTTTGGGTCTCCGATGTGAATCTTTTCGGGCGAATCTCCATCGCCGCCGGTGACCTCAAGGGCGACGGCAACATCGTCATCGTTGCGATGACTTCGCCCAATAACCGCGATCCGCGACGCGCCATTGCCTTCGACGCCGGCGGCAACGAATTGTGGCGCAGCACGAACGCTACCGGAGGCGCGCTCACCGTCGGAGGCGGGAATGGCGCTCCGACGTTGGTGGACCTCGACGGTGACGGGAGCAGCGAGATTGTCTGGGGCGCATTGACCACGGACGCCGACGGTCGTCTGCTCTGGTCCTCGGGAACCGGGGCTCTCGAAGGCACCAACGACGAATACACGGGCGGCATCAGCGTCGCCGGCGACCTCGATGGCGACGGACTCATGGACGTGGTCTCGGGCCGCAGCGCGTGGGAGCGAGACGGAACGCTCAAGTGGACCGCGGCCACCCCCGACGGCTACCCCGCTCTTGCGAATTTCGATTCCGACGCGAACCCCGAAGTTGTGCTCGTCTCCACGGGACAGGTCTACGTCCTCGACGGCGCGACGGGCGCCATCGAGTGGGGCCCAACGCCGCTCCCCGGAGGCGGACGCGGCGGACCACCCACCGTAGCGGACTTCGATGGCGACGGAGTCCCCGAGATCGGCGTTGCCGGCGGCGCGAGTTACACGGTCTTCGACCTTGGCGAAGAGGATGGCGTCTTGTGGTCTGCGCCGACCATCGATCAATCGAGCAACGCGACGGGCTCCTCAGTCTTCGACTTCGAGGGCGACGGAAAGGCCGAGGTCGTTTACCAGGACGAGTGCCACGTTTGGGTTTACGGCGGCGAGACCGGCGAGGTGTTGCTTCAGATCCCGTCCAGTTCGGGGACGATCCATGAGTACCCGCTCGTCGTCGATGTCGATGCTGACGGGAATTCCGAGCTCATCACCGTCGCCAACGACCGCACCAGCGCCGCGCGCTGTGGCCCGGGTTACACAGGACGCCGTCGCGGACTTTACGTCTACGGCGACGTTCGTGACCAGTGGGTGCGAACGCGAACGGTCTGGAACCAGCACTCCTACAGCGTCACCAACGTGACGGCGGCGGGCGGCATTCCTCCGGTGCAGGCGCCGAACTGGGAGGTCGAAGGCCTCAACAACTTCCGGCAGAACGCCCAAGGCGAGGGCGTGTTCAACGCGCCGGACCTGCAGGTCGGACTCGAGGTGCGCCTCGACGGATGCCCTTCCATGGCGACGCTTCGAGCGCGTGTCTCCAACGAGGGCAACCTCGGCGTGGAGGCCGGCGTACCGGTTGTGTTCTACGCGGGCACGCTGGAGATGCGCGGCGACGAAGTCGGTCGCTCCATGACCACACGAGCGCTCTTGCCGGGCGCCTCCGAGGTCGTCGAGGTGAGCGTGGAGCTTCCCTTCGTCGAAGGCGGCGTCTCCTTTGTCGTCGAGGTCGACGGTGAATCCGCGTCGCGAGAGGGCGGCGTCGAAGAGTGCCGCGAAGACAACAACGACGCAGGTCTCGACGGTGTTGAGTGCAGCTTGCTTATCTAGCCCACCACCGGCTTAGAGGTTTGCGAAAGGACTGGCCATGCAGGTGAGCACATTCGATCTATTCAGTATCGGCATCGGCCCGTCGTCTTCGCACACGGTCGGTCCTATGCGCGCCGCCAGTTTGTTCGTGGAGCGTCTTCACAACGCTGACGTACTCGCGAAGGTCGCGCGCGTGCGCGTTGAGCTCTTTGGTTCTCTCGGCGCTACTGGACGCGGGCATGGCAGCGACCGCGCTGTGGTCATGGGGCTTCTCGGCTACGACCCGGAACACATCGACCCGGACGTAATCCCTGCGCGCATGGACGAGGTTCAGGCGGCGAAGGAAGTCCGCCTCGGTGGTGAGTCCGCGATGGGAGAGACGGCGCCGACCATTCGTTTTTCGCTTCGCGAAGACTTGCTCTTCCGCAAGAGGCAGAGCTTGCCGGGGCACGCCAACGGCATGCGCTTCGCGGCACTGAACGCCGCCGGAGAAGCCCTCGAAGAGCGCATCTACTATTCCGTCGGCGGCGGCTTCGTCCTCGACGAGACCCGCAACGTCATCGCGCCGCAGGCGGCGACCGTCGCCTACCCGTTTGGCTCTGGAGATGAACTCTCGGCTCAGTGCACGGAGCATGGCCTGAGCATCTCGACGCTCATGCGGAGAAACGAGAACTCCTGGCGCAGCGACGCGGAGATCGACGCGCGCCTCGACCGACTGTGGGCCGTGATGAAAGGCTGCGTGAAGCGCGGCTGTGAGCGTGAGGGCATTCTCCCCGGCGGACTACGAGTGCGGCGACGCGCGCCGGCTCTTCTCCGGCAGCTCCGCCACGAAGCCGAGGGCGATCCCTTGCGTGTCCTCGACTGGGTGAACCTCTATGCCCTTGCCGTGAACGAAGAGAACGCTGCGGGCGGGCGTGTGGTGACGGCGCCAACGAACGGCGCTGCGGGGATCCTTCCGGCTGTCCTGCACTACTACGAACGTTTCTGCCCAGGCGGCGACATCGAGGGCGTACGGCGCTTTCTTCTCACCGCCGCCGCCATCGGTCTCATCGCCAAGACCAACGCATCCATCAGCGGAGCCGAAGTGGGCTGTCAGGGCGAAGTCGGCGTGGCCTGCGCGATGGCGGCGGCGGGCCTTTGCGAGGTGCTCGGCGGCAACCCGGCACAGGTCGAAGCTGCGGCGGAGATTGGTCTTGAGCACAACCTAGGCCTGACCTGCGTCCCCGTGGGAGGACTCGTGCAGGGGCCGTGCATCGAGCGCAACGCCATGGGCGCCGTAAAAGCCATCAACGCAGCACGCCTCGCTCTTCGCGGCACCGGCGAGCAGAAGGTGAGCCTCGACCAGGTCATCGAGACCATGCGTCAGACCGGCGCCGACATGAAGACGAAGTACAAAGAGACGGCGCGCGGCGGACTCGCGGTGCACATCATCGAGTGCTGAAAACGAAGGAAGAACGCGGACCGCTATGCGTATAGGTCCGTCATGAAGCGGTTTACGATTCCGGTCCTACTCTTCGTTTGCGGAGTTGTGCTCTCCGTCGTTCCTATCCTCACGCCGAACTTCGAGACGACCTGGAACGGTATTCCCGTCGCGTACGTTGGATATTTTGGGGTAGTCGTGGGTCTCCTTTGGACCATCAAAGAAGTGGTCTCCCCATCTGAAATGGGCTCTGAATAACGTCGCTAAGTACGGGCTTCTTCAGCCATCAGGGACGGAACTCACCCGGGGCGATGGGTCTCAGTGAGGGGTCCTGTGTTCGGGCCTCCCGCATGCAGTCTTCGAGCGTCGCATGTGGGACCGCATTCAGGCGCCCCAAGGCGAACTTGGAGTGGGGTTCGTTGACCATTGGACCGCCGGGCGATGCGACGCGCGCGAGACGAACAGCTTTCACGTAGCGCACCAGCGCCAGGCACTGCATTGGGCGACTCAATGCGTCGAGCACCTGTTGAACCGTCGAGGTGATTTGCGCGTGGAGTTGAGCTCGCGTCGCTGCGCCAATCTGTTGCCCCGCCAGCTGTTGCTGAACCGCCGCGGGCAACACAAAGGGCACGTTGATGGTGCGGATCGCGTCCGCCAGAACTTCCTGGACTCGGCCTTGTTGGCTGAGTGCAGCGACACTCCAATGCGCGGTATGAAACTCTTGGACCGCCTCATAGTCGGAGTGAAGAGCCTGCGCCGCCTGAGAGTGTTGCATGACCTGGACGCGGAGCGATTGAATGTACGCCGACAGGTTTGCCGGTCGAGGAATGTGGATCGCGAGCATGGCGTACTGAGCAAAGCCTGCGTCGGCTCTTTGGAACTGAGCCGCCGCTTGTCGCATCACGCGGGGGTCCGTGGTCATCGGAGTGGCTTCCACGTAGATGCCCGTCGCTCTGGCCTCAGTCACAGTGCTTCGCTGGTGTTCCGTTCCCTCGCCGTGTGTGTCTTCTTCGCTCGCGCTCTCCGGAGGAGCAGGAACGACGACATGCGCCACGCCCCCTGAACTCTCCGGTGGCTGAGCGCTCTCAGAGCCGGCGCCGCTGCAGCCAGCAAGCAGAAGTGCCAACGCGGCATGAACTGAACGACACAACATCCCTACCCCCAGCGCGACGCGCGCAAGTGAAGGGTTGCGAGCGAGGGCGCCGAAGTCAAATCCGCGAAGGGGCGACTTGCCGACTAGCCGACGCGCGTGAGAGCCCAGAGTTCCATACGGCGTATGACACTCGAAGGGGCGCTGAACACAGGGCTCGCGCATAGATGCTCGTCGCTGCGGTCACGTCGCGACGTTTCTTCTGTCATCCAACTTCGAGAAATTCTTATGCGAACTCTTCTTTTCTTGAGCGCGAGCTTCTTTGCCGTCGGCTGTGGTTCTTACCTCAACATCGTTCCCATCGACTCCAACCACTCTGTGCTCTCGCAGGCCCAGGTCTCGCTCAATGGATCCGCCGTTGGAAACGGCACCGTTCGCGTCGAGCGCCCGGAGAGCGCTGTTGCAACGGTTGATGCCGGACCGGGTTGGCTCACAACGACGGCGCAGATTGGAGCCGGGACGCCTGACACACTGGAGATCTTGGTTCCCGTGGACGAACTCTATCGAGCGACGGTCGAGGACAGCAATCAGATCATCAACCGCTGGCTAACGATGGAGGTGTCCGAAGCGGCCGAAGCAGACGGCAGCTGGTGGTCCACCATCGTCGCCGCTATCGCGGGGCAAGACTTCGAAATGGAGATGCTCGACCAAGGCAGCGGCTTTATTCGCTCGGCGTGGAGAGAGCGAAGCTACCCAGGCGTAAGCGTTCGCCGCCGCTTCGTCGGAAACGTTGTGGGACAAACGCCTCTTCGCTGGCGCATCAAGTACCAGGTGGAGGTGCGCGAAGAGAACTCCGAGAACTGGTCATCCTACGACCGCGGCTTTCGCGATGAACTCGACGCACTTATTGAGATCCGAAGCCGCTTCTCGCAGCAGATGTAGCTCCGAGCGTCGTGAGGGCCGCACGTTGTGGCTCTTGGGTTGACCGTCGCTGTTGGCGTGGAAATGTTATGGATGCGCTCCATCGTCTTGTCTGCGTCCCTCCTCTTTTCCCTCATCGCGGGCTGCACCGAACCCATCCCCGCCCCGGCGGATGTGGCGGCGCCGCCGGCGGATGCTGAGCGAACAGCGTCGGGCCTCGCAAGCCGCGTTCTCGTCGCCGGAACGGGGACGGCACACCCGAGCGCTACAAGCACGGTGGAGGTTCATTACACGGGCTGGACGACGGACGGCGAGATGTTCGATTCGTCCGTGGCTCGCGGCGAGAGCATCGAGTTCCCGCTGGACGCTGTCATCGCAGGCTGGACCGAGGGGCTGCAGCTTATGGTGGAAGGAGAGGAGCGCCGCCTGTGGATTCCGGAGGCGTTGGCCTACGGCGGACAGCCCAATCGGCCCGCGGGCATGCTGGTCTTCGACGTGGAGCTCATTCAAATCGTCGACTGACGTGCGTTTCAGAAGCGCTAGTCGTCAGACGGGCTGTACTTGGCTTCAGGCCATAGCGCGTTGATCTCGCCCGCTTGCTGCTCGGCGCTGAAGCGTTCCCAGGTGATGCCATTGACGTCGACGTCTTCGCTGGAGGTCGCGGCGTCGGGGTCCTCCCAGCCCAAGTGCCTCAGTGTGCCGGCGGGACAGGTAGGGTCATGGCGAATGGAGAGGTTGAGGCTCTCGGTTCGCCAGAGCGCGTACTCGCCCGCGACAAAGGAGCACGGCTCCACGCCGAGGCGCGCGCTGTAGTCGGCGATGGTGTCTTCGATGCGGCTCGTCGATAGGGCGATGTGAAGTTTCCTCATTCGGGCTCTCCTTCGAGCTCACTCTGACGCGACGCTGGCGGACGACAACCCGAGGCGTCCGCGGGCGGTCTTCAGCTTGCCCTCGGCGGGGACCAAAGGGCCCACCTTGCCAAGACCGAAAGGAGGCATGTGGTGGTAGACACACTCGTAGGTGCCGGGCTCGACGACGTAGGTCTCGTGCCAGATGCCGATGGCGCCTTCGCCCCACTTTTTGATCCACTGGCGCCACGCGGGGACGTGCTGCTTTTCCTTGTCCTTCGCGTAGCGCATGAGGTGCTCCGCCGAGCGCCAATACTGGACGGAGAGCGTGGTTCGGCCGCCGTAGCTCACGTGGGAGAGGAGGCCCGACTCCGGGTCCGCGGCGAGCTCGCCCATCATGCGGCTCATCGCTCGGGCCACCATCCAGAGAACTGGCAGGTTCCACCAGTGATTCGCTCGCGCACCAATGAGGAACACCACGAAGCCTTCGCTTTGCTTCACGGTGAGTCGTTCTTTTCGAATTGCAGTCATTTTAGTCCCTTTAGCCATGTTGACACTGACAACATACTCGCAATGTTGTCGGTGTCAACATGTGCGCTATGCTCGACCTATGAGCCCGCCGAAAAAGTCGTCGCCCTACCACCACGGCGACCTGCGCTCGGAGCTTCTCAGCGCCGCCGTGGACATCATTCGAGAGCGCGGAGGGCAAGGGCTCAGCCTGCGCGAATGTGCGCGTCGCGCAGGCGTTTCTCATGCGGCTCCATACCGTCACTTCGCCAGCAAGGATGCGCTCTTGGTGGCCCTCGCATGTCAGGGCTTTCGCTGGCTGACGGACGCTGGCGAGGCCGCGATGAAAACGTTGAGCGACCCGTGCGAGCAGCTCGACGCTTATGGCGTGGCCTATGTGCAGTTCGCGATCAAACACCCGGAGCACCACCGTCTCATGTTCGCCAGCGAGCTCGACAAGTCCGCGGCGAGCGAAGAAGACCTCGCGGCATCGGGCGCTGCCTTCGAGTTGCTTCATGCGACGGCGGCGAAGATCGATGGCACAAGCGAAGAAGAATCCCTCGGCGCGGCCTTCGCGTTCTGGAGCTTGGTTCACGGTCTCTCGATGTTGATTCTAGACGGGCGCGTTCCGCCGGACCTGATCAGGACACCGGAACAGGTGGAGGCGCTGACGCGCACGTCCTTTGCGCACTGGCGAAAGAACTGAGGTGCGTTCGATTCGCACGGAATGTCAAAACCGGGGGACGAACTTCGTCCAAGTTGGGTTCTCAAGCGCTGCACTTCAAGCGGCGCACAATGGAGACTCAACATGACGAAGACGCACGATTACCGATCCACCTGGGACACCTACACATCTTCTTGGAAAGCAGCGAGCCAGCAAGAAAAGGGAACGCTTCTCGCGGACGCTGTCCGTGAAGACGCGACGTACACGGACCCTCTGGCGCAGGTGTCCACCCGTGAGGACCTCATCGGCTACATGCTGGAGTTCCACAAGCAGGTCCCCGGCGGCTACTTCCGGACGAAGTTCTTCCTCGCACACAACGGCAAGAGCATCGCCCGGTGGGACATGGTCGCCGGCGACGAGAGCGTCCTCGGCGAGGGAATCAGCTACGGCGAATACGACGAGGAGGGTAAGCTCACGAGCATGACGGGCTTCTTCGAAACGCCCTCCGAAACGCCGGATGAAGCCACTTCCTGATGAGCGCCGCCCGCTACCTCGAAGATGGTTACCTCACGCAAGTGCAGCGGGGCATCGACTACATCGAGTCGCACCTCGACGAGTCTTTCGCGCTTGCCAAAGTCTCGAAGGTCGCGGGCATCAGTCACTGGCATTTTCAGCGCATCTTCAAGGCGCTGACGGGTGAGACGCTAATGACCTACGTGCGCTCGCGGCGCCTCGCCCGTTCCCTCGACCGGCTCTTGAAGAGCAACGTCGGCATCCTTCAGATCGCCATGGACGCCGGCTTTGAATCGCAGGCGGCGTTTACACGTGCCTTCAAGAGCGCCTTCGGTCTGACGCCCGGCGCCTACCGCAAGATCGGCGACAAAAGCCTGTTCTTGCAGAAGGCGCGCATCGACGCGGACTACCTCATGCATGTGCATGAGAACGTCTCCCGCGACCCCGTCATCACGGAGCGCCCCGCCATGCGCCTTTGCGGTCTACGCACCAAGATCTACGGAGTCGACTCCGACCGGAACAATATCGCGGAGCGACTGCCGCCGCTCTGGAACGAATTCTTGGCGCGGCTGCCGGCGCTCGCCGATACGCGGCGCGATGCGGACGACGCGGTCTGCTACGGAGTCATCCAGCCCCAGAGCGCGGAGTCGGAGCAGCTCATCTACCACGCGGCCGTTGTCATTCCTGCGAACGCGCCTCTCACAAATGGCTTCGTCGAGCTGCAGGTTCCCGCGGCTCGCTACGCTACGTTCACGCACAAAGGAGCCTCCCACATGCTCGACCACACGGTGAACTACATCTACAGCGCGTGGCTCGCGCGAAGCGGCGAGCGCCACAGCTACGGCGCGGACCTCGAGCTCTACGACCATCGCTTCGACGACACGTCCGAGGACTCCGTGATGGAATACGCGATTCCTCTAGAAACTCTGGAGATCGCGTGATGTCCATCGAACGGAGCATCACGCCGGGCATCCGCGCGTTCATGGAGAGCCTCGGTGACGAGGCCTGGCTCGACGAGCCCATTTACGCCATCAACTGGTTTCGCGCGAAGCGTCCTTGGGCCTATGAGCTCTACGGCGCCCTCGCGGCACGAAGTGTTTTCGCCACTGGCGGCAAACTGCTCTTCAAAGGTGTTGTCATAGAGACGCTCCAAGGCGACGCAGGTGGACGCGACACGCTCCTCATCGTCAACTACCCGAGGGCCTCGTCGTTCCTCGACTTGCTCTCGGGTCGCTTCTTTCAGCTCGTCAGCCCGCTACGCATGATGGCCGTGCGCCGCTTCTCCTTTGTGATGCATCGGCGTAGCGATGGGCCCGCGTTGCTCGAGTATCGTCGCCCGCGTTTCGACAAGTCCAAGCACTTCGCTGCGTGCATGGGCCCCGCGGACATACGCGTTCAAGAGAGCCATGGCGTCGAGGAGATCTACGCGGGACAAGCCGCCGTCGAAGTCGCGATGCGGGGGCGCAAAGGGAAGAAAACGCTTCCCTACGTGACGGGCCGTCTGCAGATCGTTCAGGGGGAGAGCGAAGACGCTCTTCGCGAGTGGGCGAAGCGTCAAACGAGCGCGACGGTGGTTCTTTTGAATCGAAGTCTCTAGTGTGCGATTCAAAAATCTTGAGGGGGCTTTCTCGTCAGCGCTGCTCAGCCCGGCGTTGCTCGTCGTCGAAATATCCAGATATTCCTCCTCCTCGCGCCTTGGTCTGAACAGCGCTGCCTTCGCCTTCCCCCTCAACC
>JBGCFM010000187.1:0-39944 GCA_045106895.1 Polyangiales bacterium | reverse complement strand
TCGGCATTTGCGCCGGCTTTCAGTACATTGCGCGCCAACCCAAGCACCCCTGCCCCCGAGCAACATTGCGATGAGCAAGATCGAACTCCGCGTCAACGGCGCCACCATCGACGCCACCGGCGTCGACCCTCACAAGAGCCTCCTTCATTTCCTCCGCGAACGCGGACTGACCGGCACCAAAGAAGGATGTGCGGAAGGTGAGTGCGGCGCGTGCGCCGTCGTCCAAGTACGCCGTTCCACGAATGGCGACGTCCGCTTTGTGCCCATCAACAGCTGCTTAGTGCTCACGCCCGCGATGGCGGGACAAGAGCTCATCACCGTGGAAGGCGTCGCGTCTTCCTCCGCAAGCGAGGACGGACTCCACCCTGTCCAGGAAGCCATGATCAAAGAGGGCGGAAGCCAGTGCGGCTACTGCACGCCCGGCTTCATCATGAGCCTCTTCGCGGAGTACTACCGCGACGGTCGAAGCCAGGGCGACTACGACCCCGAAGCCATCGGCGGCAACCTCTGTCGCTGTACGGGCTACAGGCCTATTCGCGAGGCGCTGGTCTCGCTCCGCGTCCCAAGCGACGACGACGCAAACGCCAAGCGCCTCGACCAAGAAGCGCCCGCACTCGAAGACCTCGAAGTCGAAGGCGACGTTACCTTCGCGCGTCCTAGCAGCCTTGGCGGCGTCTTCGCGGCACTCCAGAAGAACCCCGGCGCGAAGATCGTCGCCGGCGGAACCGACCTCGTCGTTGGCATCAACCAGATGGAACACCGCCACGCGGGCTTTGTGAGCCTCGACGGCGTGGACGAACTTCGGCACATCAACGAGGACGAAGACGCCATCGTGATCGGCGCTGGAGTCCCGCTTTCCGAGGTCGAACTCCATTTTCACGGCAACGCGGAGCTACCGATCTTCGACGAGCTCTTCGTGCTCTTCTCCAGCCGCTTGATTCGCAACCGCGCCACCCTCGGCGGCAACCTCGTCAACGCCTCGCCCATCGGCGACTCTCCTCCGGCGCTTCTGGCGCTGGATGCTGAGCTTGAGCTCGCGAGCGCCGAAGGCAAGCGCCGCATCGCGCTCAGCGAGTTCTTCACGGCGTACCGAAAGACCGTTCTCAAAGAAGGCGAGCTGGTGAGCGCTGTCGTGATCCCCAAACCGCTCCCCACCATCAGTCGCTTCTACAAGGTCAGCAAACGCGTGATGGACGACATCTCCACCGTCGCTGCGGGCTTTGGACTTTGGCTCGATGGAGACACCATCACGAAGGCTCGGCTCGCTTACGGCGGCGTCGCCGCGACGCCGGTCCGCGCGAAAGACGCCGAGGCCGCCCTCGTTGGCAAGACCCTCACGCCCCACGCAGACGTACTCGAGGCGCTCACCGGCGCGTTCACGCCGATGGACGACCACCGCGGCACCGCTCGCTATCGCGCGCAGATGGTGCCGAGACTCTTTGAAAAACTCTGCGCCGAGCAGAGCCTGGAGGCGGCAGAATGAGCTCAAGCACCGAAAACGAACGCCGCAAGCATGTTGGCCGCTCTATCTCTCATGAGAGCGCACGCGAGCACGTCACCGGCGACGCCATCTACACCGACGATATGTCCGTTCGCTTCACGAACGTGCTCCACGCCTGGCCCGTGTGCGTCATGGCGGCCCACGCACGCGTGAAGAACATCGACGTCAGCGCAGCGCTCAACGTCGACGGCGTCGAGACCGTTCTCACGGCGGACGACGTCCCCGGCGTTGGCAACGTCGGCGCGGCGCGGCAGGACGAACCCCTTTTTCCGGAGGAAGTGCAGCACTACGGTCAGGCCGTCGCCTGGGTTTTGGGCGACACCGAAGCCGCAGCGCGCGCCGGTGCACTGAAAGTATGCGTCGACTTCGAAGAACTCGAAGCCGTCCTCACCATCGAAGACGCCATCGCCAAGGACAGCTTCCTTGCGCACCCGCTCACCATCGCCACGCCCGAAGGCGCGGACTTTGAGAAGGAGCTCAGCGCGGCACCTCACCGCATCAAAGATGAGGTCTTCGTCGGCGGCCAGGAGCATTTCTACCGCGAAGCGCAAGCCGCCCTCGCCTTCTTCGACGAGAGCGGTCAGGTCATGATCCATGCCTCGACGCAGCACCCAACGGAGACACAGATCATCGTGGCGCGTGTCCTTGGCGTCCCGAGCCACGCCGTTACCTGCCAGTCCCTTCGAATGGGCGGCGCGTTCGGTGGCAAAGAAGTTCAGGCGAACACCTGGGCCTCCGTCGCAGCCGTCGGTGCGCACAAGACAGGCCGCCCCGTGCGCGTTCGCCTCGACCGCCAACGGGACATGACGCTAACGGGTAAGCGCCACCCCTTCCTGGGTCGCTACGACATCGCCTTCGACGACGAGGGCAAAGTGCACGCGCTGGACGTGCAGCTCTTCAGCGACGGCGGCTACAGCTTGGACTTGAGCCAGCCGGTCTTGGCGCGTGGTCTCTTCCACATCGACAACGCCTACCACTTCGAGAACCTGCGCGTCGTGGGCCGCGCCTGTAAAACGCACAAGACTTCACAGACGGCGTTCCGCGGTTTCGGCGGGCCTCAAGGCATGGTCGTCGTGGAGGAAGCTCTCGACCGAGTCGCTCGCGCCACAGGTCTTCCGCCGCATGTTGTGCGGCAGCGAAACTTCTACAGCGAAGGCGACAAGACTCACTACGGCATGGTCGTGACCGGCGCCGAGCGCCTGCAGCGCATCTGGGATGAACTCCGTGAGTCCAGCGACTTCGACAAACGCTGGGCGGAGATCGAAGCCTTCAACGCGGCGAATGCGAACACCAAGCGCGGCCTCGCCATCACCCCGGTGAAGTTCGGCATCAGCTTTACGACGGCCTTCTTCAACCAGGCAGGCGCACTCGTCATCGTCTACGCCGATGGGTCCATTCAGTTGAACCACGGCGGCACGGAGATGGGCCAGGGTCTGCACACGAAGATGATGCAGATCACCGCGGACGCCCTCGGCGTCGACATGGACGCTGTGCGCATGATGCCCACGCGAACCGACAAGGTCCCCAACACCTCGGCCACGGCAGCCTCGAGCGGCACCGACCTCAACGGTCAAGCTGTTCGCGACGCCTGCCACCAGATTCGCGAGCGTCTCGCCGTCGTCGCTGGCAGCATCCTCGGCTGCTCCGCGGGCGACGTCTTCTTCGAAGGCGGCAAGGTATGGGCGGCGGGTTTGGAGCACGAAACGCAGGAGTTCACGGCCATCGCCAAGGCTGCGTACCTGCAGCGCGTTCCCCTCTTTGCGGCGGGCTACTACCGCACGCCGAACATCCACTTCGACGAAGACAAGGGCCGCGGAAAGCCTTTCCACTACTTCGCCTATGGCGCCGCCGTGACGGAGGTCGAAGTCGACCGCTTCACCGGTCAGTACGACTTTCGCCGCGCGGACATCCTCCACGATGTCGGCGATTCGCTTTCACCAAAGGTCGACCTCGGCCAGGTGGAAGGCGGCTACATCCAGGGTCTTGGGTGGCTCACACGGGAAGAGCTCGTGTGGAACGCGGATGGTCGCCTCGCGACGTCCGGCGCGAGCACCTACAAGCTGCCCACGCTCGGCGAGTGCCCCGAAGTGTTCAATACGAACCTGCTTCCCAAGGCCGCTGAGCCCGGCGTCATTCACGGCAGCAAGGCTGTCGGAGAGCCACCGCTGATGCTCGCCATCAGCGCTCGCGAAGCCCTCCGGCAAGCGGCAGCAGCCTTTGGCAAGGACGTCAAAGCGGGTGTGCCCGTGGCGTGTCCTTCAACGCCCGAAGCACTCTACTGGGCCATCGAAAACGTACGCCCCACGGCGGAAGCCGCTAAGTAGCGATGGGCACGCGACTCGACACCGACGAACGAAGGCAGCAGCTCCTCAAGCTGGGGCTGGAGCTCTTCGATCGTCACTCCTACGAGTCACTCTCCATCGAAGCTATCGCGAGTGAAGCGGGCATCTCCAAGGGCCTGCTCTATCACTACTTTCCGGGCAAGCGCGCGTTCTACGTTGCCGTCGTCGAGAGCGCCGCGTCCATGCTCCTAGAGCGTGCCGCAGCGGCGAGCGAACAAGCCGAGCAGCTGCCAAACGCGACGCCCCTCGAGCTTCTCGTCGCCGGCATCGATGCCTATCTCGACTTCGCTGAGACCTACGCGTTTTCGTTTCGCTTCGTCTTGCGCGCCAAGGACGAAGAGGTGCAGCCGATCTTGCAGAGCGTGCGTCGCCATTTCGTGGACCAGCTGCTGCAAGATGGTGGCAACCCCCTCGGGGCCGTCGGTCTTATCGCGTTCGCCGAAGCCGTTACGCTCGACTGGCTCGACGCCCCCGAAGCGTGGAAACGCGAGGACATCCTCGCGCTCATCGTACGAGTCGCCGTGCCTGCGCTGATGCCTTAGGGCTGCTGATTTCTCTCCGTCGCTCAGGAGATGAATGAACGACGCCGAGTAAACGTTTGGGCCCATCCGTTGCAAAGCGCGGTTTGCTGCCGCACAACCTCATCCATGACCTTGCGAAGCTCGTTTCACCGATCACTCATCCTCTGTCTGGTGCTCTGCGGGTGTGGAGAGGAGCCCGTTGTCACGGAGAGTGAGGTCGAGAGTCCGGAGCCTCCGGCTCAAGCCGCGCCAAGGGGAGAGGCTCGCTTGCGCACGGTCTACGTGCCCGCGTACTCAAACCTGCCAAATCAAGGTACGGGCTCGCCTCACCTCGTCGCGATATTGCTAAGTCTGCGCAACGTCGACTCTCGGGCCTCGATCACGTTGACGCACGTCGAGTATTTCGACACCTCAGGGCATCGCGTACGGCGCTACCTGAGCGCGCCAAGAGAGCTACGGCCTCTCGAGACCGCGGAGTTTACGGTCGCGGCGACGGATGACGCTGGCGGTTCCGGCGCGAACTTCTTGGTCTACTGGGAGGGGCCTGCCGATGCTCACTCGCTCCTCGCCGAAGCGGTCATGACCACGCAGATTGGCGCGGGCTACGTTGGGTTTACGTCTCGTGGCGTGGAGCTGGAACACCGACCAGACCCGGCGATGTTCGAGGGGGAGGCGCCGCCGCCAAACGAAGAGCCCGCGCCCTAAACGGCGACTCGGGGGCGGCTATTTTCGCTGTGTTCGACATTTCTTGATGGGATTCACACCGGGCTTACGTACCGAGAGTGAACATGCGCGTCACCGCGCCCTACAAGGAGTACCTTTTGAACTTTTCCCTACCCAGCCGCGTCTCGATGATCATGGGGGCACTTGCCCTAACGCTGGCGGCCTGCGGAGACGACCCGACAACTTGTCCGGTCCCCGGCGAGCAACAGGCTTGCGTGTGCCCAGCCGGCGCCATCGGAACACAATCATGTCAGCCAGACGGCGACTTCAGCGTGTGCGTCTGCAACACGATGCCGGACGCTGGAGCGATCGACGCCGGAGCGATGGACGCCGGAGCGATGGACGCGGGCACAGACGCCGGGCCCCAAATGACGGCATGCGACCCAAATCCTTGCATGAACGGCGGGTCGTGCTCCGAAGCTGGCGGCAGCTACTCCTGCATGTGTCCCGCCGGGTTCCTCGGGGACGAATGTCAGACGGTGGACGTCTGCGCCGCTTCACCCTGCGGTGACAACGGCACGTGCGCTGCTTCCGGCGGTTCGTTCATGTGCACCTGCGACGAAGGATACTCCGGCGAGCTTTGCGACTTCTTCGAAGAGCAGACCTATGGGCAAATGCGAAACCCCTCCTCCGACCTGTGCCTGGACTCCTTTGGAAGAATCGGTGCCGCGCAGATGAACACGTGTCACGGCGAACGCGGGAACCAAGAGTTCATTTTCAACACACGGACCGGCGAGCTACGCAATCCAGCTTCGGGCCTCTGCCTCGACAGCTTCGGTCGCTTGGGGTCGGCACAGATGAATACGTGCACCGGAGCAGGCGGCAACCAAAGGTGGGACGTCGACAGACGGGGAGTCTACGCGAACCCCGCCTCCGGCCTCTGCCTCGATTCGTTTGGTCGTACCGGAATGGCCATGGTGAACGGCTGCAACGGTATTGGCGGCAATCAGGAGTTCGTCGGCTCGCCATAGCCGCCTTCATCACCCCGTACTCCTCCAGCTAGCGGGCACAGACGCCTGGGACGGGACATCTTTTAGGATGTCCCCGTCCAGAGACTGGTAGTCTCACGCCCAATGAACGCCAACGACGCTGGGAAAGGACCGCATTGGAACGACGCGAACTACCAGCGGCTACGGCAGATCGCCTACGGGTTCTTCCGAGGCCTGCCAGAAAGCCAAACGCTTCAGGCAACGGCGCTGGTTCACGAAGCCTATCTAAAACTTGCGGACTACGATTCCGGTGTCCTCGCCAACGACGGCCACTTCGTCTCGCTCGGCGCGCGAACCATGCGCCAGGTCCTCATCGATTACTTTCGGCGCTCGGGAGCCGCGAAGCGAGGAGGCGCCAAGCGCAACATCACGCTGGGCGAAGCCGCCTCTCCAATGACGATCCCGCGCGAGGACCTCATCGCCCTCGACCAAGCGGTAGGCCACCTCGCGGAGCACAACCCGCGCGCCGCGACGATTGTCGAGCTCAAGTACTTCTGTGGACTCACAACGACAGAAGTCGCCGAAGCGCTCTCGACCTCCACCGCGAGCGTCGAGAGAGAATGGCGCCGAGCCCGCGCTTGGTTACGCATGCAACTCGATGTGGAGGTCGAGTGAGCGGCGGCTGGGCGAAGACAAATCCGAGTGCTCAGGTGGCCTCCCGATGACGGACGCAGCACACAACTACAAGCAGCTCATGGCGCTCTTCGACGAGCTGTGTGACCTCAGCCCCACCTCCAAGTCCCGCCGACTCTCGGCGCTAAAACTGGAATCTCCGGCGCTCGTGAGCGACCTGGAGAAGATGCTCGCCGCGGACGCTGATCAGGCGAGCTTTCTCGATGACGAACGCGGCGTAGCCCAGTTCTTGCCGGGCCTCGCCGACCAGGTGCTTGCCGCTCGCTGGCGGCTCATCGCACATATCGGTGCGGGCAGCGGCGGGGAAGTTTGGCAGGCGGAGGACCTGCGCGACGGCGGCTTCGTGGCGCTCAAGCTCATCCACCCCAGGTTGATGCACGACCCAAAGCACGAGGTTCGCTTTCGACGAGAGTTTGTTGCTCTCTCGAAGTTGTCGCACGACGGATGCCTGCGCCTGTTGGCCGAAGGCGTGGTCGAGGAGGCGCTCCCCCTCGTGGAGCTGGGGCGACGTTTTCTTGTCACCGAGTTCGTCGGCGGCGGTGACCTCTCGCGCCTGACGTTTGCGCCGCTGAGTGAGCTACTTCCGATCCTCATCCAGCTCTTGACGGCACTTGAGCATGTTCACGAGCGCGGGTTCGTGCATCGAGACCTCAAGCCCGCGAACGTACTGCTGACGGAAGACGAGCCGCCTCGGCCCAAGCTTGCGGACTTTGGAATCGTGAAGACTTGGATGCGGGAAGGGACCGAGCTTACCGGCGACGGCGCGCTCCTCGGCACCATCGACTACCTCAGTCCAGAGCAGGTCCGCGGCGAGGCCCTGGACGCGCGCTCCGATCTCTATGCATTCGGATGTCTCATTCATACCCTCGTCACCGGACGCCCCCCTTTCCACGGCACGCTCATGGCTCGGCTGTGGCGACGAGCCCAGCGCGACGCGCCGGCCCTTGCTCTTCGCGCACCGCAAACTCCGACCTCCCTCTGCGACCTCACCGACGCGCTCCTCGCTCGCGACAAAGAAGTTCGGCCCAGCAGCGCCCACGCCGTTGCCGAGCGCCTGACAGCTATCCTCGCGGAGCTGTCTCCTGAAGCCCAACGCCAAGGAAGCGACTACTCCACGGAGGCACCTCGCCTCTTCCCCACGGGGCTCGTCGGGAGAGACGCGCTGGTAAGCAAACTTCTCGAGCGCTGCGCGCATGTCCGTGACGAGCTCGAGCCGGCAACGCTCAGCTTCGTGGGTCCCGCGGGCGTTGGAAAGACAACGATGTGTCACGGGTTGCTAGGCCAACTTGAGCGTGCCGGTTGGCAGACCATCGTGGCACCCGCGATCCCCAGCGGTGGGGGCCCACCTTTCTGGCCCTTTCCACGCCTGGCCCAGGACATCGCCAAACGAGCGGACAAAGACGCGACCCAAAGCGGGTCGACGGAAGACGTCGACGCCGGCTCATCGCATACCACCAGCGCGCGCCCCGGCGATGGAGCGGAGCGCGCAGCGCGAGCCATCGCGAGTCAATGGTGTGACGCCGCTCGTGCTCTGAGCCCTGGCCCACTGTGTATTCTTGTCGAGGATCTTCACGAGGCTTCGGCCGCGGCGCTGCTGGTCCTTCGACACTGGCAACCCCTCGCCACGGGGATGCCCTGGCTTGTGTTGGCGACAGCTCGGCCGCAGAGCGAAGAGAGCCTCCGTCAGCTTCCAGGCGGCGAGGTACATCGCGTGGCTCCCCTCGATGAGGAAGCCACGGCGCAGCTGGCCGAGCGCTTGCTTGGGGCTGGACAGGGCGAGCTTCCGACCAAGCTGGTTTCCGACTTATTGCCCGAGACGGGAGGTAACCCCTTGCTCCTGCGCGGCGCCGTGCAGAGACTCCTCGATGGGGGCGATCTGCTCCGGACAAACGGCGCCTGGACGCTGGGCGTGGATGCCGAGCTAAGACCCGCCATGGCAGAGGTCTTGGACAGCCGGCTCCAGGCGATATCGGCACCGACACAGAAGATACTCCTCGCCGCCGCGGCGATGGGCCGAGACTTCGACGCTGCGATGCTTGCACCGGCAACTTCGTCTTCGGAGAAGGACGTGGCGCAAGCTCTCGCGGAGGCCGTGAGAGTGGCGGTGATCGCACCATGGGACAACCGTTCCGAGGAGCACACGCGCTCTTACCGTTTCGAGCACGCGACGCTCAACGAGAGGCTCGTCGAGAGCGCCCCGGGGGACGCTCTCATCGCGCTCCATGATTCTCTTGGCGAAGAGTGGAAGCGACGTGGCGCGCCGCTGTCGACGCTCGCGCACCACTTTGGACAAGGGAGCGACGCGAGTACGGCGGTGTTGCACCTCCGAGCCGCCGCGAAAGAAGCGCACAAGGCGCAGGACCATCAAACACGCGCTCGCCATCTCGCCGCCGCATGTCGCCGGCTGCAGTCGATGCCGGACAGTCCCGCACGCACAGACGAGCTCGACGAGCTGAGAGAATCATATTCGGATGCCCTCGCCGTCACCGGCGCACACGGCGCCGCGCTGGCCGAACTACGTGCGGTGGAGCGGCCCGAGCGGTCCCGCACGGTTCGGGCGCGCCTCCTTCGCAAGCGCGGCTTGGTGTACTTGCGAACCCCAACGCCCACTCGCGCGCTGGAGGCCTTGTCGGGCTCCCTGGTGTTGCTGGGAGACGCCACCCCGCGCACTCGCGTGGGCCGCCTTGCGCGGCTCGGCTGGGACGCAGCGTGCGCATTCATCGGGCGCTTCTTCCCCGGCAGCCACGAGGGCGGCCAGCTGGAGGAACGCGCGATCGTACATCGAGAGCTGTCGATGCTCTACCGATGGATCGACATGTACGACGGCGCCGCTCACCTCACCCGTTTCTACCGATTGGCGCATCGTTTGCGCGCCCCTCACTTCCGCGTCGATGCCAACGCCTTCGGGAGTTTGATGTTTGCCTTGCAGTCGGCCCCGGGAACCGGCGGGTACTTGCAGCGCCGAGCCCGTGAGTTGGCGGAAGCGACGGGCGACCTCGACGGCTTGGCACGGCTGACGATCATCCAAGGTGCCTGCGAAGCCATGCTGGAGGATTCCGTCACCTCCGTGGTCCGACTGGATGAAGCGGTGGCGCTCGCGGCGCAGACCGGCGACCCAACGCTCTTGAGTTTCGCTTTGTCGAGCCGCGGCTGGCTGCGTGGGCTCGTCGGCGTCGTCTCCGACGCCCGGCACGACTTTCAACACGCGGAGGAGGTCGCGACGGAACACGGCGCAGTTTGGCTCGCGGCGGACGCCAAGTGTGGACGAATGCTCACCGCCGTCGTCATGGGTCGTTTCGACGAAGCCCGGGCGTTGGCGACGGAAGTGCTCACCTCCGATCTACGCTATGGCTTCCCAATCTTCGAAGAGGTCGCCATCGAGAGCCTCGCCGGAGTCGCTTTTCTTGAAGGCCGCTTCGCCGACGCCGCCAGAGGGTACGAACGCGCCCAATCCATGCTGACGAAACACCGCCTCGGCGAAGGCTGGGGATGGCTCCTTCCAATGAGCCATATGGAATCACTCTGCTGTCTTGCGGACAGCGAAGGAAAGTCCGCGGTGCCTCACCTCCCCCGGCGACTGCGGGGCGTGCTTCGTTCTTTTCGGAGCATGGACCGGCTCCCGCTCTACAAAGGGTGCACAGAAGTCGCGCGAGGGGTGGTCAAAGCAAGACAAGGCAAGACCAAGGCCGCGCTGCGACTCTTTGAACGCGGCGCGGCGCGGCGCCTGCCCGGTCGACGCTCGCACGTCGACACGTGGGTGAGCGTGCGCCCGGCGTTGGAGCGGCTCCACTTGGGCGAGGACCCTGAGGTCATCGCGGCAATCCTCGACGGTGTGAACGCAGACTACGAAGCGCGCGGCCTCGCCGGCATGCAGGGGTGGCTTCACGACATGCGCAGCTCACTCAACGTCTGAGCGGCGACGCAAAAAGAACCCCGCACTGATTTCTCAATGCGGGGTCCTGCTCCGGAGAGCAACGTTCACTCACGCTATTCGCAGAGCCAACTCCATTCACACACGCTCGCTTCGTTGCGCTCGCACGGCCCGGGAGACGCCGGCATCGCCGTGTCGCCACAGTTCGGGGCCAGACCACGTTCGCCGCAGAACGAGTCCTCGCAACCACACTCGACGTGTTCCCACTGGCAGCTTCCGCCAAGGGTGATGCAACGGCCCGTCTGCTCCGTGGACATGATCGCGCTGCACGGCAAGGTTGGGGGCAGCTCGCCGCAAGCGCCCTCTGCACACTCTTCGCCTTCACCCGGGCAATGAGCCACCCAAGTGCAGCGATCCGTGTCGTCACGCTCGCAAGCAACGGGACACGCGATTCCGCCTGGCTCTGCCCCGCAGTCTTCTGGCTGACATTCGCACGAAGGCTCCTGCCACGCGCACACCCGCTCATTGGCGATGCAGAGAGTTTCAGGAGCGGGGAGAGGGTCGGCGGGGGGAGCGGGCCGGTCCAAGATCCCACACGTCGGCTCCGGGCCTTCGCAGGAACCCGCCGAACATTCTTCGCCATCGGCAGGGCAGTGGTCGGTCCACTGGCACCGTCCGCCGACGGCATCACAGGTCACGCTGGCGTTGATATCACCACAAGGAAGGCCTGGAGGAATTGGCCCGCATTCGGCCTCGCCGGTGCAGGTCAGGCCTGAGTCGGGCTCGCCTGCATCTGGAGCGGACGCGTCCGGCGTCGCGGAGTCCACGGAGCCAGCATCGGCCACCGTCGCGTCGACGTCGTTGCCGAGGTCTACGTCATCGCTACAAGAAGGCATCATGCCTTTGGCGAGAAGAAAGCTGAGAAGAAGAAGTCGCATGTTCGTGCCTCGATAGTCGCTAGAGTTTGGGTCGACGTCGATGGGTGAGTGCGGCGAGGCCGGGCGTTCGTCACTTTTATTTTCGATGGCGTCTTTTTTCGATGCGGCGAGAGTCGTGGAACAGACGAGACTCACTCGAATACGTGCGCACTGTTTCGCCGAACTGTAGGGTGCGAGGCGTGTCCACGAGGGTGCTCCACCGACTTCGACTACTCGCACCCATGATGGTGTTCGCCGCGCATCTCTCGAACCCAAGCTCGGCGGCAGCCCAGGTGCGCCGGTGGCGTGGGCCACCAACGTGCAACGATGGCGATGCGCTCTTCGCGCGCGTCTCGGCGCCGGGTCTCGACGTGGAGGCGACGGTCTCGCCCATCGAAGAGCAACTTCAGCTTCGCCTCGAGCTACGGCGAGGCGACGAACGCTGGCATCGCGTCGTGGTTGGAGACTCCTGCGAAGCCCTCGTGGAAGTGGCCATGGTTGTCGTCACGATGGCGGCGGAGCTGCAGCTTCCGCAGCTCGACGCTCAGCCCGAGTTCTGCGAAGCGGACTGTCCAGAGCAGCTCACCGCGCCGGACTCCGTTTCGGAGCGCCTTGTTCAGAGGGATGCTGCGATCGAAGCCGAAGCAGCACTCGCCGCGAACGCCGATGCGGAAACTGATGCGGAAACTGAGCCCGCCGCGAACACGCCCGAGTCACACGAGCCGAGTGAGGTGCGCCATAGCGGAACCGTGAATACCGCTTCGGCAGAGTCCCCACGCTTCGAGTGGCCCGAGGGTTGGTCTCTAAGCGGACATGTAGGCGCACGCTTTGACGCGCGCGCGCTCCCTTCGCCGCGCGCCGCCGTCGATCTCGGGCTGCACCTTCGCAAGCGATGGGTACGCCTCGACATCGGTGTGCTCGCCAGTCGAATCGCACATATAGCCCTCGACGACGCCAGCGCGGAGCTAGGACTCGCAGCGGGCCGTCTTGGCGCATGTGGGGGTACGACAAGCGGGCGCTTGTGGCTCGGCGGATGCGCGGCGGTGGAACTAGGCGTGGTTCGAGCGACCGGTCGCGGCGTTGATCAGCCGCGGGATGAGGGCTCATTCTGGGCCGGGCTCGACCTTGGAATCCGCGGTGAAGTCGGCCTTATCGGACGTCTCTCGATCTACCTGGAGGCCGGGGCGCTCATGCCACTACGAAGACCTCGGTTTCTTCTTCAGGGCAGCGTTGTGCACACCACGCCGGCCATATCGCCCCGCGCCGCGCTCGGCCTTGAACTGCGCCTGACCCGCTAAAGCGCCTGGTTGCCCAGGCAGCTGAGGGAATCGCGGCATCTCGAAGAAAGTCCAAGTTCGTGTGACGAAAAGGCTGACTTGGTGCACTCATAGGGCGAGTGGAGACAAGCGCGAAGCGGAATGAGCTTGATGAGCTCTATCGAAGTCACTTCGACTCGATGTGGCGAATGGCGCGCGCGCTCGGCGTTCCCCAGCACCAGCTCGATGACGTGGTTCAGGAGACTTTCCTCATCGCTCTTCGAAAACACGAAGGGTTCGAGGGGCGTTCCTCGCTCCGCACATGGCTCACCGGAATCCTTGTCCGAGTCGCCACGAAGTACCGAAGAGCTCGGCGGATGGACTCGCTCACGAGTGAGCCGTGCGACACGGAACGACAACAAGCCGACGCCGCCGTCGCGCAAACGGAGGCACGTGAGCTCCTCCTCCGCCTACTCGGCGAGCTCACGGAGAAGAACCGCCAAGTGTGGGTCCTGACGGAGATCGAGAAGCTCTCGGCTCATCAGATCGCCGAAGCGCTGGGCGTTAGTCCAAACACGGTCTCGTCGCGGCTTCGCTTGGCCCGCAAGCAGCTCGAGCGACAGCTAACACGTCACAAAGCGAGAGAAGGGTACAGGCGATGAGACCAAGGACCTTACGAGAGCTGACGGAACTAGCGCGTGAAGAGATGGCCCCTACAGAAGAGGAGCGCGCTCGCGTCTACGATTCGCTGCGCGTGGCGGTCGCCGCAGGGGCAGCTGGCGCAGGTCTGGCCGCGGCGGCCACGGCCTCCGCCGCGGTTTCCACAAGCGCTGCGGTTTCCACAAGCGCTGCGACAAGCGCCGCGGTTTCTACAAGCGCCGCGACAAGCGCCGCTTCCGCCACGGCCGTCGTAACCGGCGCCGCAGCACAAGGGAGCGCCCTCGCCGCCGGAGCCGCGCAGGCCGGCGGTGCGTTCGCGGCTTCGAGTGGCCTCTTGTTGAAAGGCCTCGTGCTTCTGGTCGCCGTGAGTGGCGGCGCAGGCCTGATGATCAGCGCCGACGAAAACGAAGCTGCAGAACATGCGCACAGCGCGACCACCGAAGAGACGATTCCGCTCCGTCGAGAGACAGATGAGCGCATCGAATCCGTAGACGAAGCGCCGCTCGTCGCACCGTTGCAGGAGCTCGGTGTCCAAGAAACTTCACCGGCTTCTCGTTCGCGTCGAAGCCCCGAAGCGCGCTCACGTACCCTGGAGAGACCAGGAGCGAGGACCGAAGCACAAAGCCTGCCGGGCGCCGAAGAGGGCGAAGTGCCGGCTGCGGATACCGCGCTGACCCGCGCTGCGCGTCGCCTCCAACGCGCTCAACGGGCGATGGCGCGGGGCGATGGCGCCGCCACCCTCGCGCTCCTCGCGGAGGAGGATGATCCACGCCTGCGCGCCGAGCGTCTCGCTCTTCGTGTCCTTGCGCTCTGCCAGCTCGGTCACGAGGAAGCAGCGCGGCGCGAAGCGCACCAGCTCCGCGTTTTGGATGGGCCCCGGTCGGCAGCGCTCGCACGAATCAGCGGCAGCTGCGTCGGCCCCTAGACAAAGCACAAGGCGTATTCTCTCGGAAACGCTGTGTTTCCGAGGTTTTTCGTCCTTGCTGAACTTTGTTTAGTGAAACTATTGACCTTCGTTCAATAGGATCCATACTTAGGAACAGGAAGCAAAGGAGCTAACTATGCAAACCGCTACACGGACCCCGAAACTGCCTCTTCCCGTTCGTCGCCCTCCCCTCGACCTCGGCCAGGTGCCTCAGCGCTGGCTCAACAACAGCATCCTCGCGTCGACGATCTCCGACGCCGTGAACCTTCTCTTCCCGCACGGGGAGCGCTTCTTCGTGCGAAGCGTGAAGCGCTTTGAGTCACAGGTGAGCAACCCCGAGCTCCTCGCTCAGCTGCGCGGTTTCTACGGCCAAGAAGGCAGTCACGCGCGCGAGCACGAGCGCTACTTCGATATCCTGCGAGGCCAAGGCCACGACCTCGAAGCGTTCCTCAAGAGCTTCAATACATTCACACGGACCGTCGAGAAGGCGACGCCGGATGTTTGGAGCCTTTCGACCACGGCCGCCGCCGAGCACTTCACCGCGATCATGGCGGAGCATGCCATCGTCGAACGTACACTCGACGGTGCGCATCCGGCGATGAGGGAGCTCCTGCTTTGGCACGCCGCCGAAGAGATCGAACATAAGGCCGTCGCCTTCGACGTCCTTCAAGAGGTTGACCCTCGGTACTCGACGCGGGTGATTGGGCTCTTCGTCGCCACGACGGTCCTCGGCCTCTGGTGGGCACGCGCCACGGCGCTTCTACTGAGGCAACGCGGCGCAACCTGGGAAGAGATTCGCGCAGAACTGCGCGCGGCAAAAACCCTCGAGGCGCCAAAGAAAAAGATCGGGCGCGATGTATTCCTCAAGGGCATCCTGACGTACCTCAAGCGGGACTTTCACCCAGATCAGAACCCCGGATCGGGCGAAGCGCAGGAGTACCTTTCCCAGCTCGCTTAGCGATTCGAGGCGGGTTTCGTAGGAAACCCGTCTTGGATGACACCCTTTAGTCACCAAGATTCGTGGGCCTCCGCGCTCTCCGTGTGACAGACTTCGCCCGATGCTAAAACTCACACGCGGACTCGCCTGCGTACTCCTCCTCATCGGCGCATGCGGAGACGACGACACCGGCCGAATCGATGCAGGTCCCGACTTCGACGGCGGCCCCAGCTTTGACGCTGGACCACAGCCCGGCGTGGATGCGGGCTCGCGTCCAATGGACATGTGCGGCGATCAGCGCCTTCAGTCCTTGGTCTACTTTGGTACCAGCGAACCCACCGAGTTGCCTCTCACGCCGGGGCAGATCCTCGCGATCGGCTCCCTGAACGGGTGCACCGGCACGTTCATCACAGACGAGTGGGTCATCACCGCGAGACACTGCGGTATCCGTCCAGGTCGACAGTTCTGCGTTGGCACGTTCTCCAACTCCCCGATGCATTGCTTCAGTGTCGACCGTGCGGAAGACCACCCGCAATCGGACATGACCCTGGTTCACGTGACCGAGCCCGCCTCCTCTGCGGTGCCGGAGATTCAGCCTATTCCCGTCATGGTCGAGTCCCTCGACGACAGCTGGCTCGGGACAATCCTTGAGGCGTCCGGCTACGGCCAGCAAGAAGACGGAAGCTCCGGCGAGCGAGAGTTCACGGCACAGCCCTTGGTCGATTTGCGTGGTCAAGATCTGACCATCGACGGCGAAGGTGTTCGCGGCGTCTGCTTTGGTGACTCCGGCGGCCCCGTCATGGGCGTCGCCGGCGACGGGAGCGTTCGCGTGTTCGGTGACCTCTCGGGCGGCGACGGCAGCTGCGTGGGTCGTGACAACTACGCGCGAACAGACTTGGTCGTCGACTGGATCGAGAGCTTCACGGGGCCCACGGGTGTTCCAGCAGGCGGCAGCTGTGGAACGATCTCGGCGGAAGGTCGCTGCTCAAACAACGTCGCTCTTTGGTGCGAAGACGACATGATCCAACGCGAAGAGTGTGACCGCTGTGGCTGGGACCCCACCACCAACGGCTACCGCTGCGTCACCGGCACGGACCCCTGCATGGGGCTCGACACGACCGGCACATGCGATGGCGACACGGCTCGCTGGTGCGAACGTGGCGTCGTTCTCGAGCGCGACTGCGCTGCGTGCAACGAGACATGCGAGCCCAACACCTCCGTCGGCGGCGCATACTGCGTGCCCGACGCCTGCGAAGGCATCGACTACCTGGGCGAGTGCCGGGGTGACGTGGCTTTCTGGTGCCAAGATGGCATGCCGCGCTCCCTCGACTGCGGACGCCGAGGCGCTCGCTGTGATTTCGTGAACGACCAGATCGGGTACTACTGCGTCCGTTAGCGGACAGCGCTACTGCGAATTAGTTCGCACAACACGTCGAGGGAGGGCCGTTCGAGCCCTCGCCGGCTACGCACAAGGAAGTACGGAACAGCAGGAAGCTCCGGCACTGGGATGCCCACCATGCCCGCGGGCAATCGGCAGAACTCGTTCACGATGGCGATGCCGAGGCCTAGTTTCGCAAAGTGGAGAATAAGCTCCCAGCCGCTTGCCTCGACGCTCGTCGTCAAGGAGACGCCTTGCTCCCGGAACGCCCGTACAAGCATCGCGCGTTGAGCTCTGCCCTTCGGAGGAACAACCCAACGTTCTCCGTCCAGGTCCGCGATGCGAACGCGGCGCCTCTTTGCCAGACGGTGCTTCTTCGGGACCACGAGCATCGCGCCGACTTCCCGCAGCGGCTCCACGAAGAGCTCCGGCGGCGCCTCTTCCACCATCGTCACGCCGACATGTGCACGCCCCGAGCGAACGGCGTCCAACGTCTCAGCCTGACTATGATTCAAGAGCTGCAGACGATCCGGGAAGCGTCTGTTGAAACGCCGCAAAGCGTCGCCTAGTAGGTACAGGTAGGCGCCCTCCCCCGCGGAGAGCGCAATGGGCAATGCCGGGTCTTCGCCACGTAGCCGCCCGAGGAGCTCTTCCGTTCGCTCGCTCTGTTCGCGGCCAAACGCCATGAGCATCTCGCCTTGGGCCGTCAGCTTCACACCACGGCCGTCGCGGGCATAGAGCGGCGCTCCGACCTGCTCGCCCAGTTTTCGTACCTGCACGTGAAGCGCCGGCTGTGAAATATGAAGCCGCCGCGCCGCCGCCGTGAAGCTCTCCTCTTCGGCAAACACCACGAACGCGTTGAGCCAATCTCCATTTATCATCACGTTTCGTTATACATCATAGAGCATCAATAGTGGTTCAATGAGTTCTTGGGCGGCACGTTGTTACCACTATGAACAACAAAAAGAACAAGCTCCCAGTGTTGGGAATCGATATCGGCCGCGTCATCATTGGCGCCGCCGACATGCACGGAAAAGCGGACACGGTCTTCCTCGACGGAGACGACACCGCCGCCATGAACACCCCGGCGACGCCGGACGCCTTCGAGGTCATCACGAAGCTCGTGGACGCCTTCCA
This sequence comes from Polyangiales bacterium, assembly GCA_045106895.1. Lineage (GTDB taxonomy): Bacteria > Myxococcota_A > Polyangia > Polyangiales > Houyiibacteriaceae > JBCCRV01. Next base: position 22,154 of record JBGCFM010000187.1, on the reverse strand, counting down.
AGGGAAGGTCTGGCTGGTCTCGAAGTGCGGTCCGCGCATCCAGGCTCGCTCACGGCGTTGGTTGAAGCGTCACCGCTTCTTCGAGATAACGGGCGTTCGACAGGATCGATTGCGCTTCTGTCACAAACGCCACGAGAAGCGCGGGCACTGCGTGGACATCGGCGCGACTCACTTCGTCGATGACCGCGTCGACGTGCTCAAACATCTCCGCGAAGATGTTCCCAACCTGTTTCTCTTTGGGACGCAGAAGAAGGAGCCACCCTCATGGGCAACCCACGTGGCGCACTGGCGAGCGGTGGAGGCGCAGCTCCTGAGCTGACTCTCCGTGCTAGCGTCTCCCATGGCAGAGACGAAGAGCACCAGTCAGTCCCAAGAGCGTATGTATGAGGAACGCGCCGCCGAATACGACGCGCTCATCGACGCCGAGGATGCCGACGGAACGCTCCGCAGCAAGCTCCTGGAACTCGTCGCACTCAAAGACAAACGCGTCGCGGACATCGGCGCAGGCACTGGGCGCCTCGCGCGTTGGGTCGCGCCCCTCGCAGCTCACGTTCACCTCGTCGACCGCGCGAAACCCATGCTCGAGGTGGCGCGCACGCACCTACAGCGCGAGGGCCACAGCGCCAAAGTCGACATTCACGCGGCGGATGCGCGAAAGCTGCCCTTGGAAGACGACTGCTCCGACATCGCCCTCGCCGGGTGGGTGTTTGGGCACTTTCGTCACTGGATGCCGGAGGGGTGGAAAGCCGAGGTCGATACGGCCATCGCCGAGATGGAGCGAATCGTTGTCGGCGGCGCGCCCCTTGTCGTCATCGAGACACTCGGAACCGGACACGAGACTCCGCGACAGCACACGGGCCTCGATGAGTACTTTGCTCACCTCGAATCCTTAGGCTTCACGCGCGAATGGGTTCGCACGGACTACGCCTTCGCTGACGTCGATGCCGCCTGCGAGACGATGGGCGCGTTCTTCGGCGCCGCCCTGGTGGAGAAGATCCGTGCAAACCGGTGGTCGCGTGTGCCGGAGTGCACGGCGATCTTCCTGCGTGAGTAGCCGCTAGAAATCCGCGCTGCCCACGGCGCGCGGGTATGGGATCACGTCGCGAATGTTCTCGACGCCGGTGAGGTACTGAACGAGGCGCTCGAGACCGAGACCAAAACCAGCGTGCGGCGCCGTGCCGTAGCGTCGAAGGTCCAGGTACCACTCGTAGTGTTCACGCGGGAGCTTCATCTCTTCCATGCGCTTGACCAACAAGTCGAAGCGCTCTTCGCGTTGACTCCCGCCGATGATCTCGCCGATGCCGGGAACAAGAACGTCCATGGCAGCGACGGTCTTCCCGTCGTCGTTCTGGCGCATGTAGAACGCTTTGATGTCACGCGGATAGTTGATCAGCACGACGGGGCCGCCCACGACTTCGTCCGTGAGGTACTTCTCGTGCTCGGCGCCGAGGTCAATTCCCCACTCGGGTTTGACCTCGAACTTCTTGCCGGAAGCGATGAGTTTCTCCACTGCCTCCGTGTAGTCCATGCGCACAAAGGGCGTGTCGAGCATCTTGTTCAGGCGCGTGAGCAGCCCCTTGTCGACGAACTTGTTGAAGAAGGCGATGTCGTCCTTGCGCTCCTCCAGAACTCGGCGCGTGACCCCCTTGAGGAACGACTCCGCGAGGTCAATGTTGTCGCTGAGGTCGGCGAAGGCGATCTCTGGTTCCACCATCCAGAACTCGGCGAGGTGGCGACGCGTGTTGGAATTCTCCGCGCGGAAGGTAGGCCCGAAGGTGTAGACGCGGCTGAGCGCCATGGCGTAAGGCTCCACGTTGAGCTGGCCGCTCACCGTGAGGAACGCCTCCTGTCCGAAGAAGTCTTCACCAAAGTCGACGGCACCGTCCTTCTTGGGCGGGTTGACCATGTCGAGGGTAGACACGCGGAACATCTCGCCGGCGCCCTCGGCATCGTGCGTGCTGATGATGGGCGTGTGCACCCAGAAGAAGTCATCCTCGCTGAGCTGACGGTGAATCGCCTGGGAGATGCTGTGTCGCGTGCGGGCCACAGCTCCGACGAGGTTCGTGCGCGGGCGAAGATGGGCGTGCTCGCGCAGGTGCGTCATGGAGTGACGCTTGGGCTGCATGGGGTACGTGCTCGGGTCTTCCACGTCGCCGAGAAGCTCAAGTCCGGTGACCTCGATCTCCGTCGCTTGGCCCTTGCCCTGAGAGGCAATGATGGTGCCCGTCACGCTCACCGCGGCGCCAGCGCTGAGCTTGGACGCTACCTCGAAACCAGGGGCGCCTTCTTTGACGACGGCTTGAAGTCCATCGAAGGCCGTGCCGTCGTGAACCACCACGAAGCAGAGCCCCGCGCCGGACTTTCGCGCGCTGCGCACCCAGCCACAGATTTCAACGTTTTGCCCAATGGCGCTCTCACTCAGGAGCTCGCGGATCTTCATTCGTTCGGCCATGGCCGGAGCGTTAAAGACCCGACCTGGGATGTCCAGCCGTTCGTACCAAGCTCTTGGCGAGGGCGACGAATAGGCCACTTCGCCCATCCGCGCCTTCACGCCCCGGTTACTTCGTGTGTGGCGTCACGGCTTCATCGATGACTTCCCAGATTCGGCGACAGGGGACCCAGAACTTTTTGTCCGTGATCTCGATCTTCAGAGTCCGGGCGCCCTCTCGGTACTCGTACTTCCCTTCGATGCCGTAGGGCCCGCTGATCTCCCCGCGGTCACCCATGGGCACCTCGATGTCTTCTTCGCGAAGCTTCGCCATCAACGTATCGAACTCGCCGCGATCGATGCCGCCGTACTGGCGCTGTCCGCAGCTCACTGTCGGGCCATCTCCATCAGGCTGTGGAATCGGTCGTGGAGCACGTTGAGAGATGCTTCCTTCTCCTCCACGGTGGATGCTTCGTTCCCGCAAGTCATCGCAAGCCCCTGGGCATCGGTGCCGATCAAGCCCACTTCCGAGGCCCAGTCAGGGTGCTCCGATGGCGCTGGTGCCGCGGCGAGTGCCTCGCCCTGGGCGATGAGGTCCGTGACTCCCGCGCAAGCGAGGTCTGCACGGACTTGACCGGCTTCGCTGTGCCAGATCGGCGCCAAGACGTCATGGTAAGGAACCAGAACTTCCGGCGGCCCGCGGTGGCCGCTGTGCTCGGCGCCATGCTCATGACCTTCTCCGTTGGCGTGCTCGTGCTGGTCATCATGGTGCTCTCCACCGTGGTGCTCGCCGTGCTCTTGGCCGTGGTGTTCATGGCCGCCGGAGTGGTGCTCTCCACCCGAATGCTCCGAGTGCTCCGCGGTTTCGGATGAGCCGCAGCCCGCGGCGATGACACAAATGAACGCGATCTTCTTGTACATAACTTCTCCTCTAAAACCTCTCGCCGGAGCCTGGACCGAGTTGTCGGGGAGCGCTAGCGCGAAGCGAAACGGACCTCACACGACGGGAAACGCAGCGAGGGAAGTTTCAAACGTGACGCTTCCGCGAGGAGCGTCAAACCCCTCGCCGGAGACGACACGCGAGAAGGCACGCGACGGCGCCTCCACAGCGCGGGCGACGAGCGCTCCAGCGACGTGGGTGAGCTTGCGAGGCGTGGAGACGAACGCGCGACCTTGATAAACGCTGTATCCGCGAGCCACGAGTCGGTCGCCGATGGCGGAGTAGACGCGGCGTGCGACGTCCACGGCGAGGGCGCTTCGCGGCGGCAGAGAACGTAGCCCGAGGTCTCCTGAGCGGTAGAGCAGATCCGCGTCGTTGAGCATCTCTTGGACGACGGCGGCGAAGGCAGGGTGCCGCGGAAGCGGACCTGCGGGCTGCGCTTCATGCACGAATCCATGCGCGCGGAGGCGATCCGCAGGGAGGTAGAGCCGGCCCATGGACCAGTCCTCGGCGACGTCACGGCAGATATTGGTGAGCTGCATGCCCCACCCCAAGTGCACAGCGTGAACAAGAGCCGCTTCTTCGCGAACGCCAAACACGTGACACATGAGAAGACCGACGACGCCGGCAACGCGGTGGCAATAGAGGAGCAGGTCGTCGCGTGTTTCGTAGCGACGCCCTTCCACGTCCATGGCCATGCCCGCCACGAGCTCCTCCGCGTAGAGCATCGGAATGCGCAACTCGTTCTTCACTTGCATGAAGGCGTCTTCGATGATGTTCCCGCTACGCTCGCCCGATGCAATGCGGCCTAGCTCTTCCTCCAGGGACGCGAGGGCCGCGGCGTGAGTCCCCGCCGGCGCTTCATCCACCGTGTCGTCCACGTGGCGACACCACGCGTACACCACCGCGGCGTGGTCGCGCTGCGCGGGCGCGAGGAGACGTGCCGCGAGGGCGAAGCTCTTCGAGTTCTCTTCGAGGACGGCGCGGCATTCAGCGATGACGGGGTCGGGGTTCACCGCGTTGAGATAGCTGAGGGTCCGGAGCCGGCCACGTGTTTTTCTGCCGGGCTAGTCTCGCCGCCAAAACCGCCGACGCCTCTTCAAAGCAGGGAGACGTCCGCAGTCCGCTTCGAGCAAGCGCTGGTCGAGTCGCGCGACGAGGAGGAAGAAGTCGTGGTCCTGCTCGTCGCCGTAGAGGGGCATGTCGTATACGTCGACCCAGTCGTGGTCGTAGAGGGCGCGATAATAGCTCTGCGCGAACCGGTTCCCGCGCGCGCTAAGGTCTTCGGGCAAGATGCAGCCATCACACTCATCGAACAGATAGTCGACGGCGGACGCGCCGCCAGACGCTGCAAGCTGCGCTGCTGGCTTCGATCGATGTCGTTCGGCCACGAGCCCTCGGAGCATGCACCAGCGTAGAAAGAGCGCGATGTGCGTTCCACCGTTCCGGGCCGGCTTGTCAGCGGGGAACTCACCTCCTGAGTGCCACGTAGAATCGTCGTACTTCGCCACCGTCTTCATCGAGCGACTACTGTTACATGATGCCGCCGCCCGACAACACCTCGACGCCGGAGCTCGTGGTCCGGACAACGAACCCTCGGTACCAGTCGCCATGGTCTTCCGTGCGATACAGGACGGGCGCTCCGTGCCAATCCTCGGCGTCGGGCAATAAGACGTTGAAGTTGGGCACGGGGTACTCGGAGGAGAGAAGGTCTTCGAGTTCGACTCCGCAGGAACTGGCGAACTCCTGAACGCTCTCAAAAGAACCTCTTGCGCGGCTGTACGGATTGAGTTGGCCAATGCCGCCAATGTCGAACCACACGCTAGCGGTTGCCGGGGAGCAGTGAACGAGAGCGTTGTGCTGTCTGGCCGAGGCTGCCGTCGCCCAGTACCCCAGGCCGACGCAAGACACGCAAACAAAGCAGAGTCAAACCGTCGTCTTCATGGTGTCTTGTGGACTGGGCTTACGCGAACGCTTACCGGAACCTCACGAGAGACAACGGAACCGCGACGAGTATTCCCGCGGACGAGTATTCCCGTAGGGTGAATCTCGGCGGCGGTTCTGCGTGCTAACCTAACCCCGTGCGTCGCCGTTCCTTCCTCGCCAGCACCCTTGGACTGTTCGCCTGCGGCTCGGAGTCGGCGCCCGCGAACACACATCCGAGTTCGGCGGCGAGCGCGCGCACTTCGAACCGGCCGCAGCAAAACTCGCTGCGCCTTCTGAGCTACAACGTCTTGGCGGACCCCGTTCACCTTGACCAAAGACTGCCACCGCTCTTTCAAGAGATGCGCGACGCCCGCGCCGATGTCATCGCGCTTCAAGAAGTTGCGCCATGGTTTCTCGAGGCGGCGGAGCGCGAAGCGTGGACGCGGGAGTACTCGTTCTGCGAAGTCGCCGGACGCGGCGCAGACCGTGGTGGCCAAGCGTTCCTGTCCAAGATCCCCGTGACGAATCCGTACTCCGTGAACCTACGCGGACGGCAACAGCGGACGGCGCTCGTGGTGGACGTCGATGTCGGCGACGACGAGTCCATCGCTCTTGCGACGACGCACATGGAGAGCTTCCTCGAAGACGGGCCGACGCGCGCCCTTCAGCTCGACGCGATCTTTGGTGCGCTCAACCGGCGGACGAGCGCCACGCGTGTTCTGTGCGGCGACCTCAACTTCGGCGAAGGCGAAGAGCCGGACACGTCGCACCTGGACGCTACCTACGTCGACGTCTGGAACGCCCTTCATCCCGGCGAGGTGGGCTACACCTGGGACATTGAACGGAGCGAAATGGCCCGGGTTAGCTCCTTCGTGGGCGAAGGAAGTCGGCGACTCGACCGCGTGCTCCTGCGCTCCGAGAGCTGGCGCGGAGAGAGCATCGAGATCGTGGGGGACACACCGGTGACGCCGGATCGTCGGCTCTTTCCCTCGGATCACTTCGCTATCCTGTGCGAACTCCGCCGCGTGTAGCACCCACGCGAGCAACCTGATAGACGCGTTGCATGCGCTGGCAACAAGGACGACGAAGCTCGAACGTAGACGACCGACGAGCTCAGGGAGGTAGCGGCGGCGGCGGCGGTCGAGGAGGACGCGGTATCAAGCTCGGCGGCGGCGGCATGCTCGTCGTCGTGGTCATCGCGGTGGGCATGGCGCTCATGGGCAAGGACCCATCCTCGCTGCTCCAGGCCGTCGCGGGCAGCGGCAGCAGCGGCGGAAGCGGCGGGAGCGCTTCGTCCGGTGCAAGTCCAGCGCCGAGCCCCGAACAAGACGAGCTCGCCGATTTCGCCACCGTCGTCCTCGCCGACACCGAAGATGTCTGGGCTCAGCTGTTCCGGGCCCAGGGACGGAGCTATCGCGTGCCACAGCTTGTGCTCTTTCGCGGCAGCGTCGACTCTGCGTGCGGACGTAACACCGCAGCCGTCGGCCCCTTCTACTGCCCGGGTGATCTCAAGGTCTACATCGACCTCTCATTCTTCGACGACCTCGACCGACGTTTCGGCGCTCCCGGAGACTTCGCCCAGGCGTATGTCATCGCCCACGAGGTTGGCCACCACGTTCAGAAACTGATGGGCATCAGCGACCGTGTTCATTCTCAGCGGCGCCGCGTCTCTCGAGAAGAAGGCAACCAACTCTCCGTGCGCCAAGAACTCCAAGCGGACTGCTTCGCCGGCGTATGGGCACATCATGCGCACCGCGAGCGGCAGCTCCTCGAACCCGGCGACATCGAAGAAGGACTGCGCGCCGCTGCCGCCATCGGCGACGACACGCTTCAGCGACGCTCCGGTGGCGCGGTCTCCCCCGAGAGCTGGACCCACGGATCATCCGAGCAGCGCGTGCGCTGGTTCCGCCAAGGTTTCTCCTCCGGAGACGCGAGCCAGTGCGACACCTTCACGGCGGGCCAGCTCTAGCAGGTTGGTGAAAACTCAGACGTCGTGAGCGGGCTCTCTCCTCCGATTCGTTCAGCTCGAGTATCGTCGTCGCGCCATACGACGTATTAGAACACTGACTTGTTCAGCCTCCGCGGCGCCACTAGTCGGCGGGGATGAACTTCTCAATCCCGGTAGTCCCCCTCTTGGTGCTTTCCCTCGCCTGCGGTGCCCTCGCCTGCGGTGACGACGACGCTCTCATGGACGCCTCGGTACCGCATGACGCCTCGGGTCAGGCTGACGTTGGCGAACCGAGGCCAGATAGTGGGCCTCTGATGTCGTGCATGATCGACGATGACTGCCCCGCAGGTCTCGTCTGCGATCGGACAACTTTCACATGTGAAGCGGGTACTCCAACTTGCGATTTCGCCACCTGCGAGGACAACATCGCCGTGAGCTGCGAGGGCGACGTCGTGGTCGATTGTTCCTCCCACGGGGGCAGCTGCGCCGACTTCGAAGCGGAAGAAGACGGGAGTCCTTTCACATGGTGTGACTGCGGCAGCGTTCCCGACGGTCAAATGTTCTGCACGGGCGATCAGACGGCTGTTTTCTGTTTGGACGGTGTCTTCGCGCAAAACGCAGATTGCGCGCCGGGTGCGGTTTGTTTGGACGAGAGCGACGGCCTCGAGGCTGGCTGTTACTGCGACGACATCCCAGATGGCATCTGCCCGGATCCGGGTTGCGTCGACGACCTCGACTGCGTGGACTGCGCCCCAAGCTGCGGCGACGCTGTCTGTGGCGACAACGGATGTGGCGGCAGCTGCGGGACCTGCGGGGTTGGAGAAGCTTGCTCCGAGGGGCGCTGCGTTTCCGGGTGTGCGCCGCGATGCAGCGGACGCGAGTGCGGAGCGGACGGCTGCGGCGGGACCTGCGGCACATGCGGCGGTGGAGAGAACTGCGCAGACGGTTCTTGCGTCGGCGTGTGCACCCCGGACTGCTCGGGTCGTGAATGCGGAAGCGACGGTTGCGGAGGCTCGTGTGGCCGCTGCGGCAGCCGAGAGTCGTGCAGCGATAGCGGCTCATGCGTCGCGAACTGTGTCCCGAGCTGCTCAGGTCGTGATTGCGGAAGCGACGGGTGTGGAGGCTCGTGTGGCCGATGCAGTGGGAGCGAATCGTGCGAGGGCGGCTCGTGCGTTGGCGCGTCCTGCGGAACGGGCGGGCCCTGCACAGCGCCGGCGGAGTGTTCTTCGGTCTCGACGGGCGGCGAACGGTGCTCATGTTTTGGGGACGACGAACGCTACATATTCGACGGGTCGGCCTTGGATTTCTCCGGGTCTCTTCGCAGTGCTCGCGTGCGCGTCCGTCAAATCTATGAAAACGAAACGTCCGCGCCCGTCATCCTTGAATCGGGGAACTTCCGAACCACCAGCACGCGAGCTCTCATCATGGGAAGTGGCTGTTCGGCGAACGCAGAGATCACGCGGATCTTTAGCTTCGTCGTGGATGGCTCCGTGGAGACCTGCGAGATCGGCCCCGAGTCCTATGTCGGCCAGACCTCCTTCACATTGACGATGCCGAGCGGCATCGGAAGCGGCTGCTCCGCACCACGACTCTGATTTCGCTAGTCGACCCAGGCGAAGATCTCGGACCACGCATCGGGATCCTCGCCGGTCGTTTCAACGATGCGGCGGAACTCCTCTGGCGCAACGTTGAAGGCAGCCGGGGTTTTCGCACCGCCAGCGAGGGAATCACGGCTCTCGGAGCACATGCTCCTCGAGGAAGTCCGGGTCGTGATCCGTCACGGTGTCGCTTACGACCAGCGTACCGCGTCGAACTCGAGGGACACCAGCTGTTCCCCAACCTAGGAACACTCGCCGTCGCGGCCCGTGACCCGCGTGCACGAGGAAGGGTCCGGCGGGTCGCTTTGAAGGCACTCTTCCATGCAGCTCATGCCGCAAGCGCTCACGCAGCGGGCGAAGCGACCAGCGCACTGGTCGAGCGCCGCGGCGTTCGGGCACTCGTAGTAGGCGCCGTTGATGCAGCATCGAGCGCTCGAGCCACCACTCGACCGGCTTGACCCTCCGCCCGCGTGGTCCACCGCGGCGGGCTGCGTCGTCGGCTCGGGCTCGGCGTCGAAGCCGACTCTGTTGGCCTCGTTTCGGCGACGGTTTCCTTCCATGAAATCGCGAAGGCGCGCCTGGTTGGCTTGATTCGCTTCGCGGTCCTGAGCGCGTTGCTGCGCCCGGCGCTCGTCCTCGATGGCCTCGGCGCGCTCCCGTTCAGCTTCTTCCTGCTGCATGCGTGCATAGACGACATGCGCCTCGCGCATGATCTCCCGCCCGAGGACTTCGGCGCGTTGAAGCTCCGATTCGGTCTGCTCCGGAGCCACTTCTTCTCCGCCAGCGGCGCGAACCACGAGCACAACGCCCCGTCGTTTTGCTTGAAAGAAGAGGCGTGTTCCGAGTTCGCGATCGAGGTGGAAGCTCACCTGCCGTTCTTCGCGGAGGCGTGCGTCGAAGCCACGCGCCACGCATGCAGCGTGAATCGCCGCCATCATGTCTCCCGGGTCCTCACGCTCTTCAAGAATAATCTGACGGTTTACTGCACCGCACGCGCCAAGAGATAGACACAGGACAGACAACCAGATCGCACTTCGCATAGGAACCCCACTTTGCTTCACGCGCTGAATCGCGCGGCGCTCCGACGCGGCGTCGCACGGCCTATTCATCGCGCGTTGCGATCGTCGGCGGAGGCGTCCGCGTCACTGCGAACACCCGGTCACAAGGCTCGCCGGGGCCTTCTCGAAACGCATCGTCGCTCCAATGCAAAACGAAGGAAACGAGCGGAGCCACAGAGAAACTCGAGAACGAGCGTTCACTTCTTGTGACACGCCGTCGCGCCAAAAAGAAAGTTCATCTTTTCTTGGTATCGGCGCGTTGCTCGCGACCCTGCAGGCGTCCACGCGAGCGAAGAAAGACGTTTGCCACGAAACAAAAGAGCCAATGATATGTGAGAGACAGGGGTCCCATCTCCACACAACGGAGCACCCAATGACCCTCTTGAGCAACAGCCTTTCCTTTCTTCTCCCCCTACTCTCGCTCCTCATCGGGTGTGACGACGCGCTGGATCACCACGCGCCGTCCGCCGAGTCGAGCGAAGCGCCAAGCGCCGAAGCGCCAAGCGCCGAAGCGCTCGCAGCACCTCCTCTGCCAAGCGAGCGGGCGGAGGCCATCGCGATCCCCTCGGCGGGCGTCGCGCTTCCAGTGGTGATGGGCGACGTCCAGGAGCGCCCAGAGTTGCTCGAGGCCGTGGCGCAGGGAGAGCCTTCCACGACGGAACTGCAGCTCGTCGCGCACGCCAACGGCGTCGTGTCCATCACCGCCAGCAACCTCGGCGGACTGTGCAGCGCGGCGCCTTCGTTCTTCGCGCGACTTGAAACCGATGGCGAAGCTTCCGTGATTCGACTGCACCAACGACCCAGCGCTATCAACGCGCACTGCATGATGCGCTACTCCGCCGTGGCGCACGTGGGAGCGCTCCCCGCGGGTCGCTATGGAGTTGCCTTCGGCGCCGGCGACGTCCTCGCGCATGCCACCGTCGAGGGAAGCCTGCAGGCCTCGGCCCTTCCCGGAACGCTCCTCTCCTCCCTGTACACGGACCAAGGTGAGCCCAACCGGGAAGCCACCGAGACCACCATCGAATGGGATGCGCAGACGCAGCTCGCGACCATTCGTGTGACGGTCCCGGACCCTTGTGGCGCTCAGGAGCCCTTGCCGCTCTGGACCAGCCTCGACGGCACTACGCTTCACGTTCGAATGCAGCAACCAAGCCTTCGGGCCCGTTGCGCGGCGCTTCCACGTACGATTGAGCTCACGGTTCAAACGAGCGTGGCGCCGACGCTCGTCGAGCTTCACTAGCCCATCTTCTTAGGTGTTGACGTTCCCATGGGTCGCCTTAGGTGGTGGCCCATGAGTCTCTCTCTACAATCTACGCGCACGCTCCACGACGGACGTGAGTTTCCAATGCTCGGCCTAGGAGTTTGGCAGTCACGCGATGGCGACGAGGTCAACGCCGTTCGCTGGGCGCTCGAGGCGGGCTACCGCCACATCGACACGGCGGCCATCTACCAAAATGAAGAAGGCGTCGGCCAGGCGCTCCGCGACGCGAAGGTCCCGCGCGAAGACATCTGGGTCACGACGAAGCTCTGGAACGACGACATTCGACAAGGGAAAGCACGCGAAGGACTTCAAACAAGTCTAGAGAAGCTCGGCCTCGACTACGTCGACCTCTACCTCCTGCACTGGCCCGTGGACGGCCGCATCGAGGCGTGGAACGAGCTTCAGAAGATGCGCGAGGAAGGCCTCTGTCGCTCCATCGGAGTGAGCAACTTCATGACGGAGCACATGGAGGAGCTCATCAAGGGCGGCGCCACGCCAGCGGTAAACCAAATCGAGCTACACCCGTACCTGCAGCAGCGCGATGTTGTCGCCCAGTGCGAGTCCCTCGGTGTCGTCGTTCAAGGCTGGAGCCCGCTCATTCAAGGCAAGTTCAAAGACGAGCCACTCTTCGCGAAGGTTGGCGACAAGCACGGACGCTCGGCCGCTCAGGTGGTGATTCGCTGGGCGCTGCAGAAGGGGTTCGTCACGATCCCCAAGTCCACCAACGAAGGGCGCATTCGCGCAAACGCCGACGTCTTCGAGTTTGAACTCGAAGACGTCGACATGAAGAGCATCGATGCTCTGGAACGAGGCGAGCGTTTCGCCGACCCGCGCAATATTACGTTCTAGTCCTGAACTTCAAAGCGAGTCTCCGAGAGCACCGTTCCGTCGGCGGCGCGTAGCTCGATGTCCCAGGTACCGGTGGCGAGGGCTCGGGTGTAAGCCCACGTTCGCCAGCGGCGAGCGTTCGCGGGGATAGTCAGCTCCACCTGGCCGTGAGCGCGACCGCTGGGGCTAACGAAGACAGCGTTCACATGAGCGGCGGCATCGGACTCATTGCGCACATCGAAGAAGGCGTAGACGCGGCCGTTGTGCTCGAGCTCGCCGACATCAAAGCGCTCCCGAGCTTCGACGGGCTCACGGTTTTCGATGCCGGTAGTCGCGATGATTCGGCGCACCTCGATGTCCGCGGCCGCCGCCTCAGCGACGGGCTCCCGAACGGCGGGCTCCGGAACAACAGGTTCCTGAACGGCGGGGGCGACCTCGGGCTCGTCGAGGTCGATGGTGTTGCTCACCAAGGGCGGCACGCTCTCGTGAGAACCCGCGGCGACTTCCGGCGTCACCGACGTCGCGTGTTCACCGCTTTCGCTGCCGCAGCCACCGAGGGCGAGGGCCAAAAGTGCAGCCACCGCCATCGCGAGTGCGTGGGAGGTCATGAGACGAAGATTGAGGGGATTCATGATTGCGTTCTCCATGGCCCCAACACAAAGCAGCAGACGTGCCATGCGCTGATCCTCGGTGTTTATTGCGTTGTGCTCGCAAGCGCGTGTCCGTGTGGACACGAAACTGACCACCGACGCACCAATTGGGGAGCGCGAACGAACAAGCCAGCAGGAACCCAGCGAAGCGTTCAGGCGTCGGGCAGGAAATCGACGCGTCGCAGAAATCGCGCCATCGCGTCGAGGTATTGGCCACGGTCCAAATGGACGAGGTGGCTGCCCGGGAACCAGTGAAGAGCGCAGCGATCCCAATGCTCCCACAAGACCCGCGAGTGTTTGGGCGGCGCCAGACGGTCACCAACGCCGCCGACGATCATGCGGCGGTCGTGGGGCAAGAGCGCCTTGTAGGTAAGGGGGCAGCTGACCGCGATGAGGCGACGCGCGTCGATCATGTCCTTGCGAGTGAGTCGCAGGCCCATGCGCAAGGTGGCACCGATGGGCTCCCACTCGTCGACGAGGTCCGGCAGCGAAATGACGGGAACGTTGGGGATGGAGAACGCCAGCTTGTCTTCGACGGCAGCCAAAATGGAACTGGTGAAACCACCTAGGCTTACGCCGGCGACTCCGACGGCAGGCGCGCCGCGCTCCTCCATGAGCCAGCGCAACAAGATTCGAAAGTCCATCACGGACTGGGCGACGGCCTCGTTGATGTGGGACGGGCCGCCGGCGAAATAGCCGTGGCCACTGAAAGGTGAAGCCCGGCCCTGACGAGAGCCGTGAAAAGGGAGCGTAAAGAGCGCGACGTCGCAGCCCATTCGGTAGAACCAGGGCAGCGCGAAGTACCACTCGTTGAGAACGTAGAGGTCTGCGGCGAAGCCATGAACCGCGACGAGGGTGGGCCTGGGTTTGTCACCACCGTGACGCCAGTAACGTGCGTGGGCGACGCGGTTGTTCTTGTTCTTCAAGTAGCTTCGGTGCAGCCGCGGGTTCGCGGGCATGAAGGGGCTGTCGAAGGTGAGCGTCTCGCAGACTCCGTCATCGGGATCGAAGCGCGGGTACCAGTTCGCTTTGGATGCTCGAACCCGAACGCCCTTCGGAGGCTCTTTGAAGAAGCGAGAGGGGTCGCCGGACTCCGCCATGGGCAGATAGAAGTCGAGGTCGTCGAAGGACTTCTTGAGAGCACGTGGCCCGTAGCCGAGGGGCAGCGCCAAGCCGCCGACGAGGCTGGCGGCGGCGGAGCGAAGGACCACGTCCGAGCCTGCCGTGGCGCCCACTCGAACCCGGTCGCCGCCTTCGAGGGCAAAGCGCTCGGGTCGCTTTGAAAAACGCGGATCGAGGGTCTCCCACCAAGGCCCTTTGCTCGGCGAAAGCAGCGACTCTTCGCCGCCCTCGAGCTGGATACGTGAAGGGGTGCCCATCGCCGGGAAGGTAGCGCGGGAGGCTTGAGAATCGAAGTTTTCAGTATTTGCGCGGCGTGCGAGGATGCCGCCCATGGCTGCACGCAAAAAGACTCCTACATTCAAGGCCTTCCAGGGCTTCCCGAAGGAAGGTTTGAAATTCCTCAAGGAGCTTAGGAAGAACAACAAACGCGAATGGTTCATGGCCAACAAGGCGCGCTACGAGGAGCACGTCCTCGCGCACCTCAAGACCGTTGTGGAAGAGGGCGAGAAAGCCTACGGCAACGGAAAGAACTTTCGTATTCACCGCGACGTGCGCTTCAGCAAAGACAAGACGCCGTACAAGACCCACGCCTCCGCTGTCTTCGAGCGCAAAGGCATCGTGCACTACCTTCACATCGAGTCGGACCACATGTTCGCCGCGTCTGGTTGCCACATGATGGCGAAGGACCAGCTCGCGCGTTTCTACGAAGCCATCGACGACGACAAGAGCGGAAAACAGCTTGAGAAGCTCGTGGCGAAGGCAGAGAAGGCGGGCCTCGAAGTCGGTGGTTCGGCCCTCAAGACCGCTCCGCGCGGATACGCAAAAGACCACCCGCGCATCACTTTGCTGCGTCACAAGGGGCTCACAACATCACGCAGGTTCAAGGCCGGCACTTGGATGCACGGACCGGAGCTCGCGGAGCGCATGGTCAAGACCTTCGCCGAAGGCCACGCCATCAACGAGTGGCTCCGCAAGTTCGTCGGCGAGAGCACCGAAGGCAAACGCTTCGTGAAGAACTAGCGGAAGAAGCCCGAGGCGAAAACAAGGGGCGCGAGGTCAGCCCAGCTCGTATCGGCGTAGTTTGTCGTAGAGGGTGCGGACACCGATGCCGAGCTTCTCGGCGGCTGCCTTTCGGTTCCCGCCGCTGCTGCTGAGCGCATCGGCGATGGCGCGCTTTTCCATGTCCGCGAGGGTTCCGTCAAACTCGCCCGCCGCCGAGGGCGGCGAGTCGAAGCGGATATCGGCGGCACGAAGCACGGGCCCGTCGGAGAGGATCGCGGCGCGCTCCAGAGTATTGCGGAGCTCGCGAATATTCCCCGGCCAGTCCGCCTTGGCCAAACGTGAGAGGGCGCCGTCGGCGAGAGAGAGCCCTTCTCGGTCTAGCTCCTTGGCCACCGCGTGGAGGAGCTCCTGGGCGAGCTGGGGGATATCGTCTCGGCGCTTTCGGAGCGGCGGCAAGCGGATCGGGAAGACGGCGAGGCGATGGTAGAGGTCTTGGCGAAACGAGCCCTCCTCGATCATCGCGTGCAGATCGCGATTGGTGGCAGCGACCCAGCGTACATTTGCCCGAAGCGTCTGTGTTCCGCCAACGCGCTCAAAGGTCTTCTCCTGCAAGACACGCAAAAGCTTGGCCTGCAATTTGGGCTCAAGTTCGCCGACCTCATCGAGGAAGAACGTTCCGCCGTCGGCGATTTCAATGCGTCCGCGGCGCCGTGCATCCGCGCCGGTGAAGGCGCCCTTTTCGTGCCCAAAGAGCTCGCTCTCCACGAGGTGAGACGAGAGCGCCGCGCAGTTGATGGCGACGAAGGGCTGGGAAGCGCGGCGGCTTTGGCCATGCAGATGACGTGCGGCGACTTCTTTTCCTGTCCCGCTTTCGCCGCTGAGCAATACCGTAGCGTCGGTTTTTGCGACGCGCTCCATGGCATCTACGACGCTCACCATCTCCTTGGACTCCGTCTGCCACGAGCGACTCGCGACGGGCCGAATCAGCGCGCTATGTTCGATGGCCTGAGCCACCACCTGACGGAGTTCCGCCAAGCTTCCGATAGGCTTCTCCAAGAAGTCGTAGGCGCCAAGCCGCATTGCCTTAACCGCCGCGCCGACATCGCCGTGCGCCGTCAACATGATGAGCGCCGCGTCGGGTTGAATCTCTCGAGCTTGCTTAAGGAGCTCCATACCGTCGATCCGCGGCATCTTCAGGTCCGTCAGAACCACATCGCACTTCGTGCGCTTGAGTTCCTCCACGGCTTCGGCGCCGTCCGCTGCGCAGATGACGTTATGCCCCACACCCGACAACGCCTCGGCGACAAAGCTGCGGACGCCTTCTTCATCGTCCACGACCAATACAACACTCATGACGTCGCCTCCCGGGGCAGCTCAATCGTAAAACAGGCGCCGCCTTCAGGGCGGCTCTGAGCACGCAATTCGCCTCCGTGCTGATCGATGATGCGCTTCGCGATGGAGAGCCCCAGGCCCGTGCCGCGCGTTCGGGTCGTGTAGAAAGGCTCGCAGAGCTCTTCCAGCGTGCCATCGAGCCCTGGCCCTTGGTCCAGCACCTGGATCGAAGCCAACGCGCCCTCGCTTTGCACGACAAGCTCTACGGGGCCGCCGGCCGCTGCTGCGTTGCTCGCGATATTGGTGAGCGCCTGGCGAACCCTCGCCGCATCGACGCACGCGCTCGCTTCGCCGCGTGTCTGAAACTCCCCCTCGATGCTCTCGCCCACTTCGCGCGCAAGTTGCGCGAGGTCCGTTCGCTCTCGCTTCAGCTCCGGGCTGCGCACAAAATCGAGCAGATGACGTGTGAGCTCTTCAAGGCGCCACGCCTCGGCGACGACTTTGTCCGCTTTCCTTCGTTGGGCGCCGTCGAGCATTTCGACGAGGAGCTGCGCGTGACCCTTCAGCGACGCCAGGGGATTGCGGATCTCGTGAGCGAGCACCGCGGTCATCTCGCCGAGGACAGCGAGGCGGCGCGCGTCTTCCGCGGCGTGGAGTGCCTCGGCGCGTTGGCGGAGCATCTGCCGCATCGTAAGAGCCAATAGAACGAAGAGAACCACGGCGAAGCCCGAAGCGCCTAGGCCCAAGCGAGCATCCCGCTGCAGCTCGGGACCGAGCGTTGGCACGAACTCGATGACCTCCGTGTGTTCAGCACGTCGAGGGGGCCGTTTGCCGGGTCGCTTCCCAGGTCTTGGCCCAGGTCGGTCTCCCGGAGGATGTGGCGGTGTTCGATAGGCACGAACGAGACCCCCACCGCGCTGAAGACCATGGCGCCCCTCGCTACTAAGCTGGGCTTCGCCGGCGGAGAAGTCGCCGTCCCAAGGACGCCCGAGCCTTACGTAACGAAGCCCTTCCTCGTGATGCTCCGCCAAGAAGAGCGCGAGTGCCTCGTCACTCAGCGGTCGTGGACCGAGCCCGCGGAGCGCCTCAAAGAACTGTTCGGCCTCACGATGGTCCGCGGCGTCCATCGCACGCCGCAACCCGAGCTGTGTGAAGACCTGGCTCGCGACGAGGGCCAGCGCCGCCGCACCCGCCAGTAAAGAGAGAAGCCCAACGAACTTTGTGTCGCTCGGCTTCACCGACCCAACCACCGCGAGCGTTCGAGACCAGTGAATCCGCGGGCGACGTCCGGCATCAGCATTCGATAGTGCCATGGGAGGCCCTGGGAGCACATCTCCCCGAACGTCCCTTTCCTCATGTCCTCGTTGCTCATGGCTCTCGTCAGGCTCTTTTCAAACTCCGTGCCGAGAATCTACGCCTGCCATGAGGTGCCTGACGCCCGGCATCGTTTGCGCCGCCGGCTGAAAGCGCAGACGCGGCTGCAGGATCTGCACTCCGGCGCAGCCGATTCGGCCGTTCTACGCCAGCAGCGCTGTGACCCGCCGAACCAGCTCATGAGGCGAGATTGGCTTTCGCCACCAGGTGAGCCCATGCTCTGACGCCCCCAGCTCCTCCGGCGCCGCGGCGCTCAGGACGACAATGGGTAGAGCGGGAGCCTCTTCACGAAGGCAAAGAGCCAGCTCGACGCCCCCGACCCCGGGCATCATCGCGTCGGCGATGATGAGGTCGAAGAGGCCCGCCCGCGCCTGCTCGAGGACACCACGGGTTCCGTCCGCTCCTCGAACCTCATGGCCTCCAAGACGCGACAAGCTCAGCATGGTCAGCCGCCGAATGGCGTCGTCGTCATCCACCACCAGGATTCGACGAGGTCGACCGGTCTCGCTCGGAAAAGACTCGACGGGCACAGGCGACTTCGAAGCCCGGGCAATCCGCCGTGCTTCCTCGCAAAGACTCACCGCCGCATGGCGTGCGAGCTCTTCCTCCCCTTGCCCGGCTAGCTCCTCCACCTGCGCAGCGAGCTCTGTGAGACGTCTTTGGTGGGGAAAGCCGCCGCGGAGTTTGTGGGCTTCCCGTCGAATCGTCGCCAAATCGGCGCCATCGAAGACCCGCACACGATCGGCCAATCCCCGCTCCAAGCTTTGGCGCAGCTCCGCGAGCTTGGCGTTGAGGTCGTCGAGGGACATCCCCAAAGAGGTTAGCTTGAATGAGCGATGACCGTGGCTCTTCTCGTCGACTCTTTCTTGAGTAGAACACTCATGTATTGCACGATGGGGGTTGAATAGGGGCTGCGGAGAGTCGTCCTTAGAAGACCGTGGGTAAGTCAGTTTTGGCAAGCGAGAGCGAACGAGCATCCGATGACTCGAACCCTCCAATGATCGACGGGGCCTACCAGGTTCAGCGAATCATTGGAGAGGGCGGTATGGGCGTGGTTCTTCTCGCCCACGACCATCGACTCAAGCGAGACGTGGCGATCAAGCTCGTCGCGAAGGGCCTCCTGGGTCGCCCTCTTATTCGCGAGCGCTTCGTCGCCGAGGCTCAAGCGATGGCTCGGGTCCGACACGAAAACGTTGTCCAGATCTTCGCGCGGGGAGAACACGAGACCATTCCTTACTTCGTCATGGAGTACGTCCCAGGGACAAACCTCGCGGACTGGATGGACCAACGCCGGGAGGGCGAAGCCTCCATCGATATTGTCCTGGGCATCATCGAGCAGGTCGGCCGCGGCCTCGACGCGATCCATAAAACCGGCGCGGTTCACGCAGACGTCAAACCAGGAAACGTTCTCATTGGGCATTCCCATCGAATTGCGTTGGCGGACTTTGGTCTCGTTCGAAGACTCGGTACAGCGGACGAGACCGGCCTCATCGTCGGCACTCCCTCGTACTTGCCTCCAGAGTTCATGTCGAACGAGGTCATCGATGGGCGCGCCGATGTCTATTCCCTCGGAGTGATGACCTACGAGATGCTCACCGGCCGCTTGCCCTACGATATCGAGACCCTCGATGAGTACAAAGCCGAGCATCGTTCAGGGTCCACAGCGCTGCCTCCCTCCACGTATCGCCCTGACCTCTCAGCGGCCTTCGACGAAGCCATCCTCCTCGCGATCTCACGCAACCCCGAAGAGCGTCAGGCTACCGCCGGGGAGTTCGCGTATGAGCTGATGAACGCCAGAGAGGAGCTGCGCCTTTCGATGCCGGGCTACCGCATCGTCATCGCAGACGACGATGAAGCATTTCGCTGTATCGCCAAAGCGATTCTCGAGTATGCATTCCCGGGAGGCGAGACCGTCGTCGTAGGAGACGGGGAGTCCGCGCTCCGAGAACTCGACCTCGTCAAGAGCGACCTCGCGGTCATCGACCTCGACATGCCTGGCCTCAACGGCGTAGAATTGACGGCGGCGATTCGCGCAAAAAGCGAGCACGGAAAACTCCGTATCCTCGTCGTGACCGCTGCTGGCGGGGCGACGGACTGGCGCCTCTTGCAATCTCTTGGGGCGGACGGTTTTTTGGTCAAACCACTCGAACCACTTTCCCTTGTCGCAACAGCCCGCCGCATTCTGCGCGACTAGGATTCAGAAAGGTTGAGGGGGAAGGTAGGCTTTGTGAGACCAAGGCGGGAGGAGGAAGGAATGCCAGCGGCATTTGGACGACGAGCAACGCAGGGCCCGCGAAGCACGACGAGAGAGTGTACCAGCCTCACTGGAACTCGCTCCAGCTCACGACACGTCTGCATCGCGGCGCTGCTACTGACGTTTTGCGCATGCCGGGCTCCCAACTACGGACCGACCACTCGCTCCCTCGGCAGAACCGAGGTTGTGTTTGTTCCGGCACTGCACGCCCGCCATCTCGAGAGCGAGGAGTATCCTCTCGCTCGGGTGAGGTCGCTGCTGGAGCGGGTTCGGCCGAGCGTCGTCGTCGTCCAAGCGCCACCCCGGCTCGTAGCGGCGGTCGTCGCCGATCCATCGCTCTTGGACACGGCGCACCCGTGGTTTGACGCGCTGCCAGAGTCTCGCGAGGCGATGCGCTACGCGCTGGACGCTGGACTGCCCATCAGTGGGATAAGCGCACACACGCCGGAAACCCAAATCCGCTTTGCGCGCTATCGCGCCAGCTACCCAGATGGTCCCGACGACGACATCTATCGGCGGGCACGAGACTATCTCCGGCGGCGAAGCGATCGCGAAGGACGTACAAAACCCGAGTGGCTCTCGTCCCCGCTCTATCGGCGAATGAGCGCCTGGACCGACCGTTCGAGGGACAGAGCGCTCGGCGACGACCCTGCCCGAGCAGACTGGAGTGGCCATCGCAGGCTGTTCCGCGAGGCTCTCCTTGAACACCCAGGACAGCGCCTGGCCGTGCTCTTCGACGCCAGGAGACTCTGGATCCTCGACGAAGAGCTCACGGAAACCCCAGGGGTTCGTCTCGATCTGCGAGCATTTCTGCCATAGTACCGTGCTTAAGCGGTATCGAAGCCCGTTTTCAAGTAAGATGGTGGGAAGTGGCGGAAGGGAAAGACAGGCATACGAGTTCGACTGCAAGGTTTCGTTCCGTCTCCGACGACGACCCCGCCATCGATCGCGATGAACGTTTCTCGCGACCAAAAGAGATCCCGGAACACATCCTCGACGGGATCGAACTCCCGTCGGCCCCCGTCGACCTAACGCCGCCGCCCACAAAAAGTCGGACGCGGGCAAAGCCACTCCTTCGCAAAGCGAAGCCGGCACCGAAGAGCCCTCGTCGGCCAGGACAACGAGCGCCGTCCAAACAAGCGACGCGCGGACCTTCATCCAACAACCTACTAAGCGGCGCGCAGCTCTTTCAAAAAGGAGCGGAGCTGCCAGCAATTGGAGAGTTCGCGGGTTACCAAGTTTTGGGTCGTCTCGCCATTGGCGGCATGGCGGAGATCCTTCTCGCGCGTAAGCCCGGCCAAGCAGAACCCATCGTTCTGAAAAAGATCCTCGCGACCTACGACAGCGACGATGAGTTCGTTGAGATGTTCCTCGATGAGGCGCGAGTCGGCATGCAACTCGAGCACCCGAACATCGGGCGCTTCCTCGATGCGGGTGAAGAGCGCGGCCGCTACTACATCGCAATGGAGTGGGTGAATGGTGTCACCCTCGCGAAGCTCGTACGGCGCGCTTCGAAGACCGGCGGGATTCCTCCGGTGATGGCCAGTGCCATCGTTCGTGCGATCGCCGACGCGCTTCACTACGCCCACACTTCCCGCGACGCGAACGGGGACCTCATGGGCCTCATTCACCGTGACGTCTCTCCTCACAACATCATGGTTGGCTACGACGGCACCGTGAAGTTGCTGGACTTCGGCATCGCCAAAGCGATGGGAGCAGCGCATGTGACCGCCGCCGGCGTGGTCAAAGGCAAGTTCGCCTATATGGCGCCAGAGCAGTGCGAGGGCGAAGTCATCGACTTCCGCAGCGATATCTTCGCTCTCGGCGTCGTCCTCTTCG
Source organism: Polyangiales bacterium (assembly GCA_045106895.1). GTDB lineage: Bacteria > Myxococcota_A > Polyangia > Polyangiales > Houyiibacteriaceae > JBCCRV01. The sequence continues at coordinate 594 of JBGCFM010000187.1, read as the reverse complement.
AGGCCCTCACGGGCAAGCGACTATTTCGACGCGGGAGCGACCGCGAGACCGTACGCGCCATCGTCCGTGAGCGTGTACCGGCCCTTTCGGAGCATTGGGTCGAAGCACCACGAGAGCTCGAAGCCATCTGCGCGACGGCCCTCGACAAAGATCCAACGGCACGCTTCCCCACCTCTGCGGGTATGCGAGATGTGCTGACACTTTATATCGAAGGCCAGCGCGCCGACGTCGGCAAAGAACGAATCGCGGAGCTGGTGCAGTCCATCTTTGCGAAAGAGCTTCGTAACGGACCGAACGTGGATTCGACGCTCTCCGGTGACCTGGACCCGGTGAGCTATTCCGTGTCGAGGAGCATCCAGGAAAGCAACCCGGCGCTTGCGGCTCTTTCGTCACCCACGCTCGCGAAGCCAACGAGCACGAAGTCGCGCCCGGACATGAAAGCAAAGCTGGACACGGCGGAGGCCGCTGCTCCCGAAGCCGTTCCGACGACGCCGCAACCAGGGCGCGATCGGCAGACGATGCCCGACCCGCTCTCGATGGAGTTCCCTTCTCCCTTCGACACGCCGGACCCCGTCGTTGCGGAGCCAGAAGATC
>JBGCFM010000186.1:0-25986 GCA_045106895.1 Polyangiales bacterium | reverse complement strand
AGGCTAGGGCGAAGGCGTGGAGGCCTTCTGCGAATACGAGAAGAGTATCGCCGACGCTCACGGGGTCGAGCGGAGCCGGGCCCGGAAGCTCGTAGCTCTCCAGTCCAACTCCGTCGCTGCCGACGCGGTAGAGATACTCGTCGCTGCACACGAACGCGACGTCTTGTCCCCAGAGTACCGGCTGGCGGGCGCGCTGCGTGGTGGGGTAGTGCGCGCCTTCGAAGCGCCAGCGCAGCGACCCATCGGTGAGGTTAAGTGCGTGCAGCACACCATTGGCATCTGGAACGTACGTGACGCCTTCGCTCAGCACAGCCCGTCCAAGGATCGCTGCCTCGAACTCATCGTCGTCTACGTCGAGTCCATCGAGGCGTGCCGCATCGCTCAGGTCTCGCCCTTGGAGCTGGGTTGTCCAGCGGACGTTCGTTCCGCTAACGCAAACGAGCTCGTCGTCGCTCACGCCGGTGATAGCCAAGGATCCGCGCTCGCTCAGAGGTCCGTTGCCTGCCAGCGGAACTCGACAAACACCTGGGCCCAACATGTCCATGCAGGTGACCCCTTTGCCGTCGCGAGTCCAGAGGCGCACGCCGTCCTGGCTGAGCAAACCACGACGACGCTCGATAGGTTTCGTATCCAGGTAGTCGCCGGTCTTCGCGTTGTAGCGTTCTGCAACGAAACGCTTTCGACGCGAGAGCAGCACAACGATGTCGCCATTCGCCCCGGCGAAGATTCGCCCTACGCTTCCCGCTTCGAGTCCTGTCTTCCAGAGCCGCTCGCCGGAAAAGCTAAAAGCCATCAGCGCGTTCTTGAGAAGGAAGACAACGCCGGCGCCGGTGATGGCCACGCCGCGGGCCGCGAAACGCTCGACGCTAAATATGGAACGCCCGCTGAAGTCGCCGAAGGCCGCGCCGCCTGCTGCGCCGGTCATGGCCCATAGCTCTCGTCCATCGACGGTGGCGGCGCGCAGCACTTGGGGGCGCTCTCCGCCGTTCAGGTGCAGTGGCTCTTCCCAAAGTGCCTTCACGCAAGGTTCCAAATGATGAGAAACGCCGCGATGAGCGTCAGCATGATGAACCCGGGGCTCGCGAAGGAGAGCACGTTCAAGGTCTTGTGTTTGTTGGTCACCTTCGCTTCGATCAACGCGTCTACTTCGCTCCGCTTGTCGGCGCCTTCGGCGAGGGGCAGCACGTGGAAAACGCTCGGCTTCTCACAGAGGATGACCATGCTTCGTGTCTGCACGGCTTCGTAGAGCGTCTCCCATTCGACTCGCCCTTTACGTCCGTCGGCGCTCACATCAAACCCGGTGTCGTCGAAGGAGTAGTCAAAGGTGCGTTCGGCGCTGCGTCCGGCGATGCCGCGGACCCCGAGGGGCACGCCGACTGCGAACACGCCGCAGAAGCCCGCGAACAAGTAAGCCAAGCCGGGGAGGGAGACACCGCTTGCCGCCGCCACCGTTGCCGCAAGAACGACGCCCAAACACAGCACGAGGGTGAGCGGAAGAACACGTAGCCCTGGGGTGTGACGAAGGAGGGTGACCCAGAGCGCGCGCTCGAGCTCTTTGGGTCCCACGGATGATTCGACCTCGATCGGCACGTCGGCGTTCTAGCGTCGAGACGCCATCTCGTCGAGCGACCGAGTCGCTCAACCGGTCAGAACTTCTGAGATCGAGTACTAGTCGTCGAGGAGGTCGTCGAAGGCGGCGTCCACTTCGTCGAGGACCAACGCTGGCTGTTGCGGGACAGCCGCGGCGGGCGCTGAGAGGGCATCGAGACGAGCTTGGCCGTCGCGGAAATTGACGTCTCGCTTCACCACCTTTTGAAGGTAATAGATGGCTTCTTGGGGGTCATCGAGGAGCTGGTAGGCCACCGCGAGCTCGTAGTAGAGACCGATCTCCTCGGCTTCGGTCTTGTGGCCGACGTAGAGACCCTTCTTGTAGTGCCCGATGGCTTCGCTCACACGTCCCTGCGCGATGCGGCAGAGACCGATCATCGTGTGACACAGGCACTCGCGCTGAGGGTTCGCCATCGCGAGCTTAAACTCGGTCGCGGCGTCGTCGATGAGGCCCATCTCTTTGTACGCGATGCCGAGGTCGAAGTGTGTCTCCGAGTCGCCCATCCCGATCTGTTCGCTGACGCCTTTCTTGAACTGCTCGAAGACCTGCTCGACGTCGAGGACGTCTGCTCCGGCTTCTTCTTCTTCATGTCCGCCCAGCTCTTCCGCCAAACGCTCGGCGAGGGCGAAGGCATCGTCTTCGGGTGGCGCAGAAGGGACAGCGGAGGCGGCTTGCTGGGCTGCTCGGTTCTCGTTGATCTCCTGCATCTTGTCCGAGAGAACAGGATGGCCAGGGTAGGTCTCCAGTGCGTCTTCGAGGGTACCAGCGCCGGCGTCCCACAATCCCTGAGCGATGTAGAAGTCGACCTCGTCGAGGATCTCCTCCACCTCGCCGGCGGGCATCGAGTTGCGTTGGATCGCTTCGAGCTCGGCGACCTCTTCCGGGGGAAGGCCGGGGGCGAGGGCGTCGGCGCTTGGTGCACCGAGGGCGGTAAGCTCGGCAGCTTCAATATCCGGAAGCGCCGTCTGTAGCGTCGGTTCGAAGGGTTCGGCGAGACCATCGTCGAGGTCCAGCAGGACCGGAGTCGGCGGAATCGAGATCTCCCCGATGACGGTTTGGTCGTCGAACTCGTCCGCCGCCGCCATCACGGGCGGAGCAGCGCTCAAGCGCCCGGGTGCCGCCGGCAGCTCCATGTCCAGGACCGGATCATCAAAGGAGTCCGGGACGCGATCCGCATGAACCGGGGTCGCGGACGGCAACGGGGCGTCGGGAAGTGGTGTGCCCGGGGCTGTATCCACGATCGGAGCCGCCATCGGTGGGATGACGATATCGTGTTCGATGGGCTCCGACGTGTCAGCGGCGCTCGGTGCAGGCGGTTCAGTCGCCGGCCCAAGTTCATCTTCATCCTCGTCGTCGTCCATGAAGATGACGGCTTCGGACTCTTCGTCGTCGGCGGGAGGTACGACGGAGTAACGTGGCGCTTCGGAAGCAGCGGGCAGCCCCCGCAGCTCGCGTGCCTGGCGCTGATACATCACGCCAACTTGGGGGTTCTCGTTTGCGTAGTAGATCGCGAGCTGCTCGAGCTCGTCCGCGGCTTCGCTGTTGAGACCCGAGCTTAGAAGCGCGTCTTTGAGTTTCTCTCGCGCCTCGACGTGCTCGGGCGCGATGGCGATCACCTGTCGAAGCTGACGGATGACTTTGTCCGAGAGCCCATAACGTTCAAAGACCTCACACTCCGTGAGCAGTCGAGCGATCTGTGCTTCGCGGGCGATTTCCGGTGGGATCGATCCGCGCCCTGGGTCGAGCTGAGGCTCAGGTTCTGGCTCGAGAGGAGCCTCGATCGTCGTGTGCTCTTCCGGCGGAATCGAAGACCCTAGTGGTGCTCCGATGAGCAGGTCGTCCGTCTCATCGTTGAGCTCATCGACGACGATGGCGTCGTCCTCGACGATCTCGAGATCCATGTCGTCTTCGAACTCTTCAAAGTCCTCGACGAGTTCGATGTCATCATCGTCCGCTTCGATGATCTCCAGCTCGGGGCCGTCGTCATCGTCATCGTCAACGGGCGGAGCCGGGCGCTTCTTCTCTTCCGGTGGCGCGTAAGCGGCGAGGGCCTGACGTGCTTCCTTGTCCGCGGGATCAAGACGCAAGATCTCGTTCAGGATGCGCGCGCGGTCCTCGACTCGACCCTTTTCTTGAAGCACGCGGGCGAGCTCGCGGTACACGCTGATGGTCTTTGGCGTCTGCCCTAAAACGTGAAACGCGCGAGCCAAGAGCTCAAGCGTCTCCGGGTCCTTCGGGTCGGCTTTGAAACAGACCTGTAGTTTGCCGAGGGCGCGTTTGGGGTCTTCGCGTTCGAGGTAGAGCTTGGCAAGTTCACGGGCGAGGTCGCCATCCGCGGGACGATGGTAGAGGAGGCGTTCGGCGACTTTCAGGAAGTCGTCCATCCGTCCTTGCTCACGCAAGAGCTCTGCGCCCGCTTCGAACTCGCTGGCGGCTTTTTCAGTCTTGCCGGCCTTCGAGAGTGCCTCGGCGTACTTGATGCGAATAGGGATGTTCTCGGCGTCGAGCTCCGCCATCTTGCCCAAGACGCCGAGCATCTCTTCGACTTCGTTGTTGCGCGCATACGATGCGGCAACCTGCTCGTAGGTACCGAGGGCGTCGCTGACGAGCTGAAGGTTCTCGTACATCTCGGCCAAGCGAAGCGACACATCAAGGCGCCCCGGTTGGAGTTTGATGATCTGCTTGTAGACCGCGACGGCCTTGAGAAAGAAGCCCTGCTCGGCGTAGTGATCCGCGACGCGGTGATACGTCTTCGTCGCCTCCTGGTTGTCACCCTTCTTGGTGCAGATGTCGCCGATCTTCAGCCACGTTCGAACGTCGTTTGGGTCGGCGTCGACGAGTTTGCGATACTCGGCGATCGCGCGATCGTATTGACCTTTCGCGAGGTTCTTCTGCGCTGCTGCCAGAACTTTGGATCGATCGACGGCCAAATGGGTGATTCCAGAGGACTACACGGCAGAAAAAGCTCTGCACTTTAGACATCCAACGGAGCCGATACTATGGGCCTCAGGGGTCTCCGGTCAACTTCGCTTCGTACTGGATTTCACCAATGATGACCCGTTCTTGCCGTTCCGCGGGCCCCGCGTCCGCTCGTGGCGGATCCGGGGGGCTACAGACGTTCCAGGAAGCGCGTCGACAAGCGCCCTGCGGCGAAGTCTTCGTGGGCGAGAATCCGCTCGTGAAGCGGAATGTTCGTCCGGATTCCGCTGATCACGGTCTCCTTGAGAGCCCGCCGGAGCCGCCGGAGTGCGATGTCACGGGTGGGGCCGTAGGCGATGACCTTTCCGAGAAGGGAGTCATACACGCGAGGCACCGTCCAACCGGCAAAGATCCCGTCATCGACGCGAATTCCGAGGCCACCGGGAGGATGATACTCCGTGATGGTCCCAGGCCATGGGACAAAAGTGTCCGGATCTTCGGCGTTTACGCGCACTTCGATGGCGTGACCAAGAAGTGGAATCTCCTCTGGAAGATCGGGCGTGATGCCGGCGGCGATGCGGATCTGCTCCATCACGAGGTCCACGCCGGTCACCATTTCCGTCACCGGGTGTTCGACCTGGATGCGTGTGTTCATCTCCATGAACGCCATGTCGCCGCGCTCGTCCATGAGGAGCTCAACGGTTCCAGCAGAGACGTAGTTACTCTCGACGAGTGCGTTCTTGAGCGTCGCGCCAAGATCTCGGCGGAGCTCGTCGTCCATAGCAACGCTCGGCGCCTCTTCGACGAGCTTCTGATGACGACGCTGAATGGAGCACTCGCGCTCGCCGAGCACCCACACTTTGCCTTTGCCATCGGCGAGAACCTGGAACTCGATGTGACGAGGTTCTTCGACGAAGCGTTCGCAGTAGAGGTCGCCGTTGTTGAAGCCGGCGATGGCCTCCGCTTGCGCCTGTGGAAACGCGCGACGCATCTCTGCGGCGCTGCGAATGATCTTCATGCCGCGACCGCCACCACCGCCGGATGCTTTGAGCATCACCGGGAAGCCGACTCGCTCCGCTTGGGCTGCCGCGTCGTCCGCGTCTTTGAGAACCTGGCTGCCTTCCATCATCGGGATACCGAGACGTTTGGCGAGGCGACGTGCGGCGACCTTGTCGCCCCACTGGTTCATGTTGTCCGGCGTCGGTCCAATGAACGTCAGTCCGCACTGTCCGCAGAGGTCTGCGAACTCGGCGTTCTCACTAAGGAATCCGTAGCCGGGGTGAATCGCGTCCGCGCCCGAGATCTCCGCTGCCGCCAAGAGGTTTGGGATCTTGAGGTAGCTCTCCGTCGCGTCCGGCGGACCGATGCAGATGGCTTGGTCGGCGAGGCGAACATGGCGTGCGTTCTCGTCCACGGTGCTGTGCACGGCGACGGTTTCAATGCCGAGTTCGCGGCACGCACGAAGTACGCGCAGTGCGATCTCACCACGGTTTGCAATCAGGACTCGACGAAACATCAGCGCTTTTCGACGCGGAAGAGTGGGTCACCGTATTCGACGGGCTTCCCGTCTTCGATGAGCAACTCGAGACACTTGCCGTCGAACTCGGCTTCGATCTCGTTCATGAGCTTCATCGCTTCCACGATGCACAGAGCTTGGCCCTTGGTGAACTCATCGCCGACCTTGATAAAAGGTTCCGCCGTTGGGTTCGGTCGCATGTAGAACGTGCCGACGAAGGGTGAGGTGATGAGCTCACCCACCACGGCTTCGGCGGCCGCAGCGGGTGCAGAACTCTGTGGCGCGGCGGGTGCGGGTGCAGCCATCGGCGCGGCGGCCACCATGTGTCCGCCGTTGCGCCGAACGAGGATGCTCTCATCACCGTTGTGCAGTTCAAGCTCGTCGAGCTTGTGCTCGTTGAGGGCCTTCATCAGCTCGCGAAGTTGGTCGAGGTCGACTTTCATGTTTCTCCAGATGCATCCTTGAGCGCTCCTTCTCTCGAAGGCGACGCTCTCTCAAAAAGCAGCGTCCGTGAGATAGTCCATGAGTGCGCGTAAGCCAAGTGTGTAGCTGCGCGGGCCGAATCCTGTGATGACGCCGAGGGCCTGGCCACCTGTACAGGTGTTGTGCCGAAATGGCTCTCGGGCGTGAATGTTCGACAGATGGACTTCGACGGATGGGATGGCGCTCGCACGAAGCGCGTCGCCGAGGGCGATAGACGTGTGGGTCAGCGCGCCGAAATTGAACAAGAGCCCGGCGGCGGAGTTCGATGCCTCTTGGACCCAGTCGATGAGCTGTCCTTCGTGGTTGCTCTGGTCGCAGGAGACGGAAAAATCCGGTCCCGCATCCTTGGCCAAGCGGGCTTCAATGTCCGCCAGAGTGTGACTGCCGTAGATCTCCGGCTCCCGAGTCCCCAGCAAGTTGAGGTTCGGGCCGTGTAGAACACGTATCTTCACGCGGACTACTCGAGGTCCGAGAGGAGCTTCGTGCCCCGGGTCCGCAGCAAAAAGCGCGCTTTTCCGAGGTTGCCCGAGGGACGCAGGGCGATGGCGACGAAGTACTCGTCGTTGAGCAGTCGAATCACCGTCGTGACGCGCTCGGCCTGCACGGACACCTCTTTGGCGTCCCCGGCTTCGAGCATCTGCGCAGCGTTCCGGATGTTCTTGAGAATAACGCTGTATTCCATCCCGACGGATTCGACATCGAACCCTTCGCCTTCACGAACGTACTGGTCGACGGGGATACCGTCGAAGCCCATCAAAAGGCTGGCGACTCCGCCATCCGTGTTGTCCACGACGTCTTTGAGGATTTCCTTGAACATGTTCTCTCCTGAGCGGCGCCTGAGCCGGTCGGTGGCAATCATACACGTCTGGACCGGGGCGTCCTATTTCTCTTCGAAGCGTCGTCTCGCATCGCGGGCGTCCAGGTGGCGGACGGCAAAAAAGCCGATCACCCCGACGAGCCAGAAACACAACCAAGCCCCCAAATGATCCATAGAAACGAGCATAGCGCGCTTTCCGCCCAGGACATGTTTCATCTGAAACTCGACCTTCGATTCAAATACAACACGGCATCGCTTGACAAAGGAACCAGAGCGAGTAGAAATCCGCCTCGTTCGACGGACACGTTCTAAAAAACGTTTCAAGACAACGAAGTTCTTTGCGGATGTGGCGGAATTGGCAGACGCGCTGGATTAAGGATCCAGTGGGGTAAAACCCGTGGAGGTTCGATTCCTCTCGTCCGCACCAATTAGAAAAAAGGCGATACCCATCACGGGCATCGCCTTTTTTTGTGGCGTTGTTCAAGCCCTCCGAAATCCCGGTTTCTGGTGGGTTGCGTGGCTTCGCCGGGCGGACAAGAGTCCGGCGCTATGGCTCACCTATTCCCATCTCCTGAGTGGACTCAGGCGTTCGCCGACGCCGTCAACAACAACGAAGTCTACCGAACCCACGGCAAAGCTTGGACCTTCGGCAGCGTGGCGATGGTCGTTTCGAAGAACGACGACATCGGCATCAAAGACGACATGGGCATGATCCTCGACGTCCACGAAGGCGAGTGCCGCGGGGCGGAACTTGTCCACGGCATGGACGCCGTCATGGGCTCGCCGTTCGTCATTGTTGCTCCCTACGAGCGCTGGAAGAAAGTCATCGACGGTGAACTCGATCCCATCAAGGCGATGATGGAAGGCAAGCTCAAGATGACGAAGGGTCATCTCCCGACGATGCTTCGCTTTGTCCTCTCGTCTCGCGCCCTCGTCACGAGCGCAACGGCGGTGCCGACGGAGTACATCGCCTGATGGAAGCGTCCATTGGTCTCGCCCCGGGCGCCGAAGACAACGGGTTCGCGCAGATGTTGGCGACGCTGCTCCGTCAGAACATCGACGAACGCCCGGAAAAGAAGTCCAGCTTCGTAAAGATGCACGGTCGCGTTTCTATCGTCCTCGAGGACATTGGAAGTGCCGTCACGCTGAACTTTGAGAGCGGGCGGCTCACGATCTACGACGGCATCACGGGCATTCCAGATGTGACGGTGCGGGCTCCTTGGGAATGGGTGACAAAGATGTCCCTCGTCGAATTGGAGCCACGCTTCGGATTGCCGGACATTCGTAAGCCCGTCGCCAAAGAGGTCGGTGAAGCGCAGAAAGACGGCACCATCAAAGTGCACGGGTGGTTTGCGAGCATGCCTCTGATGATGCGACTGACGAAGGTCATGTCGGTCGCGGCGTGACGCTTCGAAGCGCGCATCTGAGCGAGCTTGGATTCGTTCATGGTTTCAGCACGCGGCAAGGGGGCGTGAGCAAGTCCCCCTTTGATTCCCTCAATCTTGGCCGCGCCATTGGGGACAGCGCAGAATCCGTCGCCGAGAACCACCGCATCTTTGCCGCGGACGTTGGCTATGAAGCGCTCTTCGAGCTCAGCCAGGTGCACAGCGCCACCGTGCGAGAGGTCCGGCGCGCCGAAGACCCGAAGCTAGTTCGGGCCGAAGAAGGCGACGCGCTCATCGCACGAGAGGCCGGAGTGGCCGTTGGCGTCCGCACGGCGGACTGCATTCCCCTGCTCCTCGCCCATCCGCCCACAGGGATCGTCGCCGCGGTTCACGCGGGCTGGCGAGGCGTCGAGGCCGGCATCGCAGCAGAAGCCGCTCGCGAGATGGCCGTTCCTCCCGGCGAGCTCCTCGCCGTGGCGGGTCCGCACATTCGAGTCGCCTCATTTGAAGTGGGAGAGGACGTCGCGGAGCGCCTTGAGGCCGCCTCAAGTGCTCAAAATGTCATCAGCCACGCCTACGAACGGCCCCACGTCGACCTTTTCCGCGTTCTGGAAGCTCAGCTCGCCGACATCGGCGTTCGGCTCGAGGATCTGGGCGACGACACCTTTGCGGACGCAGGCCGCTTCTTCTCTTACCGCCGCGACGGCAAGACAGGCCGGCATTTGAGCGTGATTGTCGCTCGGGGCGCAGCGTGATAGGCAGCTCTGGTGTCGATCTTTAGCAAGACCAAAGCAAGCGTAGACGCCGCCGACAAGCGGACGCTCGGCCGAGGAATTTTTCGTCGTTGCGATGGCTGCGGGGAGACCTTCAAAGCCGAGGAATTTGTCGCCAACTTCGAGGTCTGCCCCGAGTGTGGCAAGCACTACAAGCTGAGCGCCGAAGCGTGGCTCGAGCTTTTGATGGACCCGGGTTCATGGGAAGAGCACGACGCAGAGCTGGTCAGCGGTGACCCCCTCGGGTTTGTCGACAGCAAGAAGTACACAGACCGCATCGTCGCGAGCCAGAAGAAGTCCGGCGTCAAAGACGCGATGATGACCTGCTCCGGCGCCATCGAAGGGCGGCCGATTCAGCTCGGCATGTTCATGTTCCGCTTCATGGGCGGCTCCATGGGTTCCGTCGTCGGCGAGAAGATCACGCGCATGTTTGAACGCGCGACGGAGCGCTGTGAGCCGGTCATCCTCATGACCTCCTCCGGCGGCGCGCGAATGCAAGAAGGCGCGCTGAGCTTGATGCAGATGGCAAAGACCGTCTCCGCCCTCGGCAAGCACCGTGAGACCGGTCAGCCCTTCATTAGCGTCATGCTCGATCCAACCACCGGCGGAGTCGCTGCGAGCTTTGCGTTCCTTGGGGACGTCAACATCGCGGAGCCCAAAGCTCTCATCGGTTTCGCTGGGCAGCGCGTCATCGAACAGACCATTCGCCAGACCTTGCCGGAAGGTTTTCAGCGCGCCGAGTTCCTTCTGGAACATGGGATGGTGGACATCATCTCGCCCCGCGCCGAAATGCGCGCCACGCTGGCTCGCGTTCTCGACCACCTCGTCGACTAATGTTCGCTGAGACGCTGGAATGAGCGCCCGCGACGCGTACGCGGAATCCCTCGGATGGATCTACAGCCTCGGCAGTGAAGGCATGAAGTTTGGCCTTGGCCGCATGCGCCGCGCGCTTAAGAAGCGGGGGCGGCCGGACGCCCAGCTTCGCTTCGTTCATGTCGCCGGGAGCAACGGAAAAGGCAGCACCTGCGCGATGATCGAGCGCGGTCTTCGCGCGGCTGGTTACAAGACGGGCTGGTTTTCCTCGCCGCATCTCCATCGCTATGCGGAGCGCTTTCGCGTGAACGGTCGTCCCCTCGGCGATGCGGAAGTCGCACGTCGTCTCGCGGAGTTTCGCGAGTCAGACCTTGGCCTCACGTTCTTCGAGTACTCGGTCCTCTTGGCCTTCGAGGCGTTTCGCGATCACGAATGCGATGTTGTCATCCTCGAGGTGGGACTTGGCGGCCGACTCGACGCGACGAATACCATCGAGCGGTCCGAGCTGTGCGTCGTGACGAACATTGCGCTGGAACACACAGCGATCCTTGGAGACACCAAGTCGCTCATCGCGAAAGAGAAAGGTGGCATCTTTCGGCGCGGATCGCTGGCGGTGATCGGTGCGGAAGACGACGTCGGCGGAGGCGCAGAGCAACGAGCCGGGTCCGTTCTTCAGAAGATGGCGAAGCGCCGTGACATGGACCCATGGTGCATCGATCGGGAGTTTCGCGGCACGCCGCTCGCCCGAGGGCGCACAGAGATCCGAGTCGGCCGAACGCGCTACGCGCTTCGACTCTCCCTCGCTGGCCAATACCAAGTTCACAACGCGAGCGTGGCAGCCGCCGCGCTCCACCGCTTACGCGCCTGCGGCTTTCGCATCCCGCGGACGGCTGTGGAAACAGCGCTCACGAAGGCGAAGTGGCCCGGGCGTCTGGAGCGTCAGCTCGTCGACGGCGTCGAGTATATCTTCGACGCGGCGCACAACCCCGACGGCTGCCGCGCCCTCGCGGCGCATCTTGAGACCTTACCTGCCAAGAACACGGTGCTCCTGTTCGGCGCCCTCGCGGACAAAGACCACGAAGCCATGCTGGCCCCCTTCGATGGGCTCGTCGACGCTCGTATCTATAGTCTTCCTGCGATGCGGCGGGCGGCGGACCTCGCTGATTTTCGCCGACTACGAACTGGGACCATCGCCAAAAACGTCGACTCTGCCCTGTCCATGGCCAAGCGACGCGGGTTGCGAGTCGTCGTCGCCGGTTCAATTTTCCTCGTGAGCGCTATTCGCTCGCGCGTCCTCGGAATCCGAAGCGATCCCCCGATCGCGCTCTAATCTGCCGACCACTCGGGACGGCGCGTGAGAAGCCCTTCCGCTCCAGCGCGGTGTCCTTGCCCCACAGCAACTCGTCGGACGCGCCACATTGGTTGTCGCTGAATACGTTGTGTGTAAGCGTCATCGTATGAGCTCATGGATCACCGTGTACTGCAGAGTACCAGTCGGAGGTCTCTCGAGCGCTGCAGTGCTTTCAGGTATCCGCGCGGGCGACGAAAACGCCCGAGCTGGGGTCGACTATTTCACGCTAGCCGAACAGTACGAAGGGGTGAACGACGACGATGACGCCGTCAGCGCGGCTCTTAGCGGGCTTCGCCTGTGCGAGTCGGATGTTCAGACTGAAGGACTATCTAGAAGCACGGTTGCCGGCGGACTTCGGCTCCACTACGGAGCAACGAAGCCGGTTATCTTACACCACTGGAACGAACCCGGACGACTGGATGAGGAGCTGCAAGAGTGTCGTCATCGTCAGCCCTCAGAAGTTGCGAACCAGATGCTCTCTGCCTGTTGCGAGATCGTGGGGATCGAACTCCAAGCGTCTCAGCTTCGCGACTTCGGAGTCGTTTTGGCTTACGAGCTAGCCAGGTATCTTGCGCAGAAAGGCGACGCCGTACTCGTTGACGATGAAGGGCGTTGGTTTGTCGTCGTCGACGGAGTGTTCGAAGAGCGATAGTGTCACAACCCTCACGGATCGCCTCCACCGATGAGCCTTCATCCCACGGACGACTCCCCTGAAGGCGAAACCCTGCTAGCGTCCCGCTATGAGCGTTTTCCTCGATGCCTGCCAAGGCAAGCCCACCTCCCACACACCGATTTGGCTGATGCGCCAGGCGGGCCGTTACCAGGCGAGTTACCAGGCGATTCGCTCCAAGGTTGAGTTCCTTGAACTCTGTCGTCGGCCAGACCTCGCTTGTCAGGTCACCGTGGATGCCGTCGATCAGCTCGGCGTCGATGCCGCGATCATCTTCGCAGACATCCTGCTGATCCTCGAACCTCTGGGCATCCCTTTTGGGTTCGAAAAAGGACATGGGCCACGCATCTACACGCCGATTCGCACGTCCGCTCAAATCGACGCGCTCAGCGCGGAGACGAAACCGGGCGAGAGCCTCAGCTACGTCATGGAGGCCATCAAGCTCGCGCGCAGCGCGCTGGACGTGCCGCTCATTGGGTTCGCCGGCGCGCCGTTCACGCTCGCCTCGTACGCCATCGAAGGCGCGGGCTCGAAGAACTACTACGAAGCCAAGAAGCTTATGTACGGCGACGAGGGCGCGTGGAACGTGCTCATGGCAAAGATCTCCAAGGCACTCGGCGAGTACCTCAACGCACAGATCGACGCCGGCGCTCAGGTCGTTCAACTCTTCGACAGCTGGATTGGTTGTCTCTCGCCGGCGGACTACAAGCGATACGTTTTCCCTCACACGAAGAGCGTCTTCGATGCTGTGAAGGGCCGCGTCCCAACGTGTCACTTCGGCACCGGAAACCCGGCGCTCTACCCGCTCATGCAGGAAGCCGGTGGCGACATCATGGGCGTCGACTGGCGCGTCGACCTCTCGGAGCAGTGGGACATCCTCGGCGGTCCAGACAAGACACGAATCATGGGCAACCTCGAGCCCGCCATGCTCCTCGCACCTGAATCTGTGATGAAAGAGCAGGCCACGAAGGTGCTCGAGCGCGCCGGTGGCCGCCCGGGACATATCTTCAACTTGGGCCACGGCATCATGCCCTCGACCACCGTCGACCACGTTCGCGCCCTCGTCGACCACGTTCACGAGGTCAGCGCGCGATGAAGGTCGCCGTCATCGGCGGCGGGGTTTCAGGCATGAGCGCGGCCTATCGGCTGCGAGAGGCAGGCGCGACCCCCTGCGTGTTCGAAGCAAGCGATCGAGCCGGCGGCATGCTTCGAACGGAGCGCACCGGGGGCTACGTCATCGAGCGCGGACCGGACTCCATCATCACGACGAAGCCGGCTGCCGCACGACTCGCGGAAGAACTTGGCCTCAGCACGCGAATCGTGCGGACCAACACCGATGCACGTGGTGCGTATGTGGTGTGCCGTGGCGAGCTGGTGCGAATGCCGGCTGGCTTTCAGCTCTTGGCGCCCTCCAACTTGGAGAGCCTCGAAGCCAGCGGGATCCTCTCGGAGGAGGGCATGGCGCGCGTTCGGAAAGAACCGGATGTCGCCTGCCGCACCACCCTCGACGACGAGTCCCTGGGTTCGTTTGTCCGGCGTCGTTTTGGCGACGAGGTGCTCGCTCGTATTGCGCAGCCGATGGCTGGCGGAATCTATGGCACCGATCCTGAGCACCTCAGCCTCCGCGCGACGCTCCCACGCTTTCTCGACATGGAGCTGGAGGGGAGCCTCATCGAAGGGCTCGCCCGTCGCGCGAAGGCCGGCGCAGCCCAAGCCGCCGGCGCCCGCTATGGTCTGTTCATCTCCTTTGATGCTGGCATTGGTTTGCTGCCCGAGACCCTCGCCGCTTCCCTTGAGGGGTGCATTCGATTGAACACGCCCGCCGCGTCCATCGAAAAGTCAGGGGCGGGCTTTCAGGTGAATGGCGAGGCCTTCGACGCCGTGATCGTCGCGACGACGGCGCACAAGGCAGCACGCGTGCTCCCCGTGGAGTGCGGCGAGGCGCGCGCCAGCCTCGAGTCGATTCCCTTTGGCTCTGGCGCCATTGTCACCTTCGCTTTCGAGCGCGAGGAAGTCCCCCACGCCCTCGATGCCGCGGGCTTTGTTGTTCCCGCCATCGAAGGGCTTACGCTGATGGCGTCGACGTGGTCGAGCGTCAAATGGCCGGGCCGAGCTCCCGAGGGCAAGGTTCTTTTGCGCGCGTTCATGGGTGGATACCACCTGCCAGAAGTCCCGACCTGGGACGACGCGCGCCTGGTTCAAGCGGCGCGAGACGACTTCAAATCATTGATGGGCATCGAGGCTATGCCACAGCTGACTCGAGTGGACCGTTGGGTGGAGATGATGCCGCGTTACTTTGTCGGTCACACTGGGCGCATGGATGCACTCGATGATCTCATCAGCGTCCACGACGGCCTCGAGCTCGCTGGCAATGCCTACCGCGGCGTCGGTATTCCCGACAGTATCGCCTCCGGCGAAGCCGCGGCGGCTCGAGTTCTCGCGCGCTAGATGGGCTCTAGATGTGAATCGTCAGATGAGCGTGGGCACGTAGCTGAAAGCCCAGCGCGTCGCCGCTCTCCTCGAGGTCAACGCCGGTGATGTTCACACTCCCAAGCTCTTGGCGCGTGAGGTTGAGAAAGGCGGCGTCGAAGCCGGCTCCGATGGAGAGGTGTCGCGCGAGTTTGATGTCGATGCCAGCGCCGGCTTCCACGGTCAGTCCGTAGATGTCGGTCTCGGCGAGCTCGCGACTCTGAAAGTCGTAGCGGCCAACCCAGGCGTATCCTGCTGCGAGTCGAATGTAGGGCTGCACTTTGGGAATCGGGATGTGAAACGCGAGCTCGGCGCCGACGGTACCGAGGTCGAATCCGCCTTGGCGACCAAAGCTGCCGCTGACGCCCATTGAAAACCAGTACACGCGGAAGCCCACGGAGAGGCCGCCGAAGGGGCCGAGGCCACTCGACTCCTCGGCTTCTGGGATGAAGTTGTCCTGGTTGAAGCTCAAGAGGTTGGCGTAGGAGAAGCCGCCTTGAAAGCGGAGGTACATCACGCCCCAGCTATCCTCGTCCTCTTCTTCTTCAGCGTCGAAGGGTTCGTCCACATCGCTGGTGTTCGGCGGCGGAGTCTGTGTGGGGGGCGGCGTTGGTGGAGCCGCATTAGGCTGGGGCGCGGACTCTGAACTTGGTGCAGGTTCAGTCGCGCTGGATGAGTCTTGAGCCATCGTCGTGGCGCTGAATGCGAGAGCGCAACACAGCAGGAGTAGACGTCTCACCATGATGGTTTCGCACTTCCTGCGGGAGCAACGTCTTGGAGATCCGTTTCGAAGGCATGCTCCGCCGGCGGGTCCGGAATGAAATAAGAGGCGCCTAGCCACGCGCCGAGGTCTGCGCCTCGGCATCGAGCGGAACAGAAAGGCCAAGTGCGTTCAGACGCCGGCGTTTGAGGCGGCGGCTTTAGCGTGGCGGACTGACAGGTCGGACATTTGCTCACGTCGCGATGATATCGCGTTCGCCCCGGGTTGGCGAACCAGTGGGCGGGCAAAAAGGCTATGTTCGCGTGGTGCGTCGCCCTGAACTCAACCTAGCGCGGGAAAACGCCGCGCCGGAGCCGACGTCGACAGCGTCGATGACGGTGGGGTCTCACCAGGTCAGCTTACTTCACGACGGCGCCGAGTGCTTCGGCGCGATGTTCGACGCGATTCGTGCGGCGAAGACCGAGATCCTCCTGGAGATGTACTGGTTCGCTTCGGACACCATCGGCTGGCGCATCGCGAAGGCGCTTATGGAGCGTGCTGGCGAAGGTCTTGAGGTGCGCGTCCTCTACGATGCCATCGGTAGCCTCGAAGCGAGCGAGACCATGTTCGACGCGATGCGTGCCGGAGGCGTCCGCGTCCTCCAGTTCAATCCCATCGCTCCATGGCGGCAGCGTTTTCGCGCTGAGCGTCTCACGCGACGAAACCACCGCAAGATGCTTATCGTCGACGGTGAAATCGGTCTGACCGGCGGAGTCAATATTGGCGACCCATGGCTCCCGGTCTCCGAAGGCGGCAAGGGCTGGCGCGACGACATGGTTCGCGTCCTTGGCCCCGCCGCGATGGTGATGCGGGAAATTTTCCTCCACGCTTGGCGAAGCGAAGAGAGTGGCAGCTTGCGGGAAGGGCGCCTCAAGCTTCGCAACGACGACGATGACTCCGTGCGTGTTCTTGCAAACCACTACTACGGCACGCAGCGCGCGATCCGGCGCGCTTACATGAAGCGGATCTACGCGGCGAAGAAGAGCGTGCTCATTACGAACAGCTACTTCGTGCCGGACCGAACGATTCGCATGGCGCTGGCGAAGGCGGCGTCACGTGGCGTTGAAGTCCGCGTGCTCGTTCCGGGCATCAGCGACGTCAAAGCGGTGTACTACGCGAGCCGAAGTCAGTACGGCTGGCTGATGAAACGAGGCGTTCACGTCCACGAGTGGCTGCCCCAAGTGCTGCATTCGAAGACCGCCGTCGTCGACGGAGAGTGGTGCACCGTCGGGACGTACAACTTGGACTACCTCTCCTGGCGTTCGAACCTAGAGGTCACCCTCGCCGTCGAAGACGCGCAGGTCGCCGGAGCGCTCGAGACACGATTCCGCGCCGACCTTGGCCAATCCATGGAGATCGACCTAGAACACTTCGGCTCGCGACCTTTGAGCGAACGTCTTCTCGAGCGCGTCTTTTTCTGGCTCCGTAAGTTCCTCTAGGTTTCTAAAGACCAGCACTCTGGCTGCGATTCTGACGCGTCGCGCTGTTTGGAAGGTCAGGCCTGCATAGAACGCAACCGCCTCGGCCGAGACGACCTCGGCTACGTTTGTCGCTGAAGTGATTCGTGCCGTGACGATGCACGTGTCTCCGCCCACGCGTTTGATAGTGCATCGCAGATATCGTGGTGCGACGCGGGCTTTCGAATTACGACGGGCTTCGCCACATCACATGCCCCGGACTGCAGCTCCCCGGTGAGAATCACGCAGGGAAGTGTCGGGTGGGTATCTGCGAGTCTGTCCGCAAGTTGCATCCCCGTGGTCCCGTCTGGCAGTCGGCAGTCCGACAGAACCACATCGTAGGAGGCTTCGGCGGCGATCAGCTCGAGCGCGCGTTCTGCAGACGGCGCGAGGGTCACGCTCGCGCCAGAGGAGCGCAGCGCCAGTGCCAAACTCTTCGACACGAGCTCATCGTCTTCGACGACAAGTACGCTCAAACCGCTAACGTCACTTCCTTCCTTCGGGGCTTCCCCGAGAGCGGGGGTCGGCAACCGGGGAAGGCGAACGTAGAAGGAGCTTCCGCGTCCGACCCGACTCTCTACACCCATCTCCCACCGGTTCGATGCGCAAATACGACGCACGATACTGAGGCCAAGTCCGGCCCCTCGGTCGCGGCGCCGTTCGGCGTTTCGGAGTTGCGCGAACTCCTCGAAGATCATCACTTGGTCTTCCTCGCGAATCCCCTCGCCCTGGTCCCACACCTGAAGCAGGCAGTGCTCTCCCCTCGACCTCAGCGAGAGGAGTATTCGGTCCGTTCTGGAGTGCACCATCGCGTTGTTTGCGAGGTTAGAAACGACGCGCCACAACAGGACCGGGTCGGCGAAGACCGTCAACTGGGGTCCGGCTACGCTGACGGTCATCTCACGCGCCTCGGCTTCCAGGAGCATGCCCGCGGCGACGTCGTCGAGCATGCTGCGTAGGTTGATCGCCTGCGCTTCGTTCTTGGTTTCCAGCTCCAGCTGCGACAAGTCCAAGATCCCTTCGAAGAGCGATGTCAGCTCGAGCGCCGCATCTTCGATCGATGATGCTGTGTTCTGGATGTCATCGAGTTGTTCCAAGGGCGTGCGGGTAAGCGTCTGGCTGAGCAAGGTGATCGCTTGCATTGGTTGTCGCAGGTCGTGACTGGCTGCGGCCAAAAAACGCGTCTTGTCTTTGCCGGCCTCGAGGGCTTGATCGCGTGCATGTTCTGCGGCCTTCGCACTCGCAAGCGCTTGCGCGAGCAACTCGCTGTTCTCCGAGCGCAGTTTCACCATGTTGCGAAACACGGAACGGTTTCGAAGGAGCGTGGCAAAACACACCCCCGAGTAGACCGTGACGACGCCCCACGAGAAGATTTCCATCTGCGCTTGGGATAGTGCGGGCGCAAGCGTCCCAATGATAAGCAGAACGAAGCTCGGCGGGTCGCTCGCCATGGTGACCGCCGCCCCGGAAGCGAGCACCGCAAAGCAGCCGACGAGCACAATCCAGCTCGGTCGATCGGCAGAGATGGGCCACAAGATGCCCGCGGCTCCCCAGGCGATACCTCCTGTCAACGCGGACAGCCGTCTTGCAGCGTGCGCGGTCTTGGCACGGAGGAACGCTCCTTTTTGGAAGAGCACGAACACAAGAGCCGAGCCCGCCAGAATGATCCCATGGCCTGCGGCCCACAGCGCAAAGTGCCGCGTCTCGCCGGCGATCCGGAGCGCGACGACGGTCAGTAGCACCAGAATGCATGTCCCGAAGAAGCCCGCTTTGAGTTGGGCATACGATTCCTTCAGTGACTCTGAAGCAAACTCGTCCAGAACCAAGGTCGCGGCATCCACTGGGTTCTTAGGGGTCAAAGACAGGCCACGCGCTGCGCTGCTTTCATCGTCTTTGAATTTCACTTGAAATACCTGCGCATCATCATAGCACCGAATATGCGGGTCCTGATCGTAGACGATCATCCAATCTTACGAGCTGGCTTGGCCGGGATGTTGAAGCCGGATCCGCGCTTCACAGAGATCGTTCAGTGTTCAAGTTTAGCGGACGCCGTTGCGGCTGCTGAGTCCGGCGAAGGCGGTCTGTTTATCGTTGACCTCACTCTCCCGGACGCGAGGATGGTGGAGGCCGTGGAGCACTTGCATCAGGTCGTCCCCGAGGCGCTGATTCTTGTCTTTGCGGCGGATGTGAGCCGCCAGACGGTTGAGTCGGCATTTGCGGCGGGTGCGCGCGGCTTCGTACCTAAGGGGGCTCCGGCGAGCACACTTATTGCCGCCATCGACGTGGTGCTCTGCGGCGAAGTATTCGTTCCAAAGGAAGTGCTGCCGACCTGGTCGAGCAGCGCTGCGGAGGCAGCGAAAGCAGCCCCGAGCCCGGTTCGTCTGACCCCGCGACAGCAAGATGTGCTGCTTGGCCTCGCCGGGGGTCTCGCGAACAAAGAGATCGCTGTACAGCTCGGCATGAGCCACTCGACTGTTCGTGTTCATGTGAGCGCGATCTTTCGAGCGCTCTCGGTGGAGAACCGCACTCAGGCAGCCATGCACCCAAAGGCCCAAGCGCTCCTGGCCGAGCGTGCTTTTGGCGTCGACTCGTAGCTGGCTTCGAGGCGCTCTCCTTTGAGCCCGTCGCCTGTGCGTGAAAGCGTCGCCAAGGGGTCGTTGGGGAGTTTAGTACATCTGAACTAGCCCCCCTCGCTTGCCACTGGAACAAGCGGGTGATTCACGTTTTGTTGCACCTCGGTGGTTTATAAACTGTGGAAATCTATGGGGAATAAGGGATTATTAAGTGGTCGTCGGGTGACGCTTGTTGCTAGTTCTAGGCCGTGTTTGAAGCCCCAGTCTCCCCTCTTCGAGCTCCCGCATCTTCGATTCGCATTCCAGCGTTGATGGTCGCGGGGCTCTGCTTCGTTTTCTTCGCTCCCATCCTCGCGCAGGCGCAGACAGAGACGCCAACGGCGGTCGAGGTCTCAGCGGAATCGGAGGAGGAGGCTCGTATTCATTTCGAACTTGCAGAGCGCTACTACCGTGATGGTCGCTTTTCGAATGCAGCGGATGAGTTCCAAGTAGCGTACGAGCTCTCGGGCCGTACCGAACTTCTCTACAACGCGTTTCTTGCGCATCGAGAAGCGAGCGAGTTCGCCGAGGCCGCCGTCGCCCTTGAAGGGTATCTGCCCGTCGTTCCGGAGGGCTCTCGCCGTCGGCAGTTGGAGGTGCGACTCGAGCAGACTCGGAGCCTGCGCGATCGCGCGACGGCGGAAGGGGAGGCGGCGGAAGTAGAAGTGGAAGTAGAGGTCACGCCGGAGGACCGAGGGAATACAGCGGACGTTGAGGCGTACGAAGCGCCGCAGGAGTCGGAGGGCGGCTCCGTCGTGCCGTGGGTGCTCGTGGGAACAGGCGCCGCAATGGTTGTGGCTGGTGCAGTCACGGGCGTGCTGGCGCTTTCTGCCCAGTCCGACCGCGACGCGCTCTGTGAAAACAACCTGTGCGTCGGCGACTTCGAAAGCGTGCAAGAGCGCGGTCGCACGTTGGCGTTGACCACAGACGTGCTGCTCTTCGGAGGTGTTGCGCTGGCGGCTGGCGGGGTGCTCTGGCTGCTTCTCGACAAAGACCCGCCCGTGGACGCGGTGGCCAGCTGCAGCGCGGATGGATGCGCCGCCACGCTTACTGGAAGCTTCTAAAGCACGACATTGAACCGCGCTCGCCCCGCTCACCGAACTCGCCCTCCCACCTCATATTGGATCCTATGAACAGAACGCTCGTTTCCTGTCTTATCGCCTGCGCTCTCGCCTTCTGCGGATGTACCGCCCTCACGGATTTCGAGGGGGTTGCGGCCGATGGCGCCACTGGAGACGGCGCTGTAGGCGATGGGGCTGTCGACGCCGACGCGGCTGTCGACGGGGGCGTGGACCGCGACAGCGGCAGCGATGCGGGCGACGCAGGCAATGTCGTCGACGCTGGCGAAGACACGTCCGTGCCCGTCGACGCAGGCCCCGCGATTCTCTGCGACCGAGATGAAAATGTTCTGGCCAATACCTGCACGCCCTGTGCATTCGGTACGTTCACGGCGCGAAACGATCCCGCGGCTGGGCCGGACACAGAGTGCGACGCCGAGTGCGCGAACCTCCCATGCGACGCGTGCGATCTCAGCCTCGGCGTGCCGTGTGAGGTCTTCGAGGATGCGTATGTGAAGGCGTCCAACACAGGCGCAGCGGACAACTTCGGCGCAGCCATCGCCATCAGCGGAAACACGATGGTGGTGGGTGCTCCCCTGGAAGACAGTGACGCCACCGGCGTCAGCAGCAGCGGCGAAGGGAACAACGCACGAATCGATTCCGGCGCGGCCTACGTTTACGTACGCGTCGGTGGGGTCTGGATGGAGCAGGCCTATCTCAAAGCAGACAACGCGGGGGCAGGAGACGAGTTTGGTCGATCCGTTGCCATCGACGGAGACCGGATCGTCGTCGGCGCGCCTTTCGAAGACAGCAACGCGACGAACGTTAACAACGACGGCTCAAACGATCTTCTAGAAGACCACGGCGCGGCATATGTCTTTGAACGCACGGGCGAGACCTGGGAACAGGTCGCCTACCTGAAAGGGCCCAACTCCACCGTCCGCGTGGCAGGCAACGGGGTGTCAATGTTTGGTGATGAGTGGGGCAGCAGCGTCGCCGTTTCGGGTTCTCTCGTCGCGGTCGGTGGGCCGAAAGAAGACAGCGTTGGTAACAACCCCACCAACAACGATTTGGACAATGGCGGAGCGGTGGCGCTGTTTGAACGCGGCGGGGATGGAGGTTGGAGTAGGTTGCTCTCGCTCAAGGCACCGAACGTTCGTAGCGGTGATTTTTTCGGGACTTCCATCGCGTTGGACGGAACCACGTTGGTGGTGGGAGCGGATGGGGAAGACAACACGAGGGCTGGTGTGCAGCACCCACCTCGATTTGGAGTCATCGTTGAGAACGAAGTCTTCGGAAGAGCCGTTGGCGCGGCCTACGTGTTCGTGTTCGACGGGAGCTCTTGGGTTCTTCAGGCCTACCTCAAGCCTTCAACGGTCTTGAGCGGCGCCTTGGGAGTCGATACGAGTTTTGGGCGTACGGTGGCCGTCGACGGGAATCGGGTTGTCGTGGGTGCCACCGGCGAAAGTAGCCCAGCAAGCGGAGTCAACGGGGAGGAGGAGTTCGATTCGGGAACCCGACTTGGGGGCGCGGGCGCGGCGTATGTATTCGACCGCACCGGCCGCCTATGGACGCAGGTTGCATACCTCAAAGCATCGAGTCCGGACGCGGGCGACGCATTTGGTAGCGATGTCGCCGTTTCCGGAGACGTCGTCGCGGTGGGCGCCTTCGGCGAGGATGGCTCGTCACCCGGTGTGGGGAGTGGCGTTGATGCCGACAACGGGGCTTCCTTGAGCGGAGCTGCCTACATCTTTCGGCGCGTCGATGATGTCTGGCGCTACCTTGCCTACGTCAAAGCCGCCTTCCCCGATGCGGAAGACTTCGCTGGCGAGGTGGTTGCCCTCGACGGAAACACGCTGGCTATTGGCGCGCCGAACGAAGAATCGAGCGCCATCGGCGTCGACGGTGACCCCGACAACAACGACACGCAGGACAGCGGCGCCGTCTACGTTCGGCGCCTGGAGCGCGAGTAAGTGGACAGAGCGCTCCACGCCTTTGGATGCGCCACGCTCGTGGATGCGGCCGGGTTTCCTCCCGCTCCATCGACAAGCCACGGCGTCCGTACGCTTCTGACGTCACCCCGCTCGCCCCTCACCTTTGCCCCCCCCTGTTTGCACACTGTTGAAGTCGAACGAGCTATGAACCAACCGCTCACTCTGGCCGCTTCCAGCCTCGTCTTTGCGAGCGTTCTTACTCTTGGCGGATTCAGTGCACTGACGGACTTTGACGGCACCGCTGCGAACGTCCCCGGATGCCGCGCTCCGGGACGTCGTCATTGTAGACGGCGGGACGGATGCCTTCGAAGATGCCGGGCTTGAAGGTGTCGCAACTCGAGACGTTGGAGATGACGTTGAGGAGCTCGACGGGTCGATGCCGGACGCTGGGCCCACGACTCTCTGTGCGCGGGACGAGAACGTTCAGGGCGATGTGTGCACGACGTGTAAAGCGGGCACCTTTACGGGCCGAAACGACCCGGCTCCCGGACCCGATACGACGTGCGGTGAGATATGTGCGGACCCACCCTGCGACGACGCGTGCAACATGAGCCTTGGTGTGTCGTGTGCGACCTTCGAGGACGCCTACGTCAAGGCGTCGAACACCGGAGTGAGTGACAACTTCGGCCAACGTGTCGCGATCAGTGGCGACACGATGGTCGTTGGTGTTTCTCAAGAAGATAGCGACGCCACTGGCGTCGACGGCAGCGACTCCAACAATGCACGCGTCGACTCTGGCGCAGCGTTTGTCTTCGTCCGTGTGGATGGAGAGTGGGTGCAGCAGGCATACCTCAAAGCGGACAACGCAGGCGCAGGAGACCAGTTCGGCAATGCCGTGGCCATCGACGGAGACCGTATCGTTATTGGCGCGTTCCACGAGAGCAGCGAGGCCATGGGCGTCGACGGCGATGGCGAAAACGACAACCTCGACAAACACGGCGCCGCCTATATCTTCGATCGCGCCGGCGACACCTGGGCGCAGGTGGCCTACTTGAAGGGGCCCGACAACGGCGTCGCAGGAGGCGTGAACGGGGACAACTGGGGCGTTAGCGTCGCCATCTCTGGAAACCTGGTGGCGATGGGTTCCATTCGCGAAGACAGCGCTGACAGAAACGACTCCACCGACAATGGAGCGCAAAACACGGGAGCCGTGGTGCTCTTCGAGCTTGGGGACGATGGCTGGACTCAGGCTGCGTACATCAAAGCGCCGAACTTCGACGAGAGCGATGACTTTGGTATTGCCCTCGCTCTCGACGGCGGCACGTTGGTCGTCGGAGCGCCCCGGGAAGACGGGACTTTGACCGGGGCAAACCCTGAACCCGGGTTCACGGGAAACACGCCGAGAGATTCCGGCGCAGCCTACGTGTTCGCCTTCGACGGGGCGGAATGGGCTCTGCAGGTTTATCTCAAGGCGACCACGTCCACCGACTCGGACCGCGGCGGGGCGTATGCGTTTGGCGGCGCTGTCGCCGTGGACGGCGACCGGATCGTTGTCGGTGCCATTGGAGAAGGCAGCCCAGCCACGGGTGTCGACGGTAGCCAGGTCATCACGACAGAGAATCGAGTCGCGGGTGCGGGCGCGGCGTACGTGTTCGACCGAACCGGCATCGAGTGGGCGCCGGTCGCTTACCTGAAAGCATCGAACACCGAGGCGGGTGACGTGTTTGGCTTCGACGTCTCCGTTTCTGGGGATCGAGTCGTTGTTGTCGCCGTCGGTGAGGGCGGAGGCTCGGCGGGCGTCGGCGGCGACGATACCAACAACGAGGCTCCTCTCAGTGGAGCCGCATACATCTTTGGGCGCATCGACGGATCTTGGAACCAACTCGCCTACGTCAAGGCACCCATTCCCGATGAAGAAGATCGTCTCGCGTCGGTTGACCTCGATGGCGACACGTTAGTCCTCGGAGGGCCACTGGAAGACTCCGACGCCACCGGCGTAGGTGGCGGCCAGGACAACAACAGTCGTACGGATAGCGACGCCGTCTACGTTCGGCGCCTGGCCTTCGAGTAGAACCCATGAAGTTACTCGAACGCGGCGCGACCATTGCTGGCATGCAGGTCATCGAGCTCCTTGGGCAAGGGGCGTTTGGCCGTGTGTATTCCGTCGCTTCGGCGTCGCATGCAGTGCCGCTTGCGTTGAAGGTCATGATCGTGGACGCGTCGAGCGAGAGCATGCAGCGCCGCTTTCAGCGCGAGGCTGAGGTCATCAAGCGTCTCGACTGTGCGTATGTCCCGAAGATCTACGACCATGGGAAGCTCCACGACGGCTCTCCCTTCATTCTGATGGAGCAGCTACAAGGTCGGACCTTAGGTCAGCTACTGGCTGCCGAGGGAGGCAAGTTGCACTGGCGGCGTGTGTTAAACCTTGGCGTCCAAGCTTGCGAAGCCCTCGAGATCGCACACGCCGTCGGGGTGCTGCACCGGGACCTGAAGCCAGACAACCTCTTCGTTGTCGGCGAAAGAGATGAAGAGAGGCTCAAAATTCTCGATTTCGGGATTGCGACCTTTGTTTCTGGATACACGGATCGGCATGGAGCGCTCACAAAGACGAGCTCTCTGGTCGGAACTCCTTACTACATGCCGCCGGAGCAGGTCCGCTCCGCGGCGATTGGTGTCGAAGCCGACGTCTACATGCTTGGTGTGGTTCTGTATGAGTGTCTGACGGGAGTTCGGCCCTTCGGTGGAGAGACGCTCGGAGACCTTTTGGACAGCGTTCTCCGAGGAGAGTACGCGCCCGTTGGAACGTATGCGCCGCGGACGCCACGGATCATGACCAATGCCGTGCAGCGCGCTATGTCGCTGCTGCCCAAGCATCGCTTTTCGAGCGCCGGCGCATTTGGAGGAGCCCTTCGCCAAGGACGAGCGGCGATGAGCGAGCCCCCGCCGGAGACGACGTTGCGTGACTTCGTCGACACCGAGAAGCCGACGATGCCGGCCAGTTCGCTCCACGTGCCGCCAGCTCCCGTGCACGCGAAGGTGAGCGCTGTGACGATGGCGGCGGCGCGAGACACGGACGCTCCTCTGCCAAGCCTTCCTCAAAACAAAGCCGGACGATTCATCGCGGCGGGGCTGGTCATTGTGTGCCTCGCGGCCCTCGCAGTCTTTACGATCGGTGGGACAGGCAGCCCGCCGCAGACACCGGGTCCACTGTCCGTGTCTTTGCCGTCTGCCGAGCCAGTCGCTTCCGTTGGCATGGAGACTTCATCTCCTGGAGAGGAATCTCCAACCATGAAGGCAGCAGCGGCAACGACTGAGGTAGAGCGTGCCCCGAGCATGGAGCCTGAAGTGACGGCGCCGAAT
>JBGCFM010000185.1:0-36808 GCA_045106895.1 Polyangiales bacterium | reverse complement strand
CAACCCCGTTGCGAATTTCGGTGATTGCGTTGCGAGTATCGGTCAACACCGTTGCGAATTTCGGTAGCGAATTTCGTTGCGAGTATCGATCAACCCCGTCGCGAATTTCGGTGGTTGCGTTGCGAGTATCGGTCAACACCGTTGCGAATTTCGGTATCGAATCCGTTGCGAATTTCGGTATCGAATCTAGTCTGCAGCCGGTTCCGACTTTCGACGCAGCACCGTAGCCGACACAAGGCTGTAGATCCCGAGCGGCACCATCATGCCGGGGAGCGCCTTGAAGACCGACGCGCTGTACGGCGACTCACCCCAAACGAAAACCGTGATCAGTCCGGAGAGCATCATGACGAACGCGAGCCAGTCGGGGAGCGGCCGCTTCGCGAGACGCACGAGGAGGATCGGCCCAAGCGTCGATCCAAGGACTGACCAGGCGACGAGGACGAGGGAGAAGACTCCGGCGGATGCCGTGAGCGCAATAACGAGCGCGAGGCCGGCGACGACGAGGGTCGCAAGTTTCCCAGCAGCGTAGCTCTTGCCCCAGCGCGGGAAGATGTCCTGGGTGATGGCAGCGGAGCACGAGAGAATCTGCGAGTCGGCGGTGCTCATGGTGGCGCTGAAGAGACCCGCGAGGATGACGCCGACGAGGAGCGAAGGAAGCAAGGCGAGGCTGAGCGATGGGAGCGCGCCTTCCGTCGCCGTGGCGAGTTCGTCGCCACTCAAGCCCGCCCCGAGGTCGGGAAGCAAAACCCGCGCGTAGAGACCCACAAGGAAGGCCGCAAGGCTGAAGAGCGTGTACCAGCTGAAGTAAATGATGCGCGCTTTGCGAATGGAATCTGTGGCGTCGATGGCCATGAAACGCACGAGGATATGAGGCTGTCCGATGGTGGCGACGCCCGCGAAAACGAAACCGAGCGCATAGAGTCCCACGCCGCAGAGCAGCCCTTCAGGAAGAAGCTCCACGAGAGCAGGGTCGATGGACTCCAGGGAGTCATAGAGTGTGCCCAGCCCGCCGCCTTCGGCAACGCACGCGCCGACGAGGAGCGACATCGCGACGAACATGACGATGGACTGCGCCGCGTCGGTCCAAATGGAAGCGCGGATTCCGCCGCTGAAGCAGTAGACGCTGACGATGACGACACCGAGGACCGAGCCCGCCCACATGGGCCAGTCGAAGAGGGCGTGGAGCGTCGTGGAGCCGGCCTTGAGTTGCGCGGCGGCGTAGCCTCCAAGGAAGAAGAGCGTAAGCAGTCCCGCGGCGATGGCGATGGGTCGCGAGACCTTCGCTTTGCCGCCGCGCGCGTCGGTGGCGAGGAGCGCCGGAAAAGACGTCGCGCCGACCTCTTCGCTCTGGGCACGGACTCGCCGATGGACCCAAAACCAGGTCACGAGGTCTCCGAGGATCCAGCCGAAGGTGATCCACATCGCCTCCAATCCGGAGCGCCAGGTGAATCCGATGAGGCCGATGAACATGTAGCCGCTGTTGTTCGTAGACACCGCGCTCAGAGCGATGAGCCATGGGCTGACATCGCGGCTAGCGACGAGATAATCCTCGGACGACGCCTTCTTCTTGCGGCCGGCGAGAGCGCCGATGCCTGTGAAGAGCACCAAAAAGAAAACAAAGGTGCCGACGATCGCGAGCTGGTTCATGCCGCGGGAGAATGGGCGGTGGGGCCAAGAGTGTCCAGGGAGGCCCTTTTGGGTCGCACCGCGAGGTCGCGTTGAATACGCTTCCGCTCATGACGCACCCCTTCTTTTTTACATGGCAGTCGCAGCTGGGTGCGAAGCCCATCGAGATCACCGGCGGCGAAGGCGCGTACTTTGAGACGCCGGATGGGCGGGTGCTCGACCTCGGCGGCCTCATCTATCAGATGAACGCGGGGCATGGAGAGCGACGCATCATCGACGCCGTCAAGGCGCAGGCGGAGCGGCTCTGCGTCTCTGTACCGAGCGGCGTGTACCCGGAGAAGACAGCTCTCGCGAAGGAGCTCTTGGCGAAGGCGCCGCCGGGCTACGACCGCGTGTTCTTTTGCCTCGGCGGAAGTGACGCCAACGAGCACGCGCTGAAGATCGCGCGGCTCGTCACCGGGCGATACAAGGTGGTGTCGCGCTACCGCAGCTACCATGGCTCTTCGATGGGCGCCGTGAGCTTGACCGGCGACTGGCGGCGCACAGCTGTGGAGCCTGGGCTTGTCGGCGCGGTGCACGTGACGGACCTCGACCAACACGCCGGAGCGCTTCCGAATGGAACCGCGATCCCCAGGACGCTCTCCCTTGAAGAGAACGTCGCCGCGGTCTTCCTTGAACCCATCGTCGGCGCCAACGGCGTTCTGATTCCACCGGACGGCTACTATCAAGCGGTACGAAAAGCATGCGACGAACACGGCGCACTTTGGGTGGCCGATGAGGTGCTCGTGGGCTTCGGCCGCACGGGGAAGTTCTTCGCACTGGAGCACTTCGGCGCGACGCCGGATCTCATCACCTGCGGAAAAGCACTGACCGCTGGCTACGGCGTTCTCGGCGCAGTGCTTGTGCACGAACGGGTATCGAAGCACTTCGAAGCGAACACGCTCGCGACGGGACTGACGCACTACGCGCACCCCTTGGGCGTGGCTGCTGCACTCGCGGCGATACGTGTCTACGACGAAGACAAGCTTGTGGAGCGCGCCGCAGCCATGGAAGCGCCACTGAGGGCGATGCTCAATGGGCTCTCCGCGTCCTGTGTCACGGGAAACCGGGTACGCGGGCTCCTGGCCGGCGTGGACCTCGATCTGAGCGAAGCGCAGTTAGCGAAGCTACGAACAGCGCTCTGGGCGCGAAAAATCCACGTTCACGTGAAGGGCGAAAAGCAGCTCCGTGGGCACGGCGGAGCCATCGTACTGAGCCCTCCACTGAACATTCCCGAAGAAGACCTTGCAGCGGGCGTCCAAGGGATTCAGGACGCGCTTATGGAGGCGAGCACGTGAGCAAACTTCATCCGAGCGCAGCGAGCGCATTGAGCGATCTATCCGATAGTGCGTCGATCATGGTCGGCGGCTTTGGGCTCTGCGGAAACGCCGAAGCGCTCATCGCCGGCGTCGTAGCGAGCGGGGCAAAAGACCTGACGCTCATCAGCAACAACGCGGGAAGCCTAGGAAAGAACCTGGCGACTTGGCTTGAAGCCGGCATCGTCAGCAACGTTGTCTGCACGTACGTGGGCACGAACGAGCACCTTCACGCGTTGATGCGCGAAAACCGCGACGCCGTGACGGTCATTCCGCAAGGGACCTTCGTCGAACGTATGCGCTGCGCCGGCGCAGGCATTCCTGCGTTCTACACGCCGACTGGCGCTGGGACCGTGGTCGCCGAAGGCAAAGAGACGCGCAACTTCGAAGGTCGCGACTACATCCTAGAGCGCGCTCTTCACGCGGACTACGCGCTGATTCGCGCACGCGCCGTCGACCCCTTTGGCAACGTTCGTTTCTATCGAACGGCGCGGAACTTCAGTCCCATCATGGCTACGGCGGCGAAGACGACCATCGTCGAAGCGGAGACGGTGGTGGAGCTCGGCGGCTTTGACCCCGACGACGTCCATCTGCCGGGCGTGTTCGTGCAGCGTTTCGTGCATGTGCCGGAACACGAAGACCACATCGAATACCGAACGGTGCGGACGCGCGAAGCGGCTGCCTCTAAAACAACGGAGAAAGTCTGATGCCTTTTTCGCGAGATGAGATTGCGGCACGCGCCGCGACGGAGATTTCACCCGGAAGTGTCGTCAACCTAGGCATTGGTTTGCCGACCTTGGTCGCCGATCACTTGCCCGCCGGAAGCGACGTGATGCTTCAGTCCGAGAACGGCATCCTCGGCATGGGCCCCTTCCCTTACGAAGGCGATGAAGACGCGCAGATCATCAACGCGGGCAAGCAGACCGTGACCATCGTCCCGGGAGGCAGCACCTTCGACTCGGCGACGAGTTTCGCCATGATTCGCGGCGGTCATGTGGATCTTGCGATTCTGGGCGCGATGCAGGTCTCGCAGCACGGCGACTTGGCGAACTGGGCGATACCCGGTGGCCGCACCATGGGAATCGGCGGCGCGATGGATCTCGCGGCGGGCGCGAAACGCATCATCGTGCTGACAACGCACGTGACGAAGAAGGACCTGCCGAAGCTCGTCGCGGAGTGCTCGTTTCCCCTGACGGCGAAGAGCGTCGTGAACCGAATCATCACAGACCTCGCGATCCTCGACGTAGGTCCGAAGGGCTTTGAGCTCGTCGAACTTGCCCCCGGCGTGACCCTCGAAGAACTCGAGGCAAAGACCGACGCGCCGATTCACACGACCTAGCTTCGATACCCAGGGTGGAGGACACTTCGCACCTACATGCGCAGACATGCGCTGTCAAAAAGTGGACGCGGCGGCAGCTATCGGATCTATTCCATGCATGCGCTTCTCCACCGAACAGTTCGTCACGTCTAATGTTCCGAGGCAGGGAGCAGCCGCGAAAGCCGCTTCCACCAACGTTGGTCGCTTCTACTTCAACTCATTGAACGTTCCTGTTCGCGCCAAGGTGATGCACCAAGACGCGGCCGGCATGACGCTCCGCCAAGAGCTCCCGTTCTTGGAGCTGAACGGCAAACTACGAGACGAAGACGGGCGGGAGGGCTCCCTCGAGAACGTCAGCGTATGTGTTCGCGACGGCGTTCCAAGCCTTGTCCTCGATGTTCGCTACGACGATGGGCGACGCGACGCGACGGTTCCTTTCCTGATGGAATCGACGCGGGCCATGCGCGCGACGAAGGGGCTGCTGAACACGATCGGTTCGAGCCGGGACGTGCTTCCCGTGACCCCAAAGCGTCCGCAAGGCCGGCGCCAGGAGACGCTCTCATACGTGCGAGAGGTCGTCGCGGAGACGCCGGTGATGCCTTCGGTGGAGGAACTGTTGAACGTAACGAGCGCCCCCTTGGCTCCTCGCCGCCGTCACAGCCAGCCCAACGGTTGGTGGGCTCGAATGCGTCGACGATTCGTGGCGTTCTTCCGCTAGTCGCGGCTCGACTCCGAACCTCATCGCTCACTTAGCTCGCACAGAAGAGCGCCAAGGCGATACCGTGGCGTCGTGAAGACGAGCGCACAGGCCGACGCACTCATCGACACGCTTCGGCGAACGCTCAGCGAATCGCCAGACTTCAGCAAGACCATCGTCCCTAACGAAGCCCCGACGGCCGCAGCGTTGAGCGAGCGCCCCGGCGTTGAGCTGCTCTCCGTTATCGGCGAAGGGGGCATGGCGCAGGTGCATCTCGCCGAGCAGACGACGCTGGGGCGACAAGTGGCCGTGAAGATGCTTCGTCCAGACCAACGAAGCGAAGAGAAGGCGTATCGTTTGCTCCAAGAAGCCTGGACCACCGGCGCCCTGGAGCACCCGAACATCGTGCCCGTGCACGACATCACCCTCGCCGACGATGGCGCACCCCAGATCGTGCTCAAGCGCATCGAAGGTCGTTCCTGGGCTGAGCTCCTTCGAAGCCCCTCCCCCGTATCCCTAGACGAGCAGCTCCGCATTTTGATGGATGTATCGACGGCGGTTGCCTTCGCGCACCGGCGGGGCTTTCTCCATCGCGACCTGAAACCTGAGAACGTGCTCGTCGGCGAAGCCGGTGACGTTTACCTCGTCGACTGGGGAATCGCCGTGGCCACCAGCGCGGAGGTCGGCGAGCGCTTTCCCCTCGCGTCGGAGGCCAAGTTGGTCGCGGGGACACCCGCGTACATGGCGCCGGAAATGCTCGACCCCGAAGCGAGCCCCCTCGGCCCTTGGACCGACATCTACTTACTCGGCTCGATTCTTTACGAGCTGCTGGCGAAGCGCGCTCCCCACAGCGCCGCAACCATGACGGGCCTCGTTCACAACATTCTTCGTGGTCCGACGATGCCGGATCACGAACCGGAGCTCGTTCGAATCTGTGCCTGCGCGATGCATCGCGATCCGAAGGCGCGCTTCGAGTCGGCTCTTCAGTTTCGCGCCGCGGTCCAGGACTATCTCAAGCATGAAGGCGCACGAGCCATCGCGAAGAGCGCCGATGAAGCGTTTGGCGCGTGGCACAACCTAAGGGCCGCCGGCGAGACGACGCTGGCGGATGCAGCGCTCGCGAAGTCACGTTTCGGCTATCAAGCAGCGCTGGATGCTTGGCCCGACTTCGAGCTAGCCACGGCGAAGCTGCGAGCGTTGGATCTGGAACTCACGGAGGCGGAACTTGAGGCAGGAAACCTGGAGTCCGCCCGACGAAGTGTCGCGCGCGTGCATGCGCCTCCCGCCGAACTCCTGGCGAAGCTCCGCACAGCGGAGCAGGCGGAGCACGAAGCGGAGCGGCGCCGACGAAGTCTCGACGCGCATACGAGCGAACTGACGTATCGGGGAACGCGCGCAGCGTTCAGCGCGTTGGTGGGCGCCATCGGGATCGTCGGACCCCTCTATCGGGAGTCTTTCGTCGAAGCGACACCCCTCGGCGTTGTCGCGCCTTATCTCGCGTCCTTGCTCTTGGCGGCAGGTGGCGCCGTCTGGGTTCGCCGAGCGATCGTGAAATCGTACGTAAACAGGGCACTCGTCACCATCATTCTTGGCACGATGGTTGGAGATTTGTCTCTCTCCTTGATGGCGTTTCGTCACGGACTGGGCTCTCTCTGGCTCTTTCAAACGCTGCCCATCGTCTGGGCCGCCGGCGCCATGATCGCCGTAGGGACCATCAGCCGCCGCTTCTGGCCGACGGCCATCGCGATGACCGCGCTCTGCTTTGCGGTGCGTGAAGAGCCGCGCTGGATAAACGCGCTCACCTCCGCCACAAACGCGCTGCTCTTCCTCAACGCGTTGTGGGTGAACCGTAGCTGGAGCGAGCTTCAAAAACGCTTTGCACGTCCGGCGCGCGTCGGCGACTAATGCGGCGGTGTTGTCGGCGCGGGCAAGATCCAAGTCGCGAGCGCTTGTCCGTCCTCGACCTGCATTAGATCGAGCTGAGGGTCGATGAGTCGTGTCGCACGGCGACCGTTGAGTGACACCAGAGCGTCAGCGTAAACTGCTGAGCCTGGGTGCTCGGCGCCGATGTGGTGAGCAAGCTGAAGGATTAGGTCCGGCTGCGACGACATCTCTCGCTCTTGAAAGTCCGTGAGGTAACGATGGGGCGCCACGATGGTCTCTCGCCCCTCGGCATTACGAACGCGAAAACTAACGCTCCCGTTCTTCTCCCGGCACATCACCCGCCACGAGAAGCGCATGCCTTGCTCGTGCCAGAGGACGTTGCCGCCGTAGGCGAAGGCACGGAGTGGCGCCAAAAGCTGAACCGCCGCGAGAAGCGCGACGAAGACAATGAGTGGGGTCTTCGGGGCGACATGCGTGTGTTCCTCGGGAGACGACTTCCGAACAAAGCGACGTGGCCAGCTCGGCGCGAGGAAGACCGTCGCTGCGCACGTCATGATCAGTGGGAACATGCCGATGTTGAACAGCAGGTGCGTCGCCAAATGGAAGAGCATGAGGGCCGCGAAGGCGAGCGCGCGCGTACGGCGCCAGAGCAGCGCGGGAACGATGAGCAGGTCGTGAAGGAAACCCGCCCACGCCGCGAGGAGAGCAAATGTCTCCAGGCTCATGAGTTCGATGGCCTGTCCGACGAAGGGGACATCGGTGCGGGCGGAGAGCCAGATCTGCAGAGGCTGAGCGTGAACGAGCCAGTCGCCGGTGGCCTTGGCGATGGCCGCGTAGAAGTAGACGGCGCCGACCTGAAGGCGAAGCGCGTAGAGCGCCCAGCGTGGCGCGCTCGTCTTGAGAGCGCCGAGGGGAAGAACGCACATCCAGAGCGCGAGAACGCTGACGAGGTAGTAGTGATTGAGGTAAACGCTGACGTCGATGAGTTCGACGTAGGTAAAGAGCACGAAGAACGACACGACGGATGCCCGATAGAAGATGCCCGCGGCGATGAGCAGTCCGAGGATGACGAGTGCCGCGAAGACGATGTGCATCCATGGGCTTGGCAGTGGCGTGACCCATTCGAAGCCGAGGTACTGAAAGAAGAAGCTGGGCTCTTCGTAAAATTGCTCGACCCAGCCGTAGACAAGAAAGCGCGCGGCGCCGGTGGCTGCCACCAAGCCGAAGAGGACACGGAACGCGATGAGGCTCGCCGGGTCGATTCCCGCGAGGAGATGTCGGCGAAGCCGCGCATTCATCGTTTCATGCGTTTTGGAGCGGTCCATTCTCTCTTCGCGTGTCAAAAAGCCCAGCTTCCGCAAGGCAAAAGGTCAAAGAAGCTTGCCGTCCGCCAGCGAGTCGGCGAGTGTTCGATGATGAAAAGCGCGTTGTTCTCGTTGGTGCTCTCGAGTCTTCTTCTGGCCTCGTGCGGAGACGACCAAGACCCGGAGGCTGCTGCAGCATTCTGGAACGAGATTCAAGCGGACGACTACCGCTCCTGGCAACGCGCACCGAATCACGAGGAGCGCGTACCGAGCCGTGCTGCCCACGGCGACTCCGTCGACGTCTTCATCAACCAAGTCGTCGTCGACGCATTGGCGGACGAAACGACGAGCGCGTGGCCAACTGGCTCCATCATTGTCAAAGATGGTTACGACGGGGATGACCTCATGTTTGTCGCCGGAATGGAGAAGCTGGACTCGGGGTGGTTCTGGGTCGAATACAACGGCGACGGCGACACACTTTTTTCGGGAGAGCCGACGATTTGCACCGGCTGCCATCGCATCGGCGATGACTGGGTGCGGAGCTTCTTCCTCCCAAACTAGTTAACTCCGATCGAACTCATGCCCTGTCTCGGGAACACCGCGCAGATGAGGCGTCGGTTGTTGGATTGAGGGGAAACTACGTCATCGGAGGATGTACACCGGTACATTCAAGTTGAGGCAGAACAGACCGCGGTGGCGTTGGAGCGCCACCGCACTCGGCAGCACGGTGTTCCCGAGACAGAGCACGAGCGAGCGGGTGAATCAGTCGTTGTCCCCCTCGGCGCGATCAGGGAGTTCGAGGTCGAGGATGCCAATGAACTCCGTTTTGAGTAGATCCGTGATGTCTTTGACGCGCTCGTAAGCGCTCAACATGGCCCGCTCATCGGCGGCGACGAGGGTCGGGATATCCGGATTCAAACGTGCCAGCTCGGCGACGGCGGCGTCGATGGCCGCGTTCATTCGCGAGGCAAGGTCAGCGGCACCCGCGGCTTCGAGGAGCTCTTCCAGACCCATCGCTCCCTCTGCCCCGCGGAACGCGAGAGCGAAGGCATCAAGGTTGGCCCGAAGGTTCGGAATCGACACATTCGCATCGAGGGACTCACGGGTCTGGACGCCGATCTCCTCTGCGACGCCAGCCACGCCGGCGAGCTTCATGTCTTTGACTTCTTTGTCGAGGTAGAAGAGCGCGTCGGTGATGGCGTTGAGCGCCTCTTGGTTGGTGCCGTAGTTGTCACCCGGTCCAACGAGCTCTTCCCGGTAGCCATCGCGCCACAGAGCGATGAGTCGGGTCGCCGACGTATGAATCAGCGATGCGGCCGTGGCTGCGTAGCGCGCCCGACGTTCCGGAATGCTTGCGCGCATCGCCTCCCAGCTGCCTTCCATGTTGAGGCGCGAGATCGGCGAACATGCGTTCTCCGTGTCGGCGTCGAAGAGAAGGTACTCCATGGCGTCGAGGCCTCGAACGTTGACGAGCTCTGCCTGCAGGAGTGCGCCATCGGCGTGGGAGTCCTCAAGGGTCTCCTGGTCGATGCGGCAGCGGTTGGTGAGGGGCCAGCTGTAGACCTCATCGCGAATGTCCTGTCCACCTGCAACCTCGGTCATGGACCCGGCGGGGCCCACAAGGAAAAGCTCGATGTGCTGCCACGCGTTCATCGTCGTCCGCCAAGCCTCTTGGGCAGCGGCTCGCGTGTCGTCGTTCTGGCTGGCCGCGTAAGCGTTCGCGGCGTCCTCGAGCGTTCGCGCGGACGTCTCAAAAGTCTCGAGCGTTGGCATCAAGGTCTCGTCGACAAAGTCCGCGACAAACTCCTGACGGTCAGGGTCGACCTGAACCATCGGCGAATCATCACCACAGGCGCTTAGAGCCAAAAGACTCGAGAGGGAGACAGAGAGGAGGCGAGGTGTAAGCATGTGCGAGTTCGACTTACCAGTTTTCAACGTCGGCGCTCTCGAAACCATACGCGGCTGCGAGAAGTCCACGAGCCGTGAGGAAGTCTGCGATGACGGCGTCCGTGTCGGCGTCTGCGAGAACCGGACGATCCTGAATCAGCGCGTGGACCATCGCGAAGTCAGCCGCACTGAGTGGAGAACGTGGGTTGAACTGCGGAGCGAAGATGAAACCCTTCAGCTCGCTCCAGTGCTTGGCGTGGTCCACAAAAGAGTAGTCGTCTGTGCCGATGGCTTCCATGTCCGCGATGGTGTCGTTGATGTAATGAATCGCCGTTGCAGCGATGGACTCCTCCCATGCGAGAACGGCGGCGTCGCGGGCGACAGCGAGGCGTGCGACGGCTTCTGGGCTCGCGTCGCCGGATGCGATGATGCTGCGGCCTTCGTGGAACGCGAGGAATGCACGGCTGCCCATCGTGGTCATGCTTGTCGAGCCGCGGTCACGCTTGGCGGCGTTGAGGGAAGCGCCGAAGAAACGTTCGGAGACCAGGTCGATAGCCCCATCGGCGTTCGAGTCGTGAGCCCCCTGCCAGTCGTCTCGGCCGCCTTCGCTGGCGATCTCGTCGTTCGTGTAGAGCATGAAGTCCTGCGCCGCTCCGTAGTAGCCAAAGCCTTCATCCCACGCGTGCTCAAGCTCGCTGTAGGCCTCGCCCTCGCTCTGAGTGTTCGGTGAATCGAGACCTTCGTCGAGGTAGTCGTCGGCGCCCTGAGAGAACGCGACGGCGCTGAGGAGAAACTTCTGTAGGAGCTGCTTGAGGTCGAGGCCATCGGCGGTGATGTACGGCGGAAGCACTTCGCCGCCCGGCCCCACCGGCGCTTCACCATTCGCGCGGAGCTCACCAAGTCGTGCGATCTCGTCGAGAAGGGCGTCGAGGTATTCGATAGGCGAGGTGGGTGTGCTCTCGCCAAGGGCGCTGTTCCAGCCCGCGAACTCCATGGTGAAGTCACGATGGTCACGCCCGTCTTGACCGGCGAGCTTGCCGACGAGGTTCTTGGCGCTGGAGAGGTCTTCGTACGTCGTCTGCGACGCGGCGGGGGTCGTCGTCAGTCGAATCGTCTCAGAGAGACCCGCGTCGTCGAAGCGCACGTAGAAGTCGAGGGACGCGCGAATGCCCGCAGCGGTGTCGAGGCCCGCGGCGCCCGAGTCGATGGCGTCACCGAGCCCTGAGACGAACGCGTTGAGGTCGTCGATGAGGACGTGTCGGAAGATTTGACCCGAGTAGGAGACGCTGCTCACGCCCGCTTCGAACTGGCTCTCAAACGCGTAGACCGTCGAGGCCATGCCGCCGTCCGCCGAACCTGTGTCGCTGACCTCTGCGTCCACGCCGGTGCCGACATCTTGAGTGCTCACATCGTCGTCGCCACAGCCGAGGGCGAGCACCAAACAGATCATTGAAATACGCTTCATCAAGGTCACTCCACTAATGATAATGACATTCAATATCACCAGAAACGCGATACGCAAGTTCTGTTTTCGTCTTTCTGTGGGATTTCAAGCGTGCTGATCCCGCTTGTAGACAAGCAAAGCAGCCCCACCGTGGCCTGACGGCCTCTCCGCGCGCGCGTGTTGCGCGCCGAATGAAGCGCCGCCCCAAGGAGTGCCGCGTGGCCGTTCTCTATCGTGTTCTGAAATTCCTCGCCGTGGCCCTGGGGCTGCCGCTCAGCGTCCTCGTGACGATGGCGGCACTCTCGACGCTCACGGACAACGGCTGGGTTCAGCTCGGCGGTGCCTTGGCTCTCGTGCTCATCACTCCCGTGGTCATCGCGGCGAAGCTGCTGCCAGAGGACCCGAAAGCAGGGCGAGGCATTCCGACGGATGTGGCCGCCGTGTTTTGGCTCGGGCTCTCGGCCCTCGCCGTGGGGCCCGCGCACGCGCTCATCGGTCCAGCTCTTGAGGTCGAAGGGACACAGCTCTCCACCCGTGGACACTCGCAGCTCGGCGCTTGGACCACAGCCCTCGCCGCCCAAAGCGAAGTCGAGGAGACCCCGGAGGAGGCGCAGGTGCTGGAGAGCCCAGAGGTGGCAGCGACAGACGCAGGAATCGACGCTACGGAAGAGGACGCCGGCTCTGACGCCGCGCCTGCCCCGGAGCTCATGGAAGAGGTCGCCGAAGACGAGGAGCTTGCACCTTCCGAGCTCTTCTCGCGTTGGTCGCCGTCCGTAGTCACCATCTCGACGGGGCACGGCGGAGGGACGGGGTTCGTCATCGACCACGACGGCACCATCGCCACCAACCAGCACGTCATTCGCTCCGCGCCGCGCGTGGGCGTGAAGTTCGTCGACGGAACCTGGGCGAGTGAAGTCGAGGTGCTCATGGAGAACGAAGACCTCGATCTCGCCTTGCTACGCGTCGCAACGACGGCGCAGCTCTACCCCGTACGGCTCAGCGACTCGGACTCCATTCAAGTCGGAGAACGCGTCATCTCCATCGGAAACCCTCTAGGTCTCGAACACACCCTGACGGACGGGCTCGTCTCCGCGCGAAGAGTTCATCGGGGGCGACCCATGATTCAGATGTCTGCGCCGGTGTCGCCCGGCAACTCCGGGGGACCAGTTTTCAATCTGCGTGGTGAAGTCATGGGAGTCACGACGCTCGTTGTGGGCATGGGATACGCACAGAACCTCAACCTCGCGATCCCGATCAACGTACTGAAAGAACAGCTCGACCAGGAATATCCCGACCGACGGGATGCAGGCGGCGGACCGATCGACGGAATGGGGACTTGGTAGATGAAGAAACGACAGTGGTTCGTATTTGTAGTGCTCACATCCCTCCTTGGAACGCTCGGGTTCTTCGGCTACCAGCGCCTTGGAGGCAGTCTTCCCGACACCGGCGCGGAGAGCGTCGCCGAACCCGATGAGGAGGAAGACGGCGCCCTCGTCCGCGTCGCCGAACCCCAAGAGAGCGGCGCCGAAAATGAAGACGGCCAGGGCGCGCCCGTCAACTCCGCGGAAGCGGACGACGCCGAGGAGGAACACGCGACGATTCGTGTGGTGGGTCTTGGCGCGGAGTCCATCGCGCCAGGCATCATCGCCGGAGGTGGCCTCGTCTCGACGGACGCGAGCGACTTCGCCCGGGCCTCACTCGACGTTCGTCTGCGCAAGGTGTCCGAGGTGAGCGCTGCAGAGCGAGCTCTGTCTCTCGGCGGCGACGACGACGACGGCGCACACTTGCTCATCTTGCCGCTGCCTTCGTTCGTGGCCAGCTACGAACGACTCCGCGCCCTCGATCCGCGCATCGTCGGTGTCGCAGGGTGGTCCCAAGGTCGCGACGCGCTCTACGGTCCTGCGAGCGACAGCTTAATGCAGAACCGGCGCACGCGCCGCGCGGCCACGGTAGCGCTATGCGCCGAGCTAGGGACACCGGAGTCCTTCTTCGCGCTCTACCTCCTCGAACTTTCAGGCACCTCCGTGAGTGATGTGAACCTCCAGGAGCGGTGCGGCTCTGGTTTTCGAGCGCACGACCGCAGTGCGGGCACGGACGCCGGAAGCGGTCGACTCATCGCGACGAGCGCCGACGCCTCGACGCTCGTCCCCTGGGTCATCATTGCGCCGGCCACGGTCTACGACGACGAAGGAGGACAAGAGCTCCTCGGCCGTTGGCTTCACGGCTGGTTCGAGGGGGTAGAGGAGATCCGCGAGCACGCAGCCGACTCGGCGCGTCTCATCGCCACAGCCACGAACTCTGACCCCGTGCGTATTCTTCAGCACTTGGGCCAGATTCAAGTAGCCGACCTTGCGCAGAACGTGCGTGCCTTCGGGCTTTCGGGGCGAGGTGCGCTCAGTATGAACACGCTCTTCGGGGAGACGTGGCGCATTTGGCGAGAAGCCGGTGTGCTGGTGACCCCGGCGCCTTCCCAGACCCCGGTGGATTCGTCGTTGGTCGCGCTGGCAGCGCGCGCGAGCGCCGTCGTGCCGACTCCGCCTGCAGCGCGAACTTCCTTCGACACGGCGCCGATCCTACGCGTCCCAA
This sequence comes from Polyangiales bacterium, assembly GCA_045106895.1. Classification (GTDB taxonomy): domain Bacteria; phylum Myxococcota_A; class Polyangia; order Polyangiales; family Houyiibacteriaceae; genus JBCCRV01. Next base: position 22,707 of record JBGCFM010000185.1, on the reverse strand, counting down.
TCACCAACGCTGCAGAACTCGTTCACCGTGTCGGTTGGCTCGCCGACCTATTCCCGCGCTCGGCCATCGAGGTTCGGGCGCCCGGAAACGCGCGCCAGCGAGAAGAGCTCCACGATGAAATCGTGGCTCGTTTTGGACTCGCGTCGGCACGTCTACGCATCACGCAACACCGACCGCGCCAAGTCATCGTCTACGGCGTGGAGTAGCGCCTGACAACGAATCCTCCGCTGACGTGCTGTCACGCGCTCTTCGGTACAGCGTCCAATGTGTCAGTAGCGACTTCCGCTGATTCGCAGGATTCGCGCGCTTGGCGCGCGAGGCCAACTGGCACGCTCCATGCTGCTTCGCGGGCGATGAACCACCAACGGAGTACCCTCAGATGACCCGACCCTACTCTTTCGCGGCGTCTCTCGTCATTGCAGTGGCATGTGCCCAACCGTCCGCCGGATTGGACGGGTGCGAGCGGGAGCGCGCTTCGAGTCCATCGAGTAGAGCGCCTACGGAAGAGCGACCCGCAGAGGAGCTCTTCCTGTCCGGCGCCTCAATTGACGGGCACATCTGCGGGGGCCTTTCCGGGTGCGCGGGCCTCAACGTAGAAGAGCGAGAACTCGTTCAACACTACCTCGAATTCGTGGAAGCGAACGTACAAGAAGACCAATGGGACACATGGGGCATGAGCTTCGGTCCGCGCTTATCCGGCACTGACGGTGCGACGTTCATTAGCGTCTCCGGGAGCGGTTGGCGGAGAGGTCACACTACCGAAAAATGGCCTTGTCACTACTTCATACTACAAGGCACGCGGCTGCGACATGTGGTGGTCGTCGGCACCCACGAAGCAAGTGCCACCGGCTCGAACCATGTCATCGACTCCATCCAGTCGTGTCCCTGGAGCACAGAGATGTCAGGTCTCATCTCTCCTTCCGACGTGCGCCTCGTCAACTGCGAACCACTTGCTCCCTTGGCGCACGAACCGCCAACGCAGGGCACCGCGGCGTTGGCCGAGCTCGTCATCGGAGTCCTCTACGGGACCACGACGCTAAGTCCCGGGGAACGCCCCACCGGCGTACCGCATATCGACAGCATCAGGCGCGCGCAGAACACTGAAAGCCCAAGGCTCGCTGAAGGGCGCGTTCGAATGGACGAGTACGTCTTAGACTATCGGTTCGAGCGCAGGAGTGCCGGGCGGATGCGACTCGAAACTCGCGAACGAGACGTCTTCTAGGCTAGGCAGAGAGCTGCGCCCGAAGCAGCCCCGGCCGCTCATCTGCAGAGTCGAGTTCCGAAACGCAGACTAATTCGTCAGACGTGGGACGACGTCGCCGACGGGCGTCGCACCGTCAGGATGTGGCGTGGTCCGTTCGATAACGGGAGCGTCACAGGCCAGCCACCCACGTAGAATGTTCAGACCTTCGAAGGAGTCGATGAAGGGGATCCGCTCTCCATCCGCGTTGCGGTAGCGTGGGATCTCCTCGTGGGCCACGAGGGTCGCTTCACCGAAGGGTGGCATGCGTCCATCTTGGACTTCGCAGTAGATATCGTCTCGGTACTCGAGAACGTTCGCCTGGGCCTGCCGGAGACGCTCGGCATCCTCCGGTGTCTCGCCGAGTTGAATGTCAAAATCGAAGCCCACTGTCGCGCCGTATCGAAACTCCGGGTCCGCAATGGAAGAGTGACAGTAGAACACGTTGCCGCAGCTCGTCGCGACGAGAGCCTGACCTTCATAGGCCGGGAAACCATCCGGGTCGTAGACCACGCGTCGCGCGACGGGGTCGTTGCACTCTCCGAGGTCAACGGTGCACGCGCTGAGAACGACGGTCCCCAAGAGGACGGCATAGACCTGAGGAAGACGGCTGATCACTGTGGAATGCTGGCATGGAGGACGCAGCGAAGACAAGGCTTCCGCGCTGGAGACTGCATGATAAGGGCGCGTTCGCCGTTGCGATGGCGCGTGGCTGTGCGAGAGTGAGGCCATGTCGATTCAAGCCAAGCTTCAAGAAGACCTGAAGGCCGCCATGAAGGCCAAAGACGTCGTCACGCGCGACACCATTCGTATGCTGAAGAGCGACCTCGAAAAGGCCGAGCTCACGAAGGGCAGCGAGCTGAGCGATGGCGAAGAGATCGACGTCATCGCTCGAGCCGCGAAGACCCGTAAAGAGAGCGCGGCGCAATACGAAGAAGGCGGCCGCAAGGACCTCGTCGACAAAGAGCTCGCGGAAGTTGCTGTGGTGGAGCGGTACTTGCCCAAGGCCCTCAGCGAAGACGAAGCGCGCACCATCATCGAAGCCCTCGCCAAGGAGCTCGGTGTCACCGAAAAGAAGCAGATGGGTTCCCTCATCAAGGAGGCCATGGCGCGTAACCGCGGTCAGCTCGACGGCAAGATGGCGTCAAAGATCGCGGCTTCGGTTCTCTCGTGAAGCGCGTAGCGCTGGCGTTGGTCCTCTGCGGCCTCTTCGGGTGCGGCGATGACGACGCCAGCGACGCTGGTTCAGACGCCGGCACGCCGGATGCGACGCTGGATACAAACGATGTGGCCATAGACGCTGCGGCGGATGCACCGGACGTCTCCGTGGATGGTGGTCCGGATGTCGTCACGCCAACGAACGCGCGGGAGCGCCTCGGGCTTCGAGGCCCAGAGGTCGTTGGCTTTCGTGAGCTGTCCGTGAGCTACGAGCGCCCAGATACGGCGGACTCCCGGGAGGTGCGGCTTCTCGCTTGGTACCCCGGCAGCGTCGACGAAGGTGAGCGGCCGATGTACACGCTTCGGCCATCCACCACAGCACGACTCGACGTGGAAGCGAAGCCTGGCTCCTACCCGGTGCTTATGTTCTCGCACGGGCACCAGGCGATCCCGGATGCGCTCGCCTACGTGATGGAACACTTCGCGTCCCACGGCTGGGTCGTCCTCGCGCCGGAGCACACCGGAAACACCGTCGTGGACGGAGACTCGCGGACAGCGGAGATCTACTACTTGCGCCCCCACGATGTTCGCGCCTCCCTCGACTTCGCCCTGGCGGACGATTTCTTGGGTGCCCTCATGAGCACACCTCGCGTCCTGAGCGGTCATAGCTTCGGCGGCTACACGGCGTTTGCCCTCGCCGGCGCGAGCTACGACGTCGAAGGCATTCGTGATGGCTGCGCGGACGAGAGCCTCGGTTCGGCGATCTGCGAGGGCCTGACGGAAGACGCGCTCACGCTCTTGGATGGCGGCTTCGCCGATGATCGTTACGACGCGATGCTCGCGATGGCGTCCGGGGACTTTGGACTCTTCGACGACTTCAGCGAAGTCACGATCCCCGTGATGCAGATGGTCGCCGAGAACGATGGGCACCCCGCTGGCCGTGCGGCGGACGATGAGTACTGGAACGCGCTGGACGGCGAAGACGACTTGCGCTGGAACTTGCTCGGCGGCGCCCACAACTCGTTTACAGACATCTGCGTGATGATTCCGACTTTCCCTCGGTGTTCGGAGCAGGACGCCGCGAGCGAAATCGATCTCGTGAAGCTCTTTGCACTTGCCTTTGTTCGCGACCGGCTCATGAGCGATGCGGATGCAGCCGTGGTCCTTGGCGAAGGCGATGTGCTGGTTGAACTAACGCCACGCGAATAGCGATTTCGATGACTCCAATCATTACGGCAAAGGGACTCGCAAAGTCCTTCGGCCCTACCCTTATTCTCGAAGACGGAGACGTCTCCATTGGCGAGAGCGAACGTGTTGGTCTCGTCGGCGATAACGGCGCGGGAAAGTCCACGCTGGCGAAGATGCTCGCGGGGATGATTCCCACGGACGCGGGCGAGATCTCTGTACGCCGCGAAGCACGGATCGCGTACCTCTCGCAGCGCCCTGCCCTCGAAGACGGGATGACGGCCCACGACGTCGTCATGGGCGCGCTCTCCGAGTGGCGTTCGGCCAAAGAACGCCACGCCGCGGCGAGCGACGCCATGAGCAGGCCCGACGCGGATTTCGACTCGCTTTTGGTGGAGCAGGAGAACGCCGCAGCGGACGTGGAGCGGCTGGGCGGCTGGGACGCAGACCGCGAGGTCCAGCGCACCCTCGATCACTTGGGCATCCTCGACCCTTCTGCGCTCGTCGAGACGCTCTCCGGCGGCGAACGTAGACGCGTCGACCTCGCGCGCCTTCTGGTGAGCGCCCCGGACTTTGCGATTCTCGATGAGCCAACAAACCACCTGGACGTCGAGACCATCGAATGGCTTGAGCGTTACCTGACGACGTCGTTCCGCGGCGCGCTCTTGCTGGTCACCCATGACCGTTATGTCCTTGAGAACGTGGCGCTTCGAACGCTGGAGCTCGACCACGGACGCCTCTTTTCCTACAAAGGTGGCTGGAGCGCGTACCTTCAGGCGAAGGCAGAACGCATCGCTCAAGAGGCGCGCTCCGAAGCCAACCGGCAGAACTTCCTGCGCACGGAGCTCGAGTGGCTGCGCCGTTCCCCTTCGGCGCGGCGTACCAAGTCGAAGTCACGGGCCCAGCGCGCCGAGGCGGCCATCGCCAACAAACCCTTGGCTCAGGCCGGAACCACCAAGCTGAGCATCGAGACGGAACGCCTCGGGAACACCGTCCTCGAGGTGCTGAACGTGTCCGTGGACATCGAAGGCCGGAGGCTCGTCAAAGACCTTGAGCTGCGTCTCACGCAGGGCGAGCGCATCGGAATCATTGGGCAAAGCGGCTGCGGAAAGACGTCGCTGCTGCGCGTCATGCTCGGCATCGACACGCCCGCCGAGGGCGAAGTCAACATCGGGAAGAACACGAACTTTGCCTACTTCGACCAGGGCCGTTCAGGTCTCGACGACAACGCGTCGATCCAGGAGAATGTTGCAGGCAAAGCGACGCGCATCGATTTTCGCGGGACCACCATCGACATTCGCTCGTACATGGCGCGCTTTCTCTTTGATGGCGGAGAGCTCCGTCAAAAAGTGGGCTCGCTCTCCGGCGGCGAACGTGCTCGTGTCGCCCTCGCCAAGCTCCTGTTGAAGCCCGCGAACGTCTTGGTCTTTGATGAGCCAACGAACGACCTCGACGTGGCAACGCTCGGCGCGTTGGAAGAGCTCCTCGTAGAAGCCGACGCGACGGCGATCATCGTCAGCCATGACCGCTATTTCTTGGACCGCGTCGCAACGTCGATTCTCGCCTTCGAAGGCGAAGGTGAGGTCATTCGCTACGTAGGTGATTACCAGACCTACGTGGGGCTGCGCGCTCAGCAACAGGCCAAGCAACGCAAAGAAGCGCAGCAGGCGAAGAAAGAGCCCGCCAAAGAGAAGGGGAAGGCGAAGAAGAAAGCCAAACCAAGCAACGCCCTCAATGGCAAAGAGAAGCGCGAGCTCGCAGGGATGATGGACGCCATCGACGCCGCCGAGAAGAAGACCGCGGAACTCTCCGAGAAGCTTGCGGACCCGGCGCTCTACTCGGGAGACGGCGATGTCTCCGCCTTGGTGGCAGAGCACAAAGCCGCCGAAGACGAAGTCGCGCGGCTCATGGCCCGCTGGGAAGAACTCGACGCGCGAAGCTAGCTCCGCGCGCTCGGTGCTTAGCGGCGAAGCGCGTCGGGGACGCCGCTGTGGTAGGCCATGTTGTCGTGGCCAACCTTAGGCAGGTCCGTGACGCCCATGGCCCGCGCGAGTGAAAGCAGCGTGCCTGTGTGGTTCGAGTAGTGCTCGAGTTCATTGCCGTAGGTGACAACCTTGCCGGTGTCGTAGTAACCGCCGCACTCACCGAAGAGCGTCACGGGAACGTCGCGGGCGTTGTGGTTTCGGCCGAACTCCATTCCGACCATGACCGCGGAGCGCTCGAGCATATCGGCGCGGCCAGGTCCTCCGCTGAGGGTTCCAAGGAGCGATGAGACGCGCTGGGCGTACCAATCCATGAAGCGCGGTACGTCCGAAGGACGCCAATGCGTGTAGCTGTGGTGGTCGCTGCCGGAGTTGCTGTCCGCGCCGTCACCGACAAACCCGAGGCCAAGACCCGGGATCTGAAAGCGGCTGGCGACGCCGCCAAACTGAATCGTTGCGATACGCGTTCGGTCGAGACGGAACGCCGCGTCGATGACGCGAACCCAATGGTCGAAGACCTCTTCGTGGTTCTCCACGGCGGTGTTCAGAGTGCCCGGCGCCTCGGGGATGACAGCTCCTTCGGGGAGAGGAGTGTCGCCGAAGCTGAGCTCGAGTTCTCGCAGGGACTGAAGGTGCTCATCGAGGATGAGGCGGCCTTCGTTGGGTAGCTGTGGACGAATTGCCTCGAGCTCCGCGCTTGGCACATCCAGCACGCTTCGTCCGTAAGCACGGAGTTCGTCGATGGTGGCTCCTCCGGACATGCCTGCGATGTCGCCGAAGAGGAGATCGAACCCCTCCTGAGGTTGACCGAACTGCGTCACTCCGCCGATGTCGCGGTTGTAGGTCTCACCGGGAGTGTAACCCGCGGGTGTCGCAAAGAACTGCGTGGGGAGCCGAAAGCTGCCGCCGGTCATCTTGATGTTGAGAGACTTGCGCAGGGGGTTGGTGATGAGACCCCGGGCGAGGTAGTCGTTGGCGATGATCTGGTCGATGGACGGCGCCCGCGCGCCACGCGCTGTGCCGTCGACAACGTGGGGAATGTCCCCGGAGAACATCACCGCTCCAGGTGCAATGTGGCCGCCGTGGTCGCCGCGGTACTCTTCGTTGATGAAGGCCTGAAAGCCGTACTCGCGGAAGGCGATCACCCGATCGCTGTAGTCGTTGTAAGGCTCGAAACCGTCGGCGAAGCTTGGCGTCGTGCCGGCGTTCAAGAACGGGTTCTCCGCCACCTTGCCGTTGGGAAGAAAGACGAGCACCAGGTTTGTACGGTCATCCTGAGCGCGAGCTTCGGGGACATCGCGCCAGTACATGGCCACGGGTGCGAGCAGGCCCGCGAGGGCGGAGTTACGAAGGAAGTCGCGACGTTTTGATTTAGACATGGTCCGCTTCCTTCTATTGGGCGGCCGCAGCGAAGCGGTCTGAGTTAGCGATGAGACGAAGGCTCTCGAGGACGTCGCCCCCGGATTCGGCGAAGAGCGCTTCGAGGGATTCAAGGACGGCGGCGTCGTCCACGCCAGGGATCGTGCCTTGGGCGAAACGATAGAGCTGCGCGCTGTAGCAACGGCCGAGGGCTTCGTGGGAGGCGATGCCGCGGATGGCTTCTGCGGTGCTTCCGAACTCGAAGACGGGGAAGGGGCGGAGCTCGAAAGAGCCCGTGGCGTCTTCGGGCCCGACGAAACTCGTTTCCCAGCGTCGCCCGACGTTGTCGAAGAGGTCGAAGGCGAAGCCGACGTTGATCATGCGATGGCACTTCGCGCAGTCTTCGCGGACTTCGAGACTTCCAAACTTCTCGCGGAACGTCAGGTCACCGCTGTCCGCCGGGAGCGTCATCGCGGCTTCACCTGCGTCCGAAGGGAAGCCGTAGCAGAGCACCTCGTCGACGATGAACTTGCCGCGCTGCATCGGCGAGCGGCCGCCTTCCTTGGAGTGCGCCATCAGCACGAGTCCGGTTGTGAGTAGACCGAGTCGCTCTGTGCCTTCTAAGCTGACTTCGCCGAACCCTCCCCCGGCGGGGGCGCTCATGCCGTAGATCTCAGCGAGTCGCTCATCGATAAAGGTCGTCTCGTTCGTAAGCAGGTCTTGAACGCTTCCTTCACCATCGAAGATGACGCTGTCGATGAGGAGGCGTACCTCTTGCTCCATCGCTTCGGCGCTTCCTTCGGGCAGCTCATCGGCGCCGATGCGTGCGTCAAGGTCAGCGTGGTCGAGACCCAACCAGTCGAAGAAGAAGTCCTGGACCCGGGCCCGAACTTCGTTCGTTGCGAGAAGTCGTTCGACCTGAGCGCTTCTGACATCGGCATTCAAAATCGAATCGTCGGCGGCGACTGCGCGGAGCATGTCGTCCGGGGGCGAGTCTGTCAGGAAGTAGGCGAGCTTTTCCGCCAGCTCATGCGCCGTGAGCACGCCGTCCTCGCCGATCTCCGTTCGGTAGATCACCGAAGGAGAGATGAGCGCCATCTGAAGCACGACACGACGGCCGAAGTCCGCATCGAAGCGGCCCGCAGCGTCGGCGTAACGCTCCTCGTAAGGAGCGAGCTGGACGTCGCCGACAGGATGAGCGAAGGCGCGCTCCAAAAAGTCTCGGAGCTCGCTCGACGTGCAGGCCCCCACGCACGGAATCGTCGCATCGAGGTCGGCCGCGCCGGCGCTATCCGTGGCTACGCGAAGAAGCGTCTGCATGTAGGCAGCGTCACGAACCGTGAGACGCGACGCGTCGTTGGCGATGCTGAGGAGTTCGTCGTCCGCGGGCAATGCTGACAGGTCTGGGCGAACGCCCGAGATGTACTCCCAGGTGTTGCGGAGCTGGGCGACGGTGAGGCGCCGGAGGCCGGGACGAAGGTCCTCCCCCGTCGGCTCGAAATGGAAACGAGGGTCGTTGCTCGCGGGGTTGTCCGGGTTATCCGGGTTATCCGGGTCGCGAATTGTTGGGTCCTCGATTCCGACGTCTCCGATGGAACCGTCGCAGCCACCGATGACGAGCAGAGTCACAACCCCAAGAAGAACGGCGCGCATCATTCCCCTAGTATGTGTGGAATCGCGTTTTTCGGGAAGAGCACGAGCACAAAAAGCGTGTTACGCACTTGCCATGCCACTTATCGACGCAAACACCGAGACCCTCAAAGAAGCCATCGAAACCGGAGGGATCGTCGTCGTCGACTTCTGGGCCGAGTGGTGTGGACCCTGCAAAGCATTCGCCCCTGTGTTCGCCGCCGCGGCCGAAAAACACGAAGAGATCACCTTCGCCAAGGTGGACACCGAGGCACAGCAAGAGCTCGCCCAGGGGTTCCAGATCCAGTCGATTCCCACGATCATGCTCTTTCGCGAGCAAGTCCTTTTGTTCCGTCACTCCGGCGCGCTTCCGCCTGCCGGTCTTGAAGACGTGATCGAGCAGGCGACGAAGATGGACATGGCAGAGGTCCACCGCGAGATCAAAGAGCACGCCGAAGCGCACGCGCGCGGCGAATGCAACCACGACCACTAGTGCTCCGCACGGTCAACCCCGGCCTCTGTCGCCGGTGCAGATTTTCCCGCGTGATCGTCAGTGCGAGAGGCTCTCGCTTTTCGCTCTGCGAACACCCGTCTCTGCCGAAGTACCCAAATCTTCCGGTCATCGCGTGTCGATGCTTCGAACCTGTTGAGTCGGACGTCACGGACTCGTCCGACTAGTTACGGAGCCTCTACCAGCTCTGGTATTCTGTCGGGAGAATGCGGTTGGGGTTGAGCGTGTGGAGACGAGGCACGCGCTCGCTTATAACCGGCGGCGGCTCGAACCCTTCGAACGCGAACTCAAGATAGGCGAGCGTGGATAGAGGCCCCAGCTCAGCCTCGGTGAGCGATTCGAGCTGCCCGTCTGTGATGGGGCCATCCACGGCGAGCGCCCGGACGGACGGGTTTTCATTGGCCAGCTGCGCCGCGGTCTTGATGGCTTCGCTGGTCCCGTAGAGACACACGACGCTCAGCGCTGGGGCGTCAAGGCCACGAAGGGCCTTCAAGATGAGCGCGTCATCTTCGGCGACGCCTTCTTGGCGCACACACAATACGAGCTTCTGAAGCGCCGGGAGCGTGGAGCGGCCGAGAGCGTCGAGCACCGACGCATGGAGCGGGTCGCCCAAGAGGTAGAGTTCCCGGAGATTTGCGTGCGACAGCGGCGAAGTGGTGATGCCTCCGCTGATAAACATTCGCTCGACCTTGGGCACGCTCGCGAGTGTCAGCGAGAGGTCGCCGAGGGAGTGCTCTTGCTGCTCGCTGAGAGACTCCCACTGGGTGTCAAAGGCCAAGTTCGTAAACGGTAGCTTCGTTCCACCGAGTGCGGCGGCCCACGCATCCTTTGGGGAGTCGTGGTCTTCGCAGGTGAGGAGAAGCGTGGTAGCTCGGCTTTGGCCTAGGCTCGCGATCAAAGGCGCATATCGCGCTGGGTCCTTTGCAGACTCTCGAAACTGAACCGTCGCCCTGCCGTCGGCTTCGCTGTGCTCGTAGAGAATCGCGTTCTCAATGAACATGTCCGTCAGCGGCAAGCCTGAGAGCCCGGCTTCGTCCCGGCTCACGTTTTCTTTGTCGATGGTCTTATTCTCGGCAGGTCGGATCATGCGCTCGAGAGCGAACGATGCCTCCTCTTCGCTCTCAAACTCCTGGATCGCATCATTGGATCGCAAGCGCCTACCGTCTTGAAGGTAAGTGGTCGTGACTCCGCCGGTCTTGGTCACGCGGTAACGAATGAGCATTGTTGGCTGAGCAGGCTCCGCTGGCGGTGGGTCCGCGTGGGGAGCGCGTTCCAGGAACCCGCGCTCCCGCGCGTTCCAAACGTAAGCCTTCGCGGCTTCCCTGGCCTGGGGAGCAAAGCGATGCACTTGCTCGGTTTCGCCCACGACTTCTCCGCCTTCGAGTTGCGCAACCCGGACTGTCTTAGCGAAGACTTCGACCCGCTCCTCGCGTCCGTCCTCGTGCACCAGGTTGTATTCGACCGGAGGCTTCGCCATGCAGGATAGGAGCACCGCAGCAGCGCTATTGCAATGCGACAGCTCAGTCGAGGAGCAGCGCCAGCATCTCCTGCCGGACGCCTTCGTCCACGTCGAGTTGGAGCAGCGCGTGTACTGCCGGAGCGACAATATGTTGGTAGATCGGCGGCGTCACCTCCCGGCGCGCGCATCGAAGCAGCGCCTCGACGACCGACGCGCGAGCGTCCTGGTCGCGGCAAGCTCGGTCGTAGAGCGCCACGATCACCGCGCCGATGGCCCAGTCGGCGGGCCCGTCGACAATATCCTCGAGGGCTTGTTGCGGAGGAGACCCCGTCCAACTCTCGCACGCGAGGTGAGAGATGATGAGGGCGCTGGCAACTTGCACGCGAAAGGCCCAGTCCCAGGTCTGTAGGTACTCCGGCGCGCTCGGCGGATGAACCATCACGGCCGCAACGCCTTTGAGGTCTTCGGGGCCCAGTTCTGACGCGAGCGCGGCCGCGCGCTTGGACCACACGCGAAGGTTGTACGGGTACTCGGCGAGGCCCGCGACAAGAGCGCTTTGTTCCGGGGCAGGTGCCGGTAGTCCGGGTCGCGCCTCGTTTGTCAGCTCACCGCCGTGCTCGTAGGTCCAGAGCAAGAGCTCGACGGGACGCGTAGAAACACGAGCGTCGGGGTCGCCCCCTCCTGGGAAGCTGATCGCGAAGGTGTCCCCAACGGCGGCGCGAACTGAGGCGATCATGCTTGGTGCTTCGAGGGCGCTCGCCGCGGCTTGAGCCAGACCGTAGCCCTGTTGAAAAGCCTCCTGGACAGGCCCCAACGTGGCGTCTGTTCGGGGCGGCAAGCAATGAGCAAGGGGCGCTGCGAGTGGCCTCGCCGGCAGCGACGTTTCGACGGGAGCCGCAGCGGCCAACAGCTCGCCGAGCGCGCTATGACCCGCTTCCTTTGCGTAGTCGGCAGGATACTTGCCGAAGGAATCGAGTGGCGCCGGGTCCGCGCCCAGCTCCAGGAGATGGCGCACGATCGACGTGTGGCCCATGGACGCCGCCGAGCGCAGCGGTGTGCCGCCTTGAAAGTTCGGGCGATCTGGCTCCGCTCCGCGCTCAAGCAGCACCTTCGTCATCTGAAGCTCACCCAGATACGCCGCGATGTGAAGTGCCCGCGCACCTCCTGTGTTGGGGATGTCCAAAGGGATCCCGGCTTCCAGCAGCACCTCTACCGTCGCCTCATCGCTTTGAGCGAGCGCTGCGGACAATGCAGTACCGCCGACCGGGTCTGCGTGGGTGATCTCCGCGCCACGATGAAGCAAGAGGCGTGCAATCTGCGGCTGCCCAGCGAGCGCGGCGAGGAAAAGCGGGGGCCGGTCTTCGACCGCCGCCGCGTTCACATCCGCGCCGGCGTCGAGGAGCAGCTCAACCACATCACCGTGTCCGTTCGCGATGGCAGCGCCGAGCGGGGAAACCCAATCCGCCGACCGAAGCGATAGGTCGCAGTGGGGAATCAGTGTTCGCACGCGCTCTACGTTCCCATCCGCGGCTGCATCAAAGAGCGAGGGTTCACAGAACGAGCGTTGAGCCGCTACGCGCCCTGTTTTCACCGGCTTCGGATCCCGGCGGCGAAGGAACCAAACAACGCACGCGCCGACTAAACCCAGTGCGACCCAGGCGATGGGGCTCAATGAACGCTCCACACTTCGAGAAGATTCATCGCCGAAGGCTGCCACGGCGATGCTTGCTTCGTCGAGCATACGCCCACGCTGCGGCTCACACGATGGGCGACACGGAGTGTTCTCCCTGCGAACCGGATGGACTCAGCCTTGAAACGACATGAGGCGACTTTGCAAGCCTGATTCCCGTGCAATGCGCTTGGCCAACATGCGATCGAGTGCAGCGGCGTTCGCGAGGATGAGCGCGCCACGGCGGGCGCGGGTCACGGCCGTGTAGATGATCTCGCGCGTGCCGAGGGAGCTCTCTTCCGGGAGCGCGAGGGCGATGCGCTCGTATTCTGAGCCCTGCGCTTTGTGGACCGTCGTACACCAAGCGAGTTCCAATTGCGGCGCCACGAGTTCGAGGGCGAAGGCGCGAAACGTGTCACCGGAACGAAAGACGACGCTCCGCTTGCCCGCCACGCGAAGAAGAATGCCTTGGTCTCCATTGAAGAGCCCAAGCTCGTAGTCGTTACGCTTCATCATGACGGGCTCACCCTGTGCCCAGGAGCGTTTCCCGTTCGGCTGCGCCCGTTTGTGCATCGCCTCGTTCAGGGCGATCGTTCCGCACTGGGACGAGTGCGTGAGTGCCAGCAGGCGGCTCGCGTCTGCGGCGGCGAATCCTGCCTCGAGCACCTCGAGGTCCGCTTCGCTGAAAGGCGTGACGTAGGAACGCAACGCAAAGCGTGGGTCCGGTGCAACAAGGTCCCACCACCGCTCCAAAAACGCGTTTCGCTCATCGAGCGGCAAGAGTTCGGCCCCGGCGAAACGTAGCTCGCTCGTTTGTCTTCGCGCCTTGATCGCTAAGGGTCCGCCCGCATTCGCGCCCTGGGCCAGCTCGTAGACCTCGGAGCCGTCGGCGTCTTCCGTGTTCATTCGAAAACTATGGGTGAGCGTCGTGAGCGCGCCTTGTCCTTCGAGGTGCTCGCAGAGGTCGCGAAACACAGCGCCGGCATCGACGGAGGGAAGCTGGTCTGCGTCACCGAGCAACACCAACGAGGTATCGGGAGCGAGCGCACGGAGAAGTGAGTCGAACATGGCGAGATCGACCATGGAGCTCTCATCGACGATGACGACGCGCGCCTGAACGGGGTTGTCTTCGTGGTGTCGAAACCCACGAATCGCCATCGAGTACCCGAGAAGGCGATGCAGCGTCTGGGCCTTGAGCTCCGCTTCGATTCCGCCCTTCTGCACGGAGCGCAGCATTCGGTCCGCGGCTCGCCCCGTGGGAGCCGCGAGGGCGATTTCGTCGCTCGCGACGCCGGCGGCGAGGAGGCGACGGATCATGGCGACGACGATGGAGGTCTTGCCCGTCCCAGGACCACCGCTCACGAGTGCGATGCGACGCGTGGTGGCGGCGTGAACCGCGGCACGCTGTTCGAGGGTGAGATGTGCGTCGGCGTCATCGAGAGACGTGTCCTCAGAATCCGAGCTAGCGTTCACGACGGCGGCGGCGAGGCGGACCTGAAGAGCTGTGGCGACGCGACGTTCGCGTGCGAAAGAGCGCCCGGAGTAGAGGTGTCCTCCGTGGGCGATGAGGGGTGCGCCACCATCCTTTGAGACGAGTGGGTGGAGCTCGACGACGTTCGTCTCAAGAGCCTCGGCAAACGCGCATGACGATGGAGAAAAGCCGAGGGCCTCGAAAAGCGGATCGCCGACGAGGCGAACGCGTGTTGAGCCTTGCCGCTCGGCCGCCCGGAGCGCTGTCACAAGATAGAGGACAGCCTCGCCATGCTCTTTGGGCGCGAGACGCGCGAGCTCAACGCCGAGTGCGAGGTCTGATTCATCGAGATCGAGTTCCCCCGCGGCGGAAATGAGCGTCGCAGGCAAGGCGGGCTGCACTGCGCTCTCCCGTGTTCGTGCAAGAGCCGCGCGCCCGGCACCGATGGGGTCCACCCAGAGCTCGTCCATGACGACTTGGTGCCAGCCGCAGCGTGAAACTGCAAGGGTGGTCAAACAGCGCTCGTTGACGTAGACCCAGCGGGTGAAGGAAGGCACGGAAAACAAAGCGGCGGCGCCCAAGACGCGTTGGCTCGACGATCTCGTTTTGATCTTCGCGGCCGCGCTCACTTTCGCAGTGAGCCTCACCCAGCCTCTGATGCGGAGCTGGGACGACCACCGTTTCATCTTGGATTTCGACGCAGTACACGCCTACACATGGGACAACTTCGTCACGCTCTGGAATGCGCCGCATTTCGAGGCGTACCAACCCTTGCACCTTCTGTCTTATTGGCTCGACGTGCCTTGGGTGGGGTCAAACGGACCGGCGCTCCACGCCACGAATATTGTCCTCTGGTGCGTCGCACTGCTTCTGGTGCGGCGTACCTTTGTCGCGCTGGGGCTTCGGCGGAGCGCGGCGCTCGTCGCGACGCTTTTCTTTGGCGTTCACACGGTTCAGGTGGAAGTCGTCGCTTGGGCCACAGGCCGCAAGGACATCATCGCCGCCATTTTCTCAGCGCTCACCGTGCTCTCCTACCTAAAGAGCAAGAGCTGGAAAGACCGCTATTCGCTGGCGTCTTTCGTATTCTACCTTTGTGCCGCGCTCTCGAAGACGACGACGCTGCCATTGCCCGGGGTGCTCTTCCTCATCGACTGGCTTCTGCGGGAACGCAGCTTCTTCAAGTCATTGATGCGCCATATTCCGATGACTCTCGTCGGTCTCGCACTCGGCGGCGTCGTCATCATGATCTGGACCGACGCGACCATGATTCGCGCCAACCCCGAAGGTTTCGAGCACGTGTATCTCGTCGGAGCCACCATCACGCATAAGTTCGTGACCTTGGTGGCGCCGCTCGCCAACAGCCCGCTCTACCCCATTCATCGCACCGGCGACTTCGTGTGGTTCGACCTGCTGCCTTTTGTCGTTGTTCCTGTGGTGATTTATGCGCTGCGTAAGAGTCCTAAGCTCCTGCTGTCGGTGCTGGCGACGGGGGGGCTGCTCTTGCCCGTACTCAACATCGTGCCTGTGTACTGGGAGAACCAGGACCGCTACCTCTCGCTGCCGCTCTTCATGTTCGCCTTTGGTATCGGCGCACTTTTCGAGGTGGCGGAAGCGAAGAAAGCAGTGGTGGCCCGTGTTGTCGCCGGGGCCTTCATCGTGCTCCTGGCCCTTCGAACGGCAGACTATCAGCGCGCCTGGAAGGACGACCGCGCGCTATGGGCCCACGCCACGCGTGTACAGCCTGAGGCCTACTATGCCTGGCTTAAACTCGGTCAGGTACGACGCGATCATCACGACTACGCGGGCGCGCGAGATGCCTACGAGCGCGCCATTGAGCTCGAACCTACCATCCGTGTCGCCTACGCTGTTCACTTCGCTCTCCTTGTCCTCATCGATGAAGAAGACCTCGATCTAACACCCGGCCGCAGCGTCGAATTTGGCGCGCGCTTCCGTCAGGGCGCCGATGACGTCGAAACGCTCCGGACGATCGCGTCAGAGATGATCGAAGCCGGCTATCGCGACGCGGCCCTCTATCCGCTTGCGCGTTCCATGGGTATCGAGCCCATCGAAGACGCGCGCCTTGCACGAGCGGCGCTGGTGCAGGCGGAGCTTGGGAACGAGTGGCTCGCTCGCTTTTACGTCAAACAAATGAGCGCGGCGCCAACGGACCCGCGCCTGGTGCCCTATCTCGAGGAGTAGTCCGCTAGCTCTTGGAGCATGAGCGCGGCGACCTCGTCCGGGGCTTCGAGATGAACAAAATGCCCCACGTCTTCTAGGTAGTGAACTTTCGTTCCCGGGGCCCACTCGCCGGGCTCGGCTAGCTCGCGGTCGAAGGCGGGATCCTTCGCCCCCCAGATGACGCTGGTAGGAATGTCGATGGGCGTCGCATTCCGGACCGTGTCCTCCGGGTTCGAAGCGAGGAGCGCCGTGTAGTAGCTCATGGAAGCACGCATCGCGCCGGGTTGAAGGCCGGCCTCCGCGTAGCGATCGAGCTCCATGTCGCTCAGTGAGCGCCCGCTAAACCACCAGAGCATCAGCCGCTGCCCGAGAGCCCCGAACGCTCGGAATATCGCAGAGGCGAAGGTACGCCGCGCGAAGAAGTAGAAGTAGAAGCTGCGGATACGTTGGCGCAGCGTCTTCCACGCATTCGCGAAGCGGACCGGGTGAGGCATGTTCATCACGACGAGGCGCTCCACGCGCTCCGGGTGGTTCATCGCCGCGGTCCACGCAACGGCGGCGCCCCAGTCGTGGCCGACGAGAGCAACGCTCGGCAGCTCCAGGGCATCAAGGAGCGCCGGGATATCTGCCGCCAGGGTGTCGAGGGCGTAGTCGCTCACGGCGGGAGGCTTGTCGCTCTTGTTGTAGCCACGAAGGTCCGGTGCGATGACACGATACCCCGCGGCGGCGAGCGTCGGCATGATCGTGTGCCAGCCGTACCAAAACTCGGGGAAGCCGTGGAGCAAGAGCACAGGTGGTCCTTCGCCAAGTTCCGTCACGTGGAGGCTCACGCTCTTCGTCTCGACCAATCGCTGTCGATAGGCTGGCGCCTCCCCGGTACGGGCCAGTCGGCCGCGTCTCTCGAGGCCTTGTTGTCGTCGCGAAGACATCGCGTGACGGTATCACGCGCTCTGCCCGAATCTGCCACCCTCGTGACGAGTCTGCTCTTCGTTGCTAACGAAAGACATGCGCTTCCTCCTGCCCCTCGCCGCCCTGCTCTTCCTCGGCTGCTACCAAAGCCACGGGCTCGGTGACGCGGATGTCGGAGTCGACGCTTCACGCCCCGATGTGCCGGGCGTGGACGTGTCCGGTTTTGACGCGCAGAGCCCGGACGTACCCGTCCTCGATGTGTTCGACGCGGGCCCCCCTCGTGAGCTGGAATGGGTTTTCCTCACCGAAGACGGTCCCCCGCCACGCTACTCGCACTACGCCGTGTATGACGACGCCCGCGACCGAATGCTCGTGTGGGGCGGCGTCGACCCCTACGGCCCCGATGGCTGCTGTCTCGAGGAGTGGGTGGAGCATGAAGACTTGTGGATGCTGGATCTCGCCACAAACGAGTGGACCGAGCTACCTCCCCTCGGCCGCTCCATGCTGGCGATGCCAAGCGAGGTCGCCATCGATGACGCCAAGGCGTACTTCATCGCGTCTCCTGTGAACGGAATCGGCTCCGACTTCTTTTCTCTGGACCTGGAGACCTACGAACTAACGCGGCTTGAGCGTGGCCCTTGGTCCGGCCGCGAGCGACCACTGCGGGTCACCTGGGATCGCAACGAAGACGCTCTCCTCGTCCAAGACATGTTCTTCAGCGACGTGCGCCAGGGCATGTGGTCGTACAGTTTTCGTGACCGCTCTTGGGATGCCTACGAGGCAAGCGACTCCCCTGCGCCCCGCTATCACACCTCCCTCGACGGCGCCGGCGAGGGCTTCTACATGCTCGGCGGCTTCGGCCACGAGAACGACGCGATGGCGGAGCTGTGGCAACTCCAGGATCACCGCTGGGCGATGCGAACGCTTTCCACACCGCTCGCGGGGCGTTGGGATCACGAAGTTGTCCATGAAGCTCGACGCAACACCCTTGTTGTCGTCGCCGGCAGCCAAAACTCCACGCCGCGATCGACGGCGCTCATCGACCTGAACACGCTCGAGGTGACCGAACCCGAGCTCACCCCCGCGCTCCCGCCACGACGAGACTTTTCGATGGTCTTGGACCGCCGTCGGCGTCGCGCGATTGTGTTCGGCGGCGCCCTTCGGTCCGAGTCTGCCTACGGGGATACCTGGGCGCTCCTTTTGCCCTAAGGGTCGGGAACGATGGAGTCGAGGACGCGCGCCGTGCTGAGGACGCCGGGCATCCCCGCCCCCGGGTGAGTCCCGGCGCCAACAAGGTAGAGCCCTTCGATATCTTCGCTCGCGTTGTGAGGCCGAAAGAACGCAGACTGAGTGAGCTTTGGTTGGATACCAAAAGCCGCGCCGCGGAACGAAAGGTAGTCGTCCTGAAAATCCTGTGGCGTGAGGACGCGTGAGGTGACGAGGTTATCCTCGAGGCCCGGCATGATGGTCTCCCCGAGGTGTTTGGCGATCCGTTTGCGATAGCGCTCTGCCTCCGTCGACCAGTCCGTGCCGCTCTCGAGGTGAGGCACCGGCGACAGAACGTAGAACCCGTCGCAGCCATCCGGCGCGAGCGCCGGGTCCGTCGCCGTGGGACGGTGCAGGTAGAGGCTGAAGTCCTCCGCGAGGATTTTTCGGTCAAAGATATCCGTGAGCAGCTCTTTGTAGCGGGGCCCTAAGAGAATCGTGTGATGCGCCACATCCGGGTACTTCTTCTTCGTGCCGAAGTACCAAACGAAGAGGCTCATGGACGAGTCGCTCTTCGCGAGCTTGCGGTCGGTCCACGTCTTTCGATGCTTCGCGGCGATCATCCTCTTGTACATGTAGGAGCTGTCGGCGTTGGACACGACCACGTCGGCGGCGATTCGCTCGCCGCCCTTGAGACGGATGCCCGTGGCTCTCGCTTTTCGCCCGCTGCGGGCTTCCACTTCGATCTCTTCGACGTCGGTGCCGAGTCGGACGGTGCCACCGAGGCCTTCGAGAAGTTCGACCATGCCTTGAACGAGTGCACCCGTGCCGCCCATAGGAAACCAAACGCCCCACTTTCGTTCGAGGAACGCGATGAGCGTGTAGATGCTCGTCGTGTTGTAGGGGTTGCCGCCGACGAGGAGCGGGTGAAACGAAAAGACCTGCCGGAGCTTCGGGTTCTTGATGAACTTCGCCACCAGGGACGCCACGGTGAGGTAGCTCTCGAGCTTGATCATGGAGGGGGCCACGCGAAGCATGTCCGCGGCGGTCTCGAAGGGGACGTGAGCAAGGCGTTCAAAGCCGGTCTTGAAGATGTCCTCGCTCTTTGCGACGAAGCGCCGGTATCCGTCGACATCGCTCGGTTCGATCTTCGCGATCTCCGCCTCCATGGATTTCGCGTCGCCTGTGTATTCGAAGACCTCGCCGTCATCGAAACGAATGCGATAGAACGGCAGCACCGAACGCATATCGATGAAGTCCTCCATCTTCTTGCCGCAGAGGCTCCAGAGCTCTTCGAAGAGAAAAGGCGCCGTGACCAAAGTGGGCCCCGCATCGAAAACGAAGCCGTCCTGCCGGAAAACGCGGGCGCGGCCCCCTGCTTGGTCCAGCCGGTCGACGACGGTGACACGATAGCCTCGGGCGCCAAGACGTATGGCCGCCGCCAGGCCTCCAAAACCGGCGCCTACGACGACGGCATGAGGAGCATCCGCTGCGGGGCGTAGGGGAGGACGCTGGGGATCGATGAGACGCCCAGTAGGTAAGAGTTGCTCAAACACGAAAGCGGCATAGGGCCACTTCAAAGTCGGGTCGACCCTCGGCCGCACCCACCATTTGACCTTGTATCTGATTTCGGATGACTTCATTATGCCGCCGATGGGCCGAAAAGCCGGAGTTTCACCTGAGGAAACGCGCCAAGCAGTCTTGGATGCGGCGCTTCGTACATTTGCCGAAGCCGGTTACCACGGCGCATCCACGAGAAGCATCGGCGCCGCCGCCGATCTGACCATCGGCGCGGTCCACCACCATTTCGGTAGCAAGGCTGAGCTCTACGCCGCCTGCGCCGAAGAAGCGGACGCTCGCCTCGGCAAGCTGATCGCTCGCGCCATGGCTGCAGGTGATCTCGCGAAGGCGGCCCGCGTCGGGGTTGAAGCTCTGCGCGATGAGTCCATCAGTCTCGCGTTTCGACTCGTGGCGCGAAAGGTCTGGGAAGACCCGGAAGGCGAGATCGAAGACCGCCTCCGTAACCACGGCGGGGCACTTCAGGCCGGTGGCGCATTGCTCGCCAAAGCGACGGGCGTTTCTGAGCTTCGCGCTCGGATGCGTGTCCAGGCCGCCGTCTTCGTGCTCGCCCGATTCGCGCTCTCGCCCGCCGAAGAACGACGTTTCATCACGGGCGCTGATTCAGAAGAGACCGCCCTCGAACTGCTCGAAGACGAGCTCGTGGCCACGCTCCTCCACATCGTCAGCGTCTAAGAGCACGGAAGACGTGGCGGAGACGCTGGAGCGCCTTATGCTCCACGCCGAGGACCCGTCATGCAAAAGCACCCTGTGCCCGATCTTAGTGGAAAAGTCTGCGTCATCACCGGCGCCAACACCGGCATTGGCGAGGTCGCGGCACGCGAGCTTGTAGCCGCGGGCGCCGAAGTCTTCTTGGCCTGTCGCTCCGCCGAACGTGGCAAGGCTGCTGCGGAGCGCATCGCCGCCGCCACAGGCAAAGAAGCCCCGGCACTATTGCCCCTCGACCTCGGGTCTTTCGAGTCGGTGCGCGCGTGCGCGGACCTCTTCCTCGGCATGAACAAACCGCTCCACATGCTCATCAACAACGCCGGACTCGCCGGCTTTCAAGGTCAGACGACGGAGGGGTTTGAGATGGCTTTTGGTGTGAACCACCTGGGTCATTTTCTCCTGACGCTTCTCCTCGAAGACAAGATTGTTGAATCCGCGAAGGACGGAGACCCGGCGCGCATCGTCACTGTGGCGAGCCGTGCACACCGTAAAGCGACGGGGATCGATTGGGCCGCGGCCCAGCAGCGTACAAAGACGACGAGCGGCTACCCCGAATATTGCGTCTCGAAGCTCGCCAATATTCTCTTCTCCGCCAAGCTGGCGGAGCGCCTCAAGGATAAGAACGTCCTCTGCTATTCACTCCACCCGGGGGTTGTCGCGTCCGACGTCTGGCGTCGCGTACCTGGGCCGTTTCGTTTCATCATGAAGCTCTTCATGATCACAAACGAAGAAGGAGCGATGACGACGCTGCACTGCGCGACCTCTCCCGAGTGCGCGACGCAGACGGGGCTCTACTACGATAAGTGCGCGCCTGTGAAACCGAACGGCCTCGGCACTGACATGGCGCTGGCCGAAGAGCTCTGGAAACGCAGCATCGAGTGGACAGGGCTGTCGAGCTAGCGCGCGAAGGACATACTGAACTCTAGGGTGCGCCTTGGAGGCTGCGGCAGGTTCCAGCGGCGACCCGCCGTCGTTAGGCACGTGCCCAGCTGAGTATCACCGGTGGTGTTTCGGGCGATGCGGGCGCTCGCGACCTGCCCGGCCTGAGTCAGCATATAAGCAACGAGGATAGTCCCACTGAACCCTGGGCTCCGCCCGTCAGCCTCACCGAAACACCGCTCGATGTCCCCCATGTAACGACTGGACACCGTGCGGCGCGCCGCAGGTCCGTAGGTGGCCGCGGTGTAAGGGCTCTCCCCCGAGGGCGCCGACGTATTGGCGGGCGTCGTGGTCATCGACGTCGTAGTCATCGACGTCGTGGTCATCGGCGTCGTGGTCATCGGCGTCGTGGCCATCGGCGTAGGCGTGGGTGGGTAGGTGGGCGGCAGCGCAGAGGTCGCGCGCATCTGTGGTGTCGTCGCCCTTGGCGTCGTCGTTCGCGACGGGGCAGTCGCAGGCTCCGCCGGCTCAACCTGCGGGTCAGCCGCAGGTTCCGGGACCGGGTCAGGCGCAAGCGACGGGACCGCGTGTTCGACGAGGGCGTCGAGGTCGACCCCCTCCGGAAGCTCGTCCGGAAGATCGCTCGGCAGCTCTCTTTCGTCCGGCTGCGTTGGCTCGACGTTCGCGATGAGAACGGGCGCGTCCGAACCCGCGGGACCACGCGGTGTCACACTTACGTACACCGCCAGCCCGCCCAAGATGAAGAGCACCGCGCTTGAGATACCCAGCACGGCCCATGTTTTTTTGGGGCTCGTAATTCCGACCCCGGCAAGAGTCTCGTCCCCAAAAGAGACCGTCTGATGAATCCGTGCGGGCGGATAAGGCAGCGCCAGCGAGACGGTTCCAGGCCGGATCAGGCCACGTTTTTGTGGCTCACCGCAGGCCCCGCAGAAGCGTGCATCAGGGGGATTGTCGTGGGCGCAGGCGGAGCACGGCATCCCCTGACCATGGCACACGTGAGACCCGACGCATATATCTCATGCGACTTGAGCCACCGCG
The DNA here is from genome assembly GCA_045106895.1 of Polyangiales bacterium. Taxonomy (GTDB): domain Bacteria; phylum Myxococcota_A; class Polyangia; order Polyangiales; family Houyiibacteriaceae; genus JBCCRV01. Next base: position 527 of record JBGCFM010000185.1, on the reverse strand, counting down.
CTGGACGTCACACCCTACGTTCACTTGTCCGCTGACGCGGAAATCCCACCCACCAACGATGACTCCGGTGTTTGAAAGCCGGAAATGCTCAGCCCTAATTGGGTGGATGTTGCTATGCTGCGCTCGTGCGAGACCGTTGGAAAGAAGAGGGGTTACCTCCACCCGGTTCGCGCCTGCTGGGCCGATACCGATTGGATGAGGCCGTCGCACGTGGCGGCATGGCCATGATCTACCGCGGCCATGACCTCACGATGAACCGCACCGTGGCTGTCAAGGTGCTGCCGGACCGACTGCGAACGGAACGAAGTCACGCTCGCTTCCTTCGCGAGACGCGCCTCGCCGCACAAATCTCTCACCCGAACGTTGTGGTCACTTACGACGCCGGGCTCTTGGACGACGGGGTACCGTTCTTGGTCATGGAGTATCTGGAAGGCAAGACCGTCTACCAGATGCTCAAAGACAAAGGACGCTTTCCGCTGAGCGACGCGCTCTTGGTTCTTGGAAGCGTTCTTGAGGGCGTGAGTGCT
>JBGCFM010000184.1:0-17267 GCA_045106895.1 Polyangiales bacterium | reverse complement strand
TCGGGTTCGGGTTCAGGATGGGGTTCAGGTTCGGGTTCGGGTTCCGATTCGAAAACTCGAGCGTTTGCTCTCGGAGATTCTCAAGGTGGCGCGGCGTTGGCGCGATGTGTCCGATGTCGATGCCGCTGCGGCGGCGCGCCTCGTCGATTCGGTGGCCGCGATGACGTATCCCCTCGTCCATCGCTAGGACACACGGGCGGTAGCGAACACCTGTTTCTCTACCGCTCTTCCCACTCTCCGCGCTCCCAGGACAAGCGCTCCCCGGACCTCAGCACAACCCAAGTCTCGCCGCTGATGAGGACCTCACGCCCGGGTGAGGGAACACCCAGGCGTGTCGGTTCGTCGAGCCACGAAGAGCCGCTATCACGACCGCAGTCCGCTTCGCTACAATCGCCCCCGCAGTACACGTCGCCTTCCGTATCGACGTAGCAAAAGTGGCGGTCCCCCGCGGCTATCGACGTGTTCGAGTGCGCGAGCTCCCAGCGGCCCCTGAACTCTTCAAGGCCCCAACAGACCAGCTCGCCGCCGGACTGACAGCACGAGAATTCCACGCCGGACTCGATGCGGCTATCGCATACGCGCGTCGCAGCGACCTCGGACAGAGGGCGCGAGATACTCATCGCTGCGAGTACTGTACCGTGAGACTATGGAATACCCAGCGCTGAAACAACGGATCGTAGAAGGCGTGCACGCCTTGGCGGCGGAGTACGGCGGACCCTTCGACGCTCAACACCGACGACGACGGATGGACCATCTATCACACGGCGGCTCTCGCCAACGAGCTCAGCGCGGACGATCTCAACACCTACTTTTCTCCGAACGAGTGGTCATCCAAGGGGAGTACTCGGCATTTGGAACCCGCATATGAGCTGCTGGTCGAGCAACGAGATTCGATCTCCATCGAGGACCTCTTTGAGACCTTCGCGAGGGCTCTGCTCGAGTGCCGGGCGCTCTTACCCACTTACTTCTTGGCCAACACTTGGCTGACGGTGGCAAGTAGCGATCCTTCCGTGAGGACCGACGGACTCGAAAAGCGCTGAACTGAACTCGGCGGAGATGGTTCAGCGCTTCTTCGATTGGGTTTCGACTTTCCCGCCGCTGGAAGACTGGTCCCCGCCTTCGTAAGAGGGGCTGATCGAGCCTCCATCTGGTTTCGGCAAAGTCGACATAGCGCTTCGAATCTAGCTCAGATCGGATAGGTTCACTTTGATGCGCGTCTCCGCAGACCGGTTGGCCACCGAGGGCCTAAGGATCGAGGTCCCGAGCGAAGTCTCGGAGGTTCCGCACGTGGTCCAACTCGGGCCTACGCGCGCCATCTCCGGCGAGTACGAGCAGCTCCCCAAAGTCCTTGGTTTCCGCGAGATTCGCGGCAAAGAGGTCGCGTTCGCTGAAATCGACTGGCAGATCCCCGACGGCCACGTGGTGTTTGGCAGCAGCACGCTCTTCCACGACGTCATCCTGGACTTCGAAATCGATCGGGTCGGTGGTGGCCTCAGCGGGACCATCGCCGCCAAGAGCGCTCGCTCGCCCTCCGTCAGCGTCCGAATCGGCCAAGTCGAGGTACGTGGTCGATTGGCGCTGAGCGAGTTGGTCTACAAGCGACGGGGCGACGGGGCCTGGTCGATCCGCGCCGAGACCGCCACGCTCGAAGATGTGCAGATCGAGATCGGGAGCTCCCTCATCGACGTCGGCGCCCTCACGCTCCAAGGCATCCAGCTCTCTGCCAACGCCGATTCCATGGCCTTCGAGATCCGCTCCCTCGAAATCGGTGCCGCCTCGTTGCGCTCCGGCGCCTTTCACGTCGGGGTTGCCGGCGTGCACGTGCCGCAGGGGGTCCAGTACGTCGATGGCCGAATCGAGATCCCGTCCGCCGTCTTCGATGAGATCAACTTCGAGATCCCCGACATGCGAGACGTGTTGCCCGCGGAGCCACCCAAGCCGCCGCTGCCGTCGCCGGACAAGCGGCAAGGGAGCGCTCCCTTCGACCTCCGCTTCGTGGACGGACTCAACGGGCAGATCGACATTGACCTCCACGTCGACGCGAAGATTGCCGTGGTGCGGCGCAAGAAGACGCACCACTTTCGCATTCCCCTGACGCATGGAGAGATCAACTACAAGGACCTGGAGCGCGACCTTGGCGCGCTGGAGTCTGCCTTCATCGATATGCAGGTGAGAGATGGCAAGCTCTCCATCGACAACGACATTCCCCTGCTGCCAGGCTACTACCGGTCCCTCGTTCTCTTCCGCCTTCCTGCCGAAGAAGTGGAGCGCGCAAAGGCCGAGCAGATGGTGAAGCTCCGCCACTTCGCGGAATGGGAACTCCCCGAGTCCAAAGGCGAGCAGCGCAAGAGCGGGAAGAGTGCTTTCGAGCTTCGGGGACTCGGGTTTCTCAACGTGGATGTGAACCTCCACCTAACCCAGGTCTCTCGCATCAACCTCGGTCATCGTGGCGTGATTCAGCTCGGAATCGACGCGGAGCGACCTCCCTTGGAATCGTTCAAGCTCACCGGAGACGTGCACCACCACCCGGGCGAGGAGCCGCGCGAGGGGCACCTCCGCGCCAGCCTCGAAGGCCTCCACTTGGCCCTCGAGTCACTGCGTGTGGGTGAGCGCTTGCTCTCGATCACCGAGGCCCACCTCGGTGCCGTGCAGCCCGCGGCCCTTCGCTTTCTCGGCGCACGCCCGGACCACTTTCAGGTCAGCTTACGGAATGTGAGCGTGGCCGGTCTGGTCTCCTCGCCGATCGGCGCGAGGGCAGGCCAGTCCCCGCCATCCCTGTCTTCCGCCGGTGCCGCCGTGGATGCTGAAACACAGCGAGCAAGCGGAGTCGACCATGGGTAGTTCCAACAAGGAGCAGGGCGGGCGACTGATTGTTCTGTTGTGTGTTGCTTCAGCGTCGCTGAGCTGTACCTCGCTCTCAACCTTGGTTCGCGAGGAGCGCTTCGACGAGTTTTGTCGCGAGTGCGAAGGCGCCCAAGTCACAGCTCAGGAATCACGAGACGCCGCGTTGGCCTTCGCGGCGAAAGCCGACCTGGAGTTTTCGGCGCGCTTGATCGAGGCCCCGGAGCTGATGGAGCGCTTTGGTATTCCTGAAGAAGCTTCGACAGCGGTTCATTTTTTTGAACTTCGCTGGCAAGCACGAACTTCTCAGGTGGGCGCCGTGGAGACGGAGTTCATGTTCCTGGGTGATGGTCGTCCAAGCACGTTCTTATCGCGCATTTACGACCGCGATCTGCCGACGCCGGAAGCGTTCGAAGCGCTGCCGGTGCCGCCGGCGTATTCGGTCCGCGAGTATGAGCCGGAGACCCCACGACCGGAGGCACGCTTCCGCGGCAACGGTGTCGTGAACGCCGTGACCCGCGCCGCTACCTTGGGACGTCGAGGAAACGCGGGACGGCGCCTCACACCCGCCTCGGCACGTGCCATTGAGCGATGGGAAATGGCGAACCGAACGCCACGGGAAGCGTGGGACACCGAAGAGCAGCGGCTCCGAGATGAACGCGAAGCTGAACGGGCCCGTGTACTGGAGACAAACGAACAACGAGCACGAGAGCACGCAGGATTTGTCGCGCGTCGCGACGCCCTGAAAGAGACTATTGCTACGCGTGCGTGCGCGACCCTTGAGAACGATGACGAGTGCGTCGAGGTGGTTGCGATGAGCGTGGATATCGCGCAGGCGTCGACGACGCCGACGCTCGTGTTGATGCGTGAGTACTCAGCGTTTCCCCAGTGCACGCTGCGTGTTGTCTACGAAGGTGGCCCGGCGCCAAGCCTCCAAGGCGTGCAGAACGACATGCAAGCGACGAGCGTAGAGACGCGCCACTTCCCGTAGGTCCGCGCCACGTCCACTCAATCGAGGACGACGAGGGTGTGGAACCGGCACGATGAAATGGCGTTTCGGCAGACCACGGCGAGGATGTATTCATCGGCCGGGAGGGATACCGAACCACTTGACCCCTCGCCGTATACAAGCGGCTCCTCGCCTGCGAGGAACGCATCGATGGACGCACTTGGGACGATGGCGACGTCGAAGCTGTTGGGTGTGGATACGTAGTTGTCTTGGACGGAGTAGCTCACGTCCGCGGGTTCAGCGACGGTGAAGCGACCTTGGTAGACGCTCGTTCTTTCGATGGACTGTTCGACCTCGTTCAGGAGCTCTCCCTCGATGACGCGGGGGAGGACGCAGGCGCATCGGTAGGAGCGAAGCGGGGACCCGGAGAACATGGCGGGCGGGGATTCGTAGCACCCGAAGCCATTGGTGGTGTCGCCACCGAAATTGGCCTGGCCGCCGCCTGGATCGCCGGGAACGAGGAAATCGCCGGGCCAGCGGTGGCGTGCGTTGCAGCTCAGGCCCACGGCTACGCAGACGTCTTCGCATGACGATGGGTCGTCGATATCGCCAGCATAGGTGCCAGGCGTGGGGCCAGCGTCTGGGGCGCTGACGTCGGGAATGCTGACGTCGAGGGCGCCGCTGTCTGGTGTGGTGCTGTCGAGGGCGATCACCGGAACGTCCACGACGACGTCTGGCGAACCTCCGTCAACGGCGCCGGCGTCGACGGCAGGGTTGATGCAGGCGCATTCGTACGTATCGGTGCCCTCGTAGATCTCGCCATCACGCTCGACGCTGTCCGGGGGGACCGTCGCGCAGGGAAATAGAACGTTCGTCCGATCGAACGTGCTTCTTTGGTATCTGCGCTCGCCTCCACCGCGGTTCCTGAATCCGAGGATGTCAGTGCTCCAGACATGGCTTTCGTCGCATGCGAGCAACTGCTCCGCGCAGACCTCGTTGCAGGACATGGAAGGGTCACCATCGTAGATGCCCGGGCCCTCTTGAGCACACGCGGTGGCGAGGGTGAGGACGAGGGCGAGTTGTAAGGCGTGGCGCATCGACGGACATTAGACTTCTCACCGTCCGCGACCAAACAATACAGTGACAATGGAACGATGTTCCGTACTTCTTCGACTGTTTGCTCATGAATTTCGACTCCCCGCAGACGAAGCGCGCATCCGGGCACGCGGGTGAGCGATGGCCAATCGGTCGAGCAACGAAGACAGCCCGACAACCACGTTCAGATAGATGTCGGCGATGACGAGTCTCCGATTCTCTTGAATGGTTCAGGAGCGGCAACCGGGCCACCCCCGAGGAACGAAGCCGAAAACGCGGCTCCAAGCTGGGCCATCACGAAAGGACTTCCATCGCCGAGCGTTCCGCCTGAAGATGCCCGCGGTGGCTGTCGAACACACCTTCGAAGACGCAAGGGGACGCGCGACGCTTAAGAGCGCGGGTGCAGGCGTGATGCTCTTCGAGGCTGCCGGGTACTATAGCTTTGAGCTATCAACACAGGCTTCGGACGCGATGACGGAGGTCGCCAAGACGTCGTCGGACCTTCATATCTTCGTCGACTTCTCCCAAATGGATGCCTACGCGTCCAAGGCCCGAGCCCACGCCACGGCCTGGTGCCGCGACCACTTCAAGGCCGTCTCGTCGGTTCATATTCTGACCAAGCCTGGCCTCGTGGCGATGGGCGTCGCGACGGCGGCGATGACCCTCAGCATCATGGGCATGCGCTTTCTGGCCTACACGGATCCAGCCGCGTTCTTGGCGGAGTTCGAGCGTACGAAGCGTTCTACGTCTGCCGGCCTACCCTAGCCTCCCTTGCCGGCACGTCAGCTTTGGCTCTTGTTGGCCGAAATCACGGAGCAACTCGGTCAGTCGCCCGTCGCCAATAATTGCATCCATCGTGTTTCCCGCCTAGCGTCCGGAGAACGGTCTTCGTGGACGAGCCATCCGGAAAAGAGAGCCGCGTACGCGTGGAGACCGCGAACGAAGGGTCGTACCGCGGCGATGGCGTTTCACTGCGGCTCATCCTTGATGAACGCAAAGGAAAGCGCGCACACCAGCACAAACCGTTCTCTTTGCTCGCGGGTACGCTCCGGGGCCTTGGCTACATTTCTTTGCTCGCTGTTCCCACGTTCACCTTGGCTCTCTTTGCGGGACGCTTCGACTATCGCCTGTTGCTCGCCGGCGGTCTCGCGGCGTTCCTCATGTACGCGACCTATCGGCTTACCCTCCCGCTTGTGCACTGGTTAGAAATGTGGAGTGGCGAACGAGTCCGGCACGACACCGCGAGTTTGGGGATCCGGCCGGACGAGCTGATCCTCGGAGATGGCCGCTCCCTGAGCCGGCAGAACATACCCAAGGTTCGCGTCGTGCCGACATCACTTGAGAGCGTGGATGTGATCGCGACGAAGGGAGATTCCGCTGAAGAGCACGTGCTCTTCGCGTCCGTTCCAATCACCGACGTCGATGCGCTCACCACAGCGCTCCGCCGCGGCGGCCTTGTTGTCGAGGAAGACTGAGCCAAGGGACGCGGCTTACGCCGAGACATCGGAGACGAGCGCTAACAGGTTGGTGAAAAAGGCCGCCTGGCGATTTTTGGACTGAGTGCGTGCGCACCTGCGTCCGATTCACGTCCGCCTATGGACATAGGTGGCCGCGATTCGGAGGGTCCGTGATTGCGTACTCATGCCGCAAAGCGGCATCGCGGAGTTTTTCACCAACCTGCTAAGGCTCCCAAAGCGAATGCACGGCATCCAGAGCTGGCCTCGCCGCGTCGCCCATCTCGGGAATCGAGGTCGCGTAGAGCGCAGCCGCCGTGAACACGCCGGCAACGACCCACATCGGCGCACGCCACTTGGTCTTCTTGTCCTGCGCCCAGACCAAAGAGCCGAGGGCAAGGAAGACGAGGGGCAGCATCGTCCAGCTGCCGACCATGCCGAGAAGCTCCAATGCGTTGTGGGGAGCGCGGCCTTCGCTGAGAACAGGCCACACCATGTGCGACATCGGCCAGATGATCTCCGCGGGCACGTGCGGATAGAACACGGAGAGGGTCCCGGCGACGGCGAAGCTCATGATGATCAACGTCGAGGCGACGTAGCCCGTAAGTATCGGTGCCTTGCGTTCGGCGCTCTCTAGCCCTGCTGCCGAGGCGATGGCGACGAAGGGAAGCAAGACGACGAGGTAACGCGGCCCGATAACCCAGCCACCGTCCCAGTTGCCCATGAGGCAGATGGCCAGGTACGTGAGAAGGCTCGCGGCGCCGGCGAAGCTCGCGGCGACACGATAGCGTTTCCACAGCGGCGCCAAGCCTAGAAGCGCGAAGAGGAAGAAAGGCGTCGTGGTGAAGAGGCCTTCCCGTGGCGCAAAAAGAAGCGACGCGGCGGCCTCCCAGTGAAATCCATCGGCGCCGAAGAAACCTTGTTCGTGACCCGCGCGGAACGCCGCGTTCTCCACAAAGAGATGACCCGGCGAGAGTGGGTTGCCGAAGGCGGACCATTGGAAGTGAGCGACGAGGAGCGTGGGGATGAGCGCGCCAACCCCGAAAGCGAGGATGCGTGGGAACGGCCGAATGGCGACGAGTGCGTAGAGGGAGAAGGCCACGCTGAAGAGCAAGCAGGGGTACTCGAGGGCCGTGCAGCCCGCCGTGAGAAAACCGGCGAGGGCCGCGAGCAACCAGGCTCCGCTGCGTTGTTTCTTTGTCTCCGCGCGGAACCCATCGCGCTTCTGCCGATGAAAATGCGCGAGGATAATGAACGCGCCTCCCGCGGCGACGGCGCTCGTGGAGTGACTCGCAAACAGATACGAGTAGCCGAGGAAGACGCTGCCAAGAGCGAAGGCGAGGAACGACAAGTCTCGGGCCATCGGCGAGCTCGTGACGCGCCCGAGGAACCCATAAAAGAAGAAAAGAAAGATCGCGCACGGGATGCCCGTGCCGAAGAGGCGCACCCACCAAATCGCCGAGGCCTTCGTGAGCTCTTCGCCACCGAGCCACTTCGCGATGACGTAGCCCGGGATTCCGAGCCAGCTCGTGAGAGGGGCCTTGACCGAGTAGTATTTTCGCGCGCCACCGGGGCGTCCCTCGCAGTACATCAGCTCGCCCTCGGCGAAGCCCTCGACGCCGGGGCGGGCGGGCTGCGTGCAGGCCGCGTCGTTGACCCAGCCCCAGCGCTGACGCTGGTTCGAGATCTCGTAGGAGCCGTCGTCTACGAGCGCCGCCGTCATGTAAAGACGCACGTTCTCGTTGGGATTGTTCATCCGCTCGAAGTACGGAAAAACGAAGAGCCAGGCGGCGACGAAGAAGAGCGTCGCGACGAGACTTCGTTTTCGTGACGGCACCGACACCCTGCATTCGTGGCCGCGGGCCGGCCCTGCGTCAATCGCTCGACCACATTCACCCTAAAATCCGGACACTTGGGGGCGAAGAGACCCCTCCTCGGCTTGCAGATCCTCTCTCGCCGTCGCACTCTCCGGGCCGCATGCAGGTCGCCCTCATCGTTCCTTGTTACAACGAGGAAAAGCGCCTTGACCAGGCAGCCTTTCTTAGCGCCCTGAGCGCTCAAGAGAACCTGCGCATTCGCTTCGTCAACGATGGGAGCCGCGACGGCACCCTCGACGTGCTGCGTGAGCTTCAAAACGTAGCGCCTCCCTTCCGCGTCGAGGTCCTCGACCTCCCCCAGAACGTAGGCAAAGCCGAGGCCGTCCGACAGGGACTGCTCCACGAGTTCGACTCCGTCTCGCCAAAGGCCGAGTTCCTCGGCTACTGGGACGCGGACCTGGCGACGCCGCTGGAAGAACTCCCGACTTTCGTATCTATCTTGGACGAGCGCCCTCACACGGACCTCGTCATCGGCTCGCGCATCCGCCTCCTGGGTCGCCACATCGAGCGCAAGTTCTACCGTCACGCCTACGGCCGGGTCTTCGCCACGGTGGTATCCGAGATGCTTCAGCTCCCCGTCTGCGATACGCAATGCGGCGCCAAGCTCTTGCGCTCCAACGCGGCGATGCGTGCGGCGCTTTCGGAGCCCTTCATGTCGCGTTGGGTCTTTGACGTCGAGATGCTCGCGCGCCTAATCATCGCGTGGAACGACGAGGGACTCGACGCCAAGGAGAAGATCGTCGAGCAGCCGCTTATGCGCTGGACGGACATTCCCGGCTCAAAGATCGGCATCAGCGATGCCGTGCGCGCCATCTACGAGGTCGGCCGGATCGAGAAGCGATACGGCCGTCGTCTTCGACGCTAGCGCCGTGCCATGAGTGCCGATTCGACAAGCGCGGAAGAGACGGAGTCCGACGAAGCCAAGGCTGACGAGGCTGCTGACACAGCGGAGACAGAGTCCGGCGAGACAGAGTCCGGCGAGACCCACGAGGGCTCCGCACAGCGCGTCTTCTTGGCACTGCTCTTCGGCGTCTTGACCCTCGGCGTGCTTCACGTTCTCTACTACTTCCCGCGCACCGTGGATGACATGTTCATCTACCTTCGCTACGCGGAGAACGCCGCGAGCGGCCACGGCCTCGTCTACAATATCGGCGAGCCCGTCGAGGGTTATAGCGGACCTCTGTGGATGCTCTGGCTCACCCTGGGCGAGTACGCGGGAGTCGGCGGCGTTAGCTGGACGAAGTTCCTCGGCGCACTCTCGCTCCTCTTCTTGGGATGGGGTACGTACCGCCTCGGCCGCGAGCGCTTCGAGCTTGAGCGCACGCCGGCGCTCCTGCCTCTGCTCTTCCTCGCCGCCAACAGTTACATCATCGCTTGGGCCATGTGGGGCCTTGAGACGCCGGCATACCTCGCCTTCATTGTGTGGACGATGGTCGCGATGCATCGTCATGCGAAGTCACCCTCCAAGAAGACCTTCGCGCTTCTGACTTTCTCAGCCGCAGGACTCCTGCTTTCACGTCCCGAGGCTCCGCTCTTTGCGGGCGTCATCGGCATCGCGGAGGTCCTCGGTGCGAACGGACGCGATGAGCTGAAGCTTCGACTCAAGCGTCTCCTCCCACCAAGTCTCGCTGCGACTGGAGCGCTGGCGGCGTACGTTCTCTTCCGCCACTCGTACTTTGGTCTGTGGCTGCCTCACACGCACTACGCCAAAGAAGGCGGCGGCTTCGATATCGAGAACCTCGCGCCCTTCGTGGCCCAAGGAGCGAGCGCCGTCGAAGTCGTTCTCTTCGCGCTCTGCGTCGCTGCGGGCTTGTACCTCTTCCGCACGAAACGAGACGGCCTCTTCGTCTTGGTCGTGCTGGGGACGGCGTTCTTCGTCGGCCTCGTCGAGCGCGACTGGATGCCCAACGTGCGGCATTTCTTGCCCGTGCAGATGCTCTTGCCCTTGGTGCTTCTCGGTGCTGCGCAGCGGCAGAAGTGGCTGATGAGTGGGGCCGTCGCGCTGCTCGTTCTCGCGTCCTTTGACATCGCGAAGATCGACTCCCGTTACAGCGTCAGCGATTTTCATTCCCATGGGCGCGGGGAAAACTGGCGACGGCCCAAGACCTCCGAAGCCTGGGCGGATGCGCGCGCTGCGCTTCAAGGGGAATGGCCCGACCACGTCAAGGCGATGCATCCGTACCAGAACGGCATGATCACCCAGGTGTACTCCCTCATCGAGGCCGACGAGCGACCCCTCGAAGACGTCTGGTTCATCGCACGCGACATCGGCCGCGTCGGCTGGCTCACGCCCGTGCGCGTCTTCGACACCGACGGTCTCTTCACCCCCGACGTCGTCGAGCTTGGCGCCGAGACCGTGGAGAGTGACATCATTCTCCGCGCTTTCGAGCGACCCATCGCCATGAGCGAGCTCTACGGCCCATGGGCGACGGCTTTGCGCCTGCCCGAGGTACGCGCCAACTACAGAATGCGCCCGGACTACAGCCACGTAGGCGCGCGCGACATCCCGCGACCTTCGCCGGAGCAGATTTTGGAGCGCTACGAGTACGCCCTGAGCCGCCTGCCAAGCGCCTATTCGTTGATGACGCTCTACGGCGAAGGGGTCGGCGCGGCGGTGGAGCGACGCGTTGAGCTTGTGCGTGAACTCGCCGGCGACGCGGCGGGCGCCGTCTTGGACGAAGCACCGGCCTTCTCAAACCCAGCGGTGCGACTCGATGACTCCGTGGACCTCCTCGGCTGCGAGGTCCCTGACGAAGCCGCCGCCGGCGCGGACCTGAGCATCGCGTGTTACTTCCGCGTCATTCGGGCCCTTCCGCGCAACTTTGATGTCTTCGTGCACGTCATCGGCGGCACATTCATTCATGGCGATCATTCCCCCGTCGGCGGCTTCTTGCCCACGAGCGAGTGGCCGGAAGGCCGCATCGTCCGGGACCGCTTCCGCGTACACGTCCCCGACGACTACCACGGCGAACTCTCGCCGCGCATCGGCCTCTACGCCGGCAGCCGCCGGGCGCGTGCGGTGGCCGTGGCTGGAGACGACGCGGGCGTCATCGATGAGGATGGACGCATCATTCTCCAGTCTATCCACGTCCCTTAGAAGCGGCCGCCCGGGAGCCAGGAATAGCGGGGCGCGTCTTCGCCGTTGGCGGTTCAGTCCTCCACCCCTAGACTTTCAATGACGTGAGCGCTCCATCCACCGCATCGCAACAAGACGAGGCCGCCGCCGAAGCGGATGTCGTCGCATTCCTCCAGTTTCTTCTTTTTCTCTGCGGGACTTCAGTGGGGTCGTTTAACACCGGGTGGACATGGCCTGTGGCCATAGCGATCGGCGCCGGCCTCATCTTTCCCGCCGCGCGTACCTGGGCGGAGCGGCGTGTTCGCCGGCATGTTCCCGTCGGCGAAGGAACCCCGACTGTGCAAACTCGCGCGCGGCTCGCCGGTGTTGTCGTCCTATCGGCCGCTTTGTACGGCTACTACCGACCGTCCGAACTCTGCGGCACCCTCGTCGTCGCCCCCATCGTCGGGCTCGTCGCGGACAACTTGCTCTCCTCTTGGACCCTCGGCTTCGGCCTGCTCCAAAGCGCGCGAAGGGTTCGCGGATGGACGCAGGTAGAAGTTCTGTCCGTCGATGACTGCGTGGCGACGATTCAACGAGACGGCGACTTGGTCCTTGCCCGCGCCGACGGTCCGCTTCCCCTCGGAATCGTCTACGTCGACATGGATCACCACCCCTTGGACTACCGACACGGCGCCGCCTCTCACATCCGGAACTTTGAGAGCCTCCAGACACGAAGACGCCGGCGTTCTCTCCGCCAGCTCGCCGCGATTCGACTCTGCACAGGCTTGATGTGGGTCGCCGTCGTTCTGTCGCCATTCGTCGGTGAAACGCTCGGGCGACGATAGCGGCGTGTATCCATCGTTTGTTTGATGGCCAAAATCCTTCGTGCCGTGCGATTCTGAAGCATGAGACTACGAAGACTGGCGCCGCTCCTCTTGCTCCTTGCCTGCGGAGACGACGCGGGCTCAGACAGCGACGCAGGGTCCGATGGGCTTAGCGTCGACGCGCGTACCGTCGATGCGGGTTCCGTCGATGCGGGTTCCGTCGATGCGCAGGCCCCCGACGCCAACTTGCCAACGGAACTAAAAGCGTTCCCGACAGCCTATGGCGCCGGCGCCTATGCGACGGGCGGACGAGGCGGCACCGTCGTCGCCGTGACGCGACTCGACGACGCTCGCAACGAAGACGGAAGCGCCGTCGAAGGAACGCTTCGCTTCGCGCTTCGTCAGACTTTTCCGCGCATCATCATCTTCCGCGTATCCGGCACCATCGTCGTGGGCGACCTCGACGGGAACGGAACCCTCGACGAGAGCGAGGTCGGAGACCTGCGCTGGCCGGGCATGATCGCGATGGAAGATGCGGCTTACTCGAACTTCACCGTGGCAGGTCAGACGGCGCCGGAAGGCGGCATCACCGTTCGCGGCCACGTCTACACAGACCAGGTCTCGAACATGGTCTGGCGCTACGTTCGGTTTCGAAAGAACACCGACGCTCGCACCCGCGCCGACAACGAGTCCTTTCACGACTTTGACGCCCTCGGCTTCCATGACGTAGAGAACGTCGTCATCGACCACGTCTCTTTGGCCTTTGGCACCGACGAAGCCCTCGATGTAGACCTCCTCGGCGCCACACCCGGCGCCGGCGCGTCGATTCAGTATACCGTCCTCAGCGATAGCAAGACAGGCACCATCCTCGGCGGAAACGGCCCCGAGGCGGTCTTCTCGTTTCACAACAACTTCTACTCGCGCATCACGCACCGCTTCCCCAACGTCGGCGGAGACGGCCACTTCGAGGTGACGAACAACCTTGTTCACAACTGGCGTTTCCGTCTGGTCAACGTTCACAACGCGCTCACGGTGAACCACATCAACAACGCCTACGTGGCGGGTGTGCAGACACGAGACGCCACGAACATCAACAACATCGCCAATCGAATCCACCCGAGCACAGATGGCATCTTGGACACACGTATCTTCACGGCCGGCAACTTCATCACCGACGTCCTCACGGACCCGAGCGCGGACAATTGGTCGAGCTGGCAGGTGTTCATCGACGGCGGCGGACTCAGTCAGAACGATCCTGCACCGGCTTCAATGCAAGTCTTCGAAGCGTTCCCGCGCGTAGCTCCGGCGGCGCCGCTGCGGACAGCCGAAGAGGTCATCGCCTCGCTCCCAGACGAGGTCGGCGCGTTTCGAACCCTCGACGAGAACGGAAACATCGTCGTGTATCGCGACGACATCGACCGCTCACTCATCGCGGAACTTCGCGACGGGGACGGCGAGGGCTCAGCCTACTCCTACAGCCGGGACGGCTTTGTACACGTGACCGTTCCCTCGAACGCGCCCTACCCCGACACCGACGGCGACGGCATGCCTGACGCATGGGAAAGCGCGAACGGCTTTGACCCAGAGACGGCGGACGACTCCGGCGACGCAGACGGCGATGGCTACACGAACATTGAAGAGTTCCTCAACGAGGTTGACGGATAGCAGGATAGAAAGGCCGCTCGTCGGGTCGTGGTCTCACTCCGCCCAGCGAAGGCGCGCTCGGAAAGAGGCGGGCGTCATCTCTAGGAGCGTCGAGCTTGCTTCCTGTGCACCGCTCGCATTCAGCGTCTCCTCGGCGGCGGTGAGGTACGCACGAATCATATAGTCCGTGAAGAGCATGTCCGGATACCACATCTGGAGTTCCATCTCGCTCGGCCCGATGGGTGTGATGCTCAAAGGAGAGCCGCGGTGCGCCAACCCCCACGTGGCAACAACGGTCTTGGCCACGCGGGAGAGAGTCACCAAACGCGCAAGGGAGAAGAGCGGGCTGGAAAGCAGACGCCGGTTGAAGTAACGAGCCCGTTTCACAAACGCGTCGTCGCTCTCGCAGAGCCCCTCGCGGATCGCCGCAAATACCGACTGCGCATGAACTTCCGGGACCCAGCTGAGGGGCGAAGGAGGGCGGAGTACCAGGCCCCGAAGTGCTTCGGGCAAACACGCTGCCACACGTTGTGCGTCCTCACCGACGAAGGTCTCGACGACTCGTGCCCGGCATTGAGCCTGCGGGTAGGATCGAAGCCCTTCCGGCAATCCGTCCACATACTCTGCAACGTGCGTCACGGGTTTTCGTGACAGACCTGAGCGACTCGCGCGAGGAAAAAGCGACGGGCGGTCCTAAGATGAGGACGAGTAGAACGTGCTCCAAAAGACGAACCCGCCGGCGACGTTTGTCGGCGACAAACATCGCGACATGTTGCGCGTCGTCGTCGACATGGGTTGTACGATTTGCACGTCGGACTCGGGACCTTCAGGTGACCCTCAAACAGATGGATAGTCTCGTGAACAGTCGGTACAATTTCGAATTCATGATTCGACAAACGATAGTTCCGGGGCTCGCTCTTGTTTTGATGATGGGCGCGTGTGGCGGAGACAACGACGCCTCGGACTCCGGCGCAGACTCACCGCCCATCGACGCCACGGAGCGTGATGGAAGCGAGCTCGATTCAGGCGGGGATGATGCGGGGCGCGATGCGAATCCAGAGGACACCGGAAACGCAGACGCGGCGGACAGTGGCCCCATTGACGACGGCCCCCTCAAAGCGTTCCCTAGCGCCTATGGCGGCGGCGCCATCGCTACCGGCGGGAGGCGTGATGCCGAAACAACGCAACTGATCCTCGTCGACACTCTCGACGCGGATGCAGACTTGGTCGAAGTACGCCCCCGCGTGTGGCGAGGAGGTCTCGACGCCGCGCTCACGCAGAACATTGGAACGCCGCGCTTCGTCGTATTCAACGTCTCGGGACAGGTTGATGTGGGTCTCACTCCAGGGCCCGACGGGGACAGCCGCTCCTTCGGCGAGGGAATCTCCACCGAAGAACCGAACGGCGCATCCGACATGACCATCCTCGGCCAGACGGCGCCGGAGGGCGGCGTGACGATCATCAACGGCTACATCCACATCAAGCGCAACCGAAACATCATTCTGCGCTACCTCAC
Source organism: Polyangiales bacterium (assembly GCA_045106895.1). GTDB lineage: Bacteria > Myxococcota_A > Polyangia > Polyangiales > Houyiibacteriaceae > JBCCRV01. The sequence continues at coordinate 2,009 of JBGCFM010000184.1, read as the reverse complement.
GTCCCGGCCGAAGCTCATCACCGGCAACCCCATCACCGATGACCGACGCAGCACGGGCATCAGCCTTCCTGGCCGAGAGGTCATCATCGACCACTGTTCGTCCAGCTGGGGCGGCGACAAGTCCATCATCATGGCCGACTGGCAACCCGGGTACCCAAACCGCGACTCGACGTTGCAACGGAGCATCGCCGCCGAGAGCGCGACCTTGGTGTTTAGCGTCGACGGAATCGACTCGGGAGAAGACGACTGGGACATCGCAGGCAATATCTCCATCCTCAGCAACCTGGTCATGGGCGGACACCGCACGCCGAACCTCGGAGGCTTCAATGGCTACGGAGAAATTCGAAACAACGTCATCATCTCCAGGGGCTCACGTTTGGCGAACATCGTCTACGGAAGCCCGAGCGTGAACTATCAGAACAACTACATCTTCCACCGCGTGTCGATCTCTCGAAACAACTGGCAGCGGATTGGAGACGTCGACGTCGACCTCTTCGCCGATGGCAACTACTACGAAGAGCTTGAGGGCGGGGTGATCCTCGATGGGGACAATACGCAGGCCGAAGAGCACAGCATCTGGACGATGTTTGGCACCTCGGACCCGGTGCCGGCCTCGTTCTTCGAAGACGCGCCGGTGTCCGAGGAGAGCATCGAACACCCCATGCCGCTGCTAGGCGCCCTCGAAGCACGAGCGAGTGTCCTCGGTGACGTCGGCAATAACCGCTACCTCGACGACGACGGCGTCGTGCAAAGGCATCAGGACTCGTACGACTTAGGGGCCATCGCCGACGCCAACGCAGGCGAGCTGCGTTTCAACCGAGACTCCTCCACGTGGGAGTGGCCCACCGTTCCCTCGAATACGCGACCGGACTCGTACGACACGGACAACGACGGCATGGCCGATGCGTGGGAGATGCGCACCTTTGGATCGCTGGACGAGGACTTCTTCGGCGACGCCGATGGCGACGGCTACTTGAACATCGAGGAGTACGCGAACCAGGTGGACCGCTAGTGCGTGATTCGGAGGTATTGCGGCTTTATCCGACGACGGGTAAGCCCGACGAATGCGAAAAGGGTCTTGTCTCTGTGGCGCCGTCACCTTCGAAGTGGACGGCGCGCTCCCTGCCCCGGACGGGTGTCATTGCGCCAAGTGCCGCAAGTGGTCGGGGCATTTTTTCGCCAGCACAGATGTTCCCCGCACAGCGTTGACGGTGCGGGGCGGCGACCAAGTCACGTGGTTTGCGTCATCCGAAAAAGTTCGGCGCGGCTTCTGTTCCGCGTGTGGATCGTCGCTTTTCTTCGACCCCATCGACCAAGCCAAAAATGACTGGATCGCCGTCGCGATGGGGGCCTTCGACACGCCCACGGAAACCAAACTCGGCGTGCACATCTTCGTGGCGGACAAAGGCGACTACTACGAGATCGCCGACGGGGTTCCTCAGAAGGAGCAGTAGACACATCGATATTCGGCGCCTGTGTCACCTGCACGCTCGATGAGGTTGGCTCAGCGCAATGAGTCTTCTTGGAGGCATTCTCTGGCTCAGCAGCGACAACCAATGAAAGCCCTGATCACACGAGAGCCTCGTCGCGGGCGGGCCACCACGTGATGAGTACCCGCTGCAGCGACGATTCACCTAGAAGAGAACACGTCATCAGAGGCCATAGGATTGGCGCTGTATCGACCTCGATGTCCATCGTCCATGGGCTAGTTAGGCACTCCATGCGCACCTCTTCTCCGCTAAACAGGATGAAGCCAATGGGTTCATCCGGCGCGATGTAGGAAGCCGAGAGAAGCGCCGTGACCTTGAACCCGACGTCGATGTTCGGGACCGGCCTAAGCTCTTCCCCCGTTCGGTCATCCCAGTCGCCGAAAATCGTGAAGCAGGACGCGTCTTGGAGCGAACGAACGCGCGGCCCCACATGGTTATCATGTACGATTTCTAAGACCCCCTTGTCCGTCGTCAGTAGGAGGGTGTCCAGCAGCGTGAACTCGTCATCTGGGAGTGAAA
>JBGCFM010000183.1:0-5634 GCA_045106895.1 Polyangiales bacterium | reverse complement strand
CCCCCAGACTTCATCGCGGCCACCTGGACGGAAGAGCTTGAGTACCTTCGCAGCTTCCTCACCGGCCGTCTGGCGTGGATGGACTCTCAGCTCCTCGACTGAGTTTGCCCCCGTTTCCGAACTCCCGTTTCTTGAATACTTCGCTTCTTGAATACTTCGCTTCTTCGCTACAGGTTTCGACATGCTTAAGCTCCGCGCACTTCGCGCCCTCGTGTGCTCCTCTGTTCTTCTGGTCGCGTGCGGCGACGACACGACGAGTGACGCAGGACCTCTGCCGGACGTTCCCGTCGACGTTGTGCGCTCCGACGTGATGGGCTGCACGCCGCAACTCGGAGCGATCTTCGAGCCTCTTTGGATCGCAGGGCAGACCGGCACCTACGAGGAGGTCGGCGCCTTTGGTCGACCCGATGCGATTCTCATCGACGGTGATCGGCTTCTCGCTGGTGACGAAGACGACGATCGCGACGAGCTGCACATCTTCGACCTCTCTAGCGATGACGACGCCGTCCGCGGCGACTTTCTCACTCCCCTCGCGGACATCGGCACCAAGGGCGGTCCGGGTGTCGACGGCGGACCCGGCGAGCTGCAGTTCTGGGGCATCTCAGGTTTGGCGCGGGATGCAGACCGGAGCCTCTATGTGGTGGAGAACCGCAACGCGCGGGTGCAGGTGCTCTCGTTCTTGGAGGAGGCTCCCTACTACGCCTTCGATAGCGTCATCGGTTTCAAGTCCGAGGACTTCGAGGTGTCCCAAGAGGGCGAGTTCCACACGCCTCAGGCCGCTCGCTTCGACTCGACGGGCAGGCTCTATGTGACCGACGACGCGCAATGCCCATGCAGTGGCTCAGCGCGGCGCGACGTCCAGGTGTTCACCGCCGAGGGCGAGTACATCGAGGTGTTCGGCGACGGCCCCCGCGAAACCGTGGGCACCATGGGCAACCTCGCCGAGCCCGAGAACTTCGTCATCGATGAAGCACGTGACCGCATCTACGTGTGCGACGAAGTCCCCGACGACATCGTCATCTATCGCTACAGCGACCGCAGCTTCGTTCGACGCTTCGGCGACCTCATCGGCACCCCCAACGGCATCGACCTGGACGCTAGCGGCAACATCTACGTCGTCGACGAGGGCAACCAGCTCACGACGACGGTGCGTGTGTTTGAGCCCGACGGCCTGACGGAGATCTTCAACTTCGGCGAGCTGTCCACGGAAGACGACCTCACCGGCGGCTGGTTCAATTCACCGGACACGCTCATCATCGACATCGAGCAGGACCTCCTCATCGTCGCCGACCAGGGTCACGACCGCATTCAGGGCTTCTCGCTTTCGGAGATACGCGCTGCTGGTTGTATTCCTTAGCGCCAGAAGTTCGCCAGGCGCTCTCTCCAGCGGAGCTTCACCGGGATGTAGAGAGCGCGCATCAGCACGTAAGGGGACTCCGGGGTAGGACGCTCGCCGCCGGCGAAGGCATGGGCGGCCACGTGACCGGTGCGACGGTTGCGAAACGTGAGCGTTCCATCCCACCGGCGCTCGTAGGCCTCGGGTGAGCGTGCTTCGACGCGATAGCGGTACCAGAACATGTCCACCTGTGACGCGTCGCTCAGCGTGGCGATGATCTTGTCGCCCTCATCCGAGACTTCCCAGCCGAGCGTCCGACCGTAGTTCGACTCTATCAGCATGCGTCGCTCCAGTTCCGTCACCGAAGGACCCTAAGCACGAGATTTACCGCCGCAACGAAGGACCGCGCTAGTCTGTGTGTCGATGCTGGAGCTTCTCAAAGCGCTGGAGTGGCTCGAGCCTTGGGACCAACCGGACGAAGAGAGAGCGCGGACTTCATCTAGCGGTTTCCAAAACCTACAGACAGGCCGAGGCTTCCCCAATGCGTTCGCTCGTCCGTCAGGCTCGAATGGGAGAGGCCGACCTCGGCGTAGCCTCCAACGCGCAGCGTGCCGGCGGAGTTCATAGGACCCTCCAGGCGAAGCGCGAGGGCATGACCGAGGGTGGCGGCCTCCTGCGGCGGAGGACCCCAGTTCAAGATGTCGAACTCGCGAAGACGCATGATACGCACGTCGTATCCGAGGGTGACATCGAGGCTTGAGCCTGGATCTGTGAGTCGCACGCGAGGACCAATGCCGCCGAGGACGGTGGTGTGAAAGTCGTTGAACTCGCCGCCGAGGGTCACCCCGAGTCCTGCTCGTCGCGCGAAGAGAACGCGGAACTCAAGCGTGGTGCCGAATGAGAAACTCGCCCCTCGGTCCGCCGCGCCGTTCACGCCAACGTAGTGGGCTACGTGGACGCTCCCTTGAGTGCTCGGCGGAGCCTCGAGGATGTCCTCGGCGTCTTGCGCGAGAGCAGGAGCCGCGATGGCGGAGAGTGCGATAAGCAGGGCGATTCGTTTCATGCCAGTACGCATTACAAGCGCCGTACCAAGTCATAAACCCTGACTATTCGGTCATGAATCAGTCCCGCTGGCACAAACCGTGGCGGTGAGCGCACATGGCGTGCCGTTCGTTCACGCCGATCAGATGCCAAGGGAGTGAGCGAGGTCGATGGCTTCGTTGCGAATCTCCTCGGCTCCGTGGTGGATGGCCATTCCAAGGGCCAGCCCGCCGGCGAGGACAGCGGCAGGCAGCAGGACCGCTCCGGCGCCCCCGGAAGCCGCATGCACAAGGTGACGCGCCTCGCCCACGACATGAGCGGTGTCCACGAGCCGAGTGACCACGTCTTCGGCCGTTCCCGAGGTCTCGCGGACGGCGCGGTCAGCGAGGGTGGTGTCCGCGATGTGCGCGCGGAGCCGCATCCGGCCTGTCGTCGCCCGCGCGGTGGTTGGGAAATCACCGACCTCCCACGCGAGTCCCTCGAATCGTTCCAGTAGCCCTTCGAGTCCCTCCACGCTGGTGTCAAAGGCGCGGTTCACTTCCGCCTCGGTGCTTGTGGCGCTCAGATTCAGCGCCGCCAGGGTCTGGCTTTCGCGGGAGCCGGCGGGCGCGTTTTGGTAGCGCTCGAGATTCGAGAGGATGTCGGTGCGCTGGGCTTCGACCTGTCCGATGGCTCCGCGAATGGTGCGCTGGGCGCTGGTGGCCACTCCGTCTCGAACGGCGCTACTGACGAAGGTCTGCACGGATTCGAGGGCGTTGGCGCCGTCGAAACTGCCCGCGACTTCCTGCATGCGATCCTCGATGGCTTCGGCAGGGCCCGTAGCAATCGCGCGCATGACGTCCGGGTTGCTTCGGAGGAGTTCGTGGACGCCATGAGACCCGCCGCGCTCCTCGTAGGTTCGAGCGACGAGATCGGCGGCGCGTGTCCAGCTGGGCGTGCGCCTTGGACGAGTGTTCGTGCGAGCCGCGCTGATGTCCGAGATGGCGGAATCACGGGTCTGCGCGGGTGAGGACGGCGCCGAGTTTGGCGCGCTGGCACCCGTCGCGAGACTGGAAGGAAGAGCGGCGCTGGAAGGAGGAGCTGGGTTTTTACGAATGGCTGGGCTAGGCATGGGTTTCTCCGGAAAATCACGCACGAGAGCGTGCAGTCCGGCCTCCTCGTCGCTTGGCGCCGCGAGTTGCCTAAGAGTTTGGTTCCCAGCCGGGCTCGGCCATCTCAAAGCCGCTGAACTCGAAGCCCGGGGCGACAACGCACGACACGAGGGCGAAGTCTCCGGTCGGTTTCGCCGCTTGCCATTGCCCCGCAGGGACGACGACCTGCGGCGTGTGGGCGAGTGCGTCGCTGGAGAGGATATGCGTCTGAACGCTCTCTCCGTCGCTGATGCGAAGCTCCAGGGGCTGCCCCGCGTGGAAGCACCAGACTTCATCTGCGTCGACGCGGTGCCAGTGGCTGCTCTCTCCGCGCTTCAGGAGGTAGTGAATCGTCGTGCAGGCAGCGCGGCCGGCGGCTTCGTCCTGAAGAGTGGAGCGAAAGGTCTCCTTGTAGTGGCCGCCTTCGGGGTGCGGCTGCAGGCCGAGGTGCGCGATGATCTCGTCAGCGTTCATGCCGTCCCATAGCGCGGTTTCGTATGGGATAACGCAGTTTCCTATGAAACCCCTCCCCATATGAAAACTAGCGTGGTGTGATGAGGCCCGGGTTGCCGCCGGCGATGCCTTCGCCTGGGGAGCCTGGCGCCATGAGCAGTTCGTCCGTGAGTACAGCGGTGTCGATGATGTTCTCATCGCCGACTTCCACTTCGTCGCGGTCCACCACAGACGTGGAGACGGAGAGCGCGCCGGGGCGTGGCGCCATGTCCGTGAGGACGAAGTTACGTAGGGCGAAGTCGCCGTTGCCCTGGATGATGGAGTCCGTGAGCGTGATGGTGCCGGTGTACTCAGGCCGGTCGCTGTAGCTGTCGCCGATACGCACGCCGGTGCCGTTGTTCTGAATCAGTAGGTGCTCTCCGGTGACCGTTGGGCCGCCGTAGCCGGCTTCGAGGCCTTGGCCGCAGCCGCTCAGGAGTGTGTCGCTAAGTTCCACGGTGCCGCCGGAGGAGGTCGCGATGCACTCGTTGGCGAAGCCTTCGATGTAGCTGCCGGTGATCTGAACGCGCGAGCCGTTGTGGTCGATGCCGTCGTCGGCGCCGCCAATCCACGTGCTGTTTGTGATGGTGATAAGCGGCTGCTCCGCCGAGGAGTTGCCGAGGAGGTAGATGCCGTCGTTGTCGTCGTCGACGACGGGCGCGTCGATGGTGGGGAAGTCCATCCACTGGCTGCCGGTGATGCTGAGCGCGACGCGGTCGAACTCGCCGCCGGTGTCGAGGCGCGTGAAGAGGCTGCTCTCGATGCTCCACTCGCCTTGGCGTCCGCCGAGAGCTTTGCCGGGGCCGTCTTGAATGACGATGTCGCGGAGCGTGACGTTAGCGGACTCGCCGAAGATGACAGGCTGGCTACCTGAGTGCCCAAAGGCGCGACCTTCGTTGCCGCCGCCGCCCACGAACGCTGTGTTGTTGAAGGCAGCTGTGCCGCCATTGATGACGACGCCGCCCCAGGGCTCGTCGGTCTCGATGGAAGTGAAGAGCGTCATGGGTCCGCCCGGGGCGACTTCGATGGCGCCGTCGACGAGGATGCTTCGGTCAAGAGCCGTCATGACGACGGTGCCGGGCTCGATGACGAGGGTCTCGCCTGCGGGGACGGTGACGTTGGCGTCGACCTGGATGACGCCGGACCAGGTGAGCCTGGTGAGCTCGCCGCTGACCACCGTGGGCGCCATATCGAGGGCATCCATGGTGTGTGCCGTGCCGCCGATCTCAACGACGGTTTCGCCAACGCCTTTTTGAATCGTCAGCGAGCCGATCCCGCGGCGCATACGCACTTGATGAACGACGGTGGAGTCCGCGTTTGAGACCTCAACTTCGAAGTCTCCGGAGGAGCTCGTGTCCAGCGCACCATCGGCCATGGCGTGGATGACGACGGGGTGCTGGAGCATCGCTGGGACACTCGTCGGCGCCGAGATCTCCCAAGTACGCCCTGGAACATTCGCGTCCATTGGGCCCACATCCACGATTGGGACGTCCGGCGAGGGCCCTGTGTCCGTTCCCGACGAGTCGTCCCCGCAGGCGAGGCTCAGCAAAAGCGATGCGAGGAGAAGACGCGTCATAAGGATCCCTCGTAGGTCTCAAGTCGCTCGAAGACAAGAGCGCGGCGTGCGGCAAACTT
>JBGCFM010000182.1:0-2556 GCA_045106895.1 Polyangiales bacterium | reverse complement strand
GGTTGGTACGTCGTCGGTCTCTCGTCGGAGCTTCCAAAGAAAGGTCTCCGGACCGAGCATTACTTCGGCGGCGACATCGTTCTGTATCGCACCGAGTCCGGTGAGTTCCGCATCAGCAAGCCGCACTGCCCGCACCTTGGCGCCCACCTCGGCGAAGGGCGCGTCGAAGGCGAACACCTCCGTTGTGGTTTTCATGGCTGGAAGTACGACGGGACCGGTCAGTGCGTGCGCGCGTACGGGCAGAACGTGCCGAAGGCGAACGCGGGTGTCATCCCTTCCATCGAGCGCAACCAGATGCTCATGGCCTGGTACGACGGCGAAGGGCGCGAGCCTACCTGGGAGCCGCCGGAGCTGGACTACGAGGGCTGGACCAAGTTCCGCTTCAAGAAGCTTAGCTTTGCGTCTCACCCGCAAGAGACCAGCGAGAACAGCGTCGACTTCGGCCACTTCGAGGAGGTCCACACCTTCACCAAGGCGTGGATCGTCAACGACGCCGTCCCCGACGGGCCTGTGCTCCGCGCGAGCTACGGCATCACGCGGCCTTTCGTGCCTCAGCTTGCCAAGTACACTCCGTCACTCAGCGTCGATTCGACCTTCCACGTGCAGGTGCACGGGCTCGGCTACTCACTCGTCCAAGGCGAGATCGAAGCGCTCAAGCTGAAGTTTCGACACCTGATCCTCTCGACGCCCATCGGCAACGGTCAGATCCACATGCGCATCGCGTCGGCGGTGCAAAAGTATCGCTCCCGCGCGCTGACGGAAGTCATGCACCGCGTCTCCCTCCAGGGCTTGAACGACGAGGTCGAAACGGACCGCGCGTTCTGGGAGTCGAAGCGATACGTCGAGCGTCCCGTACTCGCCAAGGGCGACGGACCGATCCACACCTATCGGAAGTGGGTCAAGCAGTTCTACCCTGGTGGCGCCGGACGCGACGTCAGCAACGACGACGGCAAAGTCCGGCTCAAGCAGCAGAGTTAACGAACGCTTCGGCCGGCGCGGCGGCTAGATCTTGCCCTTGAGCAGCGAGCGCACGACCTTGTTTCCGTAGACGCCGAAGGTTCTACCGAGGGTCTTCACGTCGAGGGTGCTCACCAGCGTGTCGGCGACGCCGAAGGGCAACATGGAGGGGATGAAGCCGCGCGAGTACTCGAGCATCCAGGCGTGGTCCGGGATGCGGTAACCCTTCACTTTGCTCGTGCCGAGATAGGCCGTCGACCCAGGAGGGTAGTGTGTGCGCTTCGTTTCGCCTTCGAGGTAGCACCACATCTCACCTTGGAAGACCCAGTCATACACCTCGGTGCTGTAGCGCCCGGAGTGGCCTTCGGTGCCGATGGGGCTGCCGAAGAAGATGATGTACTCGCTGATGGAGCCGTGGAGAAAGGTCATCTGGCCCATGGCGCCGCCAGCGTTGTTCATCATCCAGTTCCGTGGGCCCGTGTTGATGTGCTTGGGGTAGTGATGAGCGAGCTCTTCGGTGATCGCGTCGAAGGCGGCCTCCGTCTCAAGTCCAACACCCGCTTGCGCGCACTCTCCAAGAACCTTCGGATCAAAAACGTAGCCCATGGCGGAGATTGTGGCGCGCAGAGCGCTTGTACGCCAGCAGCGAAAACGGCGCGTCCTCTGAACCTGCTGACTCGTAGATGGCGCGGTGTGCCGAAACCCCGGCGTCGTGTGAAGCCAGGTCACGGTGTGCGCTGTCGACTCCACGAAAAGCAACGCCGAAACGCGCGACTCCATCACTGGCCTGCTCTTTGCTTTGACCTCTACTCGGCGCACGTTCGCGCCCGGAGACCACCCATGAAGAACACACTTCTCCTCGCGCTCCTCGCCGCCCTTGGCGCGCCCGGCTGCTACCTCGACCTGAGCGGAGAGCCGACTCCCCCAAACCGTCCAGGACCCAGAGTCACCCTTGATGGCGGCGTCGATGCCGCGGAGCCGGACGCGGGTTGGGGAGATTCCGGCCCTTGGGAAGCCCGCCCCGGCGAGAACACGTTGGCTGTGAGCGCGGTGGCCCTCGATGGGCAGGTTGGACCCGTCGCGTCCGACGCGTCGTCGGAGTTCTACGTCAACGAGAGCTTTGAGAGCTTCAACAGCGCGACCTTCGACCTTCGCTCACGCCACACGTCGGGCTTCTTGATGAACCTGGTGAGTATCGAAAACCATCAGCTTCTGGAGGTTGGCGAAACCTACGAGTCCGGCCGCACACCGGCTGGCGCGAGCGTCTTCGTGTCCGTCCTGGGTTGTTCCGGCGCCGAGGAAAACCTCTGGACCGCCGACTCTCCATCCGAAGAGGTGACTCTCTTTGTCCGCGAAGGCGCGGAAGAAGGCAGCGCCGAGCTCTTCTACACGGCGCGCTTTCTCAACGGGGACACCGTCGAAGGTTCCTTTGTGATGCCCCTCAGCTCGCTCTAGTGGGCGATTCAGAAAGGTAGAGGGGACCTGACTTGTCCTGCAGCCCGATGGCTGCGTTGCTCTTCCTCGAAATGTCGGGGACATTCCTTCGTCATCGCGCCTAGCCCTCGGACTGCAGTCCTACGTCATCTCCCTTCTACCTTT
>JBGCFM010000181.1:0-16035 GCA_045106895.1 Polyangiales bacterium | reverse complement strand
AAGAGAGTTCGCGGGCGTTTTGACGTGACCAGTTTTCGCGAAGCCCCCGCGTCCGTGGAGAGCGCCAAGGAACTCCTCCGTGACGCGAAGGTGCCGTTCCGTGTCCGAGTGGGCGTCGCCGTGGCACTCGCTCCCATCGATGCGGCCTACGTGGGTGAGGCCCTCGAAGCTCTCGCGCATCCCGAGGTGGCGGACCTCCAAGAAGCTCTGTCTCTGCCCTCCGAGGAGCAGGCGAGGAGCCTGCGTCAGCTCGTCGCCCTGTCTTGACAAGGGCCGGCCCATGGGCGGTACTCGCACCATGAATTACCGCTTACGAGCCCTTTTCTTCGCCGTCTCACTGACGGTCTCTTTTGGCTGCGGCGACGACTCGACGCCTAGCACTTGTACGCCGGGAGCGTCCGTCGCCTGCGTTGGCGCCGGCGGCTGCGCTGGCGGGCAAGTGTGCAACGCCGACGGCACGGCGTTCGGCGAGTGTATGTGCGGCGGAGCCGACACGGGTCCGAGCGGTTCCGATGCGGATACGCCCGATTCTGGTCCGATGGACGCAGCACGACCCGACGTCACCGCGGACGTTGGCCCGCGTCCTCCGGTGGACGCCGTCGACATTCTCTTCGCTATCGATAACTCCGGTTCGATGAGCGAGGAACAGGCGTCCCTCGTCGCCGAGCTTCCGGCGTTCATCAACGGCTTGGCGAGCGGCCAAACGCCCGGTGGCGGCACGACCTTTGCGCCGGTGACGGACCTGCGAGTGGGCGTCGTGTCCTCCGACCTCGGCACCGGCGGGTTCACGATACCCACGTGCGACGAGCCCAACTTCGGCGACGACGGAATTCTCAGTCGTGCGACGAACGGGGCCGGATGCACAGACATCCCTGGAGGGGAACCGCCATTCCTCGCGCTGCAGCCTGGAGGTGACGTGGATGATTTCACGGATGCCGCCGCGTGTCTGCTCTCTCTTGGAACGCAGGGCTGCGGTTTTGAGCAGCAGCTCGACGCGATGCTCAAGAGCGTGACGAGCGAGACGGCCGCCACCACCTTCGTCAACGGAAGCCGCGGCCATGGTGACGTAGCCAATGAGGGCTTCGCCCGAGAGGACTCGCTTCTTGTCGTCGTGATGCTCACCGACGAGGACGACTGCTCCGCTGCGAACCCGGACATCTACAATCGGGACAGCGCCACCTTCACCGACCCGGACCTCAATCTACGTTGCTCGCGCTACGAAGACGCGGCGTTGCATCCTGTTGAGCGCTACGTCGACGGACTTCTCGCCGTGCATCCGCCAGAACGTCTCCTCTTTCACGTCGTGTCCGGCATCCCCGTTGACCTCGTCCCACCGCCCGGCGTCTCCCCGGACTATGACGCCCTCGTCGGTCCAGAAGCCGGACGCGACCCACGGATGGTCAACACGCCGGACCCCGTCATGCCGAGTCAGCTGACTGCTTCCTGCGACGTGCCGGGCCGTGGACGGGCGTATCCGCCTGTGCGAATCGTACGCGTCGCCGAAGGCCTTCAGGCTGCAGGCGCAGGCGTGATCCTCCAGTCTATCTGTCAGTCAGAGTTCGGCTTCGCCGCAGCGCTGTCCACGCGCATCGCCCGTTACCGCGAAATCTAGCTTTCGCTCAGGGCCGCGGGCTCGATGTAGACGCTGTGCGCTGAGGTCCGAAGGACGCGTTCCGTAACGCTCCCGAGGACCAAGCGCTCGAGCAGGCCCATCTCGTGAGCCGCGAGAGCGAGGATATCACCCTCGGCGGCCACCTCATCGAGGACGAAGGCCGCGTCGCCGGCGTCACTGTGAACGTCGACGGGGCTCGAGAGTTGAGCCGCGATGGTCGTTAGGTTCGCGATCATGGAGTCGCGAATCTGGTTTACCAGGTTCGGCACTGGGGTCTCGACAAAGAGCGCCCCAGCAACAGGCACCGCACGGACCAGAGATAGACGTCCGCCACTTGCGTTCGCCATGGCGTCTACATGCGCGACCAGCGGCGGTATGCCGCCGCCCAGGGGAACACCGACGACCCATCGGATCCCGGCGAGCGATGTCGGCGCCGCGCCACGTGCAACGAGCACAGGACGCCGCGCGTGTGTCACGATTCGGCGCGCCGTGCTCCCGAGGCCGCTCGCGTGTGGGCCCACCACGATGAGGTCCGCGTCGAGCTCGTCGGCGACCTGCAGGGTCGCCTCCCAGGGGCGGCCCGTCGCGATACGTAGCTTGCACTGAAGGTCCAACGACGCGAGGTTCGCGTTCAACGAAGCTTCGTGCTCGCTCCGCCGACCGTCCAAGCGTGCGGCCAGCGTTTCCGCAGCCGCTCTCATGGATTCGGGGACTTCAAGGGGAGCATGGGAGCCACCGTCGACGTGAAGCAAGGTCAGCTCGGCGTTGGTGTCGCGGGCCCAAGCGGCGGCCCAGGCAAGGGCGGTCGCGCCGCTCTCGCCGAGGTCGGTGGCACAGAGAATCGTCTTCATGCGCTGAGCGTGCCCAAGATCAACTTGGGCTTCAAGCGCTCTGGCGGAAACACCCGTTGAACCTGAGGCCCGCACTGTGTAGACGGAAGGGGTGGCCCTCAAGCAACTCGACCCGGAGCAGATTCTCCAAACGAGCGTCTTGCTGGAGTTGCGTATCCGGGAACGCTTTCCCGAGTCCGGATTGAGTTCGGTTTGCGGGCAGCTCGTCACCCTCGCGAAAGAAGCGAAGCGCACCTGTGAGTCTCTGCGGCGCCCTCACTACGGGCTGAGGGTGGGCACTGCGGCACTCGTAACACTCTCCCTCGTCCTGCTCATCGGCGGCGTCGCGATGGGCCTTACGAGCGCGCTCTCTCACAGCAGCCTCACCTGGGCCGACGCCATTCAGGTGGCGGAAGCGGCGCTCAACGACATCATCCTTCTGTCGGCCACCATCTACTTTTTTATCACCCTCGAGCGCCGCTACAAACGAACGCGCGTCGTGCGGGCGCTCTACCGGCTGCGCACCCTCGCGCACCTCGTGGATGTCCATCAGCTCACAAAGTCGCCGGACATGGCCGGCATCAGCGACGGTCGGACCGCCAATTCACCACGACGAATGGGGCGCTTTCAGATGGGCCGATACCTCGACTACTGCTCCGAGATGCTCGCGATGAGCAGCATCATCGCGGCGCTTTACGGCGAGGGGTTCGATGATCCCGAGGCGGTGGAAGCGGTTACACGCGTCGAAGAACTCTGCCACGCCCTCGAACGAAAAATCTGGCAGAAGATGGTTCTGTTGCGTGGCACGGGAATGCCAAAAGAAAACGCCTCCTAAACGAGCGAGCTAGAGGCACACGCCCAGCGTTGTCGCGAACTGCTGGCATACCTGTGACGGGCTGTTGCAGTCCGGGTGGTCGTTCAGATTAAGACTGCCAACATCGGCGCGGCACACGACGTAGCAGAGGTTTCCTGGACGGAGGTCGTCGCGGTCCAAACAGATGCGTCCGGGTCCACAGAGTTGACCGTGCGCGATGCCGGCCAAGGCGCAGTCGCCTTGGGCAGGTAGATTCGTGACCCCGGGGAGACAGATGTCGACATCACTCGAAACAAGCTCGCTCGGTTGGCAGGTCAGGCTCTCGTCACTGCACGTGATGCCAGCGTCAAAGTCACAGCCAGGAACGCAGATACCGAGGGCAATGGGCTCCCCGGTTTCGGAGCTGCGGAGGTTGGCGCAGCGCGTCCCCGAGCCACACGGGTTCGACGGGCTGCCCTGAGGGGATTCCGGGTCACAGGTCTGGTCGCAGACGCCGCCTTCGGCCCGTTCGCCACAAACCGCGCCGGCGACGCAGTCGATGTTCGTGATGCACACCTCGCCGGGGCCTTGGTCTCCGAAGCGCTCGCAAACGCCCATCGAGACATCGTCGTCGCCGGGCTTGCACCACGACCCGGCTTCGCAGCCATCCGTGCTGAAGGGCCGACAAGGACCGCTCACGTCCGGTGCACCCGCGTCGGGAATATTGCCGTCGGGCACGCCGGCGTCGGTGGGTGCGTTCGCGTCCGGACCGGAGTCCTGCGCTCCGGAATCCTGCGCTGCCGCGTCGACGCCAGAGTCAGCGTCTCCACCCACGTCCTGCCGCGGGGCGTCAGGTCGATCGCCGGCGTCCGCTGCGGGAGTGGTGTCGTCGCCACACGCGACGAGAAAAACGAGAAGGCAGAGGAAGCGGTAAGTCATGGTCGGATGGTCGCATAGTGCACGTCTCCACGTGCGGTGAAGACGATGTGGGGCTGACGTGCTCGCCCCACGACGAATCGCGCGCGGATAGACGCTTCGGAGGTCACAACCACGACGGTGTCGCTCACCCAGCGCCCCCCGTCGGACGCCTGCCGCATGTACTGAACATCGCGATCCCCCTCGTCGTCCGAAAAGAGCACATGAATAAGTCCAAACGCGTCGTACTCAACGTCCAAGGGTGTGTAGACGGGGGGCTCTTCGCTGGCGTAAGTAGCCAAGATCTGGACGCTGACGTCATCCGGCGTGCTGTTCCACGTCGCGAGACGCACCTCGACTTGGCCGCTCAACCAGTCGAGGTAGACCACAGCGACCTGGTCACCAAAGGCGGCGATGTCTACGGCGAGGCCACTGTTTCGTTCGCCTCGGGGGGAGGCGATGGCCGTGGCTCCGCTCCAGCTGTCGAGGCTGGTGCGCCGGCGGTAGCGAAGTTGTGCGCGGACTTCGCCCAATCGACGTCGCGAGGCGAGGTGCGAGACGCCGTTCAAGTGCACGAGGGAAATGCCCCGTGATTCCAACGCGACCTGAACCATGTCTTCGCCAAGGGGCACGCTCGCTTCGAGCTCGCCGCTGTTGAGGCGGGTTCGCGCGAAATATCGACCGGAGACCTGGTCGTACACAGCGAAGGTCGCATCGCCTCGTTCGCTGACGCCGAGACTCACGTCGCCGCTTCGGCCGACGGCGCTGATCGTCTCCGCCGCGGAGAGCGTCCCCGACCAGCGCCGGTAGTCGATGGTGCTACCCCCGTCTCGCTCTACCCAATAAGCGATGTGCACATCCTCGCCTTCGGGAACCAAGGAGATGCTCCGGCCAGCCAGCTCGCCCAAAACCGCCTCCGGAGCGATGGCAGCGGTGCGGGTGGGTTCGAGGGTATCCGTGTTCAGCACACGAAGTTCGATGCCGCCGCTGTCGAAGAGCTCGTTCGAGTTCCAGGCGAGGGCGACTTCTTGGCTTTCCAGGAGCGCAATATCGACGGCGTTGGGACCAATTCCCTCGCCGACCACACTCACGTTCCGGCCCGCGCAATCGGCAGTGGGCTCTGGGCCGAGGTCCGACCAGGGCGTCGCGCATTCCACTTCAACACGGTTCGAGGGGGCCGCGTCTGGTTGGGCGTCGAGTGGTTCGACGACGTCCCGCTCGGGGCCCGTGTCTGCGATGGGTCCCGCGTCAGGGAGCGGGATGTCGCTGCCGACGTCCGGCGGCCCAGCGTCGCTGATGGAGAACGACTCGGGGAAACAGGACACCACCGCGCCCAAGAGCAAAATTAGAGCGCGGCGCATGGTCGCGAGAGTAGCGCGTGGAACCGTGAAAACCAGTCCCCAATCCAATTGCGGGAGCCGGGTTTAGGCCGCCGGCCTCTCGTGATAGCCTTCGTGACATGGCTCACTCGCGTTCTCATACCTGGCTGGCGGCCGCCTGGGTCTTAGTGGGTCTTATGGCCTGCGATGGGTCCATTGGAGAGCCTCCGCTGACGGCGCCGCCCCTCGACCCGCCGGATGTACCCATCTTTGTCGACGCGGGCCCGCCACCCGAGAACTTGATCCCCGCCCCGTCTGCGCTTCGCCGGCTGACTCGTGTTCAGTACGTGAACAGTGTTTTTGACCTGACCGGGCTTCGCATCGACCCCGCCATCGACGAAGACCTCGCCTCCAACGGCAGCGTCGCCGTTGGCACGACGCGCACCACCATCAGCCCCCGCGCCGTCGAGCAATACGAAAACGCCGCATACGAGATCGCGGGGCGAGTTGTCGGTGATGCGGAGGCACGTGCGCGTGTCGTCTCCTGTGATCCTGGCGACGTAGGCAACGAAGCCTGTCTTCGTGAGTTCCTTGAAGACTTCGGTCGTCACGCGTGGCGTCGCTCCCTCACCCCCGTCGAAGTGGAGCGCTATCTGCTCGTCGCCACGAACGCGGCCAGCGTGCTCGGCGACTTCTGGGGCGGGGTGGAGTTTGGCATCGCCGGACTGCTTCAATCGCCCAATTTCCTCTTTCGCGTGGAGCTTGGCGACGGGGCCGCGGTTGGCGAAGGGGAGACCGCCGGTCGCCTCTACGGCGATCACGAGATGGCGTCGCGCATCAGCTTCGCGATCTGCAACACGACACCCGACCAGGCGCTTCTTGACGCTGCGGACGCAGGAACACTCACCGCCGTGAGTGGCCTGCGCGAACAAGTGGAGCGCCTCGTTGCGTCCGACTGCGCAGGCGAGGCGATTCGCGGGCTTTTCGAAGAAGTCGTCGGCCTGACGGAAGGCCATTTCGTGAAGGACGAAGACGAGTTCCCGGGCCTGAGCCCCACGCTCGGCGACTCGCTCCAAGAGAGTCTGCTCTCCACGGTGGAAGCCTGGGTTTTGGAAGACAACGTGAGCTACCGGCAGTTCTTTACACGCTCGGACGCGGAGGTGAACGCGGAGGTCGCTGCGCTCTATGGACTTGAGGCGGGCGATTCTCGCGGCTTCAACCGAAGCGAGCTTCCCGCAAACCGCCGGGGCCTCCTGAGTCACGGCGCGGTTCTCGCCCGGCACGCGCATGCGGAGTCGAGTTCACCCACGCTGCGCGGCAAGTTCGTTCGCGTGGCGCTGCTCTGTCAGACGATTCCGCCACCGCCGGACGACGTGGGGGAGCTTCCGGAGCCTTCGACGGACGCGCCAACACGACGCGAGCGTCTCGCCGCCCACCGGGAAAACCTGGCGTGCGCAGGTTGTCATAACCTCATGGATCCCATCGGCCTCGCCCTTGAGAACTTCGACGGCATCGGCGCCTGGCGCGATACCGAAAATGGCGCCGTCATCGACGCATCCGGTGAGCTGGATGGCACGTCTTATTCGGGCGCAGTCGGTCTGGGACAGGCTGTCGGCGAGCATCCGTATCTGATGGAGTGCCTCGTGCGTAACTTCTACCGCTACGCCGGGGGGCACATTGAAACGCCGGGCGAAGCACTTACGATTTTCGAACTCACCCGTTCCTTCGAAGGAGACGGTTTCATCCGTGACCTCCTCGTGGAGCTTATGCTGAGCGAAGGTTTCCGGACCGCAGGAGAGCCGCAATGAAGTTCCTCAAACGACGGACGTTCCTTCGAAGCCTGGCCGCAGGTTCCGCCACATGCCTCGCTCTGCCTGTGCTCGACTGCATGCTCAACAGCAACGGAAACGCACTGGCCCAAGGCGACGAGCTTCCGAAACGATTCGGGGTCTTCTTCTGGGGGAACGGCGTTCGCCTCGCCCAATGGAACCCGGCCACCACCGGCGCGGGCTACGCGCTCAGTCCAGCACTCGCCGGCCTCGCCGACGTTCAAGATTATGTCAGCGTCGTTAGCGGCATGAGCGTACGGACGGGCAATGAGCGTGGTCATCATGCCGGCTGCGTTGGCATTCTCTCGGGTGCGCCAATGATCTCGCAGGACCCGATGGGCGCCGGCTACGCGTCCACCTTCTCGGCGCCCACCATCGACCAGGTCGTCAAAGATCATGTGGCGACGGGCACTCGCTATGGCTCTCTGGAGTACGGCATCAGCGAGTCCGTTGTCCGCGGGGAGGGTTCAACCCTCGCGTACCTCTCCCACAATGGAGAAGACTCCTTCAACCAACCCGAGTACTCACCGCGGGCGTTCTTCAATCGCGTGTTCACGGATGGTTTCGTCAACCCCGGCGAGACGCCGGAGGCGGACCCGCGCCTTGCCCTTCGTCGCAGCGTCCTCGACGCCGTGATGGAAGACGCCGCCGCGCTGCGAGCCCGCGTGGGTGTCGTCGATCGGCGACGTCTCGATCAGCATCTGACGAGCATTCGCGAGCTGGAGGAACGCATCGCCGTCCTTGAGACGATGCCCGACCGACCGCCTCTCGCGGCGTGTGCGATCCCGACGACGCCAGCGGCGGAGTTTGGGCGCGACGAGATGATCGAGCGAAACAACGCCATGGCTCAAGTCCTGGCCATGGCGCTTGCCTGTGACCAGACCCGCGTGTTCTCCAATATGTTTAGCGGCAGCGTCGGCGGGCAGCGCTTCCCCGGCACCACCGGCGGTCATCACGGGCTCACCCACGATGAGGGCGGCGAGCAGCCGATGGTGCAGGCCATCACTCGCTACATCGTCGACCGCTTTGGCGACATGGTGCGCATTCTTCGCGACTTCGAGGAGGGCGACGGAAACCTCCTCGACCGCTGCGTGATCCTCGCGAGCTCCGACCTCGCAGAGGGGCGTCCGCACTCTCTCGGCGACTACCCCATTTTGGTGGCGGGTCGTGGCGGAGGCGCGCTTCGTTCCGGGGTTCACTACCGGTCGGCGGGAGAGAATACGTCCAAAGTATTGCTCTCGTGTCTCCAAGCCATGGGCCTGCCGCTCAGTGAGTTTGGCGTCGGGGGCGGCCGGGTCACCTCCGCGTGCACCGAGATCCTCACCTGACGCGCTAACTGTGCGCTAAGGTCGTACATTATGGGTCGACACCAGGTCTCCTGGATCGCACTCTCGCCAGCGATGCGTTTGTCCAACCTTTGCCTCGCCGTGCTTGTCCTGGCGTCCTCTGCCGCTCCCCTTGAGGCGCAGCAGAACCCCTACGACCGTGAGCTTCGTCGGCTCTCTTCCGAAGTGCGTCGCTCGGGCCGAACTCCGAGAGGGGTCGTGCCGCTTTTGGAGCTTCAGGGCCTCCGGCGTGACGCCAGTCCAGGGCTCGTCCAGCGCGAGCTTGGTCGTCTCGCGACGGAGCGCCGGCTCTCCGCGCCACTCCGCGTTCTGGCATCCACGGAACAGGCCTACGGCATGCTCGGCGACGGGCGCTACAGCGAGGCCGTCGCCCAGCTCGAACGCCTCGGTTTTTTGACGTCGTTTCGCATCATCGGCGGCTTCGACGACGAAGGAAAACAAGGCTTCGCGCGCGAATACGCGCCCGAAACCGGCCGCAACGCGCCCGTCGCCTCAGACGACGACAGCTTCCCGGGCAAAGTGCGACCGCTGCATTGGCGTGACTACCCCGAGGACCTCGGCCGATTCGGCTTCGTTGACTTCGACGCGACGCTGCGGCCCTACCAGAACGCTTGCGCCTACGCAGAGACCTTCGTGCATGTGGATCGGGCGCGCCCGATGTCGCTCTGGGCTGGCGTCGGCGGCGCCTACAAAGTCTGGGTAAACGGCGAAGAGGTCATGAGCGATGACGTCTACCGAATGCCGGCCATCGAACGAAGCGCGGCGGTGTTCTCCGCCCGCGAGGGTCACAACCGAATTCTAGTGAAGGTCTGCGTACAGGACCGTCGGTGGGGCTTCTACCTGCGACTTGGCGAGGCGGATGGAAGTCCACCCGAGGGCTATGATGTCGACGCCCGTGGCGCCACCGAGGCGTCCGCCGCGGGCGCGCCCGTTCGCTTGCCCACGGCACCGAACGCGCCGCTCGCGTTCTTGAGCGCTCGCGTTGAAGCCGACGAAGACGACGTTGCGGCGCACTTCGACCTGGCCCGTTACCTGGCCTGGACCGGCGCCGACGACCCGGCGGATCGCAAGTCTCGCCAACTCGCGGAGCGCGCCGCCGAGCTTCGACCAAACGCTGAACATCTGCTCTACGCCGCGGAACTGGCGGAAAGCCGCGCCGAACGGATGCGTTTTGTCGCCCAGGCGGAAGAGCGCGCACCGCGCGACGCGGAGGTCCGCCTTGCACGTATTCGTTTGATCGCCACGGGCCCCGACAGCGGCCGAGCGCTGCGGATGCTTGAGTCCATCCCGATGACAACAACGACGGGTCTCGAAGCGGCGTGGCTTCGCACCAGTCTCCTGGAACAACACAATCTCCGGCAGGCAGCCGGCGCCCTGATTCGTCAGGCGGCGGCGCGTACAGGAAACGCCATCCGCTGGCGCTATCGTCTCGCCGCCGCGCTCAGCGTCGTTGGTGAGATCGAAGCGTCCTGGGCTGTAAAGCGTGAGGTGCTCGAGAACGTCCAAGACGACTCCCAGCTCCGCATGGAGTTCATGGACGACGCCTACGAACGTGGCGCATCGGATGAGCTATTCGCTCACCTCGACCAGCTTCGCGCTTTGGACCCAGCAGACCCGCGCACGCTTCAGTACGCCGCGTCTGTCTACGAGGGGCTCGGTCGTCACGACGAAGCCCTCGCCATCTACCACCAGATCATCGCCTACGCGCCGGACGAAGCCGCCCACCATGCTCGCCTCGGTCGGGCGCTTCTTCGCATCGGTCAGGAGCGGCTTGCCATCGAGAGCTTCCGCCAGGTCCTCGCTCTTCGTCCGCAGGACGCCGCGACACGGCAACTCATGGATCGCCTGCAGCCGCGCGAGCGAGTGGACGAGGCGTGGGCCACGTCGACGGAGGAGATTCTGTCGCGCCGAAGCGATAGCAACGAGTGGCATTCAACGATGCTCCACAACCTTCAGGTCGCGACGGTTTTCGAAACGGGGCTTAGCTCCAACTTCCACCAGGTCGCCTACCAGGTGCATGACGAGGAGGGCGCACGAGGCATGAGCCGTTTCCCGATTACCTACGAGCCCGGTCAGCAGTGGGTCGAGGTGCGTTCGGCGAAGGTGCATCGGGCCGACGGGACCATCGTTGACGCCAACAACACATCCGAACAGTCTCTCGGAGACAGTCGTTACCGCATCTACTACGACACCCGCGCGCTCGTCATCAACCTGCCGCAGCTGCAGCCCGGAGACACGGTGGAGATTCGATACCGGGTCGAAGACGTGAGTCGGCGAAATATGTTCAACAACTACTACGGGAACATTCGTTACCTGCAGCAGGCTTCGCCGACGCGTCGCCTTGAACATGTTCTCATCACCCCGCGGAGCCGCGAGTTTTACTTCAACGAACCAACGCTTCGCGGCCTTGAGCGGACCGTCGAGCAGCGCGGCGAGAACAACGTGCACCGCTTCGTGGCCACGGATGTTCCCGCCCTCCGCACCGAATCTCATATGCCGGGTCCAGCGGAGACCCGTCCTTACTTGCACGTGTCCACGTACCGGAGCTGGGAGGATGTAGGCCGTTGGTGGTGGGGTCTGGTCCAAGACCAGCTCATCCCGGACGACTCGCTGCGACGCACGACCCTTGAGCTCGTCGCCGGTGCAGCCAACGACCGCGAGAAGGTGACGCGCATCTACGATTGGGTGATTCGAAACACACGTTACGTCGGTCTCGAGTTCGGTATCCACGGCTTTAAGCCCTACCGGGTCACGCAGATCGTTCGGCGCGGGTTTGGTGACTGCAAAGACAAGGCGTCGCTCATCTACGCCATGCTCACCATCGCCGGAGTCGACGCGCGCATCGCTTTGATTCGCACGCGCCGCAACGGGGCCATCAACCCGGCTCCCGCGAGCCTCGCTATCTTCGACCACGCCATCGCTTATGTGCCTCAGTTCGACCTCTTCCTCGACGGCACCGCCGAGATGAACGGGACGACAGAGCTGCCGGCGATGGACCAAGGAACTGTGACTCTGCTCGTCGGTCCTGAGAGCGCTGAACTCCGAGCCACGCCCGTGTTGCCCGCGAGTCGCAACGTGCGCACGCGTGAACTCAACGTGACCCTCGCCTTGGACGGATCGGCGGAGGTCCGTGGCGACGAACAGATTCAGGGCACGAGCGCGTCGTCTTACCGCTCTCAGTATGAGGCGGCGGGTCTTCAAGCGGAGCGCCTCCAGAGAGAGCTCGCGCAGGGCTTCAGCGGTATTGAGCTGTCGAGTCATCGTTTCGAGAACCTCGACGCCTACGAGTCGTCTCCTCGAGTGCACTGGGAAGGACGCGTTCCGCAGTTCGCGGAGCGCAGCGGCGCAAACCTTCTCGTCGCGCCCGCTTCCATGGGCAACCTCACGCGAGCCTACACGCCGGCCCCGACGCGTCGACACACGCTAGAGCTCGGACCGCCGCGTCGACACGTTGAGTCGCGCTCGATTCGAATCCCACGTGGCGCCACGGTCTCGGCTCTGCCGAGCGGCGGCGAAGCGCGCTCCGAGTTCGGCTCCCTCACCATCTCCTACACCCGTCAGGGTCAGAACATCATCGTGCGATGCGTATTTGAGCTCGCGACACACCGCGTCAGCGCCGAGGACTACCCGGCGTTCAGACGTTTCATTCAAGAGGCCGACGTCTTGCTACGAGAACGAATCTCCTTCGGAGGTGCACAATGAACCGTCTGACAACAGCGGCTGCTTTGTTCGCTGCCCTATTGAGCGCTTGCGGTGGCGCACGCTCCCGTTCGGCGAACGCCGGTGATGTGAGTCCCCTCGAGGCGCTTCGCGCACAAGCCGCGGATGACGCGAACAACCAGGAGCTCCAACGACAGCTCGCCGAAGCGGAGCTGTTCTGGCCCGGCGGCGACATGGATGCTGCCGTCCGCGGCCTCGATGCGAGCCTGCAGCAGCGCCCGACGGACACCTCGCTGCTCTTGATGCGTGCCCTCGTTCACGACTTCCACGGTGAGCACTCCGCGGCTCTCGACGTGGCAATTCGAGTCGTCGAAGTTGCCAAAGAGCTTCCCACGGATGAGGCCGCTCACCACGCCGAATACGCGCTGACGATGATGGTCGCCCAGTGGGGCGGAACGCCTCGCTATGAAGAGCGTGTGCTTCCCCTCCTCGACTCGCTCTTGGCAAACCCAGGGGCTCTCGGAGAGCCCGCCGTGCGCTGGGCGGCGAGCCTCCGGCGTCAGCTCGCTTGGCGCCGCGGCGACCACGCCGCGGGTAGGGCGGCAGCCGCGCGAGGCGGCTGTCTTGTGGAAGGTTGGCGCGCCGTCGGTCCCTTCGGCCCGCTTCCAATGAGCACCTACGACGATGAGCAGCCGGCGCTCGGCCGTGGCCCACTTGCGGAGCGCTACGACTTGGGCGTCGGACGAGGCGAAGACGCGGTCTTCGAAGTCGAGTCCCAAGGATGCGCGCTCCGCTTCACCGGCGGCGAGGTGTCCGGCGCTGGAACCACCATCGCCGAGACCTTCGTGGAAGTCGAAAACGCCGGGCGACACGTGTTCGTCGTCGGAACCGGGAGCGCGTTTAAGCTCTTCGTCGATGGCGAGTTGGTACACGCCCTCGATCGTCGCCAGGGCCTCTACGCTCGACGGATTCACATTCCCGTCGAGCTCAGCGCGGGTCGCCACGAGGTCGAACTCAAGCTGACGGCCCGCGGCGCAGCCCGCGCCGAGGTCATTCTCGACTGGCCGGGGCGTCTTGGACAATCCTACGAGCCTTCGCGTGGCGCGAGCCTCGACGGTGAGCCGAACGGATCCTTCGAGCGCGTTCTTCGCACGCTGATCTTGCTCTCGCGCTCCGACAACGTCGGCGCACGCGAGGCCTTCGACCCCATCGCTTCCTTCGAGCTGCCGCCCTTGGCCCTTGAGGTCTACCGTCGCGTTGTCCGTTCTGATCCGTTCATTACGGCGGAGCGAACCGGCGAACTCGAGACGCGACTCATCACGCAGATCGCGGAGCAGGACACCTCAGCGGTGTACGCGGCCCTCGCTAGCGCCCAAAACGAACAGGGGACCGTCGAACAGGCGCAGCAGATTCGCGCCGTCGCCGAGCGCTGGCCCGACGTCCTCGGCGCTCAGCTCGCGCTCACCAACGTGTTGCGTCAGCAAGACCAGCTCACGGACGCCGAAGAGGTTCTGGTCCGACTTCGCGAACGTTTCCCCGACGAGTGCGGGCTGGTTGCTCAGCTCCGGGAACTCTACAGAAGCCAGCAGCGCGTGGCTGAAGCGAACGCCCTCGTGGAGTCCGTCGTCGCGTGTGACGCGACGTCGGCGGAACGCTACCGGCTCTTCGTGCGTCAGCGACGCTGGGAAGAAGCCGAAGCAGAGATCGCTCGTCTGGAGCCGCTCTTCGAAGAGCCCGACGAGCTCCGCACGCTTCGACTTGAGCTTGCCCTCGCCACGGGGAACACCGAAGCCGCCGAAGCGATTCGGCGCACCATCGACGCGGAGAGTGAACGCCCTACGCCGAGCCAAACGCTCCGTGCCGTGGATGAAGCCTTGGCTGCGGGTCGGCGAGGAGAAGCGGTGCGCATCTTGGATGCCGCATTCGACAGCCAGCCTGAGGAAATGGCGAGCCTTCGCCCGCTCCGGCGCGACCTCACGGGGCGCGACGACCTGGAACCCTACCGGCAGGACGGCCTCGAGATCATCGAACGCTATGAGAACGGCGACGTTCAGCACACGGACGCGACGGAGGTACTCGTCTTCGACTACATGGTGACGCGCGTTTACCCAGATGGTTCGGCGCGCAATCTCGTGCATCAGATCTACAAGGTGCAGAGCGAGGAAGCCATCGAGCGCCTCGGCCAGCTTTCCCTCGGCGGACAGATTCTCACCCTCCGTTCGATCAAGCCCGACGGTCGCCAGCTCGAGCCGGAGTCGATTCGCGGACTCGACACCATCCCCATGTCGGAGCTCGGCATCGGTGACTACGTGGAATACGAATACGTCACCGGAGGCGCGCCGCTCTACAACGGAGGCTTTCGAAGCCCAGGGTGGAGCTTCGACAGCTCGCAGCACCCCTTCGCGTTCTCTCAGATGGTCGCGGTCGTTCCAAGCGGCGTAGAGGTCGTCGTCGAAGCGCTCGGGGGAACGCCCGAGGCGAGCATTCGCCAGGACGGCGACCTGAAGATCATGACCTGGACGATGGAGCACGTGCCATCCCGCCCGCCGGAGCCTAACGCGGTTCCGGTTCCTCCGTACCGCCCCACGCTCCGCTTCGGTATCGATGCGGACTGGGAGTCGTTCTTCCCGCCCTTGCGCGAAGCACTCTTGGGCCGTGACCCCGTCGACCCCGCCGCTATGCGCTTGGTCCGCCGTCTCGTCGGCGAAGCACAGTCCCCCCAGGACGTCACGGCTCGACTTCACGCTTGGGTCACCGAGAACATCGAACCTGCACAAGGCCTCACGGCGATTGCCCCGCTCATGGTCGCAGCCGAGCGAGGCGACCGAAGCCGTGTGCTTCGTTACCTTCTGACCCTCGCGGGCCTCGACGCCCGGCTCTTGGTTGTGCGTCAGTTCGGAACGATGGAGCCAGGTCCCCTGGCTACGGGCGGAATCTACGAAGGGCTGCTCCTTCAGGTGGTCCCCGAGAGCGGCGAGCCTTTCATCGTGTGGGCCGATGGCCGGCATGCCCCCTACGACTACATTCCCCCGGGCCTGCGTGGGCAAAGCGGCGTCGTGGTTCTCGGAAACGAGACGATGAG
Organism: Polyangiales bacterium; assembly: GCA_045106895.1. Classification (GTDB taxonomy): domain Bacteria; phylum Myxococcota_A; class Polyangia; order Polyangiales; family Houyiibacteriaceae; genus JBCCRV01. The sequence goes on along the minus strand of JBGCFM010000181.1, from coordinate 649 downwards.
CCGCGTCACGATTCCCGATGTTGGCGCGGGAGCCGATGTGCTCTCGGTCCAGGTCGATATGCGTTTCGAAGGGAACGACGCGCTCCTTGAAGTGGAGCAGCAGTTCTTCGGGATGGGCGCCCTCGCTTGGCGTCGCGAGATCGAGCGGCTGCCGCCTGCGGAGCTGGAGCGTCTGCTCAGTGAGGGGTTTGTGCCCCGCGTGCTTCCCGGCGCCGATGTCATCGCCCTGGAGGTCGACGGCGCGGAAGATGTCCGTCAGCCCTTTGTCCTGCGATACAGAGCGCGAATTCCAAACTTCGGTCGTCGAGGTCCGGGTGACTCGCTCCTTGTCCCGCCGCTCTTTCCGACGAACTTGGCGGCGCAGCAAGCGTCGCTGCCTTCGCGTACGACTTCGATGGGCGTCCCCGCGTTCGCTCAAGACGTCCGCGTCGTGATCCACGGCGGACAGGCATCGCAGCCGCCCGTGGCGGTGGAACGAGGCAATATTCGTTACGCACGCCGTGTTCTCCAAGAGGGCGCGGACATCGTCATCGAGCGCTCCATTCGTGTGCAGAACGCGGTCATCCCCGCGGGCGACTACGCGGACTACGCACAGATGGTTCGCGAGCTCAGCCAGATCGACATGGTGGAGACACCGGTCACTCGCTGA
>JBGCFM010000180.1:0-23345 GCA_045106895.1 Polyangiales bacterium | reverse complement strand
CCTCTAGCCCGCCGGCGGAACGGTGATGTCGTACGCGGCGACTTCGTTGTCGTTGAGCACAAGAGTGATGTGGTGTTGCCCAGGCGGCCATCCGCCCTCTGGAAACATGTCCAAGGCGAAATTGAGTTCGTCCCCGCCATCGTCAGGACCCATAATTTCCCGAGTCATCGTCGGCACGGGCACGCCATTGACGGCGACCTTGCAGTTGAACCAGCTCCGGCGCCCAAGGGCGACTCGGCCGACAACGTGGACATGCTCGCCCGCCGCGAAGGATGTGCGCGGAGGCCCAGGGTCCCCTTGTCTCGGGTCTGCGTTGTGCAGAGTCGCCGACACGAAGTGGCTCGGACGGGCATTCGCCGGCGGAACCACGGTGAACCCGTAGGAGCCAAGTTCAACTCCCCCGGACATGAGAACCAGGCGGTGCCCCGTGCCGACATAGAATGTCTGCGGCGTCACATACCCTTGTAGGTACGTGTTCTGGCCGAACGAGAAGAATACGCCGCCGTTGACGCTGCTGAGGTCGACGGGAAACTCGCCCATCTGCAGGTCGCGCCACATCCATCGCAGCGTGATGATTCCTGTGCGCGGCCGCCCAGCGATGGAGATCCGCGCCCAGACCGTCTCCTGGTCCGCTGGAAAAACGGTCTGTGCGCCGCCAACGGGTTGCCACTGGTCGTCCAGCGCCGTCGCAAAGATCACCTCGGTGATATTGATCGCTGGCGCCGCCGCGGCGGGAGCGCTCGGCGCCGGGACTGCGCTCGACGGCGTCCCTGGAGCGATGGGTGCAACTTCTTCCGGCGCCGACGATCCACAGGCGCTCAAAGCAAGGACGAAGAGCCCCAAAGCAGACGACGCAAGCCGTGGGGAGCGGGGCACAAAGCGACGGGACATGCACGGACCCTAAGCCCCACAAGACACAGAACACCAGGGGTGCGGCGGACATTCCTCGAAGCGGCCGCCATGACGGGGCGCCGCCATGACAGGGCGCGCCCCACGCACTACGGTCCATGACTTGGGACTCCGTGGCGCGCTGCCGGCGTGAGCTCCCTTAGGGTGACGTGGCGATGAACGACAAAGATACGGCTCCTCAGGCGACATTCGCGGACTTGGATCTGCCCGCGGGGATTCAACGAGCCGCCGCCGCGAACGGCTTCGAGCAGCCCACGCCTATCCAAGTAGAGGCCATCCCTCTCATCCGCGCGGGACGAGACGTCGCCGCCGAGGCACAAACCGGCTCGGGGAAAACCGCGGCCTTTGTTCTGCCCATCGTCGCGTGGCTTAGCGAGCACCCCTCCCCCGACGAGCGCGTCGTGCGCGCGCTGGTGCTCGCTCCGACACGAGAGCTGGCGCAACAAGTCGCCTCCACCTTCAAGACCTTCGCCTACGGCGACAGCTGCCGCGTCCTCACCATCATCGGCGGCGTGTCCGTGGATTCGCAGCTCGACATGCTTCGCTCCGGCGTCGACGTCGTCGTCGCGACGCCGGGCCGTCTGCTCGACATCCTGGAGCGTGGCGCGCTGGACCTGAAAGACCTGGAGACCCTCGTCCTCGACGAGGCGGACAAGCTCCTCGACCTGGGCTTTCGCGAGGAGCTCGCTGACTTGATCCGCTCCCTGCCAAAGAACCGCCAGACGCTCTTCTTCACGGCGACGCTCCCGCAGCACGTGCGCACTCTCGGCAGCATCGCGCTCCGCGCTCCGGTGACGATCCGCATTGACGCCGACGAGACGACGCCGCCGCTCATCGAGCAGCAGGTGTACGAAACCGACTCGGACAATCGCCGGCCCCTGCTTCAGCACTTGGTACGCGACAACGACTGGCGACAGACGCTCGTATTCGTCTCGACGCAGCGCGCCGCAGAGAACCTAGCGCGAAAGCTCCACTCCGCGGGCTTTGCCACGGCGTCACTCCACGGCGGCCTGGAGCAAGCTCAGCGCGACCAAGCGCTCTCGCGCTTCAAACGCGGGATGGTCTCGATCCTCGTCGCCACAGACCTTGCCGGACGCGGCATCGACGTACCATCGCTGGACGCCGTCGTGAACTACGACCTGCCGCGCTCGCCCCAGACCTACGTGCATCGCATCGGACGAACCGGGCGCGCCGGCGAGACCGGCGTGGCGATCTCCTTTGTCGACCACGAATCCGAGCTTCATTTTCGGCTCATCGAAAAGCGCATGGCGTGCCCGCTTCCGCGAACGCAGCTGCCGGAGTTTCCTCTCACGGGACAGCCCGAGCCACGACGGAGAGGCGCGGGACCGCCGCCGAAGAAAGGCAAACGCAAGAGCAAGAAAGACAAGCTGCGCAAAAAAGGGCTGCTCCCGCCCATCGACTCTAAGTAGCACTTCGAGCCGCGTGGGAGTCCTCAGTTCGCCGCGAACTTCGTGGCGATGGACATCCCATGAGGTCGCGATGTTCAGTCGGCGATCAGAGGCCGCCACCCAGCCGATGCACACGCGTCGGCGCTGGGAACGTATCGCTCGTCGAGACCGGGGTCGACAACGGCCGAGTCGACATCATATCCAAGCGCCTGCCACTCCTCGAATGTGTAGATCGCGCCGAGGTCTCCAAAGCTCCCGCCGGCAGCGAAGAGGTTGAAGCGAGGCTCTTCCATTGGGTTGAAGTAGCAGTTGTCGGAGAACGCCAGGTTGCCTGCGTCGACAGTCTGTTCATACAGGCTGTCGCTGATGTAGGTGCCGATGGTGATGATTCCCCGCTCAGCACCATAGGTACTCGAGTCTACAACAATGTTGTCACTGAAGGTGGTCAGGCCCACGGGCTCCCAGTCGTCCGTTGGGTTGTAGCTCATGCCCCCCGAGTCCACGAAGGTGTTGCTAACGACGCGGCTATCATGGTGGGTTGGGCCTCCGAAGTCTTCGAAGCTCACGCCGGAACCAAGGAAGAGGTTGTGGTGAATGTTCGTGCCAAAAGAGCCCGAGCCGATGGCGCGCCCCTCGCACCCACGGAACACGTTGTGATCGACCTCGAAGGTGCTGCCTTCGACCGTCGCGCTGTGTTTGTAGAGAACGCAGCCGCGGCGCATCGGGTCAATGCGTGGCGGCGTTGTGTAGAACTCGTTGTGGTGGAGGCGGTGGTTTCCGCCGCCAAAGAAGATGGCGCCATGCGACCAAACGTTGCCACCCTCACCTTCAGCCTGAATATCGTGGATCGACGAATGATGAAGGTTGAGGTTCTCGCTCGACACAACATGGATCCCAGCGACGTTCGAAGCACTGGGGCCGATCACGTCGGTGACGTGGAGTCGGGAAAGCTCTACGAAGTTGGCGTCGTCGAGTCTGATTCCATTGCCGCGAGAATCCCGGACCTCGAATCCGTCCATCACCAGGTGGCTGGACTGAAACAGCACCACAGCGGTTCGTGTTTGGCCAGTCGTTAGCAGCGGCCGGTGGCCTGGGTACGCGCGGAACGCAATGGGATTCCCCACCTCGCCGTGAACGTTGCGCAAGAAGAACGCGTTGGTGTCCGAGTTGTAGGAGTAGGTCGCATCGTATTCGCCGTCCATGAAGTAGACCACATCGCCGGGACCCAAACGTACCGCGCTGGCGGGCGCATCCTCTGGCCCGTAGTAGGAGACTACGTTCAAGTAGGTTTCCCATGGTGCGGCGAAAGAACCCTCGTTGTCGTCTGAGCCGCCCTCCGCGGAGATGTAGAAACAGCGCCCTTCGCCGCTCGCCTCGCAGACCGGCGTGCAGTCACACTCGGACCAGCTGCCATCGTCACCACAGAACCGGCTCCCTTCCCCACAGTCCGCTGAGCAGCTCGCGCCCACTCCGGGATAAATGCTCGAGTCCGCGTCGTCGCAATCTACGTCGTCGTCGAAACCATCCCCGTCGCCATCGCACGTCGGACAGCTAGGCGGGCCGGCGTCCGCGCCGTTCGCATCGCCCAGAACGGACGAGTCGCTCGCAGAGCCGTCCGCAAGCGTACCGTCGAATCTGGCACCGGCATCGTCGGGCACCTGTGCGTCGCTCGTTACCGTGTCGGCGGTACTATCGTCTCCGCACGCCACAAGGCAGGCGAGCAAAATCAGGAGGTGTCGCAACATGCTTCAGCACTCATAAGCGGAGCCCAAAACCGCAAGCGCAAGTGCGAGGCCAGCAAGAAAGACAAGCTGCGTGAAAAAGGCCTGCTGCCGCCCATCGACTCGAAGTAGTCTCGTCCCGTCGTGCGAATGCCAGCGCGAATCCGGGGGAAACAAATGAGTGGAGCAGACAAGAAACAAAAGGGCGCAAACGACTTCGAGTTCTTCTGTCGCCATCCCGCCGACTGGTTCGAGGGCGCGAACATGGGCCACCTCATCTCCATCGCGTTTGAGAGCGAAGTGGATGAAGAGGACCAGCGCGCCATCGCGAAACACATCTACCGCGCCATGGAGTTCGACGATGTTCTCTTTGCCGGTCGCTGCGTGAAGTTCTTCACCGGCGGGGACGACGAGCGCAACAGTCTCGCTTTTCTTGCTAGGGTGGAGAGGTTCGCAAGGAAGCTCCACGCCGAGGTGCCCATCGCGGACATCATCTTTCACGGCATGCGCGAAGGAGAGACGGGCTACGCGCACCCGCCTACGGCGGCGGCGGACATGAACTTCGGCTCCGGCGTGCCGAGACCCATCGACAAGAGCGCGCCACCGTGGGAAGCGGGCGAAGCCTTCGACGCTGAACTGAAGAAGATCCACCTAGCGTGGACGACCGACAAGACGTTGCTCCGAGACCGCAAAGGCATCGACAAGGCCTTGGCGAAGCAGAAGGAAGGCCCCATTCAGGTCCGTGAAGCAGAGCGACCGGAGGTGGCCGAACCGGACCTATCACTCTTTTCCCTCGCGCCTCCCTATGGCAGGGACGAGCCCCCAAGCGCCGGCGACCGCCCCTGCGCACACTCCGGCGAGCTCTCCGTCGCGCGGGTCTTCGACGGCAAGTCGTTTGCGGCAACGGAGCTCGCCGTGGTCGACGGGAAGTCACGCGTCGCGTTCGAGCTGCGGATGCCGATTCACCGCGTTTCGGTCTCCCCGTGCGGCGAGTACGCGCTTTTCTCTTCGAGCCCGTTCATCAGCCGAGTGGACCTGGCGACAGGAGATATCACCCCCCTCCCCTTCCCGAATGCCCACGAGATCGCACAGTCCCACAACGCGCACGAATTCTACCAACGCTTCGTCGCCCTCGCGAACGGGTGCTGGGCCGTGCTCACCACCGTCGCGCTTTACGTCTTCGACGAAGACAACACACTTCTTGTGCGAAAGAAGATCAAAGGAACTTCCGTCGCGGCCTTCGCGGATGGCTACGGAGTCGCGGTTTGGAAGGGTCCTGCGCTGACGGCGTTTCGCTTCGTCCATGGCAAACTAAAACAGCTGACGAAGTTCGCGTACGCACCAGGCCCGCTCGTCGAGATTGGTGACGCGCTCTACTTTGGGACCAAAGTTGGCGACCTTGTCCTCGAAGGTGCGCACGCAGACATCGCCGCCGAGCGAGCCCGAACTCCGCGAAAACGGAAGAGCAAGGCCATCGACTGTTCGTTCCTCACATGGCTTCCCGCGCCCGGCGTGGAAGCCCCGGCAGCTCCACCTGTGGAGCTGCCTTCAAACATCGACGCTTACCAAGCGGCAGCTTCTCCGTCCGGTGAGTGGGTCGCTTTTCAAACCAAGGACCTACTCCCGGGTCGTCGGCTTCGCCTCTGTGTTTTCCACCGTCCGACGGCGACGATCAGCACCGCTCTGCCCGAGTGCACAGACTTCTTCATGACCGACGACGCGCGCCTCGTAGCCCTGGGCTTCGGCCAGGTGATGTGGCGTACCAAGCCGGAGAGCGATACCGCGGCGGAGTGGCCTGGCCTTCGCCATTCTCTCAGCCTCCGAAAAGGCCGCGCGTCCTATCTCCATGAACACGATCTCCTCTTCTTCTTTCCCCAGGATAGCGGCCAACCCACGCTCTTTGCCTGTGGAGAGCAGATCTACCCGCTCCTGGCTTTCCCCGGGCTCCGCGGCGCCTTCGAGCGTGACGGGAAAGCCTACCTTCAGTGGGGCGAGTTCACCATCGAAGTGGAAGGCCTCAAGCAAGTCGCCGCGTCCTAGAACATGCAGTGGTTCGTCCAAAGCACAGCCCTACACTCCAAGCACATCCCATGACCAACGATCTCCACCCTCTAGCGCCGCGCCTGCATCCTTCGTTACTCGCCGTCATCCTGGGCGCCCTCGCCCTCGCCGCTTGTTCGAGCCACTCCTCCATCGCGACGGAGAACGCTCCCTCGACGGAGACCGTCGCGGGGGAGGAAACTCAAGGGGCAGCACCGCGCGTCCTCTTCGTTCTCTCCACGCACGACACCATGGCCGGCGAGCCGACCGGCGCATTTCTCCCGGAACTCGCCCACGGCTTTCTTGTCTTCGAGGAAGCAGGATGGGCCGTCGACTTCGTGTCTCCGAACGGTGGCCGCATACCTCTGTACGCGGGGGACGACGATGAACGTTCGCAGGCGTTCATGCAGCGCGAAGAACTCGTCGCTCGCCTCCACCGGAGCATGACGCCGGCGGACGTCGACGCGAGTGCCTACGCCGCAATCTACTTCGTCGGAGGCCACGGGACGATGTGGGACTTCCCCAACCAACCGGCCCTCGCGAGTCTTGGAGAAGCGATCTACGCCCAAGGCGGAATCGTGTCCGCGGTATGTCACGGACCTGCGGGCCTCATCGGGTTGAGAGACGACAACGGCGAGCCCCTCATTCGAGGTCGTCGCGTTGCGGCCTTCACGGACGACGAAGAGCGAGCTGTCGGCCACGAAGAGCATGTGCCTTTTCTTCTCCAGTCGCGCCTCGAAGAGCTCGGTGCGACGGTGGTCACGCAGCCGATCTGGCAGCCCAACGTTCAAACCGACGGCCGATTGGTCACGGGCCAGAACCCCGCGTCCGCGGAAGGTGTGGCCCAGGCGGTGGTCGAACTTCTAGAGGCTCCATAACCCGGTCTTTTTGGCTGTGGTGACGACTGGCGCCAGGATCGGCTACTCCGGCCGCCAGATCGGAGCGTTGAAATCATTGAAGTTTCCCTTGGCATGATGGTTGCGTTAGTTCAGCCGTCCCATGCTCTGTTTTCGTACACGCTCCCTGCTCTTCGCCGCTCTACTCCTCACCGCCTGCGGCCAGGACCCTCTCACGGATGAGATGGGTGAGCAGACCGTGGCGGTTATCGAGGGCTCGCCGGAAGCCGGCGTGGTGCTGGCGTTCGTCAACGACCTGAACGTCACCGAGGCCATTCTTGACGATGAGGTGGGCCTGGATCGACGGGCCGCCGCGAACATCATCGAGCACCGCGATGGACTGCCAGGCCCCGACGACGATGACCTCTTCGACGACATCGAAGAGCTCGACTCCGTCGCCTACGTCGGCGAATCGGCCATCGCGAAGATTTTGGCCTACGCCGTCGCGGGCGCCGAAGAGCCGGCGTCCGTGGACCTGATCGTCGACAACGCGTCACTCGCGCTGGACCGCGCGGAAGAAGGCGAGGTCGTCGCCGCCAACTGCGACGTGCGGAACGCGGGCTCCGAGGGCGCCGGCGAGTCGCGACTGAAGTACTACTTCTCTCGGGACCGCGTCTTGGACGACGAAGACACCTATCTCAACTACGACGATGTCGACGCCCTTGAAGGCGGAGCATCCGAGCAAGAGCAAGCGAACCTACGAGTTCCCGCTGGTACCACGGACGGCTACTACTACATTCTCTTCGTCGCTGACTTCGACGGAGACGTCACGGAGCTCGACGAAGACAACGCGAACGCTGTGCCGCTCATGGTCGGCGGCGTAGACGCGCTTCCCGACCTCGTTGCGACGGACGTCGTCGTGCCATCCCCCGTGGTGCTCGCCGGGGAGACCCTTGAGGTCAGCGCGACGGTGGCGAACCTCGGCTTCGCTGCGGCCGAAGCCTCACGACTGATCTACCTCCTCTCCACGGACGAACGCCGGGACGCCGGGGACCGCCAGCTCAGCTTCGACAGTGTTGGGGCGCTGTCGCCGGGCGCACGGAGCCAGGAAGGCGCCCAGCTTCGAGTGAGCACAGCGACGAGCGCCGGCGCCTACTACTTGCTCCTGGTCGTCGACGCGGACGAAGACACCAACGAGTTCGATGAAGCGAACAACACCGTCGCCGTGCCTTTTCTGGTGACGCGAGACGCCCCAGACGCCGATCGCGCGGACCTCATCATCGAGGGCGCGACCCTCGAAGGTCGAGACGGTACGTTCGCGGCTTCTCTCCAGGTGGCCAACCGAGGCGTGCGAGCCGCCGAGAGCAATATCCTTCGCTACTACCTCTCGAACGACGACGTCCTCGACGTCGACGACGCCTACCTGAACTACGACCGCGTCGGGGAGCTCGGTGTCGATGAGCTCGGATCCGAGTCTGCGAATCTCTCCCTTGGAAACGTGGTTGATGAAGGCGGCTGGTTCGTGTTGGTCGTCGTCGACGCAAACGACGACGTGAGCGAGCGCTTCGAGTCCAACAATCTTGTCGCGATGCCCGTCGTGGCCAGCGACCCCGCTGCGCCCCGCGACAACCCCGACCTCGAAGCACCCGACCTAATGGTCGTAGACGGCGTCACCGAGAGCATGGAAGTCCCCGCCGGAACCCGCGCCGCTCTGCACGTTCAACTTGAAAACGTAGGCGACTTCCCCGCGGCGAGCAGCCGAGTGAAGTACTACCTCTCCCACGACCGCCGCTACGACGAGTCCGACGACTACGTCGGCGCGGACAGTGTTCCTGCGCTCATGCCCGGACAGGTCTGCGACGAGAGCGTCGAGCCGCTTATCCCCGCCATCGCGGAGCACGGCACCTGGTACCTCCTCGCCGTCGCCGACGCCGGCGAGACGGTGGTGGAGACTTTTGAGAGCAACAACGTCCGGGCGACGCCCATCGAGGTGACGGTGGACGATCCAAGCCTCGACGCGGCGGACCTTTTCAGCGCGAGCGCCAGCATCGATCGGACGTCCATCGAGGCGGGCCGTAAGGCCTACGTGAACTTCACCGTGGAGAACGGTGGCGTGCGTTCAGCAGAACCCGTTCGCATCAAGTTCTACCTTTCGAGCGACACGCGCCGCGACGACGACGACGACTACCTGGCGTACCGCGACACATCGGCCCTCGCAGTCGGCTCTCACCAGGACATGAACGCGGACCTTCGCATCCCCGCCGACGCGGAAGATGGAAGCGCCTACATTCTCATTGTCATGGACAGCGAACGCGCCATCGAAGAGCGCTACGAGAGTAACAACGTCCTGGCGATTCCCTTCAACATCGGCGCCGACTCCGCCGACGCGCCGGTCTACCCATACCAGTGCCCCCTCGACCTCTTCGCCGACGGAGACCTGCTCCCGCTCCACACCATCGCGACGTTCAACACGCTCCACCTTGGCCACGACAATGGTAAGGACCTCGCGTCCCTCGCGTGCATCGTTAGCCACTTTGACCTCGTGGGACTTCAAGAGATCGAGACGCCCCAGGCCGTAGCCGAGCTCGTCGATGCCCTCGAGTTCATCACCGGAGAAGCATGGTTTGGCCATGTAAGCCCAAGGGAAGCCGGCCGGGGCAGCAGCACGGAGTTCTATGCGTTCGTCTGGCGAACCGCGGACGTTCAGATGACAGAAGCCATCGGCTTCTACCCAGACCTCGAAGACGACTTCAAGCGCGAGCCCTACGGCGCGAACTTCCGAATGGGCCAGTTCGACTTCACGTTCCTCACCTTCCATCAGCGCTACGGTGAGTTGGCTCAGCGACGCGAAGAAGCCCGTCATCTCGGCGACGTCTACGCCTACTTCCAGGAGGCCAACGGTTCCGAGTCCGACGTACTCATCGGCGGTGACTTCAACCTGCCCGCGGACGATGCGGCGTATCTTTTCCTTGGCGGCGGCGACGACATCACCTTCGTGACGGCCCCCGAGCAAAAGACCAGCATCGGGTTGAGCGGCCTCTCGAACAGCTTCGACAACATCTTCTTCCCGGGGCCCTACCTGAGCGAGATGACTGGCTCCGGCGCCCTCGACTTCACAAACGCCAACTGGATGGAGATGATCGAGACGGTCACCGACCACATCCCCGTGTGGGCGTCTTTCGATATCCGCAGCGACGACGACTGACGGCGGGGCGGCTTGCTAGCCGTGCTGCTTGATGCGCGAGAGCTGACGAGCAAGCTCCGCTGAAGTTCCCGCAACGCCACCGAGCACCGAGCGACTTCCGAAACCGCCGGACAACGAGAAGGAGTCGCACGCGGGAGTGCGCACAGGCCGCTGACACCGACGGCTGACAAAACCTCGCCGGAGGTTTCAGATCGCGCGAGCGTGGACAATCCAAGGATTGGACCCAGGACCCTGGACCGTGCCTGTCCCCACAACACTACAGTCAGACGTTCGTTCCAAGGCGTTGCAACCCTCATGGCCTGTCCCTCGCTACGGGATCTCGCCAAATCGACGGTACCTGGACAAACTCCATGCTCTCGCAGAGTCGAGCGATTTTTTGTGGGCACTGCGCCGGTCCGACGAGCTTGCTGACCTCGCCGGTCGTTCCCCAAAGCCAAGCGACCTGGTGAGCGAACTGGAAGCCTTCGCCGACGACGGAACATTTCAGACGTTGTTGGCGGTCGAGTCACTGGCCAAGGTCCAACATCACTCATCCGACGATGTTCTGACCGACTTCCTCTCACATTCGGCACCCATCGTGCGTCGTCATGCGAGCTGGCGGCTCGGCCAGCGCCTTCCTTCCGCACGGGCGATGACGCCTCTGCTGGCGCAGCTCACCCTCGGCGGAGTCGATACCCTGCACGCGTATCGAACGTTGCGTCATTGGGCGTCCATCAACCCACGCGCCGTCACCGCGCTCGTCGAGAAGTCTCTGGCCGATGAGGCCAGGCCCGGGGTCCGCGCTCGTTACATCGACCTTCTCGCTTCCATCGAAGGCGGCTCGCGCCAAAGGCTTCTCAGAATCGCCGAAGACCGGAACGAAGCGGCCTCGGTACGGATCGCGGCGATCGGAGCACTCGGGGAGCGGACCGGGCAAGCGTCTCAGGCAACGCTGCGCCGCCTCGCTCGGTGCGATGACGCAATCGGCGCCCACGCCGCGCTGGCGCTTCAAGATCTGGCGCATAGGGGTCCGGCGCATAGGAGTCCGGCGTCCTCGAGCGCCCCGTCACGGCAGCGCGGCCTCAGGGTGGCGCAACTTGTATTGGCTGGAGGCCTCGATGGCCAACTGAGCCTCGGGGGACGAGGTGAAACCGGCGGCGTGGCGAGTTTGCTGGTGTCGCTTGGCGAGGCTCTTGCCCGCCGCGAGGACGTGGGCCATGTGCTCACCATCGGACGAGGAAGCGTGTCCGAAGCGCTCACCGCGTCGCAAAAACCAGCAACGTCGTCACTGGAGTACGGCATGATCGCCATCGGCGACGACGCGCGATGTGCCGGGTCCGCGGACGAGAGCTGGGAACACCTTGCAACCGTCGAACGGGGCCTTCGGCGCTTGTTGCGGCGCTCGCAGCCCGACGTACTCCACCTGCGCATGGCAGACGTTGGAACGCTCGCCGGCGCGGAAGTGGCCAGAGCGATGGGAATGCCCATCTGCTTTAGCGTTGCGCCGGACCCCCACAACGTCCTGCACTCCATGCAGACTCGCGGCGAACTCGATCAGGAGAGTTTCGTGCGGCTCGACACGAAAAGCCACGTTTGGTTTCGAGCCCGCCTCATCGAACGGCTCACTCGCAAAGCGGACCGGTTGGCGCTATTCCCGCGCTCGCGCCCCGCGGAGCTCGTCGACCTTCTCGGCGTTGACGTTGAACGGCGCAGCCGCGGCGTCGCCTTCGTCGCCGAAGGTATCGATGTGAATCTGATCCGCCGAGCGCGCGACGCGAGCTGTTCCGAAACACCCGTCAGGAAAAGGAACGCCCTCGCCGACTTGGCCCATCAGATTCCCGAGAGCCGCCGCCACCTCCCCCTGCTGTTGAGTGTCGGACGCCTTCATCCGGTCAAAGGCATGGAACGCGTCGTCGCCGCGTGGGCCTCAGACCCGACATTGCGGGAGAGCTGCAACCTCGTCATCGTCGGCGGGGACCTTTCCAAGCCTTCCCTCACGGAACGCGCGGTGCTCAACGCCATTGACCGGGAAGTTCCGCGAGCCGACCCACGTCGCGCAGGACTGGTGCTTCTGGGCGGTCGACCCCGCGCCGATGTCGCTGAGCTTCTCGTGGCAGCGGGTCGCGGAGTGGAAGGTTGCTGGGCTCCCGGTGGCGTGTATGTCAACGGCGCGCTCAAGGAAGAGTTTGGCCTCGCGTTGCTCGAAGCACTCGCCGCCGGGCTCGTCGTGACAGCTCCCAGCACGGGTGGTCCACCGACGTATGTGGATCACGGCGATACCGGAATACTCGCCGCCGCCAACGGCGATCTCAGCCAGGCAATCCGCGATGCCTACGCTCTGGTGGGTCGCCCCGGACGGGCCACGCGAGCACGGACGATGGTCGAGGAGCGCTACTCCGTCGAAAAGATGGCTGACCAGTTGGCCAACCTCTATCGGGGTGAAGCGGCTCCCTTGTGACGCTCCTCGTCATCAGCCCCGAGTACACCTCGCACTACGCGCCCATGGCGGTCCTCGCTCGCGCCGCCGCGCGAGACCGTCGACGAGTCGTCGTCGCTACAGGGCCGGCGCTACGGAGTCTCGTCGAGAGCGACGGTTTCGAATGGCGAGAGCTACGCCTCGGTGCGAGTTCGAATAGTGGCATCGCGTCCATCGACCCGGCACTCGAGCGCTTTGTCGCCGCGACTCGAATGGGGGCCATCGAGACCATTCGATATCAAGCCCTGCAACGAGAGCACGACCTATTGTGGAACCCGGAGCAGGTCGCCCGGTCGATCTGCGAACTCACCAGCGACGTCGAACCGGACGTCACGCTTGTCGACCACGTGTCCTTTGCGTCGACCTTGGGCATGTACGCGAGCGGACGGCCGTTTGTCACGCTCGTTCCCGGCCACCCCAGCCAGCTGCCCCTTGGCCGCGAGCGCTACGGAATCCCCGCACGGTGGCCGGCCTGTCTACAGCCCGATCCCGGTAAGCTCGCCGAGCTCGAGCTTCTCGCCGATCGCGTGACGTCAGCGTTCACCGCCCGTTGGAACGCAGCGCTTGCCCGCGTCGCCCCAGGCTCGTCGCCGGTTGACGACGCGTTTCGCGTCCATGGGCACCGCGTGCTCTACAACAGCATGGCGCAACACCACCAAGCCGATCGCGTGTTGCCCGGCGACTATCGATTCGTCGGTCCACTCGTCCGTGAGGAGGCGCTGCCGGACAACCTCGCAACCTGGCGCGATGAGGCCAAGCGCCCAAGCGTCTACGTCGCCTTCGGCACGTTCCTCTCGCATCGAGGTGATGTGCTCGCACGAGTCGCCGAAGCCCTTCGACTTGCAAAGGTCCGAGGCGCCATGGCCGTTGGCACGACGCCCGTCAGCACGCTGGGTCCAACTCCAGAGGACTGGGTCATCGCGCCGCAGCTTCCCCAGGTCGCGATGTTGTCGAGCGCCGATCTGGCCATTCACCACGGTGGCAACAACAGCGTCCAGGAGTGCCTCAGCGCCGGCACGCGCCAGATCATGCTGCCCTTCTCGACGGATCAATTCGCCAACGCCGCAGACCTCGAACAAGTCGGCGCAGCTCGGGTGTTGTCACCCAACGACGCGAGCGCCGGCGAAATCGCGGACGCCATCGTTCGCCACCTCGGAGCTCCGCCTGCACGTGGGGCCCCTCCCACGCACGAAAGTGTGATCGAGGCGTTGTTCGCACCCGCTGCACGAAGCTGAGCCCGCCCGCACCCGCTCGTCCTCAGACCGCCGTTTTCTTCACCGCACTCGTTGCGCATTCGGACTCGGCCGTGGAGATGATGGAGACGGTCACCGACCACATCGTGCGGTCGTCTTTCGACATTCGCAGCGACGACTGAGCGAGGGCTTGGCAGCGTTTAGCGCTCCTCCCGAGCACAGGCGGCCTTCAGTTCAACTCGCGCAGCTACCGTCAGCCCGCCCTCGGACTCTGCGGGCTATTCTGACGGCGCCCATGAAGAATTTGAGCGCTCTAGCCTGTACCATTCCCTTCTCCGCGTTGCTTGTGGCCTTGGTCGCGAACTCTGCAAGTGCCCAGCCCCTCGCGTTCCCTTCCGCGTACGGCGCCGGCGCTTACACAACGGGCGGACGCGGAGGTGAAGTCATCCACGTCACGAGCTTGGCGAGCGCGGGACCAGGCACGCTCCGAGAAGCGCTAAAGACGCCCGTGCGTCGCTATATCGTATTCGACGTGAGCGGCGTCATCCACTTGGACGAGCAAATCTATATGCACCCTCGAGAGACGGACGACCTGGGAGACTTCACCGTCAACGGGTTCTCCGCGCCCTTCGGCGGCATCACCATCACCGGGAGCGCCATCCGCACCGCCGGCGGACTCGGCAATATGATCTGGCGCGGCATCCGATTTCGAAACGGCTACCTCCCGGCAGAAAGCAGCGGCAGCTCGAACTGGACGTGCCTTGGAACGCGAGGCGGGGACAATGTCGTCGTGGACCATTGCTCGTTCTCCTATGGAAGAAGCAAAGGCCTCGGCGCCGGCACATCTGGTACAGGAGAGAGCGCCACGAGGCACTCGTTTCAAAACAACCTCTTCGGAAACAGCCAACAGGGCATGCTCGTTGGCAACTCCGACGGCGAAGAATTTGGAAGCGTGTCCGTGCATCGAAACGTCTTCTCGAATCTCGGCTGGAGACACCCCAAGGTCGGCGGCGCCATCACTTTGGACGTCATCAACAACCTATCTCACAACTGGCAAGGCCGGACCATTCGTATGGATGCCTGGGACTACCGGCTCAACTTGATCGGCAACTACTACCAAGGTGGGCCCATCACGCGGGTTGCTCAGCGCGACGACCTCCGGATGTTTGCCACGTGGACCAATACGACGATGAATCCGCAGATCTGGGACGAAGACAACTTCATTGAAGAACAGCATCGAGCCGCGGGCTACCCCGAAATGCCCGAAGCTGGTTGGTATCCCTTCGCGTCCAGCACCGAGCCCGTGAACCCGGCGTGGTTCGTCGACGCTCGACTCCCGCTTCAAGGTAGAGCGCTTCCTATTTTGCCCAGCGAGAGTCTCAAGGAAGAGCTCCTTCCTCGCGTGGGCGCGTGCGAGTACATCGACAACGATGGCGCCGTTCAGTTCTACCGGGACGCCATCGACACGGTGCTTGTGTCCGACGCAGAAACGGACGCGGATTCCAGGTTTGTTCCCAGCGGCGACTATCAGTCCCTGGCCGAGGCTTTGGTCGACTCGATGCCGAGTGAAGTGCGTCCTTCGGACTTCTACGTGAGCAACCCGCACATTCCCGAGGTCTGGTTCAGCGCCAACGTGCCTGAAGGCGAAGACCACAACGACATCGCACCCAGCGGGTACACGTGGATCGAGGAATACCTCAACCAGGTCGACGGAGAGTCGGGGTCGGTCGAGCCGATGTCGGATGCAGGCCCAGTGTCCGATGCAGGACCGAACGATGCAGGACCGAACGACGCCGGCTCCTTCGACGCTTCAACGGCGGACGCCGCAAGTCTCGACGGCGGCTCTGTAATGGACACCGGGGTGCGTGACACCGGCGCTTCAGACGCAGGCATGCCGCTCAGCGACGAAGGGTGCGGCTGCCGAGTATCCACCGCGTCGCCGAGCTTCGCCGCGTCCTTCACCGGCCTGTCGCTCATGCTGCTTCTCACGCTACGGCGACGCAGAAAGCCCTAACTGTTTTCTTTGACGACGTAGCCAGCAAGGCCAAGGAGCACGAAAAGGCGTAGCCACATGATGAGCGAGGCACCCTGCCCAAGAGTGATCACCATCGGCAGCCAAAGCAGCGAGAGGGCGACGACGGCGACCGTTGCAGCGATGCCGATCTTCGGCGGCGAGCAAGCCTTTCCGAGTCCCCACGCGAAGGCGCCCATAGTAACTGCGGCGATGGCGCCGGCTCCATAGAGACCAAAGGAGGAGTCATAGAGGAGTGCGCTCGTGCCGATGTTGAAGAACGATGAGACGAGCGCCACGATGGCCGCAGGCCGCGAAGCGGGGACACGAATCAAGAAGCCACAGGCGATCCAAAATACGAATCCGCCCACCGAGCCGGCGCCGAGGCCGGTAAAGGCGAAGAAGAAGGTGCTGAGGGAGCTGATGAGAAGCGTGACGATCGCCGCGATCCCCGCCGCCCGCGCGGCCGCTCTATCGTGAGCACCCCCCGCTCCAGCGGGTATGGCTCCAGCTGGCATTCCGGCCGGTGCGGCGTTCGGCCGGGCCCCGAACGAACGATTCGGCAGGCCATACGCGCTCGAACTGCCGGATCCGCCAGGCAAGCCGTAGCCGCCGCTCGTGTTCTGTGGCTGCGCTGGTGCGGCATGCGTGGGCACGACTTCTTGGAGCTTATGCGCCGACACGATGCGGCCATTGTTGACACGAAAGAGCAAGTCGGAGACTGGCGCACCGGGCGGCGGCGAACGCGTAAGCTCGGTGGAGACCATGCCTCCGAAGAGCGTCTTGGTGTAGTTGTCCGCGCTCGCGGAGATGGCGTAGATCGCTCGACGATGCGGCGCACAGACGTAGAGGTCTTGACTGCCCAGCTGGTTCTGAACGACGGCGAAAAAATTGGGGTCAACGAGACGGTCCGCCGCGAAGTCGCTCCCTCCGCAGACCGCGACGCCTTGCATCATCGACACGTCTGCGGGCTGCGCTGAGAGATTCTTCACCGCGTCGTGAAACACCGCCGTGGGGTTTGCATCTCCCGCTTCTTGGAGCGTGAGAATCACATACTGGTCTTCCATGTTGCGGGCGAAGGCCACGCAGGGCGCATCTGGATGTGTAACGCCAGGAAGCGGCATCGTCAGCGCGAGCGCTTTGGCGTGCCAGTCTTTCGCCTTGAGCAAAGGAAAGAGCGGCGCGCCTTTGTTCACCACCGGCGGCGCCATTGGGCTTTGGGGGGCGCTGATCTTCACTGGCGACGGAACTTCCACCCCCAGGCTGCGGCCGAGAGCTGAGCGAAATGCGTCGAGGGTCAGTCCCTCGAAGAAGCCGCGGTTGGCGCGGGACGCTGGGCGCTGCATCGCGAGTACCGCTTGGCTATCGTGGGGCACGCTCCCGCCAACGCCGTCGGCACTGCAGCGTTCGTAGAAGTAGACGCTCGGCGACGTGCCTTCCATGACCAGCGCCACAAAGATCGCTTCGTTTGGTTCAAGGGCAGGAGGCATCGCGATGATGACCACTTGATGAGCGCCAGCCTGAGAGATGCCGAGCACCTCAAGTCCATGGTGCGGCAGGGGCGCGTCGCTCGCTGTGTTCCAGTGGTGAGAAAGGTAGTCTTTCCCTTGAGCGCCCGAGACCGCCACGATGGTCTCCCCCGGCGCCGCGAAAAAGAGCTGCGGCAAGACGGACTTCGCGAAACGATGGTGATGAGGTCGGGCCATGGGACTCCGGGTGCGCGGGCCGGCGCAGGCCGACAGAGAGCTGTGCTCAGGGACAGACCGCGCGGGACGGCCAATCCGGACCCAATGTATGCCAATTCGTGTGGATGTCTATTCCGCTTGGCGCAGCAATCGGCACCGTTGTGGTCCCTCCTTCGCTGCCCATCGCACGCTCCGCAAGCGCAGAGTGATCTAGCGTGTGCCGCCGAATCAACGTTCTATTCTTCCGCTAACCCCGCTATCGTTCGGCCATGCGTCTTTCCGTCGCCCTCTCCTTTCTTCTCATTGCGACCACAGCGGGTGCGCAGGTAGATCACGGGGGCGCGGATTTCGCGCCCGCCGACGGCACCCGCTTAGACGAAGACCAACTCAACATCGGTACCTTTCAAATCGGCGTGGGGACTACCGTTTTTGTCGACGGAGCCGTGCGTATTCATGCGCGCGAGATCTTCATTTCCGGTGAACTGGACGGCACTGGGAATGGAGCGATGGGCGGGTCGAAAGAGAGAAGTATAGAGGGGGGGAGCGTCGTCGAAACGGTCGTTCCCGCAGAGGGGCCCTCGCCGGGCGGTACTGGAGCGCGCGGCTACGGCGAAGCGGGGCTATCGGGCGGTCTTCAAATCGGACAGAGTTCCGGCGGCGGAGGACATGGAGGCGCCGGTGGGAATGCCGAGCCAATGTTGAACCCCAGCAGTGAACAAGGCGGCGCAGGAGGCGCGGTGTTCGGAGACGCTGCTGACCCTCGGGCTTTGGACACCGGCTCCGGCGGCGGGCAACCCGCTGCTCCATGCAGCCCATGCATGTCGGGCACGGGTGGTGCCGGTGGTGCAGCGATCGCATTGCGCGCCTACGAGAGAATACAGATTTCAGGAACGGTTCGCGTCAATGGCGGCAACGGAACCTCGCCGGAGACACCTGGCGGCCGCACTGGCGTTGGCGCTGGCGGCGGAGGATCGGGCGGCACGATTCTCCTCGACACGCCGACGCTCAATTTTACTGGTGTGCTGGAGGCCCGCGGTGGAGCAGGCGCGACTCGAGGGACAGGCAGCGGCGATGGCGCGATTGCCGGTGGTGGCGGAGGTGGTCGAATCAAGGTCTTCGGCCCGCGAGACATGTTCTCGGGCACGGTAGACATTGCAGGTGGCGGGCCGAGTATGACGATGGGCGCCGAAGGCACACTCAACACAGCAATGACCTTTGCCGACCCTGATGGCGACGGAGTATTCGGCCCCGGCGACAACTGCCCTCTCATTCCCAACTCCACCCAAGACGATGCGAATGGAGACGGCGTTGGTGATGCCTGCGAGGGAATGGACGCTGGCCCAGGCGGAATGGACGCCGGTCCTGATGCAGGCGGAATGGACGCCGGTCCTGATGCGGGCGGAATGGATGGGGGCAGTGTCGATGCGGCCGTAGCAGACGCAGGTGACGAAGGAGAACTCGTCCCTCGGACCGAGCTTGGCTGTTCGACAAGCGGGGGAAATGGACGTCCCTTCGTCCCCTTCTTCGCTTTGTTCGGGCTGGTAGTCGTATTGCGGAGAACACGATGATTCGATTGCTTGTTGCTCTTCTCCTTGGCGGCGTTGCAGCGGCGTCGCCTCTTTCCGCGCAAGATCGCGATGAAGAAGTCGAACCCGATCTCGACGAGGCAAGATACCGATTCCGCCAAGGCGTCGTTGCCTATGACTCGGGCCATTTCGCGGACGCCGTCGAACACTTCGAGGTCGCTCACAGGCTCTCGCAGCGCGACGAGATGTACTACAATCTGTTCCTTGCCCACCGCGACAATGCGAACCTCCCGGGCGCCATCAGCGCGCTCGAGTTGTATTTGGACAGTGGCGCATCGGCCCAGCTCGCTCCTCAGCGGGAGCGCCTCGACGGCGTACTCACTGCAATGCGTGACCGTGTCGAGTCGGAAACTACACGTGTCGTTGAAGTGGACGTGGACGTGGACGTGGACGTGGAGACCAATGCCAGCGGCCCGCCATCCACTGAGCCCTCAGGAACGAATGTGCGTCTCATCGCGGCCATCGCATCCTTCGGTGTAGCGGCCGGCGGACTCGCCTTCGGAGTTGCGATGCATGTGAAGCGCGGCAACGAGGCGGAGCAACTCGATGAGGCATGTCGCTTCGGTCCGGAGCAAAACCTCTGTCAGGCGAGTTTCGACCAACAGTCTCTTGCCGATCGACACTCCCGTTTCGGCGGCCTTCGTTGGCTGGGTTACGGCATCGCGTTGGCAGGCGTCGCGGGCGGCGTCACCGCGCTCTTGCTTGGCAGTCGATCCGAAGATGAACCCGATGTACAGGCTAGCTGCCACCAGAATGGCTGCACGGCGTTCGTTCGCGGCACGTTTTAGACGCGCACGATTGAACGATTTCATCTTCACTCGGCGAGTGCTCAACGAGCGCTCTCGATTGGAAACGCCCATGACGCTGTACGCGCTAAGCGAAACGCAAACGTTTCGGAAACACCATCGCTTACACGCAAGCCCGCGTATAGTCCCCGAATGAACCAAGACACGCCTTTGACGCCCATTCATGTCATTCAGGGAGACGGCGTCTTTTCGCCTCTTGCGGGCAAGACGGTGAAGGTACGTGGCGTGGTCACGGGACGAGGCCGCCGAGGCTACTTCGTCCAATCTCCGAAGCGAAACGACAACCCGCGCTGCTCTGACGCGATCTTCGTCTTCAGCCCGCGACGAAAAGCGAAGGTCGGCTCCTACCTCGAGCTCACTGGCAAGGTGCTGGACTACGTCCGCAACGAAGGCAGCAGGCCGACCACCCAGCTCAAGCTCCTCGAAGCCATTCGCCTCGAAGAGAAAGGGCCCGAGATTTCTCCAGTTTGGCTCAACAACGGTCACCTTCCGAGCGACGCAACGGAGCTCGCTCAGATCCTCAACGGCCTCGAGGGCATGCTCGTCGGTATCGAGGCCGGCGCCGTCTTCACCGCGCCGAGCAACCCTTATGGGGACTATGTCTGCGTTCCCAAAGACGTCGTCGCCGCGAGAGCGAAGAACGGCGGGATACTCGTCGACGCCGAACACCCAAGTCGCTGGTTTCCCGGCTTTCGAATCGTGAAGCGCGAGACTGCGCCGAAACTGAACGTGGGCGCGACCTTGCTCAAGCCCGTCATGGGTCCCCTGAACTACCGTGCGGACGCGTTCCAGATCGTCGCTCGCACGGCAGTGAGCTTTGAGGACGCGCGCGTCCCCTACAGCCAGGCCTCTTTTGAGGAACGCGAACACTCCGCGACGATTCTCACGCTCAACGGATTCAACCTCGACGCAAACCTCGAAGACCCGAACCTCGTCGATTCGGACCGCGACGTCGACGACGACGTCCGCTACGGCCGCTTTGAACTCCTCGCGAAGGCCATCGTCCGGCAAGCACGCTCCCCGGACATCATCGCGCTCCAGGAGATCCAGGACAACGACGGCGCGGAGATCACGGAGGTCGTCGACGCCACCGACACATACAAGCAGCTCACCAAGGACATTCTCTTTCTTGGCGGCCCACGCTACGCCTGGGCGGACATTCCGCCGGCGGCCGGCGAAGACGGCGGTCAGCCAGGCGGGAACATTCGCAACGCTTTTCTCTACAACCCCTCACGCGTCGCCATTGAAGACGGCTCTTTGCGGCGCCTCGGAGTCGAGAGTGAGTGCTACGACGGCTCGCGGAAGCCGCTCATGGCGCGGTTCAAAGTGCTCTCCTCCGGAGCTCTTCTCGATGTGGTCAACGTGCACCTCGCTTCAAAACGCCACCAGAAGAGCATCTTCTCCCCGGAAACACCTGGAGTCGACGCGCGCGAGCCTGTTCGCGTGGCCCAAGCGCAGCTCATTCATCAGACCCTCGAAGACCGAGAAGAGCCCGTGGATTACTACGTCACCGGAGACTTCAATGACTTCGAGTTCAGCGCGACTCTGCAGGCGCTTTGCGGTGACGACGGCTTCAACATGGTCGAGTCCCTCGCCCCGGACGAACGCTACGACTACAACCACCGAGGCCAGCTCCAGGTTTTGATGCACGGCGTGGTCCGGCGCAGCGCATACGACGAAGGCCGGGTCCGCTACCAGATCCTCCACGGCAACGAACTGACGGGAGTTAAACCCGGAGACGACGCGCACAAAGCCTCCGACCACGCGTATGTCATCGCGCAATACAAGGTATCCAGCTAGCGACGACGGTCGTTAGAGAACTTCGAGGCAAAGAAGGTGAGCCTCGAAGTCTCGCGCATCGCAGGGCACCACGAACATCCCCAGGTTGAGCAGGGTTCCCTCAAGTTCGATAAGAGAGGCTTGGTCCGCCACCGAACTCGACGTCCAACTCGAGCAGTGACTCGGCGTGCCGGACCACGCCGGGACGATTTCACCGCTCACCAGACCGCCGCTCGCTTCGGCCATGATGGGTTCGACGGCCGCGCCGTGGGCATCGAAAAGGAAAGATTGGATCCGCGTGGGGAAGCCCGGACTAAACGAGAACGCAGGCTGTCGATCCGAGGTGCGATGGTACGTCGCCGACGGGACACGTTCGGACAGCGCATTGGACTCGGAGCCCAGATAAGCAACCCACGTGCCTCCCAGCGACGCGTCGCCTGCCGCGCTGGTGCAAAGACCATCGGCGAAGGCGAGGCTGGTAAGGTCCGAGAGCGCGACCGGCGGTAGAACGAACATGAACGGCTGGGGCTCGCATCCAGGATGGCAATCCTCGCGACAGGAGCATGCCTCGTCGAGGCAAGTGGCCCACGCCGTCGCTTCTTCTTCACACGGGAAGTCTCCGCAGGCTTTCATCTCCAAGCAGGCATCCAAAGACGCGACCTCGGCTACGCATAGCCCCTCATAGCGAACAAAACCCTCCGCCGCTCCGCGGCAGATGTTCTCGTAGGTACGCTCGCCGAACTCGCAGGCCCGCCTGTATTCTGCGGTCGCGAGATCACAGGCGTCGCCCTCGGAGTCCGTTCGTGCATCGTTTCCCGCTCCGCCATCGGTCGCAGCATCTTCATCGCCGACGACAAACTTCTCGCCGCAGCCGGCGAGCACGACACACGACGCGACGACGCAGAAGAAGCAACGCTGCAGATCAGTGGAGAACTTCGACATGATCGGACCCTGCCATAGCCGGTGTGCATGTCCACGAGCGGTCTAAGAACCGGTGGTGCGCCGGCTTAGAAATCGACCTGGTTGAGGAACTCCTCGAGGTTTGTGTAACCATCCGCGTCGTCGTCACCGGCGGAGTCGTCGACCTCTGGGTCGAGCCCACGCGATGACTCCCACGCGTCGGGCATCCCGTCGCGATCAGTGTCGACATAAGGCGCACCGCCATCGATGAGTGGAACATTGTATTCCGAACGGTTGACGCGGGCGACGTAGGTCCCGGAGCGCACGTTTCCGAGCCACTCCGTGTCGAGTACGTCGAGGTTATCAACGACGGCGCCATCCCCGTTCAGGCGCGCGTTTGCGCCGACGTTCTCGCGCACATCAACGAGAGCTTCGTCCGCGCTGAGTACGACGGTGGGCGCTCCCAGGAGGTCGTGCTGTACATCCGTAAAGTAAGCCGCCGGAAGCGGATCGCCGATCTCAAAGCCTTCGGAGGGTTGAAACACGCGCCACATACGTCGGTTGTCCGCGAAGAGCTCTTCCAAGCTGCTCGTGATCGGCGCGTTCATATTCACGGCCACAATACGATTCCCCGACGTGTAGATGGAGGGCGGGGCGGCGCTTCGGTAGTGGTACATATTCATGCGCCGATCCGTGATGGCCCGCGTGCCGTAGTCGTTGTAGTTGCCGATGTGATTGAGGCGGCCGTCGCCTTCGCCGCGCATTAGGCGACTCCCAGCCGTCCACGAAACGTTGTTGATGACCTCGATG
>JBGCFM010000018.1:0-34032 GCA_045106895.1 Polyangiales bacterium | reverse complement strand
TGGCGGTACCATCCCGAATCCTCCGCCGCCTGGTTCAAACAGCGGCGTGACCGGCGGCGCTCTGTGTACGCTTCATAGCGACGCACCGAGCGCGGGCTATATGCTGGCACTCTTGGGACTTGTGCTCCTTCGACGCCGCCGACGCCAGAGCTAGTAGGTCAGAACGTGCCGGATGCGGAGAGGCCCGTAGACCTTCCGTCGGAGAAGGGGACGACGGCAACGCTTGAATCCGCGTCCGACTTCGCACCTACAATGAGGAGGATCGTCCCCGCCACGACACCCACAAGTCCCGTGATCCAGCCGATGTCGGCGACGGTTGTGAACGTGTCCTGCCGGTCGAGGTCGGAATCACTACAGGTGCCCGCGCCGAGGCAACCCGCTTCAAAATCGCCGGACTGACCGAGAGCGAGACCGCCGAACGTGGCAAACGTGATGAGGCCTGCGGCTCCAACGCCGAAGCCGATCATTGCCGGAACCATCAGACGGTTCCCAGGTTCTGGCTGCTCTTCCGGAGACGGCGGCGGATCTACCACCGGCTCTTCCTCAGGAACGACTGGAGACTCCACGGCGGCAGCGGCGGCGGCATCGGCTGCTTCTTGAGACGCGCGCGCGCGTAGGTTTCGAATGCGCTCGTCGTAGCTTTCGCCAGTGTCTGGCTGCGCCTCCACGAACTGTTCGAGGTAGTCGGCGGCCTCGGCATAGTTTCCGATGCGTTCTTCGCAAAGGTATAAGTTGTAGAGGAGAGGCGAGCGCTGGCTTAGATCGTATGCGCGATGGAAGGACACACAGGCTTCTTCATAGCGTCCCGCACTGAAACTATCGTTCGCCGCCCTGAAGTGGATCTGCGCCCGCTCGTCTTCGGAGGGAGCATCCGCGTCCTGAGCTTCGACCAGGGTGCTCATCATGAGTGCACAGACAATAATAGTGATACGCATTGGCCTATTCTCCCGCCGAAAAGTGAAGTACGAAGAGGTCGCGGTCGCCAGAGGTGTCGAGTGTTTCTCCGTCGACGGTCATGGCAGTGAACCATTCGCCAGCGACCATGGTTCCCGTGGAAGTTCCTTGCACCCCATTTGCCCTGTCGGCACTCAAGCCACCGAAGCGTCGGGCGGACGAGTAGACCCCAGAGGGTTCAAGCGCGCCGAAGAAGGCATCCACCGTTTTTGTATTAATGAGACGGCGGCCACCGAGATCGACCTCTCCACTGACAGCACCCGCGAAATGGACTTCATCTCGCGTACTGTCGATAGCGGGAGTGCTCATCCCGAGCTGTCGAGCCCAGGCGACACTTCCATCGGCAGGCGCGAGGGATGCAACGTATCCCCCTGGGCCCACCATGCTACCTCCGAAGCTATGCATCGCGTCGAAGGAGTGGCTCACGTAGAGGCGTTCGTTGCCAGCGTGAAGCCGAACGAAAGAATCTTCTCCTTGCCCATCTCCTGGGGCGAGAGGGGCTTCGGCCCATTGAAGCTCGAGGTCGTGGTTGAAGGCAACAATGAATGGAACAAAGCGTTCATCTTCATACTCGACACCACCAAGAGTGATACTCCCTTCCAAACGCATGGCGACGTACACGTTGTCATTGTCGGCTGCGACAGACTCCCAAAACCCCCGGGGCGTCGAAATGGCGACATCATTGGAACTTCCGACTCGAAGTATGAACTGGAAGGTTCCGCTTGGAACCTCGCTATCGCCGAGCGCAGACCCTCGGCCAATACCGGTCGCAAAGTCAGTGTTGCTTGTGCCAATGGCGAACACTGTGCCATCGGGACTTACGACCATATCCCTCAGACTCTGACTGCCATCTCCGCCAATGCGGTCGGTTACCTGGGCAAGTCGCTGAACATTGCCAGCCACGTCGATGCGCAGCACGAACGCATCGTTGTTCGTGCCGACGCTGCTCATCGCAACGTCGGTTCCCGGGCCATCGGCCCTCAGTGCCCCACGAAAGTTTCCTGCGATGTACACGCCATTTGCGCCTTCGATCGAGCTGATAGCCGTGGTCCGTAGTCGAGCGGCGGAAAGCAGAACTCGCCATAGTTCACTGCCGGTCTCATCGAGCGCGACGAGCACCGCCACATTTCTCACGCCGTCGCTGAAGGTGATGACGCTTCCCGACGACGAAGTGAGAGTCAAGGACGGGTTGCCGTTCTGAGGGTTGCGAGTGAGGATATAGTTTTGCGTCAGACCACTCGAGATAAACGCTTCGGAATCACCGACTCCCTGGTCGACGGTCCACCACCAATCCAGCGTTTGCTCCACACAAGTACCAGCTTCGCATGCTTCCGTGGCCATGCAGACATCGCCACAATCGCCACAGTTGAGTCGATCCCACGCGGTCTCGCAGCCCGCTGTTTCGTCCGAGCAGTCACTGTACCCAGAGTCGCATCCTGTGACGACGCATCCACCGGCTTGGCACATCGCCTCGGTGTTCGGGGCGCTGCAAGTGTCTTCATCCACAGTGCCGTCGCAGTCGTCGTTCACGCCGTTGCACATCTCCGGCGACGGAACACAACCGTCGATCTCGGGGACATTGGCGTCTTCAACCCCGGAGTCGGTGTCGCCGGTGTCTCCACTGCGTGCATCAGTGACCAATGAATCTTGGAGGTCATTCGTGTCAGCGGGGGGCCCCGAGTCACCGACCTGCGGTTCCCGATATTCGTCCGTGGACAGTGCGAGGGAACAACCGGCACATACCAGTAATAGGAGTGGCAGACGCGGTGTCATCATGGGCGAATAGTCGTCCATCTCTGAGAGGATCTCAACAGCTGTTCATGCGTTTCAGGAGTCCTTGTCGTGCCGCGTCACAAACTTACAACCACGCCAACCAGAGAGCACGTGACGCAGGGTCTACTGAATATCGGTGACAGGACGCTAGTAGAGCTTCGTCCAATGCCATGGGTGCCTCTGTGACTTCTAAGGCGTACGCAGAACAACGGTCACATGCATGGAGACCTAGCGCGGGTTGGGCGACTCATCTGAGCGCGGTCCTTGGGGTCCCGACCCGAAGACGTGAGGATCAGGACGTTCTGCGATCAAACTCGTCAGGGTTCGGTGCCTCGCCATCGAGGACGTGAGCTCCGCTCGAAACGCATCGCTCGCCTCGTAGCAGCACGACGAGCTGCATAAGCGGAGCCGAGGATGTCGGGCGTGGCGAATGAGGTCGCGAGCATTCACACGGCTGGGACATGAGGGGTAGATCAGCGCCCGCCGCGCGCCAGCGGTGTAGAAGCTGGCATCTTCGTCGAGTAGGTCGACTCGCGTTCGGCCGACTTCAAGCCAGCCCGCGTCGTCCGGACAACGCGCGAAGCTGGCTGAGCCTCCCGTCCCGCCCACAATTCCACGGATGCCGATGAGGGCGTGCTCGGCGCCTGCAGGAAACGCGACGTGTGCCTCGCAGTACGCCGCAGGTGTGCCCGGACGCGCTGAGATGACCTCGAGCGCGTACTCGCCCCAGGGCGCGGCGACCGCGTGAAAGAGAGAGCCATCGACGTCGGCGCCGCTTCCTTCCAGAAACTCTCCAAGGTCGTCGTGGCTCACTCGATGTCCTGCGACGGTGGGCGAGTGCTCGCCATCCGAGAGGTCACGAAGTACTTGGGCGTGAAGCCAGAATCGGCGGAACCGAGAGCGAACGCCCGATGACAGGACCTGTGCGAGCGGGCGACGCGTGCGACCCCGTCCAGCTTCCTCGCCTTCCCCTCCATACGCGTAGCCGCGCAGCCAAGAGCTGCCTTCGAGACGCCTCAGGACCAGCCAGCCGGTGGAGCTTCCCGCGCGCAGCTCCAGCCAACCATCCTCACGCCGTACCCCTGGCCAAGACGAAGCTGTCGTGGTTGCGGCGACAGGGTCAGCGGGTCTCTCCACGGCGGATGAGTCGGCTTGGCCCCCGTCGCAGGCGCCGGCGATGAACGCGAAGAGCAGTGCCAACCGGAACCCCATGAACGCAGTCTAGACCTATCCGCCTCATTCTTGGCCCGATTTGTCGCCGTCGAGTTGAGAGTACGGACGCGGCGCGATGTGGGCCCGGCCCCGTGTCTCAGAGCGACATCGTCGAGAGGCGACACACCTCGACACGGCCTTGCCCGCCGGGGAGTCGAGCGCGATAACCCATAACGACGAACGTGCCGTCCGGTGACCATGCTGGATGGCACTGGTCGAACTCTCCGCGGTCGTGCCACGAGGCTCCATGGCGAATGGACTTGCCGTCGCTCAAGCGGCGCACTTAGGTGTGTCGGTAGCGGCCCTCCATGGTGATCGCGAAGCGACCGTCCGGTGAGAGCGCCAGCCCAGCGCTTACGTGACGCAGCTTGAGCACTCTCCGCTTCGCGTCGGCGTCTCGCGTCTCCCAGAGGCAGAGGGCTTGTGACCCGCGGCTCTTGTGCGCGTTTGATGAGTCGCAGCGTTTGCCACTCGTCATCGACGATTCGGTGAATGCGCCTTCCCTTGAGCTCCTCTTCGAGGACGCGCACCCCACCATCTTTGGAGATGGCGCGCCAAGGCAGGGCTGTTGTCTTCGGCGGCACCCAGCAGTGGACGGCTTCCGTACGAGGGATAGTCTCGCCGGTGCGCACGTCGATGGCCGGCATGTCTGCGTCGAAGACCAGCATGGTGCTGCCCGGAACGAAGGTGCACTCCCACGCGAGCGGCGCGGGATGCCGAAGCACCTCCTGCAGGGTCTCGGAGTCGAAGACCACCACGACGGCGCCCATCTCTGGCATCAGCGCAATGAGCGTGGAGTCGGAGGAGATAGCCACACAGCCGAGTCCGCGATCCTCGAAGGGCGCCAGTACCTCACCGACTCGGATGTCCGGCACGAGCGCCGCCTCCTCCGGAGTGACGGGATCGGCGCCGGAGCTGAAGTCCGCGGAGTCGTCGCACTCAAGTCCCGGGCTCAGGGCATCAAGCCACGCGGCATCGACGACGCTGACCTCATACTCGAAGACGCGAGTCTCTTGCGTCTGAGGATCTTCTGGGCAAAGCAATTCGTCGTACCCAGAGACGAAGCGCCAGGCGTTTGGGTCGATAAAGGCGCTTTCGTAACCTGGACCGCTGTGGTGGGCCTGGACCGCCGCGTCGATGTGGGCGTTTCCGCCTACCTCTCCGGCGAGCGTGATCAGCATTCGCACGAAGAAGCCCCGGTCCAGCGGCGGGTTGGCGCTGGGGTCCTCCAACGTCACGCGAACTCGCAAGCGGCGTTCTTCGGGCTCGACGGCGAGCAAGAGCAGGGCCTGATGAGGCATTCGGCTTTGTACCCTGTCTTATGAGACAATCGCTACATAGGTGGCGTCGGCGCTCCCAGAGCGACAGCATGGAGTGGTGAGCTCTCCGCCCCCAGAAATCGTCGCCGTCGATCACTTTGGAACATTCCCCTTCGACGGTCGCGGTCCTATTCTGCGCCGGTGGCTTTGGTCGGAGGACCTCCTGCTACCGGACTCGTCGGAAGGCTTTCAGACCTTGCCCAAACGCTGCGTTGGGGCTCAGAGCGAATACGGGTGGGTCGTCTTTCATGGGGTGCAGGTCCTTCAGTCCGTGCCCGAAGAGGTCCACTCCTATTGGCATCGCGCGCTCACCGAAGAGGGCGGTGCGGCTTGGCGCGTGGAGTCGTCGACGTGGTTGGCCTCCTTCGATCAACGGCACCTTGCTAAGTGCGGTCACTACATCCTCGAGTTCTACGACCACATCGTCGAGGTGATCTGCGAAGAGCTGATCATCGGCAAAGGAGAGTTCCAGTTGACCGAGGTGCTCCCACACGAAGGGCGCCTCCGCTACGCCTATATGCGGCGTGCGCTTTCGCTGAGTAAACTGAAGCGCGTCGAAGAAGCCCTCGCCGACTTCGACCGCTACATCGCCACATCACCGGACCCGACATCGTTACGGCGAGCGCAGCGCTACCGAGACTCGCACTGTGCGTTGCTGGCGTTGACGCGCATTCTCGCCGAGAGCGCGCCCGATGCCGCGGCGGAGAAGATCGCCGACCTTGTGGGCACCCTCGGCTGGAAAGCTCTCCGCTCGGGACTGCTTCAGATTCTCTACGACAACTCAAAGCCCAGTAGCTGGCCGCCATGCTTCGAAGCCCATCTTCGGCTCATCAACGACGAGCGCCAGACCGTGAGCGATTCAAACCTCGTTGCCCTCGCCCTCCACCGGCTCGGGCAGACGGATGAGTTGGTCGCGCGGCTCACGGCGGCCCTCGATGTCGACGCCGCCGACCCAGGAGTGCTTCGGGAGCTCGCGCGTCTCCGGAAACGCGCCCATTGAGCAGAACCCCGGCGTGCCTGGCGCGGGGGATTCTGATACGCCCTCCGCATGGGCATGGACACACCGCGAAAAGGCGTCGTCGTACTTGTAGGGATCGGCGTCCTCGTCGGTTCCCTCACCGTGGCCCGCTTCCGGGATGAGTCCGATGAAGCCGCGGCGGCTGCAGAGGTCGAAGTCCTTCAGATGGCGACGGCCGAACAGGTCGACGCATTTGGCCGCGAGCTCATGGAGCAGCTTCGGCAAGACACGGTTCCCCAGGGCGTCATCGACTGGGCGGTCCTTGCGGGGCGAACGTTGCCGGAGGGCGCGAGCGCAGAAGCCCGACGCGGCTTCATCGAAGGCGTCGAGCAAGGTGCGTCGGAGAACGACCTCCTGCTGCAGCTGCGACAGCGAATGATGGTGGGCGATCGCATGAACTACCGAGGTGTCGCCCAGCGGGGTGAGCACCCCGTCGCTCGTTTTCGACTGATCATGGCCACCGGCGGCGTCAACTTCTTCGACTTTCTCCTCGCCATACGTGACGGGCAACCCCGCATTGTCGACTTCTTTCAGCTGAGTGGTGGTCGTTGGCAGAGCGAAGGCGTCGCCGATATGTTTCGCGGCGCTTTCATCGAGGGGCCCGGCGCACTCCAGCGCGCGATGGGTCAGGAGAACCCGCTCATCGAACACGCCGTCGACATTGGAAATCTTGGCCAGCTGATTCAAGCGCAGAACGTCGAAGGGGCGCTCTCGCTCTATGCTGGACTTCCGGAAGCCGTTCGGCATCACCGAGTGGTCTTCGGTCTCGCCATCGATGCGACGACGCTCCTGCCTCTTGAGGACCCTCGACGGCTCACACTCCTCGATGAGTTCGAGGAGACGTTCCCGAACGACCCCGCGGCTTCCGCGCGCCTTCTGGACGCGCACTTTGAGCGCGAGCAGTGGGACGCGGTGCACGCAGATCTCGATGCGCTGAATGGAGCCTTCCCTGACTCCTACTGGCTCACTCTTCGGGCGCGCGTTTTGCTTCTGCAAGGGCGCGAGTCGGACGCCAAGGCCGAGGCGGCGCGCGCCGTGGAGCTTGAACCCGGTCTCCTTGAAACGCACGACGCGATGCTCATCGTGGCCCTCGCCACTGGTGACGTGGAGGTCGCGAGCACCGCCGCGCGCATCCTGAGAGACGAACACGGTGTACGCTTCGAACGTATCGCGACAAACCCGGCATACGCGGGCGTCATGGACTTGCCCTCGATGCAGCCGCGGCCCCAAGCTCCGCCGGAGCCGCCCGCTTCCGAGCTTCCGTCCGATCCCCAACCCAGCCCTACGACGACCCCTACGCCAAGCCCCGAAGAGGCCTCCCCATGATCCGCCTTGATTCCGTATCCAAACAGCACGGCAAACAGATCCTCTTCATGGAAGCCTCCATGAGTGCGTTCAAAGGCGACAAGGTCGGCCTCGTGGGCCCCAACGGGAGCGGCAAGTCCACGATCTTTCGCATGATCACCAAAGCTGAAGAGCCCGACGGCGGCAACGTCGCCATCGATCGCAACGTGACCATCGGTTACTTCGATCAGGACGTCGGCGAGATGAGCGGACGCAGCGTCCTGGCGGAGACGATGGCCGGCGCAGGAGAGGTGTCCGACGTCGCCGCCGAGCTCAAGGCCCTCGAAGACGCCATGGCCGATCCCGACAAGATGGACGACCTGGAGAAGAACGTCGCGCGCTACGGCGAGGTGCAGGCGCGCTTCGACGAGCTCGACGGATACGGACTGGAAGCCCGCGCCCAAGAGATTCTCGCTGGACTCGGTTTCACGACGGCGCGTGTCGCAGAAGACGTCGGCGCGCTCTCTGGCGGATGGAAGATGCGCGTAGCCTTGGCCCGCATTCTTCTCATGGCGCCGGACGCTCTGCTCCTCGATGAGCCCACCAACCACTTGGACATCGAGTCCATCATCTGGCTCGAGCAGTTCCTTCGGAACTTCGACGGCGCGCTGGTCATCACGAGCCATGACCGCGAGTTTCTCAATCGCTTGGTCACGAAGATCGTGGAGATCGACAGCGGCGACCTCACGACCTTCACAGGCGACTACGACTTCTACGAGCGACAGCGTGAAGTCTTCGCAGCTCAGGCCGAAGCGCAGTACGCGCGTCAGCAAGCCATGCTCAAAAAGGAAGAGGCGTTCATCGCGCGCTTCAAAGCACGCGCGAGCCACGCCGCGCAGGTGCAATCGCGTGTAAAGATGCTGGAGAAAGTGGACCAGATCGAGCCGCCGAAGTCGCGGCGCGTCGTCAAGTTCGACTTCCGTCAGCCAAAGCGCTCCGGCGAAGACGTCGCACGCCTCGACGGCGTTCACAAAGCGTATGGCGACCTGAAGATCTACCGCGGCCTGGATCTCTTGATTCGACGCCAGGAACGCTGGTGCATCATGGGCAAAAACGGCGCCGGAAAGTCGACGCTCTTGAAGCTCATCACGGGCACTACGGACGCAGACCAGGGTGAAGTGACCGTCGGCGCGAGCGTGAAACTAGGCTACTTCGCGCAGCACGCGATGGAGCTCATCGATGGCAAAGACACCATCTTCGAGACGCTGCAGAAAGCCCACCCCTTGGCCACGCGTGGTTCACTTCACAACGTGCTCGGCGCCTTTGGTTTCCCCGACGAAGACGTGGAGAAGCGCTGCTCGATTCTCTCGGGCGGCGAAAAGGCCCGCGTCGTCATGGCGAGCATGCTCTACGACCCGCCGAACTTCTTGGTGTTGGACGAGCCCACCAACCACTTGGACATCGAGACCAAGCAGATGCTCATGGGCGCCCTCGCCGACTTCGAAGGCACCATGCTCTTCGTCTCCCATGACCGAAACTTCCTCCACGCCCTCTCGAACCGCGTCC
The DNA here is from genome assembly GCA_045106895.1 of Polyangiales bacterium. Taxonomy (GTDB): domain Bacteria; phylum Myxococcota_A; class Polyangia; order Polyangiales; family Houyiibacteriaceae; genus JBCCRV01. Next base: position 24,906 of record JBGCFM010000018.1, on the reverse strand, counting down.
TTGAGCTCGACGGGGACGACGCCCGAGTGTACGGCGGCGGCTACACGGAATACGTCGAAGCGACCGGGCACGAGGCGCCCGGTCTCTCCTAGGAATACGACGCATGAACACGGAAAAGCAGGCGCCCTCACGGCGCGATGGGTTCGCCAAGATCGCCGCCGCCTATGTGGCCGCAACACTGGCCGCCTTCTTCACCTGGGTCGTGCTCTACGCAGGTCATGAGAGCTTTGGAATGCCGAGCTCTCTCGAGTTCGGCGGCGCCATGGATCTCGTCGCCACCATCGTCGTCTTTCTCTTCAGTGTCGCGCTCCGAAACTCGAGCACCTACGACGCCTACTGGTCCGTCGCACCGATGGCCCTGGCGGTCTACTGGGCGGGCGTCGGCGAAGGCAACCTCGTCCGTGTTGTTCTTGTGGTCGCTCTCGTGTGGTGGTGGGGCGCGCGCCTCACCTGGAACTGGGCGCGCACTTGGACAGGTCTGCATCACGAAGATTGGCGCTACGTCGACCTTCGTAATCAGACCGGCGCCGCGTGGCCGCTGGTGAACTTCTTTGGGATTCACTTCTTCCCCACGGTTCAAGTGTTCATGGGCCTCTTCCCTGTTCACGCCGCCCTCACCATCGACGCCCCCCTCGGCGTGTGGGACGGAGTGGCGGCCATCGTCACCGCCGCGGCGGTGCTCATCGAGCAGGTCTCCGACCGGCAGCTCCTCGACTTCCGCCGCTCACCGGAGCGGGTTAAAGGCGACGTGATGAACACCGGGCTCTGGGCGTATTCGAGGCACCCTAACTACGTGGGCGAGTCGCTCTTCTGGTGGGGCCTCGCGTTCTTCACGCTCCAGGTCGCTCCGAGCGAACACTGGCGGTGGAGCGGCGCCGTCGCCATCACGGTGATGTTCATCATCATCAGCATCCCGATGCTCGAGAAGCGCAACAAAGAGCGGCGCGAAAACTACGACGAGCACGCGGCGCGCGGCGTCTTCTTTCCGATGCCGCCGAAGAAGAAGTCGTAGAGAGCGGTCGCTCTCATGAAGCCGTGAATGTCGGCGTTGGAACGTCCCTCGCCGTGCGGTCTGCTAGCCTAACTCGATGCTTCCTCCCGCCTTTCGGCCTCCCGACTTCGAGGACTTGAAGCTTCTTTGCGCCGTCGTTGACCATCGGAGTTTCAGTGCGGCGGCCCGGGCCGCAGGAACCACGCAGTCACGTGTCAGTCGCGCCATCGCAAGGCTTGAGAAACGGCTAGGGATTCCCTTGGTACGTCGAAGCTCACGTGGACTCTCCACCACCGCGGAGGCAGAACGCTACGCCACCCACGCCCGACACGTTCTCGTCGAACTCCAGGCACTTGAGGCCGACATCGTCGCTCGGGAAGCGGACCTGTGCGGACCTCTACGAGTAAGCGCGCCGCCGGCTTTATCGCGGCGCGTTCTTCTTCCACTTTTCGCCTCGTTCTGCCGCGAGAGCCCACAGATTCGACTCGAGCTTTCCCTGGCAGCGCGCCGAGTACGACTCATCGAAGAGCATGTCCACGTTGCGTTCCGGTTTGGTCCCCTGGACGAGACCTGGCAGCTTTCTCGCCGCATCATGTCGGGACTCTATCGCGTCTACGCGTCTCCGAGCCTCGGTCTGAAGCCACTTCGAGAACCCGACGAAGTGCTGGGCTGGCCTTCTCTCGTGCTTCATTCGACGGATCTTCGAAACCGATGGCCTTTGGTCTTCAATGGTCAAGAAACGCAGGTGACTGTCACGCCCACACTCTTGGTGGATGACGTGGAAGCGTTGATTGGATTCGCCGTCGCGGGTGTTGGAGTCACAATGCTCCCGGACTTTCTCGTGGAAGCCGAGGTCGCAAGTGGCCAACTCGTTCCGCTCACAAGCGAAGACCAGGCGGTGCCCGCAAAGTTTATACCGTCACCACATCTCCGTCGCGATCCGCCGTCCGTCTTATCGAACACTTCGCTGCTCATCTACGTTGAGCGTTCTGACGAACGAAGCTCCGCCCCATTCGAGACGCCTGGCCGGACAGGACGACATCACGCCCAAACAGACCAAACGACACCAGCGAGCAAAGTGATGATGATCGCGTAGCTAGGAAAAGTGACGAAGGCGACGCGCTTGGATTGGGTTTTGGATACACGCCTGCCCAGGAGCGCAGGATAGCTAGCTCGTAAGGCGACGTAGGCCGCGCCGAGCCAGGTAGCGTAGGTCGTCGAGCAGAACACCGCGAAGAGCCAGAAGGAGACAAGAAAGGGCCCCATTTGTTCGTGCGTGTTGGTCACGGCGCGATCGACGGCAAGCATCTCCTCGTCGTGCCCAAAGTAGCGATCGAACACACGACCTTCCTTCGCGTAACGCGCTTTGAGGCGGTACTTAGTGCGGCTCTGGAGCCCGAGAAGGAGATAGTACCAGAGTACAAAGTAGGCGACGGTGACCATGACTGGGCCACGTAGCTCGCTGAGCTGAACATCCGTCGACTCTATCGACCTCCCATGTACGTTGCCACCGCCACACTTGAATGGATCCTATGCGTAGCTGAGTGTTGTCCGGTGCGGATGGGCGTGCGCTCTACGCCGTGAAGTCGAAGGCGAGGAACTCATCGAGGCTTCTGCGCACGATGGGTCCGGCGACGTTCTTGTCCGCACCGTCGGACACGCTGAGCTGCCCATCCTGGACGGTGAGGAACCAGTGGGGCGAACGACTCAGATCCGACGCGAGGCTGACGACGAGCTCACGCGGCAGCTGAACGATTTCGACGCTCTCGCTGCGGTGTACCGAACGACTCGACCACTCGCGCTGGAGCGGAATCGGGAGCTTGTGTGTGAAGACCTGGAGCGTGGCGCAGCGCTTGCTCGAACGGTGCATTCGCTCTGCTGTGGGAGCGCCCACCTCGATCCAGCGCTCCACTTCGCCCGTTCGCGAGTGCGTCCAGAGCGCTGCGTCGTCAGGCGTGGACAGCCCCCGACCAAATTCGAGCCCTTCTTCGTGCGCCAGCGCTCGCGCGAGAACGCGCACCACGAGGCGCTCATCATCCTCGGATGGATGACACGCCACGCGCTCAGCGACGGTTTCATAGACCCCGCGGTCGATGTCGGAGATCTCTAAAGTAAATCGGTAGAGCGTCGAAGTTCGGGCCATCGGGGGACAGTAGTGCGCGGACGGCGCCGGCCGCCAGAGCGGTTGCACATGTCACCCATTCGGGTCATGTGAACCACAAGGAACGACAATGAACCACACAAACGTACATGAAGGCGCACAAACCAGCCTGGACGAGGACGTCGGCGTCATTCTTAGCGGGACCCCCAAAGTCCGGCGGCGCAAAGCAAAACGCCTGGCCAAGAAGGCGCGGAAAGCAAAGCGGGCCGCCGCAAAGCGAGCGGCCGAATCGGGCGACGAGGTCGCCCAAACCCTTGCAGAAGAGCAAGCCGCCCTGGCCGCAAAGCCTCTCGAAATCGTGGAGCTCATCGGCGAGCCCGATGAAGCGGTTCTGGACAACGTCTCTGCGGTCCTCCGTGACTTCTACGAGGTCGAGTCAGCCTCCTTTGCGATGGCCCGTCGCGGGCAAAGCGCGCCGACGCCCGTCATCGCTCTTCGTCTGCACGCCAAGTTCCAGTCGCGCGCCGGCGAGATCTTCGACACCGTCGCCGAGGCCGCCTCCACCACAGGCGTCGACGCCGAGGTTGTCTTGGTCAACGGCGGAGAGCGCATCCGATCGGTCCGCGCCAAGAGCTTCGTGTTCTTTCCCTGGCGCCGTCGCGCCGTCGCCTGATTCGAAACGATGACGCGCTCCTTCGTTCTGACCTTCTCGCTCGTGATGATGGCGTGCGGCGGCGCTCAGCGAAGTGACGCGCTTCCGTGCGCGGACTACCCCGCCTCTCCCGAAGGAAGCCCCGAAGAGTTCACCCTCCAAGGCCTCGTCGGTGACGTTCGCGTCGACACGCCGGAGTTCTGCGAAGGCAACGCGTTCATCGCCATGGACCGCGCTGGCGGCCGCGCGCCCCTCTCGATGGGCACGGACTCCTGCGAGGCTGAGCCCGCCGAATGCCAGCGGATCGGCGCAGAGCTTTTACTGACAGACGCGATGGATCGACTCCAAGCTGAGGGCATTCACGCGCACACCGTCGGCCTTGGCGCCTGCGGCGAGATCCAAGGCGACTACCACGCATGGAACTACTCTGTCAGCGTGAATCGCTGGGAAGACGCAGACCGCGCGGTGGAAATCGTCGCAGAGCTCATGGGCGAATACGACGTGTCCGGACACGCCGGTGTCACCGTACGTCGCCTCGCATGTTCGTTCATTCAACGCGCCGAGTGAACCAGCGCATCAGCCCTTGAAGCTCACGCGTTGACGGGCGGCGGAGGAACGATTCCTTGGCCCCGCAAGAGGCATCCAGGCGATGTGCCAAGGCGTCGGCGCGGGCGACGAACTCCGCCTCCTGCGTGCGCTCGGTCCAGGCGCTCAAACTCTGCAGGTGCGCCGCGGCGTCGCCCTCTCCGTCCGCGAGCGCGGCGAAGGCAAGGACCGCTTCGCAGTGCGCAACATGGCCCGGCCAAGCGAGGTCCGCGCAGACACGTCGGTTCGCGAGGGTTCGCTCACGCGCAGCGAGCGCGTCTCCGATCTGCAGGTCGAACTCTGCGCGCCATAGAGCGCGTCGAGCCACCATCGGACCCGAGAGCTCTTCGCTCCGTGCGAAAGCACGAGCAGCTTCCTCACTCCGCTCAAGGTCCGACAGGATCGCGCCGCGGAGCGCGTGGGCGCGGCCCTCGTGGGGACGCTCCCCGGCCGCCCGAGAGAGCGCGAGGGCTTCATCGACGATGGCGAGGGCCTGTCCCGCGTCGCCCAGCAGACGGAGAGAATACGCCTGGGCGCGGAGCGCCGTCGTACGTAACGCGGTGTCGATATTCGCGCGCTCGACGATGCGCTCATAACAACGGATCGCGTGTCGAAGGTCGCCAAGCGCTCCCGAGTAGAGACCCTGGTCGTAGATGAGGCGCGCGACGGAACGTTCGCCGAGGGTCCCTCGCTGACCTTCGAGGCGAGGCTCGAGCTGCGCCAAGACACGGCGTCCGAGGGCGTACTCGCCAAGCTTGAGGCCGAGCTGATCGAAACCGCCGAGCTCACGCCGGTACAGCAGAACAGCGTGGGCGATGTCGTCCTGGTCGAGCGCGCGCTGAATCTCCCGCTCCACGTGTAAGAGCGCCGACATCTCCGAGCGCGCCATGCCGGGAACGCGCGTCAGCGTCGCCTGGTCCTCGCTCCGCGCGCGCAAAGCGTCGCGAACGAAAGGATGCATCGCGAAGCGATCTGTGCCGAGGGTGAAGACGAGGCCAAGTCGGACCAGTCGCCGGAGGTGGACGCGGTCCTCCTTCGCCACCCGCACGCCGCTGGCAGCTTCGGCGAGGCGCGCGAGGACGGCCACGGTGTCTTCGGGAAGGGCCGAACGATAGCTGGTGAGTACCGCTTGCAAACGACGCGCGAGGGGGTCGTCGCTGGCGGCCTCTTCAAAGCGCCATTCTTTCGGGAGCTCTCCTTGGAGGAAGCCGCCGACGTAGGAGCCAAGGACCGCCGCAGAGAGCGCGTGGCCGCCAGCGAGGGCGCCGAGCGGTGCGGTGTCTGTGACGCCCCAGGCGCCGAGGAGCGCAGCCACATCGGCGCTCTTTAGAGGCCCAAGGTTGATCACCTCGAACCCACGGCCGGCGAAAGCGTCCAGGTCCACGAGGGGAAAACGCGAAGTGACGATGGCCTGCAGCGCACCTCGTCCTGCAGCGACGCCACGCAGCCAGTCGCGCAATGCTGGCTCCGTGAGCTCGCCGTGGGCGAAACCATCGGCGAAGGCCACCTGGAGAACCTCTGCTCCGTCGAGCACCACGAGGGCGCCGTCCCGTAGCTTCGCAGCGGCTTCAAGGAAGGGCTCCACGCGCCGGTCTTCATAGAAACTGTAGACGAGGTCGGCGCGCGCTGTGCGTAGGTAGTGCTCCACAAGCGCGGTCTTTCCGGCGCCGCCCACGCCCACCACGGCGAGGACGCCAGGGGCATGGGACGCACGAAACGCATGAAGTCCGCCAAGCTCCTGCGAGCGACCGACGAAGTGCCGTGCCGGCTGAAGGATGTGGTGCGCGTCGGCTTTCGTCTCGGTCTCCACAAGCTCAGCGAGGCTGGTTCCGAGCTCTGCGTTCATGCGGTCCAGGAGGCTCTGGCGGCTCGCGTTCCGGAGGGTGAACCCTCCCGCGTTGACGGCGCCGCTTTCATAGCGCCGGTAGGTGCGCGCAGCGACACCCAGGCTCTCAGCGAGCTCCTCTTGGGTGAGCCCCAGCTCCAGCCGTGCCGCCTGCAGGACCTCGTGGCGAAAACGCATCCGCCCATCGTATAGGATCCGCTTCTGTCCGGTCCTGTCCTCGTCGAATTCCCTTCAAATGCGCATGTTTGAGGCATGGAAAAGAACGAACTGCATCCTCAGGTTTTCACCCTCTTCCCGGCCATCTCGGCCCAGGGCTGCGCAGCGCTCATCGAGCGCACGGAGGCCCATGGATACGGCGCTGCGCCCATCACTACAGCTTTTGGTCCCCGCTACGTGCCAGAGATCCGCGACAACACTCGGGTGATGGTGGACGAGCCCGACTCCGCGGGTGACCTCTACGAGGAGATTGGCGCGGCGCTGCCAAAGACGTGGCACGAGTACTCGCGCACGGGCCTCAACGAGCGCCTTCGCTTCTACCGCTATCGGAACGGTCAGGCTTTTCGCTGGCATCGCGACGGCGCCTTCGTGCGCAACAAAAACCAGCGGAGCGCTTACACCGTGATGGTCTACCTCAACGACGGCTTCGAAGGCGGGGCGACGGAGTTCGACCTGCCCGACGGCATCCTACGGGTTGTGCCCCGCGCGGGTATGGCCCTGGTCTTTGAACACCAGCTTCGCCACCAGGGCGCCCCCGTGGAGAGCGGCACGAAGTACGTTCTTCGCACCGACGCGATGTACATGCGGACGCGCTGACTCAGGAACGGACTGTGCCTACTCCGAGACGATGCGGCCGAACACCCGCATGCCGTCACCCGCCATCATCGCGGTGCTAACGAGGTCTGCCCAGTCCGTGAACGCAGGGCCTCCGCCATCTCCGCTCACAAGGTCGTGCATGTAGAGACGAACTTCCAGTGCACCATTCGTCACAGGAACGCTGCTCAAATCGAAACTTACGAGTTCCGCTGAGGCTCCCGTCCACGCGACGGAATCCACGGTGGTCGCAAAGCCGTCGGCGCTTGTCCTCGCGCTGATAGTCCCCGTCGCCCCGGTCTGGTAGCTGGCGTAGAAGTAGGTGACCCTGGAGAGCGCGATGGAGTCCATGGCTGCGCTCGGCGTCACCGTCACCGTCACATAGAAGCTGGTACTCAGGTCGAGGGGACCCGAGGACATCAACACGGGTTTGCGGTTGTTGTTCCCGAACCCGGACGCAGCGCCATAGCTCTCGCTCTGCAAGTCGGAGGCGACGACTCGCGGATCCGAAGCGCTCGGCGGGAGAGCGCTCAAGCCTCCCTGCGAACCCAGTGGGTCGTAGAATGCGAGCTGGCCTTCGGGATTCGCAATGGAGCAGGTGGGCCCACGAAACTCGACGGGGCAACTGCACTCGAAGGACGCCACTCCGTCCGAGCAGACGCCGCCGTTCATGCACGGATTCGGCGCGCAGTCGTCGATGTTTGTTCCGCAGACGCTGCCGGCGTAGCCCGGCGCACAGGTACACGTGAATGCCTCGGTGCCATCGTCGCAGGACCCGCCGTTCAAACAGGGGTTCGGTGCGCAATCGTCAATGTTCACGCAGTTCCCGTCGCCGTCTCTCTCGAAACCGACGGGACACTCAGGTGGTCCGGCGTCTGGCCCAGCGCCCGGTCCGCCGTCCGATCCAGCATCGGGTCGTGCCGCATCCGGAATCGAGGCGTCGGGCTGCGCGGCGTCGGGCTGCAGCGGTCGCTCCGAGGGAGCGAGACCGGTATGGTCGACGGCGCAACCAGCGACCATCCAGAACAAGAGCACGTACCTCATCGGCTGATCGTAGCTTGAAACCTGCAGACATTGTAGCGCTCAAACCCGAAGTGGGGAAGGCCTGGACAGGAACAAGAGCGAACCCTAAGCCCCGCGCTATGAACAGGCTTCCACTCGTCTTTGTTTTCTTCCTCGCAGCATGCGGCGCGAACGCAGCTCCTACCGAGGCCCACCAGCGGGCCGCGGAGTTCTCCGCTCAGGACCAGAGCGGGGAGGTCGTCAGCTTGTCATCCTTGAGCGGCGCGCCCGTCGTGCTCTACTTCTACCCGCGCGACGCAACCCCTGGGTGCACGGTGGAAGCGTGCGCGTTCCGTGATGCCTGGGACAGGCTTCAGGCCACCGGCGCACGAGTTGTGGGCGTGAGCACGGACAGCGTAGAGTCGCATCGCACTTTCGCCGAAGAGCACCAGCTGCCCTTTTCGCTTCTCGCGGATGAAGATGGAAGCATCGCGGCGTCCTATGGCGTCGCCGTCACGGCAGGTTTCGCCGCACGCACGACGTTCATCATCGATGGCAGCGGCGTAATTCGCCGAGTGTTTGAGAACGTCGACCCAGCCGTGCACGTCGACGAGGTCCTCGCAACGCTCGCCGAACTCTAAACGCTAGGCCCTAGTTCTTGAGGAAGGGGAGGAGCGCTTCGAAGAAGTCATCCGGGTATTCGCGGTGGAGGAAGTGGCCGCCGCGGACCATCTCCACCTGAACGTCACCTGTGTAGCGGCGCCGGCTCGCTTCAAAGTTCGCGGCGGAGGCGATGGGGTCCGACACCCCGCCGACGACCAAGCTAGGCACGGTGATCTTCTTTCGCATCCCTAACGGGAGCTTCGGGGAGAGGGCACGGTAGTATCCGAACGCCGCATCGAGGCAGCCCGGTGAAGTAAAGCTGTTCTTCGCAGACGCGAATTCAGAGGCCGGCCAATCAAAGGCAGGGGACCATCGCTTGTAGATGGCCTCGAGAGCGGCGAAGTCATTCTTCGCAAAACGTTTGGTCGCTCCGGGTAGCTTGTAGGCGATGAAGTGACGCGCGCCCCACAGAAGCCCGAGCGTGGGTTTCATCACCGCCGGGTGAGGGATCGCAAGTGTCGCGAGTCGTTCAACGCGCTCCGGAAAAAGCGCCGCCGCACCGAGACACGCGCTTGCTCCCCAGTCGTGACCGACGAGGATTGCCTTCTGTTCGCCGAGGGCGTCGAGTAGTTCGACCAGGTCACCCGCGAGCGTGTCCGAATCGTACTTGCCATCAGCGGGCACGGAGCTGGGTGCATATCCACGGGTGAAGGGCGCGACGACGCGGAAGCCTTCGGCGGCGATGCGTGGGCCGAGGGCATCCCACGTGCGCGCGGTGTCTGGAAACCCATGGACCAAGACGACCAATGGCCCGCTCTCTCCCCATCGCAACGTCGCCATATCGAGGGACGCGGTCTTGACCATGATGGCCTCGGAGTCGGGTTTGTAGGTACGCACGCCCGCGAATCTATCATGCGAATGTTTGGGGAGGCTTCCATCAGTGATGCCTCTCCCTTCACTTGTTGCGGATGCGCGCGAAGTCAGGCGAACGACGGAGGTATTCCAGGTCCTCGTCTTCGTCGAGCTGCTCCACGGCTTTGAGGCCACCGTCCACGGCGCGCTCCAGCCAACGCAGGCCTTCCTCTTGTTTTTCAAGGCGCGCGTAGGAACACGCCGCGTTGAAAGCATCGCTGGGGTGCTCGTAGGCGTCGAAGAGGCGTTCGGCGAGGGCGGCGGAGTCTTCGAAGCGGCCTCGGTAGAAGAGCGCGGCGTCAAGCGCGTGGCCGAAGTCGCGCTCTCCCATCAACGCCCACGCGTCGTCGTGGTGCCCACCAGCCCAAAGCGCGTAGGCGAATGCGAGGGGAGGTAGCAGGTGCGCCTGGGGTCCATCGCGGAGCGTCACGACATCTTCGAAGCGCTCTTCGTCGATGGCGATGAGCACGGCGAGGGGAACAGACGGATCATGGTCGGGGAGCATCGCGCGGACAGCCTCCGCCGCGCCGGCGGAGTCCCCCGCCATCAGGAACGCCCAGGCGGACACCTCCAGCGCCTCGGCGCGGCCATCATCGAGCGTGTCCGCGTGTGCACGCACGATGGTCGCGTGGCCTCGCCAGCGTTCTTCCTTTCGCTGCGAGAGGATCGTGTGCACCAAGGTCTCCGCTTCGCTTCGCGCGAGGGACTTGCGGACCGCCGCGTAGACATACTTTGGAGGGGCCTCCGTGACCTCTGGCTGTGGAGGAGGCGACCTCAACGCGCGCACGCCACGTTCCACGGAGATGAGCAGCAAGAACCACAACCAGAAGCCGTTGTCTCCGGGCCGGTAGATCCACAGCGCGCTGCCACAGATGGCGGCCACGACGAGAGTCATGATGCCCGCGGCGCGCTGGCCCTTGCCTTTCATCGCCGCGTCGAAGACCCCGTGCATGGCGGCGCCACCATCCCAAGGCAGCATTGGGATGAGGTTCACCAGGCCCCAGCCGATGTTGACCCAGAGCAAAGATGCCAGCGCCACATCGAGAAGGTCGTTCGTCCCAGCCAGAGCGAGGGCCAAGAGCCACACGGCGCCGCCGAGGAGAAACCCGGCGCCTGGACCGGCGAGGCTGACGAGGATGCGCACCTTCGGCGAAGGAAAACCCGGGCCCTTTCCCCAGCCCGTGCGACCGCCCATTCCATAGAGCTCGATCCAGGGCGTGTATCCATGACGACGCATCATCCAAGCGTGGCCCAGCTCGTGCCAGAGAATGGACACGAAGACGACGCTCACCCAGATCAGCGTTTGCAGCATCGCGTCGCGTGTGAACTCTCCCCGGGGAAGGGCGAACATCACGAGGATGATGAAGAAGAAAGGCTGGACCCGAATAGGAAAACCGAAAACTGAAAAGTGCGCCTTCACGCAGGGACCCTAGCAGGTTGCCGTCGCCGGTCAGCGGGACACATCCCAGCGCGTCTCGCGGAAGTCGCCCATCAGCGTCCCAGGAACGCAGCGAAATGTGTCGCCGCCCAGGAGCATACGTACTTCGTCGCTCTCAACGAGGTATTCCGACGATGAGTTTTCCGGGCCAAGGCGGTGATAGCGGGCCAACATGGACGTCGGCGGCGCCCCATCGCCCAGCACGCTCATGCGAAGATCATAGCGCGGAACTTCATCGGACGTGCGACCGGCGAAGCCAAAGAACTCCACCCAGCTCCCTCCGTTATTTGGAAGACGAATCGGCGTGTCGGCCTCACCGCGCTCGAACCAGATCTCGCCAAGCTGGTAGCCCACTCCGCCGGCCTCGATGCGAACGATGACCCAATCTCCGCCGTTGTCCGGCGCTCCACGAAGAAGCGTCGTGTTGTAGCAGCCCACCTCAAGGGGAAGTGCCATGCGAAGGCTGACAAAGCCCTCACTTTCATCGGCTACGACGACGGCCATGGGTCCAGGGCGTAAGTGGTCGACGTCGCGATCGCCAAACTTCGTGAAGATCGCGCCGGAGTTCGTCCGCATGGCGCCAACGCCGGCGACGCGGTCTTGATAGCCGACGTAGTAGCCCTGGCCTTCGATGGCGCCGTCGTAGACCTGGAAGAACATGCCGCGGCCAAAGCCGTTCGCGGAAGACGGTACCTCGTCGAAACAGAGTTCGTGTTCGATGCGTTCGTGGGCCGCCCCATCGGCAAAACTCCAGTTCACGTATTGGGTGGCGCCCCACTCGATGGGGTAGTGCACCGTCGAGCCTGGCGTTCCACACTCGAGCGTTCCGCCGCATCCATCGCTTGCGCCACGGCAAGTTTGGCCGAGTGTCTCGCATGTCCAAGGGACGCAGGCGGGTACAGCGTCCGTATGCGCATCGACCGTGACTGCGTCAACAACACCTGCGTCGACGGTGGCGTCTGGCCGTTCCATCGCGGGAACACAGCGCCCGTTTACACAACTCCCGGATGCACAGTCTGCGTTGGTCAGGCAGGAAGAGACGCCATCATCACCCGAGCACGCGAGAACAGGAAAGAGCGCGGCAAACAAGAACCACAAGCGAACCATTTTGTCTCAGACCTATCTGTTGCTCCGTGGTCGGATCCACGCGATTTGGAGCAAGGTAGCGGTCCGTCGACGTTGAGGCAATTGAGTCACTGCAACGCTCTCTTGCAACACGCGCGTGGCAGTCCCACTCTCACGCCTATGTCTCGCTTCTGCCTCGCTTCCCTGGGCGCCCTCGCTCTCGCCTGCGGCTCTCCTCGTGTCGTCGTCGCTCCGGCCACGAGCACCGAGTCCGAGTCCGCGCGCTCCGAGGCCGCCGCGGTTCGATGGGAGAAAGAAACGCCAATGGGCGTTCGCGCCCTAGAGATGCTGCCCGGCGGAGACCTCCTCTTCTTCGCCGCGGGGCAAGAGCCAGCCCCGCCTCGCGTCATTCGAAGCGGAGATGGCCTTGAGATCGCCGCCTACCGTCTCGCGATTCATCCGGACGCGCGCATCACCAGTGGCGACGACAAGGTCCTGGTGGTTCGAGGGCGAGACCTCGATGTGTACAAGACCGATGGCGCTCGCCTCTTTCACGTGGAGCTACCGAGCGAAGCCGGCTCCATCGCGGCGTTTGCGAGCGGATACGGACAGAGCGCGTTTATCGTCTCGAGCCTAGGAGCGCTCCACTTCGCGAGCCCCGACGGTCTTCGGCGGGTGGAGACAAGCGCGCCCCTCCTCGGCGCAAGCCATATGCAACGCGCCGGCGAGCAGCTTGTCGTGGCGCGTGGCGAATCACTCTGGTCCGTGTCTCTGTCGAACGGCGCGGTCAACGAATGGGCCACGGACCTCGGCGTCGTGCGAGAGTTCGTGCGTGACGATGAAGGTCGCTACGTCGTGCTCAACGCAGCGGGCGCGGTCCAACGAGTGGACCCCGACGGAAGCGCCTCGCCCATTTCGGATGGCTCGGGCCAGCCCCTCGCTGCGGACTACATCGCCTACGACCCCGGCGCCCACACCCTCGCCATCGTCAACGTGGAGCTCTCCCACTTACGAGCGCTGGACTACCTGTCCCTCACCGGTCGTGAGGCCCCGCGCGCCGGCGTCTCCACCTTCACCGTGGAGGCCGCATCGGGGAGCGCAGGCCTCAGCGGCGCGGAGTACTGGCCCTTTGCCGGTGACGCGTCGCCCAACTATCCGGCGGACATCCTCTGGGGCTTCTACCCGGAGCAAGGCGTAATGTTCGATGGGACGCTCATGGGCGCGTCGGCAAGCGAGGCGGCCATCGCGTGCATGGAACGCTCCCACGCTGCCCTGCGTGAGTTCGTGAACGGTCACGCTTCGGCCATCGCCGACGCAGCACGCGCTGCCCCCGGCGAGACTTCGTCACGCTTCTACCTGCAGGTCGATGACTACTCCGCGGCGAGCGATCCTTTCCCCGTCGAAATGCGTGAAGCCAAGATGTGGTACTGGCAGCGCGACCCCGCCGTCGCGGGACGCATCCCGGGCTACTGGAAATGGGAGAGCGTGCTCCTCCAGAATGGAGAGTGCATTGTCCCAAGCGCCGAGGCCGCCACCGCTGCGCTCCGGCAGCGCACCGTCGGCGCCCGGAACTAGCGATGCCCGCTGCGAAAGACGAAGCGTCGGTGCAGGCATCGACGCTGGTGATCGCGGCGCTCACGTGGCTCGTGGCTGCGTTCATGGGCGCTGGCGCGCCGGCCTGGGCTCTCGGCGGCTACCTCGCCGCTTGGTTTGTCCTCGGCAAAGTGCCGGCGCTTCGTTTCTCGCGCGCCGTCTTGATGCTTCTCAGCGCGCTTGTTCTCGTCGGCGCTGTGATGGGCAGAGCGCGCCTGGTTGATGTCGAGACCTGGGCCGGCGCCGCGGCACACCTGGAAGACCGCGCTCGACTTCGTTTGCCTGCCATCGCGCCTTCGATGGTCTTTGGCGATCATCCGCAAACCTTCTACGTCGCCCTCGACGCGGAAACCAGCGTGCGCGTTCGCCTCGGCCCCCGCGGTGCCACCCTCCCCGGCGTGCCGCTCGGCCACGGCCTCTACCGCGTGAGCTACGACCCGCGCGTGCACGGCGTAGTCGCTGAATCCGATGGCCCCGTCCTCGCGCAGATCATCACCGGCGAGGACGACACCCACGTGTCTGTCTCGCTTCACTATGTGGCCCCGCTCGCGCAGCCACGCAGTCTGTGCACTGCGCCGTCCCGCACCCTCGCGGCGAGCCCAAGCTTGGAAACCGACGCTCTCTACCTCGTCGACGACGAGGGTCGTGTGCGCTCCTTCGACGTGGGCGACGGTCCGTCGGACTGCGTCTTCTTGGACGGTGAACGCATTGCCGTCGCCCACGCGTTTGGACCCACCCTTTGGGTCATGGACACCGACGGCCGTGTCCTTCGCCGCCTCGAGTCCCCTCCCGCGACGCGCCTCGCTTCCTTCGGAGAGACCCTCGCCATCGCCCACGCGCAGTCCATTTCGCTCCGCAACGCCTCGACGCTGGAACTCGAGGCTACCCTCGATGTCGCCGATGTGGACTGGCTCACCTTCACAACGCCCACCACACTCATCGTCGCGCGGCGCCGCGCGGCGGAGCTCTGGCGTTTCCGTCGCAACGCCGGCGTTTGGACGCACGACGCAGCTCTACCCCTCGGGCGCCCCGCCGTCACCATGGTGAGACTGGACGACTCACATGTCGTCATCAGCGCCACGGACTACGTGCCGAGCGGCGAGGCCCACCTGGGCAATCACTTTGTGCAGGACCAGCTCCTCACCATCGACACCGAGCTCATGCGTGTCACCGATCAAGAGATCACCGCGCGACGTAGCCCGCGACAGAGCAACGCCGGCGACGTCGACCGGGGGCTCTCCCCGATGGCGCTCCACGTGGAAGACGACGCGCTCTACGTGGCCTTTGCGGGCAGCGACGAGACATGGACCCTACGCGACGGGGAGCTCCCGGACATGCGCTCCACCGCGGACATTCCGGCGCCGGAGGGCATCACACGCTTGGGCGGACACCTCGTGGTGACATCCCCCTCCGCGGGGCTCATCGCCACGCAACAAAGCGAGAGAGACGACGAGTGGCGCGTTGTCGCGACTGGCGACGAAGGCGAAGACTCACCACGACGGAGGGGCCGTCGCGCGTTCTACGAAGGAACCCGCGCGGGCATCAGCTGTCAATCGTGCCACCTCCACGGCGACACGGACTTCGTGATGCGAAACATCGGCGGACAGCGCCTGGCGCCTACGCTCGGAGTCGGCGGCCTCGCGGACACGGCGCCCTTTCTTCGCGACGGAAGCTATCCGCGCATCCGTGACCTCCAGCACCTGGCACGCACGCTCTTCCGTGGATACCTCCGCTCCGACGCGAGACGCGGCGCAGACATCGAGGCCTACGTTCGCGCGCTACCGCGTCGCCCTGTCCCTCGCGTCGACCGAGACGAGGAACGTGAGCGACGAGGCCTCGACGTCTTCGTCCAGGCGGAGTGTGTCACCTGTCATTCCTTTCCCGCGTTCACCAATCTCGCGCAGCTCCCGGCAGGCGCGCTCTTCCCCGAACCCGGTCCTTCGGACAGCGCTGGCGATGAGATCCTCGACACGCCCTCGCTTCTCTCCGTCGGCACGCACGGTCCCTACCTAAGCGATGGTCGCGCGCAGAGCCTCTCGGCGGTCTTCGAAGACCACAACGGGAGCAACCGTCACGGGAACACGCGTGCCCTGAGCGACGCGGAGCTCGCGGACCTCGTCTACTTCTTGGGAGGCCTCTAGTGCTCCAACGAGAGAATCAGAAGACGGGCGCGAAGCCAAGCGTGCGCGTCGCGCGTGCCCTCGGCGTCACCTTTTTTGTCGTGCTCGCCGCCGTCAGCTTCGCTTACGCTTCTACGGAATGGGACTCCTCCCGGGGTCTCGCCATGGCGCGCTTCAGCGGCTGGGTCGCCGTCGGGGGTCTCGCCCTCGGCCTTTGCGTGACGCCGCTCAGCCGCATCCCGCGGCTCCGTGCCTTGTCCGCGTGGCGCCGCGCCATCGGCATTGCCACCGCCTTCGCCAGTACTGTCCATGTGGCGCTCTCGCTCTTTGGCCCACTGGACGGCGCCTGGCAGGCGGTCCTCACTTGGCCCTACTTAGCCGCCGGCGCCCTCGCCTTCGCCGTGCTCTCGCTGCTCTTCTTCACCTCGTTTCCGCGTATCGTTCGCGCGCTGCGCATTGGCCACTGGAAGGTCCTGCATCGCCTCGTTTACGCAGCAGCGCTCTTCGTCGTCGCCCACCTGATGCTGAGCCCGTGGGGCAGCGTGACGATCAAGGCGGCGGTGAGCGGGGGGTTGGTGCTTCTTGTTTTGTCGCGAGCCCGTAGCGCGGCGTCCTAGCTTTCTCCGGCGCCTGCGGCGCGGACGCTTAACACCGACGGGAGGCTACTCTCATACACCGTATTTTGGTTGAGCTTGTTCGAAGATTTGGGGCGGGCTAGCTCGCCATCATGTCAACACGCTTGCCCCTCACTCTTCTCGTCGCTGTGCCGCTCATGCTCAGCTGCACGGGCGAACTGACCGGTTCGACACCCGCGATCAACGCCACTAGCTTCGCCCGCGTCCCGGGCGATGGGGATCCGTGTCCCGAGGGTTCTCCTGCAAGTCTAAGCGCATGCTGCGCTTCCGTGTGGGGACAAGCTTCGTACCAAAACGTCGCGCCGGAACGCTACGCGTGCGCCGATGAATGCAACTATATCCTGGACGAGCATCCGGAGTGGGCCTCCCTCCACCATAGCCCTTCGGCGCTCTGTGATGTTCTGCTCCCCGACCGCTCCGGTGAACTCTGGTCGCGCTTCGATCCGCCGGGCCAAGAGGAGCGCTTCTCCGACATCACCGCCGCAGATGCGGACGGGGCCTGCGACGCCGAGGGGTTTGAGCACATCGATCACTGCTTCAATCAAGCGCTGCCGCCAAGACCAAGCATCGAGCGCCGAGTCGGGACCTCTCGCCAAGGAGACCCAGGCGACGGAGTGGCGCGCTACGATGGGAAGCGTTCCGATTCGGGTGACTCGTGGAGACCCGAAGAGCGGCCGCAACCTGGCGATACGCAGGTGCTGCCCTTCGACCCGCACACCCGCGACGGCATGCTGCACCTTCGGCACCCCTACCGAAACTGGCCGTCCTTCGCGCCCTTCCGGCCGGAACGTATCGACTACGACCTGCAGACGCGCAACATCGCCCCGGACAACTACGATGAGCGACCGAACAACACGTACTCGGCGTTTCCTATGCAGGGGGCCAGCCTCCATGGCCTCGCGTACTTTGACCCGAGCAACACAGCCTTCGACGTCGACGGCGCGGACGCTCAGGTCACGACGCTGAAGTCCGCCGGCTTCGTCGACACATTGCACAGCACCCTGTGCATCAACAGCGGTACAGGCGTGAACCAAACTCGAGATCCGGTCCCCTGCAGCGCCCGCTACGGACGCTTCAACTACGAACTCGACGCTGACGCACCTGCAGAAGAAGAAGACAATACGCTCGTGGATGGCCTGTGTTATCGCGTCACCTACCTCGCGTCCGCGTCATCCACGACGGGCGCGTCGCGGACTGAACTCCGCTCCGCACCGGTCACAGTATTCGTTCCGGACGCCATGTCCTGCACGGCGGGGAACGGGTCTGGAACAGGGCCCCGATCGTGGATCTATCCGGACAACCCTGGACAGGTTTTCGATACGCAGTCTGGCCACTACGTCTTGCCGGATTTCGCCCCCTACGATCTGGCGCGTCTCTTCCCTTGGGACTTCTCCTCGAAGCTCGAGGACTATGGTGATGTGTCCATCGCCGATTTTGGCACGGTGGATTCGATCCCCGTCCGTATCGACAGAGGCGAAGATGTCGTGACCACCCACCATGTGCCGGCGAGATGCTATTCGAGTGGAACCTCGCCGAACCCGAACGCGCCGGCTTGGTGTGAGTTCCTCTACAACCAACGGCGATCGAGCGAGTTTCATTTCGACACGAACCGAAACGCCACGGCTGATCGCAGCGGCGTGAGCACCTGGGATGGGAGAGATACCACCGGCGTCCTTCGAGGAACTCGGCTCTTTGAGCTCGTCACCACCGGCGACGGCCAGGTGCTAGTGCTCAACGCCGTCGAGGGCTTCTACTATTCGACCAACAGCGTGGCGCCCTGCGACGCGAGTGGATTTTCATCGTACTTGCCCATCAGCTTGATGCCCGTGGACGAAGAGATGGCGAGCTATCCCGTGGCTCATCCAGACGGCGGTCACTTTCGGGACCCAAGCGGACAAGAGATCCCCCTCGGCGCCATCGGTCGCTATGCGTACGGCTGGATCGACCGAGACGGCCGGAACATTTTCTTCGCCGCCTACAATGAGCGCCGGGAAACCTATCGCGCATTCGACCATCAAATCGATCGAGTGTTCGTGGATGGTCGCAACGACCACATAGCCCCAGCCCGAGATGAAGAACATCTCACCGAGCGCACCCGGCGGGGACTGGCCACCGGCGCGGGTCATCAGGTCGCGGTGATGGGCGCCTGGACGCGCGGGAAGATGGTGCTTCTCGACAACGGGCTCAACGCCTCCAACTTGGGCGGAAGACCGGTGGCGACGGACAAAGGCTCCTACATGTTGCAGTACAGCTTGCCGCTCTACGCCAACGGCACTCTCCGCTACACGCCACTCGACGTCAGCCTCATCGAGTCCTTTGAGAATCGCCTCAATCAGTTCGATGCGCTCAGGCCGACGCTTCCCTTCGACGTCGTATGGACGATGACTTCGAACAACCAACACGTGAGCGAGGTCGCCTTCGACGAATACATGAACGAGCAGGCCTTCGTCGTGGCGCACATGAACGTGTCCGCGAGCCATGACCACAGTATCCGTTCGAATATGGGCGCGTCCGCCATGGAGATCGACGATGGTTTCATCTCATCGGGCTATTTCGATTCGAACTCGGAGACGACGTTTAACACCGACCCGAACCGAGAATTCGGTGGGCAGGTCCGCGTGCAGAATGCAGCCGGTGCTTCTCCCGTGGAAAGGCTCACGGTTCGCGGCGGAGCACGCGTCGAACCCGTGGCATTGGGCGGCGTGCTGGGGCGCGGTTTGTTCCTCGACGGTCAAAACGACCACATCCAGTTCACGTATCCGAGCGACGGTCATCATGCGTGGTACGTGGGCATGTTTGTCGACCTGCGCGATGGAACGAATCACACCACGCGCGCGCTCTTTCATTTTCCCGACGGCTCATGGATCGGCCTGCGTCGCGGCGCCGCCTACAATGCCTACGAGCTCGTCTTCATGGAGGACGAAGAGGTACAGGCTGTTCAGAGCCTTGGCACAATGTTGAGCGAAGGTACGTTTATCCATCTCGGCTTCCGCTTGGAGAGCGACGGCGGTGATCGAACGGCGGATGTCTTCGTGAACGGCACCTACGTGTTTCACGAGGAGTTCGACGATGGATTCGACCTCATGCCAGCGTCCTGTTCCACTTCCTGCACGATGACCATCGGCGCGCCCGAGGTCCTTGTTCATGATGGCGCCGGCGACGGGGAATCCCTGGGCATTCGCGGATGGGTCGATGAGCTGAAGGTGTATCGCCTTCGACCCGAGGACGAGCTCTTCGGATGGTTTGACGAGCAGATCTGCAACACGGCGCTCGGGACGTTGGTCGTGGTGGGTGACCTTCCGGCGGGTGCAAACGGCGATCGCCTCCGCTCCCTAGCGAATCGCTTCGAGGACATCAGCGGGCTGTCGCCGACGGTCATCTGCGAGCAGATGTCTCTCTCCAGCCATGAGCGGCCCACGGATATCGCACCGCAGCATGGAAGTCGCGTGTGTGCAGACCGTGTCCACCGCAACGGCCAAAGCTCCGCGTGCATTCGCACCGATATGCTGCAGCTCCCCGACCTCTCTCCCCTCTTGGAGCGACCCGGCGATGATGAAAACCCGTTCTGCACCAGCTGCCACTTTGAAGCGTCAGCGACCCCTGGACTCCGCCTCGGAGCCATCGAAGAGAGGAATGTTCCGCGTTACTCAGATGCGCGTCGCCAGCCCATGGATCATCCAGCGTTTCTTGTTCTAGCGCACGCGGCCGAGTGCAGCGGGCCAGACCCTCGATGGTACTGCGGCCCCATGAATGCAGGCTCGTCCCACCGGGACGGACTCGCCGTCCCCATGGACTTCTACTTCGACAACGCGGACTACATTGAACCCCACGGCTGCCCTTCCCGACGGGGCGGCTCGCCCATCGTAGGGCCCGACGAAGAAGAAGAGGAGCGCGCTGGGGCGCCGGAGGAGCGCGCGGCGCTTTAGGCTCTGAGCCATCGGGGCGTTCCTAATCGAGCGCCTCAACGCACCTCCCACTCCTGGGTCACTAGGGCCCTCCTCCCGAGAGCACCGCCCTTCCCTCGTCCATGAACTCCGCGTATCGTCTGCGCTCGAAGCAACTTTGCACTCGAGAGTAAACGCATGGAGCACGAATTCCCGACCCTTCAGCGAGAACTCGCCGATGCAGACCGCAGCACGGCGAAGACGGCGATCGGCGTATCCGTCGTGGCCCTCGTGTACATCGCGGCGCAGCTCTTTATTCTGGCCTTGCCTCAGCTTGGCATTCCTCTTTCCGTCATCGGCGGCGTCATCGCTCTTGGCGTCCTCGTTTGGGGCTTCAGGATCTGGTCGACGGCAGGGCGCGTAGCTGGGCACGTCAACCTTGGCCATGTCCACACCCCGGCGGAGTTCGCCCTACTCGACGCTGAGCTTCAGGAGGAGCGGGAGACCTGGGGCGCCTTCTCCTTCACAAAGAGCTTCCTCCTCGGCCCTGGCTTCTTTCCTGTTCCTATCGAACGCATCGCCTGGGCCTATCGTCACGTCGTCAAAGATCGACACGGCATCGAGAAGAAGAGTCAGATGTGGGTCTTTCTACGGACCGGTGATCGCGAGACCTTCGACGCCGTGGCCGAGGACATCGAGCCTGCCTTCGACTGCCTCCGCGAACGATGCCCGAGGGTTCGCATTGGCTACGACGAGTACACGCTCAACTCATGGAAGACGGAGCCGGAAGCCACGATGAATCGGGTGTACGCGGAATCCGGGCGCAGCTAGTAAGGTCAAGACACCTGGGAGAGGGCTCACCGATTGACACGCGCTACCGTCATTATCCGTCGTCGTGAAGTTGTGAGCCAGGTAAACGTCGATGTCTTGTATGCATAGTGACTCACCACTCTTCGGCGCTCTCCTGTTCACCCTTGGCGCCGCACTCTGCACCACGCTCACAGCTCGTGTAGAGGCGCAGTCCGGAGCGGAATCAGGCCCCCCTGTGCCAGAGTGGGCTCGGCAGTCGCCGTCGACGGAGCCCGCGACTGAGCCCGCGGCGACTGAGCCCGCGGCCGCGCCGACCTTGGCGCCAGCGCCGCCGCTGGCGACGGAGATGACAGCGACGACGGACTGGCCCCGCTCCAACTTCCGAGGCTTGCCTCCCTGCGCGCCGGGTCAGCTCATCCCGAGAGAGCGGAGCGGCGTCCCCTACACGTGCCATCCGCCGTCTCGTGACCCAGGGCTTGAGGTTGGCCGTCACTTCTGGATGGGCGCCGGCGTGGGCTTCGACGCTGCGGACAACGTGGAGCGGAATTTTGCAGGCGGCGTCGACCTCTCTCTATGGCCCGCGCGCTGGCTTGGGTTCGGCGCCGAGTGGCTGGTGCAGCGCGCGCGCAACACAGCGCATGATCGTGATGGCGACGGCGTCGTCGATGAGGTGTTCCCAAGCCTGCGACTCCACGCCTTCACGGGCCGCGTCCTGTTCCGGCGTTTCTACGACGAGGCCGCACGGCGCTCCGTGGGCTTCTTTGTACAAGGTGGATACGCGGTTTCGTTGACTGAGCGCGCTCAGTCCCATCCCCTCGTGGGCTTTGGGCTGACGTTGACGCGCGGGTCCGTCCGCAACGGCACCACCGCCGTCGAGGTCGAGCTGGCCCTGCGTTACCTTCAAGGCCTCGGCGAGGCGGGCACCCCCAACCGCTCCGTGCTCCTGACCTTCGGCCTCGGCCCCGTCTTTCGCCTCCACGCGCCCCGGAATTATTCCGAAGCGCACGCCGGCGGGCCCTTTCGTTTTAGCTTGGGCGTGGCCTATGGAACCGTCTTCGGCACGGGCGCTTGGATGAACGGCGAAGTCGCCCTCGGTCTCAACATTCACCGCTTCCTCGAACCGCGCTTGCGGGTCGAGCTCGGTGCGTTGCGGACCGATGACGCGCGCTCGAACGCCCGGGCGCCCTTCTCACGTTTCGTCACCGGTTCCCTCGGCTTGCGCGGCTTCCTCGGGCGGCGACGTTTCCTCTTCGTCGAAGGCGGAGCCGGCGCCATCGGTGTGTTCGGCGACACGCCTCAGGAGGTCGGACCCGGCGCCTTCGTGGACGCGCGCGTCGGCGTGCAGTTCGCCACCTGCGGCGTCGGCGTCGCGCTGTCGGGCCGCTACCGCGCGGGCATCGCGGGCCCCTTCGCCGGCGAGCACTACATCAGCGTTGGTCTCGAGTTTGGGCTCGGGAGCTACGAGCGTTTGACCATCGCCACGTGCGGCGCGCGGAACGTCGGCGCCAACCCCGCGCCACGCGTCCGTGTCGCCAGGCCCGTCACTCCAGCCGCCGAAGCGCAGCTCGAGATTCACGTAGAGCCCGTCACCGTCGAGGTCATCATCGGCTACGTCGCCTTCGGTGGCGCCGTGGACATGCGCCTCGACGTGGCCTCGCTCCCGCTGGCTCAGCTACGCGGAGCGGGCTGGATCGAAGTCCAAGTCATCGGCCCGCCGCAAGCGAGCGCACGCGCCTCCGCGGAGCTGCGCGCCGTGCTGAGCCGCGAAGGCATTCAGGTCAACGCGGAAGCGCAAGCGCAGGGCGACGGCGCGTTTCAGGCCGTCAAGGCGGTGTTCACCATCTGGCCCCCGGGGTCACGGCCGCAGTAGGTGTCGGTGCGCAAAGCGAGTGCTAGCCATCGCTTTTCTGCGTGAGCGAGACGACGTCAAACTCCAGGAGCGACGCGCCCGTGGCGACGGGATGCGCTGGTTTCGCGCCGCCCTTTCCACCGTCTTCGTGCGTCTGGCGATGTTGCTTCTCGAAGGCTCGGCCCTTTCGCCAGGCCTGAAACGCGTCTTCAGACTCCCAGCGTGTGACGACGAAGTAGCGCTCTTCGCCCTGAGTCGGTCTCAGCAGCATGAACTCCTCGAATCCAGGAGCTTTATCGACTTCGCCGGCGCGGGCGGCGAAGCGCTTTTCAAGCTCGGGGCCTTTGCCCTCAGGGACGGAGATGGCGTTGATCTTCACGATGGACATGAGCGAAGCCTAGCGCCCTTGCCCGCGATGGGAAGTCGGCCATGGGAAGGCGGCCATGGCTAAGCGAGGCGGCGATCATGATGTGAAGTGTTCCTCCGGCGCATTGCGTTTGAACCCACCTTCGCGGGCTCAAAGCACCTTCAAGTCGTGGGCGCGCGCACAGGCGCAGACCTCTGCAAGCTCTACCTCACTGAGGTCCGCCAAGAGCACCGCGCGCCCACCATCCGCGTACTCCGCAAGAAGCGTCTTGTGTCCTTCCACGACGGACTCCTCGACGCGCACGCACTTCACGTCGCGCACGCCGCCGCCCGCTTCGCGATGCTGGCCGCCGACGAGAACCATGGATTGCGCCGGTCGGACCGTCATGCTCGTTCGCTCCACGGCGTCCGGCGCGTCATCATCGACGGCTTCCGCCAGGCGTCGCGTAACGCGCTCGCCATCGATATAGGTGACCCCCCAAACGATGAGCGCAACGGCGGCCACGAAGGCCCACTCGAGAGCCGTCACCAGGGCGTCGCGGTCTGACGCGCTGAGCAGCAGGATCATCGGCAGGAGCGAAGCGAGCGCGATGAGCGTCGGACGGCGAAAGCGCCCAGAGTCCCGGAGCGCGGGCGCGTGTACGAAGGAGACCTCCTCACGTTCCATGGACTCCAGCTGGATCTCCGTGGTGCGCTCGGTATCTCGGTAGCCTTCGCCGGACATCGAGACTCGCACCTTCAAGCCGTCGCGAGTCTCCACCGCCGAGAGTCTACCCGAAGCGCGCGCGACTCCGGCGCCTAAGCGTGCACCCGTTCATGCACAACGCCGTGATCGGAAACTCGCCTCTACTCAACAGATTGGCGCGCGCTCGTTCCACGCTCAGAGCCAACCTAGCGCTGCCGTGTCGAGAGACGTCTCCATCGAGGCGCCCTCGGCGAACGGGGTACAATCGATGTCGGTGGAAAGAGTCACGCGAAGCTGAAGCCGCGCGACTTTTCCTTGCTCGACGAGACTCGTTGTCGGGGCGTCGCTTTCCCAAGCTTCAGCCGCCGCAGGCCGGTGACTGATCACATCAGCGTCTTCAATCAGTGGATCCCAAGCGCGGAGAATAGCCTCAACGTCGAGTGTCATCTCCTCGACCGAGGCCACGCCAAGCGCTTCGGCGACCCACTGAGCCAGGGGCCCGTGGTGGCCTCGCCGTAAGATGAGGTCGACTATGAAGAGCAAAGTCAGAGCGAGGCGATCTTCTTCGTGGTCCGGTGCCGCAACGGTCGCGTCCGGATGAATCTGGATGATCTCCATGTCGAAGGAGCGAGGGGAACGTGCGGTGGTTCGAATCTGCGTCAAGACACTCATTGGCTAGCTACTTTGAACCGCCCTCGGGACTTTGGATAGGCTGAACTTCCCGATCCGCCAAAACAGCACCGTTTCCGCTGTGGTAGCTTGGAGCATTCGTCGCGGGCAGGAATGAAGTAGCGCCCGATGGAGCGGGTTCACCCCGCCTGAAGCACACGCGCCGTCCCCGACCTTGAGCACCCGCGACATTCGCGGGCGCTCGCTGTCGTCAGCGGCCCGCGCTAGCGGCGCGGGTGCACCAGCCGGTACGTCATCGCCGCGACGGCGTCGAGGACTTGAAGGGCCTC
>JBGCFM010000179.1:0-7776 GCA_045106895.1 Polyangiales bacterium | reverse complement strand
TGCTTGTAGATGGCCAACGTGACTTCACGCCAAGCCGCGGTGAATTCATCTTCTCGCCCAGGATGGAGTTTCCAGTGATACACGATTGCCGTGGCCATGCGGCGATCGTAACTCAACGCGCCGCTCAGTGGCCATCCGAGCCCGAGTCCGAGCCCGAGCCCGCTCCGCCATCTGCTTCTTGCATTCGCGCAAAGAGCGAGAGACGTTGGACCCATGCTGGACGTTCTCGAGTGGCTGGACAATCAGCTGCAAGCCAACAATCCAACCCTCCTGGGATTGTCGGGAGCTATTCGAACGGCGGAAGCCGCAGCGAGCCTTCGGGATCCGGACAAGCATGGGCGGATGGCCTTCGGCCTGGCGTTTGAGTGCGAGTTGGTGCCGCACGCGGTGCCCCTTATTGAACGCGCGAAGGTGATTTTGTCCACATACATCGCGAAGATAGACCGCGAAGAACGTGAACGTCTGCGTCACTCCGTTGGGGAACATCTCGCGACGCTTGGTCTCACGCTAACGTCCGCTCCGGCCGCGGCCCTTGTGGCGACTCATCAGATCGTAGTTCGTTACCCCGCAGAGCTTACCTTCGTCGATGGCGAGAAAGAGCGAGCATCGGCGGCCGAAGAGGTGCGCTGCTTTGATGGTGTTCAGCCAGCGGAGGGCTTCGATGTGTTCAATGTGTTGGAGAACGTTTCTTGGGTCGTGGACGCGGAGGTTGAACTAGCGTTCGAGGGAGAGAAGCTATGGTGCAAGCTTCTTCTGTGGACAGAGAGCGCACCGTCGACAGAGCATCGTGAGGCACTCCTGGGCCCAATCTCCGACCAGGTCTGGGACTCCAGTTGGTCGTGGAATCTTGAGTGGGACGACGAGAAGGCAAAAGGTAGCGCGGGATTGCACGAGGACATCTTCGTGAACGTCTCGGTCCTCGGCCGGCCCGATGGCCTGAAGGTCCAGGCCCTCTAATCTAGCTGTTTTGCCCGTCGCTCGGCGGCGTTCTTAGCCACTGAATCGCCAGCGCCCCTGGCCCCGTCGCCACGCCAAGGGATGTCCACAGAACCGAGTGCTCCGGCAGACAAAGAATCAAAACCGTCGCGAGCAAGAAGCCCGGCGCCGCGTAGAGCATGCGGCGATCCGCGAGGATGCCGGCGATGAGCGCTCCGTCTCCGAGGAGGGTCATCTCCACGGCCAAGCTGCTGAGGTCGCGTATGCCTAAGCTGTAGGTGACGAAACGAAAAGACACGGCCATCAGCCCGATCATCCACATGGCGATGGCGATGCGGCTCCCGCGGCGGTTGGCGAGGAGGTCTTTTCGGAAGACGTAGCCTGCGATGCCGGAGAAGATCCAGAGGCCCAAGGAGTAGGCGACGGTGTGCCACCACGCGTAGGTGTAGTAGCCGGCTTGTTGTGCGAGCCACACGAAGAGCGTGGGCAATGAGACCAGGCCGCACACGGCGAGGAGGAGCTTGCCGCGCATGGCTTGGCCCAGCTCCGCCGACTCTTCGTGCTGCAGCCGCTCCAGGGCCGCCGCGGATTGACGCTGCTTCGTCGCGTTCTCGCGAAGCTCCCGAATCTCGTCGTTGATGTCGCCTTGTTCGAGCTCTTCGAGGAGCCCCTCTGCCGACGCCGCCTCACCACGGTCGAGGTGGTAGCGACACATCAACATCAACACTTCACGCTGGCCAAGCGCCGCGTTGGTGCTCTCGGGCCACTGCCGCAGAGCTTCCGCGAAGGCGAAACGGCTCCGTCCAAAGAGGCGATGCACGTGCGCGTTCTGCCGGTCGACGGACATGGAGATTCGGTGGCCGCTGGCCCGTGAGGGCTCTTCTTCAACGATGGTGCGCAGCTCGTCGAGGGCCGTGCGCGCCGAGCGTACGAGGCCGAGAGCGCTTCGATGTTCCAGAAACGCGGACACCGCGGCGCGGAGCTCTTCGACGTCCTGGAAGCGCTTCGTCCGGCTCGGGTCCATCGCCTTCTTGACGATTCGCCCGAGCTCTCGAGGCAGGTCGTCCGGCATCTCCGGAACACCAGCCTGATAGGCTGCGTAGAGGATCGACTGCAGCGTGTCGCCCTTGTGCGGAGGCTCGCCGGTGAGGATCTCATGCAAGACCGCTCCAAGCAGGTACACGTCGGTGCGGACATCGAGGGATTGCTGAGCGACGTCGACCATCTCCGGCGCGAGATAGGCGGGTGTCCCAAGGATCTCGTTCACCTCGTCGGCCATCGGCAACCAGCCGCGATACGTCGAGTTCGTCGCGACGGCGACGCCCCAGTCGACCAAGTACACCTCACGGAAAGCACCGATCATCACGTTGTCGGGTTTGAGGTCGAGGTGGAGCACGCCGCGGCTGTGGGCGTAGTGAACGGCGTCGCACACACGCATGAACACACGCAGGTGCCACGCGATGATGTCGTTCGTCTCGGCGGGAAAGGCCGGGTGTTTCGGGTCGGCGATGAGGACGCGCCAGGGCACGCCTTCAATACGCTTCATCACCAGCGCCGGCGAGTTTCGCTCGTCCGTGTGGAGCGCGTAGAGCGGCACAATATTCGGGTGCTCGACGAGCCCAAGGATGCGTGCTTCGCGAAGGAGTCGCTCGGCGAAGGCGGGCTCAAGGAACTCATCCTTGAGCATCTTGACGGCGACGTCGCGGCGTAGGCCGCCCTGTTGAGCAAGGAGGATCTTCCCCATGCCGCCTTCGGCGAGAGGCCCTTTGATCTTTAGCTCGTGGGATGAGCGGCTCTCGGCGGCGGGCTCAGGGAGCCTTCGCTCTTCGACGGCGGGAGGCTGAGATCGTTTGCTCTTCCGATAGCGCGGCGCGATCGTCGGACGCATCGTCGCGTCGAGGGCGTGGTCCTCAGCCACGTCCTCCATGTCCAGCGCCGAAACGAGCTGGTCGAGCGTCATGCTTCCCGTAGCCATCGCCGACCGCTCTTAGCCTCGGGTTAGCCAGTACGTCAATGCCGCGCTCACCGCTGCGGAGAGAGTCGCGCCGATGGCGAGCCACAGGTAGTAGTTCTTGGGCGGCCCGCTCTTGGGTCGCGACTTTGGCCCTTGGCGCGTGGGGGAAACGCCGCTCGCGCTCATAAACGCAGCGGCGAACTCGCCTGGCGTTTGGTAGCGATCCACGACCTTCGGCGCCATCGCTTTGTTGAGCACGTCTTCCAGCGCCGGCGGCAGGTCGGGGCGGGCTTCCAGGAGAGGCTTCCGGCGCCCCGCCAAGATCGCGCCGAGGAGCTGTCCTTGGTCCGAAGCGACAAAGGGGGAGTCACCGACGAGGGCTTCATACGCAACGACGCCGAGGGCGTATACATCCGCCGCCGCCGTCGCAGCGTGCGCCGAAGCGATCTGTTCCGGGGCCATGTACCGAGGCGTACCGATGACCGTCCCCGTCGCCGTGAGCTTCTTTGAGTTTCGTACGAGAGAGAGGCCAAAATCGATGAGTTTGACGCGCCCGCTCTTGCCGATGAGGAAGATGTGATCGGGCTTCAGGTCTCGATGAATGACGCCCTTCGCGTGGGCAGCTTCAAGGGCGTCCGCGACGTTTCCGACGATCAGCGCGACGCGACGCGCTTCCAGGGCTCCTTTGCGTTTGATGCAGCCACGGAGTGTCTCGCCATCGAGCTTCTCCATCGCCAGCCAGGGCATTCTCCTCATGGCGTCGTAGCCAAACCCGTAAATGTCGACGATGCCGATGTGCTTGATGGTCGACAGGGCTTTGTACTCACGCTCGAAACGCGCTCGCGCCTCTTCGTCCTTTGCGCTTTTCAGCATCACCTTCAGAGCCACCGGCAGCTCGTTCTGGCTGAGGTCCGTGGCATGGAAGACGGCGCCCATCGCTCCAGCTCCCAAGGAGCCCTCGATGCGGAAGCGGTCGCCGAAGAAGGAGCCTGGCGACATGGCGCCAACGACTTCTGTGGCTTCTTCAACGCCATCGTCAAAAACGGGCAGGTCGGGTACCACGCCAAATCATAGCACCCTTCGAAAAGAGGTGTCTGGTTCTCCGCAGAAAGCGCCGTACGACGTACTAGTACCCGAGCTCGGGTACTAGAGGCGTTTGACGTCTTTGACGCCGCTGATCTTGCCGATGTCGCGCATCACCGTGCGCAGGCTGGCTAGGTCGCCGACGGTGCACTGGAAGAGGTTTGTCGCGCTTCCGTCATCGCTCGTGCGGCACGTCGCCTCGGTGATGTTCAGCCCGTTCTCCGTAAACACGTTCGATACGCGGGTGAGGATACCGGGCGAGTTGGACGTGACGATGCGCAGCGAGACGGGGAGAAGCATCGCCTTCTTGGACTTCGACGCCCAATTGACGTCGACGCGCCGCTCTTTGTCGAGCTCCAGAGCACGTGGGCACTCACGCCGGTGAATGGTCACGCCGCGGCCGCGTGTGATCCAGCCGATGACGTCGTCACCAGGGACAGGGGAGCAACACTTCGCGAAACGAACGAGGAGGTCGTCCATGCCGTCGATGATGATGCGGTCGTCGTCGCGCCGGGTAACCTTGCGGACGGTGCGCTCGAAGAAGCTGGGCCGAAGGGCCTTGGTGTCGCTGCCTTCTTTGACGCCCACGACCACGTTCGCGAAGTCCGCCGGCTCAACCTTGCCGTAGCCGATCTGCGCAAAGAGTTCGTCCATGCCGAGGACGCGGTAGTGCGCCTGCATGCGCTTGAGCTCGGGCTTGTTCTTGAGCAAGCGAGCGAAGGAGAGGCCCTTCTTGTGAAGCGCACGTTCCGCGAGGTCGCGCCCAAGCTTGATGGAGCGCTTGCGTTCTTCTCCGCGGAGGTAGCCGCGGATGCGCGAACGCGCGCGGCCGCTCTGAACGAAGTCGAGCCAGTCCTTGTTGGGCTTCTGGTTCTTGCTCGTGATGATCTCGACGACGTCGCCGTTGCGGAGCTTGTGCCTCAGCGGAACCATCTGACCGTTGACGCGCGCGCCGGTGCAGCGGTTGCCAACTTCGGAGTGCACGGAGAACGCAAAGTCGACGGGCGTCGAGCCACGAGGGAATGTCTTCACATCCCCGTTGGGTGTGAACACGTAGACCTCGTCGGTGAAGAGGTCGACCTTCACGGACTCCAAGAACTCGACGGGGTCATCGACGTCCTGCTGGAACTCCATGAGCTGCCGAAGCCAGGCGAAGCTCGCAGCGTCGCGCTTGTCGAGGCCGCCGGTCTGCTGCTTGTACTGCCAGTGTGCGGCGATGCCGAGTTCCGCCGTTCGCTGCATCTCCGGCGTGCGAATCTGAATCTCCATGCGGCGGGTGCCGGGGCCGATGACCGTCGTGTGAAGCGACTGGTACATATTCGGCTTAGGCAGCGCGATGTAGTCCTTAAAACGCCCAGGAACAGGGGTCCAAGTGCTGTGAACAACGCCGAGGGCGGCGTAGCAGTCCGCGACGTTCTCCATGATGGCGCGGAAGGCGATGTAGTCGTGGACCTGCTCGAACTCGAGGTCCGTGCGCTTCATCTTCCGGTGCACGGACCAGAGGTGTTTCCGCCTGCCTTGCACCTCGATGGCGAAGCCGCGGGAAACCATCATCTTCTGGATTTCCTTGGTGACGCTGTCGACGTATTTGTCGTTGGCGTCCTCATGCTTGGCGATGGTGTCGCTGAGATCTTTGTAGGCGTCCGGATGGAGGTAACGGAAGCTGAGGTCTTCGAGCTCCGCCTTGAGCCAGTTGATACCGAGGCGCCCGGCGAGGGGCGCGTAGATGTCCATCGTCTCGGCGGCGATGCGCTCCTGAGACGCAGGCTTCATGTGCTCGAGGGTGCGCATATTGTCGAGACGGTCCGCGAGCTTCACAAGGAGCACACGAATGTCGCGCGCCATTGCGATGAGCATCTTGCGGAACGACTCGGCCTGCTGGTCCGCCTTCGACGCGAAGTTTACCTTGCCGAGTTTCGTGACGCCCTCGACGAGGAACGCGACCTCGGCGCCGAAGAGCTGCTCGATGTCTTTCTCGGTGACGTCCGTGTCTTCGACGACGTCGTGCAAGAGCGCCGCGCAGACGCTCGCCGGGTCGAGTCGCATGCCCGTGATGATTCGCGCGACGCTTGCCGGGTGAATGAAGTACGGGTCTCCAGACTTGCGCATCTGGCCGTTGTGCATCTTCTGCGAGTATGCGTAGGCGCGATCGATCAAGTCGACGTCGGCCGCCGGATAATACGACTGCAAGTCACTGATTAGACTGCCGACTTCAACCATGAACAAGCAACGTAACACCCGTGTATGGGGGGGACAATCTTTCGACATGCTCCCTGTGAGTGTGATCCCGGGACCTACACCTCAGACGTAACGTTCAGTCTGCTGGCGCGTACGCATCCAGCTCCCCCGAAAACTACTGCAGCGTACGGAGCTTCACTTTGCGTTTCCGCGGCTTTCGTGTGCCGGGAGGCGCCACCCACTCGCCTTCGCGGGTCAGTAGGTCTGCCATGAGGTCGTAGGCGGCGGCGTTCGTGACCAGGGCCTTTCGAATCTCGCCGGGCTCGGCGTCGCCGTTCGCCAGGTAGACTTTGCCGTCGACTTCAGGGGCCTGCCCCCACCAGCGGCCCTCGAGAAGGAACTCGCTCTCGTCGCTGATTCCGTCCACGAGGACGTCGATCTCCGTGGCAATACGGCTCTTTTGTCGGGCCTTGCTGATAGGACGCTGGGTGCGCATCAGCTCGCGGTGACGGCGCTTGGCGACCTTGGGGTCCACCTGAGCTTCCATCTCGCCGCTGCGCGTTCCTTCTTCTGGGGAGTACAGAAATACACCCACATGGTCGAACTCCGCCCAGCGTACAAACTCGAGGAGCTCTTCGAAGTCCTCGTCCGTCTCGCCGGGGTGGCCGACGATGAAGGTGGTGCGGAAGACCATGTCGGGGATCGCCGCGCGCAGCTTGTCCACGACATCGTAAAGGCGCTTGCCGCCGTGACCTCGGCGCATGATCTTGAGCATATTCGTGGCGGCGTGCTGAAGCGGCATGTCCACGTAGGGCAATACCTTCGGGTGGTTCGCCAGCACATCGATGAGCTCTTTGGTGAGCGTCTCTGGGTATAAGTAATGGAGCCGAACCCAGCGCACGCCTTCGACGTCGCCGAGGGCCGTGGCGAGTTGCGCCAGAGTAGGGCGCTCGTCCAAGTCTCGGCCGTAGCTGATGGTGTCCTGGCTGATGAGGTTGAGCTCCACGACGCCCGCCGCGACAAGCGCCTTGGCTTCTTCCACGAGGTCGGGAATCGAACGTGAGCGCTGCTTCCCGCGGAAGCTCGGAATCGAACAGAACGAGCAGCTGCGGTTGCAGCCTTCGGCGATCTTTACGTAGGCGCTATGACCGCGCTGCGTGAGGATGCGTGGGTCCGTGGCCTTCATCGTGTACTCGGCGGGGTTGCCGACGAGCATGCGATCCGCTTCTTTTCGAAGAACGCTGCCGAGCTTGAGCATGTCCGAGGAGCCGAGGAAGTGGTCGACCTCCGGCATCTCACTGGCGAGCTGCTCCGGGTAGCGCTGGGAGAGACAGCCGGCGACGACGAGCTGCTCGCAGCGACCGTCTTCTTTGTGCTCCGCCATCTCCAGAATCGTCTCCACGGACTCTTCTTTGGCCGCGCCGATGAAACCGCAGGTGTTCACCACGATGACCTCCGCGTCGGCGGGGTCCTCCACGTGGGAGTAGCCGCCGGCGTCACTCACGCCGAGCATGATCTCCGTGTCCACGCGGTTCTTCGCGCAGCCGAGGGAGACGAAGTGGATGGTGCGCTTGTCAGTCATAGGCAAGCCCCAGGCTTAGCAGTGGTGGCGAAAGATTCCAGCG
>JBGCFM010000178.1:0-9644 GCA_045106895.1 Polyangiales bacterium | reverse complement strand
CTCCGTAGCCGCCGCCGCCGCCGCCGCCGCCGTAGTCACCGCCGCCGCCGCCGCCCTGGCCACCGCCGAGGAGGATGATGTTCCGCGCACGGATCTGGGTGGAGTTTCGTTTGTTGCCGTCTTTGTCGTCCCACTGACGGTACTCGATGGAACCTTCGACGCAGAGTGAGCGCCCCTTGGTGAGGAACTTGCCGAGGGCCTCGGCGCGCTTTCCCCAAACGATGATGGTGTGCCACTCCGTCTTCTCTTGGCGTTCGCCGGTGCGGCTCATGTACGACTCGCTCGTGGCGAGACGCATCTTGAGGCGAGCCTGCCCGCCCTGGGTGAAGTTGAGTTCTGGGTCGAGCCCAAGATTTCCGATCAGAATGACTTTGTTGAGACCTTCGCGCGCCATGTTTTCTCGCTCTCTCGCTTTCGCGTATTCATCGCCCTACATCAGGGCGGAGGTTGTTTGCAGGACCCTACTAGCCCCATGTGACCCCTGATCGCAAACGCTTCTCCACAAGGCTCAAACGATCGGGGAAATGTCGGCCTTTGTAGGTCTTTGGGCGACCTATTGGCGCTATCCGTGGCCTCGACTTGGCCCCTGCCGAAATGGACCGCTATGCTTTGAGCCTTCTTATGCTTCGAATTACCAGCTTGCTCTTCGTGCTCGTGTTGAGCGCGGCGTGCGGCAACATCTCAACGGACGAGCCAGATGGCTCGGTTCCGGACGTGATGGTGCTTGAGACACGTTCCCTGCAACTCCTCTCCGCTACTCGTCTCACCTTGAGCGAGGGAGCAATCTCGGAGATTCGCGTCCGCTACAGCGATCGCCTGGGACGGGTCCTCCCGGGTGAGACCTTGAACATCGCCCTCGACGGCACCGCCAATGACTCGTCCTTGGACAACCTTGAGATCACAACGGACGAGGACGGCGAGGGAATGGTCACGGTCATAGCCGGGGCCGTCGCAGGAACCTTCCGCGTCCGCGTCTCCGCCGAAGACGCCTCCGCCGTGTACGTCACCGTCTCCGTTAGCGACAGCGGCTTTGGTCGACTGACGGTGACGCCACTCTACGAAGGCGAGCGCGTCGGTGACCTGGGCGTCGCGGTGCTCACGGGTGCAACCTGTGATGACGAACGTGTGTACGATGAACGAACCCGATACCGCTCCCTGGGCGAAGATCGCTCCGTCGAGTTCGTCGGCATCCCAGCCGGCGTCCCTTTGGCCATCGTGGGCCGTCTCGACGGAGCCGAGCTCCTCGCAGCAGGCTGCGTCGACGGTGTGATGGTCGATCCCGGCGGTATGGAGACCACAGATGTATTGCTGACGGACTTTGGGCTGCGCAGCGCGGGCGCCTACGAAACGCACCTACGCTTCGACGTCTCGGCACTTCAAGAGCCAACCTTCGACGCTCTTCTCGGCGCTCAGATCGGCGAAGAGTTTTATGCGGAGATGCTCTTGAACGCTCTCGAGGAGCTCCTGCTCGAGGCGGGCTCAACGGAACAGCTCACCGAACTCTTAGCGGCTCGCGAGCGCGGCCTGGACCAAAGCTACGCGATGCGCATTCGCGAACAGGCGGCCGGTTTCGATGTGGCCCTCGGCGCCATGGCCGAGGAAGTTCGTGCCAGCTTGGGCGAGGTCGACATTGTGGCGGACCTCCGACTCGGTGAGACCGTGATGATGGCGACCCGGGACGTGCGCGTCTCCGGGGACTCCCTCGGTATGGTGGCGACGGGGTTCAACGCCCCCGTTGAGTTGCGGGCCAGCGTCGACGAGGGCGGCCAAACGCTGGTGGTCGAGCGTCTGAACATCCACCTCAGCGCGGGCTCTCTCTCTCGAGCGCTCGCGCGTCGCTCCGCCGTCGAGGCGGGTTACGAGACCGTCTCTGGCTGGGTGAGCGCTCTCGCGCGCTGCGAATCCTCACCCTCGCCCATCGACTCCTGCAGCGCGGAGTGTGCGCAGTCCGTCTGTGAGCGAAGCATCGCGGTGCTCGTCGAAGAGTTGGATGTCGCGTACTCCGCCCTCGACGAGTCTTGGGCCGAGGTGCGAAGCGCCGGAAACGTACGCCTCGAAGACACGAGCGGTGACTTGATCACGGACACCGTCGTCGCAAACCTCGAAGGACAGTGGGGGACGGAAGGCCCCTCCGTTGCGGTGAGCGTGGATGGCGAGCGTTTGCTTCCGCCGGAGTGATAGACTCAGCGGGTGATGCGCGAGGAGTATCCACTCAAGGCGGCGCTGGAGCTTCGGAGACGTGAGCTCGATAGGGCGAAGGGCGCGCTGGGTGAGGCGCGCCAGGCGGAGAGCGCCCAAGAGGCCAAGCTCACTGCAGCCCAAGCACGATGTGATGCTCACGAAGCACTCATCGCCGAGACGCGCGCGGCTCAAAAGCACCGCGGGCTTGCACGCGCAGACGAGCTGCAGCGAGACATGGACTACGACACACGCCTTCGAGGCCGTCGCAGCGAACTCGCCGGCGAAGCAGCGTCAGAACAAGCGTTTCTCTCCCAAGCGCGTGCCCACGTGGCGACGCGAATGAGCGAGCTCGCCAAAGCGC
This sequence comes from Polyangiales bacterium, assembly GCA_045106895.1. Taxonomy (GTDB): domain Bacteria; phylum Myxococcota_A; class Polyangia; order Polyangiales; family Houyiibacteriaceae; genus JBCCRV01. The sequence goes on along the minus strand of JBGCFM010000178.1, from coordinate 7,102 downwards.
GCGCTGAGAATGAAGCGGTTCTGAAGCACAAAGAACGCTGGGAGGCCGAGCGAGCGACCATCGCCGGCCGGCGCGCCGAAGCCGAAGAGGACGACCAGAACAGCGTCCGCTTTGCATCCGAGTGAAAGTCAGAACACGTCGTAGGCGAGGACAAAGCGGGTGAGGCTAAACGCGAGGGAGAACACGTATCCGTAGAAGAAGAGGTCGAGGTGCAACCACCCGTTTCGATTCTTCAGGCGCGCGCCGATGGCCATCATGATAGCGCCGGCGATGAGCGGTGAGAGGGCCAAGTTGATGTAGCTCAACATCTTGTTCTGGAGCATGTGTTCCGGGGTCACCATGAGGCTCACCCACCCGGTCATGACCCCTGCCCCCACATAGAAGAGGAGCATGAGCGTAGGGTTTAGAGGCTTCCGCCTGGAGCCCTGTTCATTCGCGCCTTCGGACTCACCCTCGTCGCCCATCCCTTCGCGCACGCCACGCATGAAGGGACCATTGAAGACAAGGGCGAGGACAACCTCCAGTATCAGCTCAAGAATGATCTCCATGGGTCGCCCCTCGCCGGGTGTAGCGGGAGCGTACCATGAGAGCGCTTTTAGAGTGGGCGGACGGGGACGCAGATCTCGATGATGTGGAGATGCTCCGGGTGCTCGTTCGGGTTGTTGAGGCAACGTTCGTAGCAGAGGCGGTCATCGGGCTGGTAGCCGCTACTCGCCATCCAGTCTCCCATCATCGCGTTCCAGGCGTCTGGAATCTCTTCGGTTTTGACCTCGAAGTGCCCCACAGCGTATGCGCCGCCGCTGAGCTTCATGACGCCCACGTCGCCTTCGGCTTCCGTTCCCTTTGGCACACTGATGCAAACGCTGATGCGTAGCTTCTCTTCTTCCGTCACCGTCGGGTCGTCATGAGGAACGCTTAGGTACTGTGCGTCAGGTGTGCACAGGCCCCTCGGGCCCGCCCACTGCATGAGGCGGCCGAAGAGCGCGCCGAAGAGCTCACTGTCGCCGGCATAAGGGCCGACGTTTCGTACGTAGGCGACGTTGAGCTCTGGGAGCTCCTCTACTTGAATCTTGGGGCTTGGGATCATGTCATCTTCCTTCGAAAAGAGGTTCGAAGACATGAAATAGGCGCCTGCGTCCACGCCGGCTTTCCGATCCTTGCGGAACGTTTGTCCGATCTTGCGGTTCGCCATTCGCTCCTCCGGTGCGGCTCGACGCCAATCCGTAGCGTTCATCCCAAAGGTGCCCTTGAAGACGCGCGCGAAGCTCGCCGACGACGCGAAGCCGCAGTCCAGGGCGACGTGCGTGATGGGTATGTCCGGGTCTGTGACGAGCATACTGGCGGCTCGCTCGACTCGCAGGCGCTGGACGAAGGCGGTGAGCGTTTCGCCGGTCAGGGCCTTGAAGATTCGGTGAAAGTGGAAGGGCGAGAAGCACGCGACCTCTGCGAGGCGGGCCAGAGGCATCGGCTCCGGAAGGTGTTGCTCGATGTAGTCGATGACGCGATTGACGCGGGCTACATATTCCCGCCGTGAAGCGTCTGGGGCGCGAGTCATGAGGGGATCTTCGCCAGTCTGTCTGGGGTTCGGAAAAAGGTGGACGCCGTCCATCATTCATCATTCTACCGTGTTCCGCATGCCCCTCTCCGAAACTCGCAGCGTTGGAATAGACCGAAGTGCAGGCTCGTTCGGCAGCCGTTGGAGGATAAGCCAAAGCAGAAACGTGCGAGCTTCGTGGTGCTGGGGTGCCTCATCGTTCCCGTCGTGTCGGTGGGGCTCGTCTCGCCGCCTTCTTGGAGTGGCGCCTGCTATCTGCTGGCGCTGACATTGATCTGGCTTGGCTTCTCGAAAAATACGCGTCGGCGCCTAAGCTGGGCCGGCCTCTCGCTCTTCGTCGCCACGCTGACGTTTCGCATGTTCACCGGGGGCGGCGGGCGCTTTAGCAGCGAGCAGGTGGGCCATTCGAACGTTGGCAGCAACGCCCTGGCGCGTCTCATTCACGAGCGTGACCTGAGCGGCGGCGCGTCGACGTTGCTCAGTGCTCTGTCTCTTCTGCCGGAGCGAGGCGACACGCTCGGAACACTTTTCCGCGATACATACGACGAGATGGACGCCGCAGGCGACTACGCCCCTTCGCCGCTGCTCTCCACGTTAGTGCTGGGGCAGTCGCCAGAGAGCTTTGAGATGCTCCGTTACCGAGTCGATGATTCGCGGGGGACGGTCGTCTTTCTTCATGGGTACGGGGGCAACATCGGAGCGATCTGTTGGGAGGTTGCGCAGTCAGCGAAGGAGGCGGGCTACGAGACGCTCTGCCCAAGCACTGGCACGAAGGGCGACTGGGGCAGCGCCCAGGGAGGCGAGATCTTGCGAACGACACTCGATATCGCACAGGGGCCGGTGGTCCTTGTGGGTCTAAGTGCCGGGGCGCGAGGCGCCGCGCTCCTCGCTCCTCGTTTCCGGCGACAGATCGAAGGGTTGGTGCTCATCGCAGGTGCAGCCCAGCGCGCGGGGCGTGCTGGGGTGCCGACGCTCGTCCTTTACGGGCGCCACGACGCGATGTTTTCGCCACGAGTCATGCGCGCCTACGTCGAGCGAACACACGCCCAGAGCGTCGTCTTTGAGGCGGGGCACTTCATCGTTCTCAGTGAGCGCGAGCGCGTGCGCGCCGCGATGACGCGATTCCTCGAAGCGCGCCTGCGCTAGGGGCGCGTTCGACAACGAAGCTCAGCGATTGCCGCAGTCGGCGCAGTCCGTGCCCAGCGGGCAGACGGCATGAAGCGAACCTCTCCCGCCGTCGTCGCACTCTCCGTCTCGCGCGTATTGGCAGGTGTTGGTGCAGCTGACCGCGCTTCGGCTCCCGCAGTCGTTGCAGTCTGTGCCAAATGCACACAGGCCTGTGAGCGAGTTCTCGCCGCCGTCATCGCAGTCGTTGTCGTTCGCGTACTGGCAGGTGTTGGTGCACCTCGCCCTGCGCCGTGCCCTTGACGCCTGCATGCGAGTCTCTGGGCTCGGTCTGGTCTGGTGAACCCGCTCTGGCTTGTCCGGGAGCAGCGCGGGGTCCGGGGTGGCCGGGTTCGCCACCGGAACACCAGGCACTTCTGGGGCGCTGGGGTCTGGGCTCGTGGGTTGAGGCTGCGAGGGAGAACCCGGAGGCGCCTGGGAGACGGCCGCAGGCGTCGGAGAGCCAGGGGCGACAGCGACGACCGGTGCTGGCGGTACCTCGGTTTCTGCGGCGCCGGAGACCGCGGCGTAGACGCCGATGCCTCCGAGGAGCAAACCGAGCACCAACATACTTGCGACGAGAGCGATGTAGCGAAAGCGACGCGCCTGTTTGCGACGCCCAGTTGAGGCACCCGGAGCTTGCTGCATGGGTGGTGGCTGCGAATGCGCTGGAGCCTGCGCCGGCATCGCCGCGGGTGGCGCCTGGGCCGGCATCTCCACGAGCCCGCCGCGCCGACTCGGCCGCGCCGAAGGCCGCTCGGAGATGGTCTTGGCCGCCTCTCTCTTCGCGGCGACCGTCGGGACGGATGGACGCTGCTCGCGACCAGCAGGGGCCTGCCCTCCGAGGGCCATCATCGTCTTCGTCCCTAAGGTGCGCGCGGCTACGGGGTGTGCGAGCGGAGAGGGTGGGGCGGCGGAGGAACCCAACGCCGGGTTTGCGATGGCTCGTTTGATGCTCGAGGTGAGCCTCATGACCGCGGGCCCGGCCATCTCTTGTACCAAGGACTTGATGTCCGATGTCTGCGCGCTGATGCCCGTCGCGCGGATCGCCTCCGCCATCTCCAGCGCGCTCTGAAAGCGCTCGCTCGGGTCTGTTTGAAGCGCACGGAGCACGATGTTGGCAAGCGCCGGTGGAATCTCGGGTCGGTAGATGAGCGGCGACGCGACGGGTTGTGTGTGGGCCGCGAGGATCTCCGCCGGCGAGCTCCGCTGGAAGAGAGGCCGTAGCGTGAGTGCCTCCCACATTACGATGCCGAGTGCGAAGACATCACTACGGCCATCCAAGGGCTGTGCTCGTGCTTGCTCCGGCGAACAGTAGGGGAGCTTGCCTTTTACTTTGAAGCCGACGGTCTTCGTCAAACGCTTCGCCGCGTGGGCAACGCCAAAGTCGGTGATGCGCGCTGCCCCGTCGATGCCCACCAACAAGTTCTGCGGGCTGATGTCACGGTGGACGATACGCAGGGGCTCGCCGAGGTGGTTCGTCGCGATGTGCGCGTCATGTAGGCCGCGCGCGCTTTGCTCGATGATCGTCGCCACCGCATCGAGGGGCAGTTGTCGTCCGTGACTGCCTGCGAGTATCGACGAGAGCGCCGAGCCCACGACGAGATCCATGACGATGTAGAGCGAACCATCCGCCTGCTCGCCGAGGTCGAAAGTGGAAACCACGTACGGGCTGTGAATGTGCGCGGCGACCTTCGCCTCATCGAGGAACATCCGCCGGTAGCCATCGTCCGCGCTGACTCTCGGGAGCATGCGCTTGAGCGCGACGAGCTTCTCAAAGCCGACGGCACCAACAACGCGGGCGGCATAGACCGTCGCCATTCCCCCCGATGCGACTTCGCAGAGGATCTCATAGCGCCCGTCGACGAGGTCCCCGGATTTCACGAAGCGCAGACTACTCGACCCCGGGTCGATCGGGGTGGGTCAGGCGACGAATCTCCCAAAGGTGACCCGTGTGGCACGTTCGTGTCTACATTGAGACTGTTGTGGCCGCTTGGGGGCGTTGGCGGATGAGCGATCGCGATGTGCACTTGGGGTCACGGCGAAGAGGAACGCCAATGGGCTAGGGTTCAGCCCATGAGCGTGACTCGCTGTTTGACGGTGCTTCTTGTTTTGACCCTGGCCTGCGGCGATGACTCGTCGCCCGACGCCGGGGGGATGGATGCCGCGAGCGACGCCATCGCGCGCGACGACGCTGCGAACATGGCGGACGCCGGAGGACTCGACGCTGGCTTAGACGCTGGACCGGGCACGGATTCGGGTGTCGACGCCGGACCCGGATTCGACGCCGGCCCGCGGGACGCCGGACCGCCAGATGCTGGCCCGCTCCCAGACTTCCCGGCGGACTGGCCACGAAGCCGCGCATGGGAGTGGGTTCGAAACAACGACCCCTTCGTCTCAGCGCTCTCCGTGCGCATGGGTCCGCCACCCGCCGCGGCGGCCAATCGCTACTTCGACGAGTTCAACGCGAGCGCTGTGCACCTGTGGCAAACAGGATTGCCCGAAGCCATCGCAGGATGGAAGGCCGCGCGCCCAGACGCACGCTGGCTCACCTGGGTGGATAGTCGAGGCAACTCTTCAACGAACAATATGCTCCTCGGTGGTGCGCCAAGGCCTGCAGGACTCATCGGATATCAAATCGGTGACGAGCCGCGCGATCGCGCACACTTCACCGAGATCATGGCCGGGCTTGCCCGCGTTCGAGAAGCCGACCCGGAGCCACTGCGCGTCTTCAACTTCACGTACTTGGCGCCTGAGATCGACGCGTTCCTTCGTGAAGCTTGTGCCGCCGGCGACACCGACATCTTTAGCTACGATCGCTACTCCTTCGGGAACGGTCAGTTCTCGACGATGATGAAGTTCCGAAATGCGTCCTTTGCCTGCGGTATTCCGGCATGGCGCTATATGCGCGCGTACCGAGGTCCCGGTGACCCGGTCAGCGCGGCATCGGACCTTCGCTGGGACGCCTTTAGCGGACTCCTCGCCGGGTTCACGGGTCACTCTTGGTTCCTCTACAACGTGCTCGGCGGCAACGAGGAAGGCATCCCAACATCGCTCTTCACGGCCACCGACGACTGGAATGCAGCCACCACCGCTCAGTTCACGGCGGTGGCGGAGATCAACCGAGAGCTCATCGTCTACGGTCGCGCACAGACCCGGCTTCGCTCCACCGGCGTGGCGTGGGCCGCGTCACGCGAGATCCCTGGGACGCACCCTCCGGACGACTTTCCGGCTTGGCGCGTGGGCGCCGGCGGCGACACCATTCTCCAGAGCGTCGACGCCGAAGGCACCTTCTTCCAGGATGTGCTCCTCGGCTTCTACGACGACCGCTTTGGTGACCGCTACTTGATGGTGATGAATCCAAACCACGAAGAGGGCAGCTTCCCCACCGACGGCGAAACACCCGCGCGTGTCACCCTCGGCTTCGACTTCGCCGGCGCCGCGGGAGTGTCCACGACACAAGTGCAAGTCCTTCGCCCCACCGGCGTGGTGGAGATCCTTCCGGTGAGCGATGGTGTCCTCAATCTCAACATCGCGGCGGGCGACCTCGTGTTCCTCAAGTACGACACGGGTCGTGGGTTCGAAGGCTACCGCTAGACATTTCGTCTCTTCCTCTCGGTTCACATCCTTCCGCTTTCGTTGCGGGTTTACATCCATCTGAACGGCAGGCGCGTGGACGGCCCAGGGGCTCACGGCGACGACGCCTTGGCTTGCCTCGCCGTCTCTGACGGCTCGACAATACGAGCCAACAAGTTGTCTCGTGAGGCTCAATCGCCGTGACCCCCTGAGCCGTCCCCACACCTTTCGGGTCCGTCGAAGCCACCATGACGAGGGTGAGTTGGCGGTCTCCGATCGGTCTTAGGACCTACGTCGATCGCCGGCTGCGGCGTGGCACATCGCGCTTACGCTTTTCGTAGCTGCAACAGGTGCGCTCTTCCCACGTGGGCCACGTAAGTCCCGCCCCGCGTCTCCTGGCAAAGACCCAAAGTCTTTGTCGGGAGACGCGTCCCCCGCAAAGTCTGTCCCACCACCCAGATAAGCGTCGCGCATTCGAAACGTACGCAGGTTCGGGGTGGGCCCGCGTGGGCCCAAGGCTTCGAGGCCGTGTCTCCCAAAATGGAAGAGCGCCAACTCCTCCTACTCATCCCTCGAGTCGCAGCTCTCGATGCATGTCAGAGCAGCCCAAATCCCCATCGCGCGATGAAGGTATGCACCGACGGGAGAGACCTTGTGTCGCCGCAAGGGGCGGCGACACAAGCCAGCCGAATGGCCTTGGGCCCACGCGGGCCCACCCCGAACCGGACGGACTCAGAGCGAACTTCGAGACAGCGACCCCTGAGCGGATCACAGAGACCCGAGCGAAGCGTTGTGCCAGCCGAATGG
>JBGCFM010000177.1:0-4387 GCA_045106895.1 Polyangiales bacterium | reverse complement strand
TGGTGACAGCCTTTCCCTCTCGGGTCCAGTCTGCCAACGGGTGGACATTGTTGCCAACATCCAGTCCCGTACGCTTCTGACGATTGACTCGAGAGTCACGTCGTCAGACGATTCGTCCTTCTTCTCCTATCCAGTTTTCAGGGGGCGTCCCCGGTGACTCACTCACCGTTTCGCTCAAGAGCTTTTCGGTGTGGGCCTTGGCGGCCCCTGCGGTGTGTCGCCGTTGGGAGACAGGTGTTTACTCAAGACGACCCGACGGGTCAAGACAAAAGCAGATGTTTTTTCGCGGCGCGAACGGAGGCCGGGAAGCGGGCGAAAAAGTCGAGTAAAAACAACAGCCTGAGGATCACGATGATCGCGCGAGAGTGCGAAATCGGGCCGGTGAGTTGGAATGAAGCCCCCGTCGTTCGCCTGGAATCTCAGACTGAATCGGCGGCCCCGACGCTCGGCGTTGCCCAGCCGCGCGATCCTGGCCCAAACGCCTGAACGGAAGATCGGATCGCGACGAGCGCTACCCGAAGAACAGATCCCGGCAAGGACGGTAGGAAGTTCGGATCTTTTTCCTGACGTCCTGCCCCGGCGCTGCGGACCCCCGGTCTGAGCGTGCACATCGGCGAGGGGGACAGTGAACTTGAGTCCGGCTTGAGCGCGAACCCGGAGCCGGGCGCGTGAATGCCGGCTCACCTCGGTTCTCCCGCAATCGGAAGGAACACTGCATCGGTACGTGCCCCCCACGAACCCTCTCTCTATATAGGAGCCGCCGGTCATCGAAGGCTCCCTGTCGGATACGCCTGCTGGATGTTCAGCAGGGTCGGACGGGAGTCGCCGCGGGATCCCCAACGGTCGTCCTGCAACGAGGGTGTCGAAAGACGTCGTCCGGCGCCGGCGGTCACGAGAGCAAGAAGCGGCAGAAGCCCCCTTGACCGCGGATCTGCCCGGCAAGAACCCGACCGTCGCAACGGCAGCGCCGACTGCTCGAACGACGGCAGGCCAGAGCTTGCGACAGAGCTCGGTTCGGCAACGGAGCGCAGCGCAGCGAAAGGCGACACGGGCACCCTTGCGCACCCCATCGTAGACTCGCCTCGCCATGCCCGTCCGCGAACGACTCGCAGCGCCCGCCTCCGCCGATCCGAACGCGGAAGACTGGGATGCGAACTTGGTGCAGCTCCCGGCCCCCGTCGAACGCCCCTTCGAGCTGGTGTCCGAGTTTGAGCCGGCGGGTGGGCAACCGGCAGCCATCGAAGCCCTCGTCAAAGGGCTCGAGGCGGGGGAGGCCTACCAGCAACTCCTGGGCATCACGGGCAGCGGCAAGACGTTCTCCATCGCAAACGTCGTCCAGCAGGTGCAGCGGCCGACGCTCGTGCTCGCGCACAACAAGACGCTGGCGGCCCAGCTGTACTCGGAGTTCTGTTCGCTGTTTCCCAACAACGCCGTCGAGTACTTCGTCAGCTACTACGACTACTACCAACCTGAGGCGTACGTCGCGAGCACGGACACGTACATCGAGAAGGACTCACAGATCAACGAGCAGATCGACCGTATGCGACACGCGGCGACGTACTCGCTGCTGAGCCGACGGGACGTGCTCATCGTAGCAAGCGTGTCGTGCATCTACGGCATCGGAGCATCCGAGGCATATCTCGGCATGGTCGCGCAGCTGACCGTGGGCGACGAACTCGACCGCGACCAGCTGCTGCGCCGGTTCGTCCAGATGCAGTACGAGCGCAACGACATCGACTTTCACCGAGGCACGTTCCGGGTGCGGGGCGACGTGGTCGAGGTGTTCCCAGCCTACGAAGATGACACCGCGATTCGCATCGAGTTCTTCGGTGACGAGATTGAGGCGATCCGCGAAATCGACCCGCTGCGAGGTCAACCCAAGCAGACGTTGTCCTCGGTCACGCTTTTCCCCGCCAGCCACTACGTCACCCCGGGAGCCCGGCTCCGTCGCGCCATCACGGGCATCCAGGACGAACTCCAGCTGCACCTCACCCAGCTGCGCAAGGAGCAAAAGCTGCTCGAAGCGCAGAGGTTGGAGCAGCGCACGATGTTCGACATCGAGATGATGCAGGAGATGGGGCGGTGCGCAGGCATCGAGAACTACTCTCGCCACCTGACGGGCCGGGATCCAGGCCAGGCACCCCCCACGCTCATCGACTACTTCCCCGACGACTTCCTCATCATCCTCGATGAGTCCCACCAGAGCGTCCCGCAGATCGGCGCGATGTATAAGGGCGACCGCGCCCGCAAAGAGACCCTCGTCGCCCACGGCTTCCGCCTGCCCAGCGCCATGGACAACCGGCCGCTGACTTTCCAGGAGTGGGAGCAGCACGTGAAACAAGCGCTCTACGTGAGCGCGACGCCCGGCGACTACGAAATGGAGAAGGTAGAAGGCGTCGTCGTCGAGCAGGTCATCCGGCCCACCGGCCTCATGGATCCCCCCATCGAAGTGCGTCCCGTGGGCTCTCAGGTCGATGACCTCTTGGGCGAGATTCGTAAGCGCGTGGAACGCGACGAGCGCGTTCTCGTCACCACCCTCACCAAGCGCATGGCCGAGGACCTCACGGAGTACTACGGCGAGCTCGGCGTCCGAATTCGGTACCTGCATAGCGACATCGACACCCTCGAGCGCATGGAGATTCTTCGCGACCTTCGCCGCGGCGAGTTCGACGTGCTCGTGGGCATCAACCTTCTGCGCGAGGGTCTCGATCTGCCGGAGGTGAGCCTCGTGGGCATCCTCGATGCGGACAAGGAGGGCTTCCTTCGCTCACCGCGCAGCCTGATTCAGACCGTGGGTCGCGCCGCCCGAAACGTCGAAGGCCGCGTCATCATGTACGCCGACCGCGTCACCAAGGCGATGCAGATCACCCTCGACGAGACCGAGCGGCGCCAGAAAATCCAAGCGGCGTACAACAAGGAACACGGCATCACACCGAAGAGCGTCAAGAAGCGCATTCTGGAGATCGATCCTTCCATGGGCACGCGGGACTACTCCGCCGTTCCTCGTGGGGATGACGACGACCTGCCGGTGGAGGAGCGAATCGAAGCGCTGCGGGCGAAGATGCTCAAGGCCGCCGAAGACCTCGACTTCGAACGCGCTGCGGCCATGCGCGACGCCATGAAGAAGCTCGAAGGCAAGGACGTGACGCCGAGGCTCAAGAAGCGTCAGCGTCCGAGGCGCTGACGATCAACGGCCGCTCACCGGCGGTTTTGGGGCCGGCTGCTTCGCTTCGTCATCTCCAGACTTCGACCACAAGCGCATGGGCACGCCGAGGATCAACGAAGCGGCGAGAATGTCGACGAGGACCGGCTCCACGATGAACATGGTTTCGCGGCCCATCGTCGATGTCATCCAGAGGATGTAGTGATAGCTGACGTAGGTCGCGAGGGACCCGGCGAGGGCGCCAATGAGAGCGCCGAGGACGCGGCGGCGGGCCACAAGAATCGCTCCGCCGATGGCGCCGAGGACCGCCGTGACGCCGAGGACCGCCGCGCCGTAGTAGAGGAAGGTGATCCCCAGCGGCGCGATCTTGACGCCGAGCGCCGTGAACACGGCTCCGCTTGCGACGAGCACCATGCCCACAACCGTGGAGGTGTCCGGCAAGTCGGCGGCGTCGCGCTGTCGCGGGCGCCGGCGGTCTTTCGCTCCGTCTTCGCTGCCTTCTTCGCCGGCTGAACGACACGGTCTTCGGGCGGGATGAGCGCCATCATCTCCTGAGCACTCCGTCCGCTTTTGAAGACGTCCAAGAGCATCGTTCCCGGCGTCGCCCCGGCGGCGATCATGCGTTTCATCGCGGCGTCGTCGTGACCCGCGGCGTGCATGATGCGTTGAAGGTTTTTCGCCTCGAGGAACACCTCAAGCTGATCCACGTCGTCGACGTGGTCCATCAACGAAAGGAGCGTGTCGACGCTAGACATGCATGACTATACGCGCTGCGGGCCCGCTTCTCCCTTGGAAATAGGCGCCCTCGCGAACACCGGGTAGAGGGCCAGCATGCCCAGGGGGAAGATGCCCAGACGCATGGTCAGCACGAGGCCCAAGTGAAAGGAGATGCCGAGGAAGAGCCACGCCTCGCGAACGCGGAGGCGGTTGAACCACGTGCGGAGCCGGCCACCACGCGTCGCGCTTCGGCGGTAGTAGAGGCTCAGCAAGAAGAGCGGCGCGCCGATCTCGAAGAGCATGGTGCCGAGGGTACCGAGCTGCGTCAGCGGGTAGAACCACGTCGCATCACCCAGGTCAAAGCGGGCGAAATGCGGGTCATGAAGGATGCGCCACAGGGCGGCGAAATCGCCCGCGGGCCACCAAGCGCTTTGCGTCTTGTGGAGCCCAGCGGTGAAATAGATCCAGACCACCTGAAGGATGATGAGGTAGCGAGGCCAAGCCGGC
>JBGCFM010000176.1:0-9734 GCA_045106895.1 Polyangiales bacterium | reverse complement strand
TTCCGCTTCCACACATCGTAGGCGGAGCGCATCGCCGAGAGAGTCGACGATGGGAGCGAGGGCGCGCGAGACCACGAGCTTCGGCAGCACGCTGTCGACACCAATTCGGCAGAGCACCGTGTGTCCGCTCCGCCGACCTTCCACGGCGTCCAGAAGCGCGGAGCCAATTCCAAAGATCTGACCCGCGAAGCTGTAGACCATCTTGCCGTCGTCGCTCAGATGAAGGCGGCGACCTCGTCGATGAAAGAGCGTGAGGCCCAGGTGCTCCTCGAGCTTCTTGATCTGTTCGCTCACGGTGGGGTGCGTGACGCCGAGACGTTTCGCGGCGGCGGCGAGCCCGCCTTCCTCCACGACGTTCGTGAAGTAGAGGAGGTGGTGGTAGTTGAGCCAGTCGGTCATATCGACATTATGTAGGTTTTGACGACATAATCTTAGATTTTTCGTTATCGACCTACATAAAGAACGACCACAGATTGTTTCTTGGAGGCAACGAGATGAAGATCACAGTGGCAAAAGGCGACGGCATCGGACCAGAGGTCATGGACGCGGTGCTGGGCATCTTTGATGCAGCAAATGTTCCTCTTGAGTACGACGTCGTGGAGATGGGCGAGCAGGTTGCCCTCGCCGGCGAGGGAACTGGCATCAGCAAAGCCGCCCGCGAGTCCGTTGAGTCGACTGGCATCCTCTTCAAAGGTCCCATGGCCACACCCAAGGGCGGCGGACACAAAAGCGTCAACGTCACGGCGCGCAAGATGTGGGGCACGTTTGCCAACAAGCGCGTCTACCGGCTCTTGCCCGGCGTACCGACGCCGCTTCGTATCAGTGAGCTCAACCTCACGATGGTTCGCGAGAACATCGAAGACACCTACGGCGGCGTCGAGCATATGCAGACGCACGACGTGGCCCAGTGCCGTCGCTTCATCACGCGTCCAGGCTCCGAACAAGTACATCGCTACACGTTCGAGATGGCGAAACGCAAAGGATCGAGGCGTGTCACGTGTGGCCACAAAGCCAACATCATGAAACTCACGGACGGTCTCTTCCTGGATGTCTTCTACGAGGTCGCCAAGGACTACCCAGAGATTCAGGCCGACGACGTCATTATCGACGCGATGGCGATGAAACTCGTCCACAACCCTGGAGAGTTTGACGTCATCGTCATGCCGAACCTCCAAGGCGACATCCTCACGGACCTCGCCGCAGGCCTCGTCGGCGGACTGGCCTACGCGCCGTCCGCCAACCTCGGTGACGGCATCGGCATCTTCGAAGCGGTCCACGGTACGGCGCCGGACATCGCTGGGCAGAACTTGGCGAATCCCAGCGCGCTGCTTTTGAGTGGGACCATGCTGCTCCGGCACCTGGGCCTCGGCGAGCACGCCAACGTCATCGAAGACGCGCTCCATCGCACCTTGGTGCGAATGCACGCCCAGGATGACCCCGCTCCCGCTTTCCAGACCTCCGCGTTCGTCGACACGATGAAGGCTACGCTCGGGGTCCTCTCACTACCAAGCGGCAAGACGGCGACGCCCACCGGTTTTCTTCCGCGCCCTGAGCCCGTCATGCGCGTCAGTGATGCGCCGACTGAGACGCGCCTCCGCGGCGTCGACATCTTCGTCGAGTCGGGCCTCTCACCGCGCGCCGTCGCCGAGCAACTCGAGCCGCTGGGCACCCTCGAAAACGGCATGAAGCTCGTGATGATCTCGAACCGAGGCACCCAAGTTTGGCCCACAGGTTCAGCGTTCACCGACTGCATCAACCACTATCGGGTTCGCTTTGAAGGCGACAACGTCAAGCAATCACAGATCGCCGCGCTCTTGGGCACATCCGGCGAACGCTTCCCCCTCTGCGGCGCCGAATGGCTCCGCGAGATCGACGGCAAACGTGGCTACTCACTCGCACAAGGACAGACCCCATGAACTCTATTTCCACTGACAATGAAGGCCTCATCGACAAGGTCTTGACCAAGGAAGAACGCGACAAGTTGACGCCCGACGAGGTGGTCAAGCAGCTTCAAGAAGGCAACGCCCGTTTCGTTGCCGGCGACGTCACAATTCGGAATCACAAGAAGCAGATTCGGAAGGCCGCCGGGGGCCAATCCCCGAAGGCCATCATCCTCTCGTGCGTGGACTCAAGAGTGCCCGTGGAGGACGTCTTCGACAAAGGCATTGGCGACCTCTTCGTCACGCGCGTCGCCGGCAACTTCATCAACCGCTACGTGCTCGGTTCCATGGAGTTCGCTTGCCACGTGGCCGGCGCGAAGCTCGTCGTCATCATGGGTCACGAACACTGCGGCGCCGTGAAGAGCGCCATCGACCGTGTCGAGCTTGGAAACATCACCTCAATGCTCTCGCACATCACCCCCGCCGTTGACGAGGTCATCAAAGAAGGTCACGCCGGTGAACACACCAGCGCCAACCAAGAGTTCGTCCACGCTGTGAGCGAGAGAAACGTGCGCATCGGCATTCAGCGCGCGCGCGACGAGAGCGAGGTCCTTCGGAAGATGGAAGAAGAAGGCTCCCTCGCCATTGTCGGCGCTCTCTACGACCTAGACACCGGCGAAGTCCGCTTCCTCGACTAAGAAAAACATGGCCTACGACACCAAGAACCTCAAAGGCGATCTAAGCGGCGGCTTCGTCGCCGGCATTATCGCGCTTCCCTTAGCTCTCGCCTTTGGAGTTCAGTCGGGCCTCGGCGCCGCGGCGGGCTTGTATGGCGCTATTGCCGTGGGCGTCTTCGCTTCGCTCTTCGGCGGCACCGCCACGCAAGCTTCAGGTCCGACAGGCCCGATGACCGTCGTCTCGGCGTCCATCGTAGTGTTCGCCATCGAGGCGACGGGCAGCCTCGAAGCGGGCATAGGCATCGCACTGCTTTCGTTCCTCGCCGGCGGCGTATTCCAGATCCTCTTGGGCCTCGCGGGCATCGGAAAGTACATCAAGTATTTCCCCTACCCCGTGGTGTCCGGGTTCATGAGTGGCGTGGGCCTCATCATCGTGTTCCTTCAGGTTTGGCCGCTCCTAGGTTCTGCCTCACCGAAGTCGACCATCGAGGTCTTCACGCGCATTAGCGAGCCCCTCGCCGACCTCAACTGGAGCGCCGTCGGTCTCGGCGCCCTCACCCTCGTGGTCAACTACGCCTTCCCCAAGATCACCAAGAAGGTCCCTTCGGTTCTCGTCGCCCTCGTCGTCGGCACAGGCACCGCCATGATCGCGGGTCTAAATGTTCCCACCATCGGCGACATCCCAACGGGCTTCCCCAGCATCCGTGTGTCGACCTTCTTCACCGTTGCGCCGGAGCACTACGCCTTCATTCTGCAGTCCGGCGTGACCCTCGCGCTGCTCGGAAGCATCGACTCCCTCCTGACGTCCGTCATCGCTGACAACATCACGCGGGACCGCCACAACAGCAAGCGTGAGCTCATCGGGCAAGGCATCGGCAACGTCGTCGCCGCCATCTTCGGCGGCATCCCGGGGGCCGGTGCAACAAAAGGAACCGTCGTCGCCATCAACGCGGGAGCGAAGACTCGTCTGTCCGGCGTCACCCACGGGCTCTTTCAGCTCGCCGTGCTCCTCGGCGCCGGTGCCCTCGCCGCCCACATCCCGCTGAGTGTTCTGGCCGGGCTTCTTATCTCCGTCGGCGTCGCTATCATCGACTACAAGGGCATCAAGCACTTGCGCCACGTTCCGAAGGCCGACGGCGTCGTGATGGTCGTCGTCTTAGGCTGGACCGTCTTTGGAAACTTGATTCACGCTGTCGCCGCCGGCGTCGTGCTCGCCAGCATCCTCTTCATGAAGAAGTCGAGCGACCTGGCGGAGCGGGAGACGTCACTTGAGCCGCTCAAACCCGAGGAGCCATGGGAGGACGAAGACTGCCTCGGTGAGCGCCCCTCGGTTTACGTCAAACACCTCTATGGGCCGCTTTTCTTCGGCTTCAGCGCAGGTTTTCGCGCCCTCGCCGACCGCCTTCCGGAAGAAACAAAGACCCTCATCGTTCGGATGGAACGCGTTCCTTACCTCGACCAATCCGGTCTTTACACACTTGAGGACACGATTCTTCGCCTGACTCAAAAGAACACAAAGGTTGTGCTCACGGGCATCGCAGAGCAGCCTCTCGATATGCTGAAGAGAATTGGCCTCGTGCCGAACCTCGTCAGCGAAGACGAAGTGTTCGAAGACTTCGAGGAGTGTGTCGCTTGGATTCGAAAAGAAAGGCCTCAATGATGAAGCGAGTATTCCAGTGTTCAGTCTTGGCCCTCGCCGCGGCGTTGGGATGTGGCGGCGGCCAAGCAAACTCGAGGGAGCAGGCCTTCGTCGAGAACCCGGATATCTCGAGTCAAAGTGGCGGCCACGTGACCGTCGGCCTCCGAGTCGTCCTCGACGAAGAAACCGAAGGGTCGCGAACGCACCTCGAAGCCGTCATCGTCGACCTCGATGGACGGGAGACAACGGCGGACCTTGGCGAGTACAACGGCGACGGAGAGATGCGGCAGGTTGCGCCGGGGCCCTTGGAGGTCGGACATCTCCAGTACAACGAGGGTGCCATCGTTCATGACCTCGTCCTCGTTGAGAGCGAAGACCACGAGCGCCTTCAGCTGCGTCTGGACGGCGAAGTGGTGCGCGAGATTCCACTGCCTGAGCACGAAGTCGTGGACCCTCAGAGCCCGTTCTTGCTGCGTCCTCCAATGAGTGATTGATCGCCTGCTCGCTTTTGGGCGTTCGTAGAACGAAACCGATATGCTCATCGACTGTCTCCTCGTCGCCCTCGGCCTGACGCTCCTTGTAGGCGGGGGCGAAGCTCTTGTACGTGGTGCCAGCGGTGTCGCCCTCAAAGCGAAACTCAGTCCCTCCGTCGTGGGCCTCACCATCGTCGCCGCTGGCACTTCGATGCCCGAGTTCGTCGTGTGCACGCAGTCGGCGATGGAAGGCAGCCCTGGCCTTGCGATGGGCAACGTCGTCGGCTCGAATATCTTCAACGTGGGCATGATCTTGGGGCTCACGGCCCTCGTCCGTCCGCTTCAGATCAAAGGCAACTCCATCCGACTTGAGTGGCCGGTGATGATGCTCGCCGCTCTCCAACTCCACCTTCTTGCGCGCGATGGCATGGTGGACCGACTCGAGGGCGGCGTTCTTCTTGCCGGCCTCGTCGCCTTCGTCTCCTACATGGTCTGGGTGAGCCGCACGGCGATGGCTCCCGTGGAAGAGGAGCAGTTCGAGAAGGTAGCCACCGCCTCCTTCGGTCGAACGGGCCTGCCGGCGCTGCTGCTCAACCTCGGCGCCATCGCCCTCGGCGCGGCTCTCCTCGCCGGCGGCTCCACTGCCATGGTTCGTGGCTCTTCCGCCATCGCCGGCGCTTTGGGGGTCAGTGACACGGTCATCGGACTCACCGTCGTGGCTGCGGGGACGAGCATGCCGGAGCTTGTGACCTCCCTCGTCGCTTCGCGCCGCGGGCAAGGAGACATCGCCGTCGGAAACGTCATCGGCTCGAGCATCTTCAATGTCCTCGGCATCCTCGGCGCTACCGCATTGATTCACCCTCTGGAGGTGGCGCCGGAGATCACATCCCGCGACTCGCTGTGGATGCTCGGAGCCACCGTCTTGCTCTTTCCCTTGATGAGAACAGGGATGCGCGTCACGCGACTCGAAGGAGGCCTTCTCTTTGGGGGCTTCGTCACGTACCTGGTGCTTCTGGTCCTGGCCGCTTGAGGCCCCGAACCTCGGCCGGAGAACTAGAGCCCCTCTAGAGAAGCTTGTCGATGCGGGACAGTTCGCGCGTCATGTTCTTGTGATGCGCCTCGACGGTACCGCCGCCGATCTCGAGGAGCTTCGCGTCGCGCCAGAGGCGTTCCACGCGGTACTCGCCGCAGTAGCCGTAGCCGCCGAGCACCTGAATGGCGCGGTCCGCGACGTTCTTGCCCATCGTCGAGCAGTAGAGCTTCACGCCGTCGGAGTCGAGGCGCTGCCCGGGCTTCTCTAGGCTCATACGACTCGCGAAGCCGTACGTGTAGAAGCGCCCAGCCATGTACTCGCCGTAGCTCTCGGCGATGTGACGCTGGATCTGACCGAAGCGGTTGAGGGGCTCGCCGAAGCTCTTCCGCTCCTTCGCGTACTCGTTCATGATCTCCACGGAGCGACGCGCGATGCCGAGGCTCATAGCCGCGAGACCAAGTCGTTCCACCTCAAGGTTGCGCATCATGTGCATGAGCGCCGTGCCTTCTTCGCCGACGAGGTTCTCCGCCGGCACGCGGCAGTCCTCGAACACGACCTCTGCCGTGGTCGAAGCGCGCATGCCAAGCTTGTCCACGATCTTCTGGCCGAGGGAGATTCCTTCGAAGCCCTTCTCGACGATGAACATCGACAGCTCGTTGCGCCCGGCGCCTTCCATCCGCGCGTAGACCAAGAAGATGTCGCCGAGCTCACCGTCTGCGATGGCTCCGTTGGTGATCCACATCTTGGCGCCGTTGAGAACGTACGTGTCGCCGTCCTTGCGCGCCGTTGTGCGCATGCCGAGGACGTCGGTTCCGGCGTCGGGCTCGCTCATGCACATCGCGCCGACGTGTCGACCGTCGCAGGCCGCAGGAAGGTACTTCTCGCGCTGCGCGTCGCTCCCGTTGAAGGCGAGGTTGTTCACAAAGAGGAGCGTGTGGGCGAGGTACGCGAGGGTGAAACCGGGGTCCACGGCGGCGAGCTCTTCGTGGACGATGCACGCGGCGACGGGGTCCATCTCGGCGCCGCCAAAGCGCTCCTGCGCGGTAATGCCAAGAAGCCCGAGCTCGCCAACCTTGCGGAAAAGCTCCAGGTTGAACGTCTCGGTCTTGTCCGACTCAAGAGCCTGCGGTTCGACCTCGCGCTCCGCGAAGAGGCGCACCATCTCCCGAAGCTGTTTGTGCTCAGGGGTGGGATTGAAAATGTCACTCGCCATGTGCTTCAGCTAGCAGCTTCGGGGCCCTGGCGCGCCGTTTTCGTGAGAGTTCTCGCACTCAACCAGGGTTAGATGTCTTTCCTCGAAGCGGCCGTTTCACCATCGACTTGGGCGCGGAGCCTTCTCACTTCGGCAACGAGCCTCGGGATGTCCTGCCTAGCGTGAGCGACGAAGTCGATGTCGGCCTGACCGGCGTTGCTCAGTTCCAGATCGTCACTTCGCTTGTCCGGCGGTCCGCGCATGATGAAGTCACTCCCGCTCTCGTGATCGCGGCCTTCCACGTAGGCGACCCAGGGGCCCGCGGTGGCTGCGTTGCATCGGTCTTCGATGGCGGTGAGTTCGATGGCGCCAAGTTCGATGGCGCCAAGTTCGACACCAGCTGCCTCGGGTGACTGCCCTCGCGTCCGAAGAAGAGCTCTTCTAGCTGCACCGAGCGCGGCGACGAAAGTGAAGAAGTCGACTCGATTTGTGGCAGCGTCCTTGTTTTCGACCCACGGAAACTCGGTGACGATGCTGCCATCATCTGACATCGCAACAAACGCCACGAACTTCTCCGCGACGTAGATCTCAGCGATGAGTTCATCGTGGTCAATGTCGCTACAGATGAGAATCCGGTAGGCATATTTTGTCATGCGCTTCACACCGCTTTCAGTGGAATAAGCTGAATCGTAGAGCAGCGGAGAGAAACGGTGCCCGCCGAAGCAAAGTCGAGTTCAAGGACCCAGCCGTCAGCAGCTTCGCGCTGTACCGAGCCTGACCAAGTCATTGCCTGTCCGCCAATACCCGCATCGAATCGGAGTTTGACGCTCACGTTGTTCGCCCAGCCGCACACCAGACTAAGCTTGCGACAACCGAGTCTTGCATCGGGAAACACAAGCGAAAGAGCCACATCTCGACCCCCCTCAGGCCACGCGATGCCCTCGAGACACACATCGGACCAAACCAGTTCCTGGATCGCGGTTTCCATGTCGAGATTCTTCATGCTCTATCCTTTGCGCGCTTGGTCCGAGCTCGAGACGAGGGTCGCGAACGTCTGCCAAAGACACACGCCGGGTTGATGCGCTCGTTCCCGAGTCCTTTGTCGAGCATTTGGCTGTGCTCCATAAGCCTTGATCTGATGAAACCTAGGTCAACCGGCATGAGCCCGGAGTCCTCGCTGGCGCTGGCGACCAAGCCAACTCGGCGGCGCATCAAATATCTGTCTTCTGATCAAACTTGTCCGTCGATGAGTCAACCGAACTCGTCAGGGTCTTCAAGAATTGCGGGGTCAAACCAGACATCAACATAATCCCCATCGGTCAGAAACCTCCACCCAGGCGGCAGGCCGAGAAACGGCACAGCGACGGGGCAGACGTCCTCAATGTGGTGGACATGAAGTGGTTCAAAAAAGTGCTCGTCCTCGGACATCTCGCCTGCCCAAATATACCAGCCGCATGTATTCGTTTGTGGTTCGAGTCTGAGACCGTGCACAGGTAAGTCCGTGCGCGCGCTGCGCGAAACTCCAAGTCTCTGATGTAACGCAGGGGGATCGGCTTCGACGCCCACCGAAGCGCAAACGTTCTTGAGTCCTGTTTTCATTCAACACCCACGTGTGCGCGTCGTGACAAAGCTGATAGATACGCGCCTTGCCGTGGTGAACACGTCAGACAACGCGAACATCGGCGTCGTAGTACCCACTCGGGTATACAGAGACCGCCTCTATGGTTGTGTTGTCACGCGTGAAGAGGCCGAACCCGGCGGTTGGGTAGTCGAAACCCACATCGTCCTTCGTACCGATGAGATTGCGTGCGGCGAGTTCCGCCGTAACCGCTAGTAGTGAGTGCCTGTTGCCCAAGAGTGCTACGCCGAGGTAGGCGACGCGCGCCGGGGGGTATAGTTCGACGAACTCGAGGCACCCTTCTGGGTCAAACGACAATTGGATACCGATGGTATCAAAAGCGTCGGTGTGAATGGCCGGGTGTTCCCCACGAGAGAATGAACTAGACGCCGAACCCAATATCTCTCGAAAGCGGTCTCGCGGGAGCCCAAACCTAAGCTCGCCGACTCCTACAAACGGTTTCACAATGTAGGTTGCTTCTGACACAGCTAGTCCCGTCGGCACAGAATCCATCATTTCGAGAATCGCGTCATCGTAGCGGTCCATTTGAACGGCATCGCTGAAGCGCCCCTGCTCTATAAGCTGAGGCGCCCGTGGGTCCGCTCGGTCATATGAGAGCTGGTATTTGCGCACCTTTTCGCTGTGAAGCCACGTACAGAGCCGAACGCAACGAAACTACTCCCCGACGAAGTCGCAGCTCGAATCTTCGAGGCACGTGTGGGTCTCTGGATTCGTGAAGTAGTGCAGGTCTTGGCCGTTGGTGGAGCCGTAGCGCGAGATCAAGTTGATGAGGTACTGCGCTGGGTCCCAGGGAAGCTCCGGGTCGTAGACGATCTCGTCGAACCCGTGAACGCCGGCGGGAATGACGTAGTGGTTCAACAAACCGGAGACGTCTTCGCCGGGCACAGGTGACCAGACGTCGTCGTCGCCGTCGCGAGCGGCACGCGATTGACGAACCCAGCGGAGTGGGCGTGCAAGGCGTGGGTGCGTCACGGCGTCGGGCTCGTTGGACTGATGACGACCATCCGGCTGAAAGCGGTAGGCGCCTTCGGCGAGGTCGTCGACGTCCATCAGGAAGTCATCCGGGCCATCTTCTTGCGGGTGACGCTCAAGACGATCGACGCCTTCGAGAACGCCTAGACCGATGAGCAAGTCGTTGGGGCTCGCGTAGCCAGGGTAGTTGTCCTCGAAGGACGCGGGAGCGCGCCAGTCGCGGAGATGG
>JBGCFM010000175.1:0-3878 GCA_045106895.1 Polyangiales bacterium | reverse complement strand
TGCCGCTTTGCGGCATGAGCACGCAATCACGCACCCTCCGATTCGTGCCACCTATGTCCATAGGCGGACGTGAATCGGACGCACGTGCGCACGCACTCAGTCCAAAAATCGCCAGGCGGCCTTTTTCACCAACCTGCTAGTGTGCGATTCAAAAATTTTGAGGGGACTTTCTCGTCAGCGCTGCTCAGTCCTTCGTTGCTCGTCGTCGGAATATCCAGATATTCCTCCTCCTCGCGCCTTGGTCTGAACAGCGCTGCCTTCGCCTTTCCCCGCAACCTTTCTGAATCGCACACTAGTGCCTCACCACAGTGATCTTGACCGTTTGATCGCGGCCCTCACTCGCGATGTCGAGCCGTGCCAAACTTGAATATGCGAGTGCATGTCCGGCGTTTGGTCCCACCTCGACCTCCCAAGCGATCTTCCACGCTGAAACGATCAAGATCACTGTGGTGAGGCACTAGTTAGTCAAGGGAACGAGGGTCTCGATTTCACAGCGAGAGCACTCTGAACCATTCTCCGTCGTTCAAGCCCACCAGCGCGCGCCCCTCCCCGGGGGGGGTGAGATAGCGACAGACTCCGGGAACAAAATACTGCATTTCTTGCTCCGCGATAACGTTGAGTCCGTCGACCGCCAGGCGCAGCACGCGCGACGTGTCATCGTCGGCCGCGATGACGACCAACACCTCGCGATCTTCTTGAGCCGCGCTCCAGCAGGTCAGGCATTCTAAAGTGTCACAATCGAAACGTGCTTCTTCTTCGAGATCGCCGTCGCGCCACTGGAACGCTCGCAGCCCCGTCAATGAGCTCACAAGAATACGGCCGCTGTCGTGCACCACGAGCCGTTGAATGGAACCTGGGCGGTTGAAGATTGGCTTCTCTGCGACCAGTGCACCATCCTCGCTGCGTAGGACGCCTAGGGAGCGAACATCCTCATTCTCATCCCAGGTCGGGATGACCAGGTGGAGATCGTCGGGCAAGAATGAACCCGTCACATCCGTAGACGTATGTAGTCCGAGATCTGCCAGCACGATGCCGTCTTCGTCGCGCAGGAAGACATGCGGCACCCGCAGCGGATCGGGTTGGTGCACCACCAACTGACGTCGCCCGTCGCGTGTCGCGTCAACCAAGAAAGCCGCTTCGGACTCCGCACGTTCCCTCTCGACGACCCCACGCTCTGTGTCGATCGCGGTGACACGACCTCGCTGAAGATCCAGCGTGACCTGAGAGTAGTCCCCCAGCACCGTGATGGTCGAAGGACTGGTCCGGCGCCAAAACCCACCGGGGACCGAACGAACGGTGGTGGGGTCTAGCACCCCATCACGCCAGCGACGCGCAATCCGTCTGCCTGCCGCCACCCAACCTGTTGATGTCTCTTGGGCCGACGGGAAACGCGGGAGGCGGATGTAGCTTTCTCCCAGCGGCAAGCGCCTCGTACTGCCACTGGGTTCGACGAGCAGCGCGTGGGCATCGTCCCCCTGGCTGCTCACTAGAAAAAGAGTCCCGCTCGCTGCGAAGGCCGCGGAAGAAATGGCCCCATCCTGCCGGAAGACAACCGCGCCCGTGCGCCAATTGACGATCCGAACTTCGCCTTCCTGGCTCAGAGCAAGCCGCTCACCGTCCGGAGACAGCGCGAGCAAGCTCCCCGTGTCCGGAAAGTGGCGAGAAGTCGTTCCATCGGTCACTTCGACGTTGACGCGACCAGCCGCGAACACTTGGCCGTCCGCGGACACGGCGAATGAGGTGTTGAACCCGTCCCTGAATCGGCCACGCGAACGTGTCTGGCCGTCCGGCGTCAAAGCTTGAATCTGTCCTTGCTCCGATAGTCTGAATACCTCGGACGCACTCGCGGCAAGAAGCCCACGCTCAGGCATCGGAAAGCGGCGGACCGCACCTTCGCGGGTCTGCCAGAGCTCAACTTCATGGGTATCATCTCGCCATCGTGCCAGGGCGAGAAGCGAGAGATCGGGCGTCGCGACAGCGTCGACGTCCTGACCGCCTCTGAGGCCGTCGATGCGCTCAATGGCGTCTGTCTCCGGATTCCAGAATCCTGAGTCACCGTCGCTCAAGCGAAGGAAGCGGCCCGATGTGCCGACTAGAAAACTTACGTCTCGGGGCACGCCGAT
This sequence comes from Polyangiales bacterium, assembly GCA_045106895.1. Lineage (GTDB taxonomy): Bacteria > Myxococcota_A > Polyangia > Polyangiales > Houyiibacteriaceae > JBCCRV01. Next base: position 1,755 of record JBGCFM010000175.1, on the reverse strand, counting down.
ATCCACGGGCTGAACTGCCCCGAGCTGAGGCGTGGAGTCTGCTTGTGTTTCGGGCTCGGGGGCCGTTGGGCGGAGTCTTTGTTCGCCGGTAGCCTCCGTTCCGGCACCGCATCCGCCGCAAAGCACGAACGGCACGAGCGAAAGTAGGATGCGAAGAGTCATGCGTGCGTCATACGACGAATTTGAGCGATCCTTCCCCACGAGCGACGGCAAAGGGGACACATCGCTTATGTCGGACTCTTCAAGGTTCCGCCGCCTCCGCCGAAGAAAGCGGCCGGGCTTAAATGCCCGCGTGGGCATCGCCCTAGAGCACCTCGAGCGTCGCTTCGGCGCCGCCCAAACGAACTCGAATCGTTCGGCCCTGGGCGTCGTCGAGCATCACGACGCCGTGTTCGAGTTGCACGGGGGCGTCATCGATGAACCACTCGAAGTCGCCGAGGAGAGTGACGCCATCCGCGTCGAGGGCCTCGGCGAAGATGCCGTAGTCGCCGCGGATGATTCGAAGCGTCTCTGCTTCTGCGACGCGATATGAGAACGTGGATAGCTGCTGTCCGTCGACGTTTACCGGGAGGGCGAAGAGGCCTTCGAGCTCTGTGAAGAGCTCAAGGCTGTCGCGGCCTTCGTCGATGTCAACGAACGCATCGTCTCCGAGTCCGCGCCCTTCAAGGGTTTCCCCCGCTTCATTGAGGTAGTCGATGCGCAGTCGTTCGGCGCTCCCAAGAGCAACGCGTGGTTCGTCGCCGGCCTCGCCGCCGCAGTCCTCACAGATCATTCGGGCGACGGAAAGCAAGAGCGAGGGCGCGTCGGCGACATCGGCGGTGGTGGCTCTTTCACTGATGAGTTCTTCGGAGCTGACGATTTCGCCATCGATGAACACATGAAGCTGCGCGACTCCTTCGGCCACGGCGTGCGCTTCGATGACGCCGCCCTGGAGGCTGCGCCACTCAAAGGCGTCGCCCTCGATCTCGAGGTGCGTTTCGTATTCTGTCACGGGACTCGTGAGCTCGAAGCGCACCTCGGTTCCGAGGGCGTAGTGCCCTTTGACGCTTGGAAAGATGGACTGGAAGTCATCTTCGACGCAGAGGTTCGCCGATGTGAACGTTGGGGATGTGTCGCCACCGCCACAAGCGGAGGAGAGGGCGAGGAGAGCAACCATGAAGAGCGATGTACGTTTCATGGGGAGGTGAATCGCAAGGCGCGTGCCAGGCTTCGTCCACTAGAAATCGCCGAAAAAGGCGCGTGTGTGAGAAGTGAGCGTCGACAAGTGGCGCATGAAAGGCACGGTCGTCCGCCACTGATCCGTGCCGTGCACTAGTCGATGAGGCGGAGGCCCGGCGGCATCGAGTCACCGAAGATGCGTCGTTCGTCGGCTTCATCGAGGTGGACGATCTCGAGAACCATCTTGCGCCAAGACTCGCTCGCGCCAGCGGCTTCAAGCTTTTCGGCGACGTGTTTTCGAACGTGCTCCTCCAGGTCACGCTGGCGGTCACCGCTCACGCGTGAGAGGAGCGTCGCTGCGAAGGCCGCCTCCGGCGTGTCCGCAAAGTCGAAGGTGAGCGCCTTCTCAAGCCATTGGCTCGCGACGTGTGCCGGTACGACCTGGTGTGCACTTCCGTAGAAAGGGACACGCGCTCCAATACGGCCCACGGCCCACCAGCTCTGCGGATTCTCATCGTGTTTGTCGAGGCGCTCGACGAGCCAGCCGCCGACGCGCGCCTTGCGCTCGACGTCCACGCGCTCAAGGGCGCCGGCGAG
>JBGCFM010000174.1:0-28479 GCA_045106895.1 Polyangiales bacterium | reverse complement strand
CGCATGGGCGACCTGCCGAAACGTCTTGTCGGCGAAGAGCCGATGAGTGACTCCGGCGCTCCGCAGCTCCCCGACTTGGAGGCGCTCAACATGACCTTGGATGACCTCGAACGTTGGGCCATCGTCACGACCCTCAAGCGTACAGGGGGGCATCTAACGGAGGCGGTTCGAATCTTGGGCATCGGTCGGACCACGCTCTACCGTAAGCTCAAGAAGTACAAGATCGACACACCCTCAAACTGATTGCCCGCGCGGGAATACGAGGGCTTTCGGGCGCTGTTCCTCTCCACGTGCCCACCAAGAACGCCCCAACATGAAGCTCTACCGGCCCACCGCTCAGCTGAAGATCGCGCTCACGGGGCGCTGCACCAACGACTGCGCGATATGTTTCAACGATACCCGGCGCCGTGACAACGCGAGCCGAACGGACCTGCCGATGGCGCTCATCCGTGATGCCATCACCGCGGCGGCGGAGCTCGGCTTGAGCGGGGTGTATTGGACGGGCGGGGAACCGCTCCTTCGCTACTCGGACATGGTCGAGCTGACGCGCCACGCCAAGAGCCTCGGCCTGCCAGCGAGCATGGTGACCAACGCAGCTCCCCTCGGCGCGTACGGCGCGTATCGAGAGAAGAACGAGGCGCTGCTTCGCGAGGCCGGGACGTGGGACCTATCACCAAGGCAGATGGTGGAAGAGCTTCGCGATGCTGGGCTCACGCGTGTGTTTCTGAGCATCGACAATAGTCACAACACGGATCAAGACCCGGAGCGAGCGCCTGCGAATCGCGTTCCCACAAGCGTCGTGGCGCGCGCGCTGGATGCGCTCCTCGATGGCGGTTTCGGTCAGCGCTCGGCAGAGGAATTCATCGGTCACCGGCTGCGGATTAGTGTCACCGGCAACGGAGAGTGGCGAGGGCCTTCGGAGCGTATGCTGGCGGACGTGCTGAAGACCACTGGGCTCGTCGAGGAAGCCCCAAGACGTTTTTCAGATTCGCGCGGAAGCGTTCAGATCAAGTTCTTAGAGACCGCGAGCGTTGGCGCCGCGCTCGTCTTACCAAGTCGCCTTCTCGAGAAGCGAAGCGGCAAGGGGCTCTTCGGCATTCGTTGCGGCAATATGGAGAAGCGCGCGGAGGCCTACGATGGCGGTCGGCACCATCAAGATCTCAGCATCAACCACGAAGGGACGGTCTCCCTTTGCGGCAACTTCATGTACCCCATCGGCCGGGTTCAAGAGACATCCCTCGACGAGATGGTCAGCGACGTGAACCGTGGCAGCTCGAGCGGCACTCATGCCACCACGGTGGCGGTGCTCCATCGTCTTTTTCGAATCGCCGATGAGCACGGCGCTAGCGCCATCGGTGAAGCGTTTCGGATCCTCCACGACGAAGACCCCGAGCTCTTGGGCGGGTTGAGCACCGAAGGTGGCGCGTGCCACGCGCTTGGCCGCGATGCCGAACTCGGGAAGCGCTTCGTCGATGCCTTCGACCGTCGAAGCCTGACTCTCGATGGCTAGCGCCATGAACGAAATCGCTCGCCCATGTGGGCCAATCGAACGCTGGGGTTAGTCGACTCGAACGATGTTTGGACGTGACTCACGGCCGCGCCCGGTGTTGGTGGGTGAACGCACAAGGAGCAGTCCACCGCCGCCTCCGCCGCCTCCGCCGTTGGCACCCCACTGACGGTTTTCTCCGCCGAGGATGCCAGCGCTAAAGACTCCACCTGGGCCGCCAACGGCTCCAAAGAAGTTACCGTTGCCACACGCGGGGCCGTTCACGCCTCCGCCGACATCGCCGGGACTGTTCTGTCGACCGTCGCCTGCGTTTCCGCGAGCGCGGCACCCGGCACCACCGCCGCCGCCGCCGCCGGGAGCATAGAACCCGCCGAAGAGCTGCATATTGCCGGCGCTTTCCAAGAGCACCACGCCGCCACTTCCGCCACCGCCGCCGGCGCCGATGTTGTTGTCGCCGAGGTTGCCATCCTGGCCGCCGCTGCCCCCTCCGCCGCCGACGTCGATGACGGCGGTCGGCGAGAGGTTAATACCAAAGCGAGCGGTGATCTGAACCGCGCCGCCGCCGCCGCCGCCGGAGCCCGCGGACTCTCCGCCGCCGCCGACGCCTCCGCCGCTGCCGCCGCGTAGTGGCACGCCCGTGTAACCGCCACCAAATGCACCGCCGCCGGGTGCGGCGCCACTCGTCGCGCTGCCGCTTAGGCCCCCTGCAATGCCGCCCGTGCCGCCTTCAAAGCGGCAACCGCCGCCGCCGCCGCCGCCATCCGTGTACTCACCGAGCAGCAGCCCCGCCGTTCCCGGATTTGGCCCGCCGGCGGTGACGCCCCTCTCACCGCCACGACCGCCACCCGCGCCTGGAACTACGCCGTCCGCGTCCGCGCGAAAGGACCCACTGATGGTGACCGTTCCAGTGGAGACGATGAGCAACGCGCGTCCTCCAAAGACACGAACGTCGCCGCGGAACTCGATGTCGCCGAAAGAGAGTACACAAAGGGGGCGTGAGCCTGGTTGATCGACCACTTTCCAGTAGCCAGGTAGTGACGCGCAGTCGTTCGTGGACCAATTCTCGGTGCCATCGATGAGCGTTGGGCGGCGCGAATCAGGGACGTCGCTCATCGGATCGTCTAGGTTGCTCGGGTCGAGGTCGTAGCAGCCGATTCCGGCGAAGGCGTCGCCTCCACTGAAGCACGCGAAGTCGCAGTCCCGCCGGTCCGTTGTCCCATCCTCGTTGCAGCTCACGTATGTGTTGCCTTCACAACTCTCCGTGATGCAGCCCGCGTCGTTGCCAGCGTCGAAGACGTCCGGTGGAACGTCCGGGAGCGGGCCCCCATCAGCCGCGCCGACATCTGGTTGTCCCGAGTCGGTCGCGGGTCCCCCGTCGAGCGTCGGTCCCCCGTCGACTGCCATCGCTCCATCGCTCGCTGGGCTTCCATCGATCGCTGCTCCGCCATCGAACGCTCCAGCATCGAGACCGGGTCCACCGTCATCCTCGTTGGCGGGCAGGAGTCCAGTTGAATCGATCGAGCACGCGGTGATGAGCAGGAGAAGAAGCAAGCGCATCACCGATTCTCACCAATTTGGACTATTGAGGCAAACGCATGAGCGCCGCCGCGGCGGACCGTGGCAGCGCAGAGCTCATCGAGAGAATCTATCGCCGGCGCCGAAGGAAGAGCAGACCAAGGCCCAGTGGGAAGAGCGCACCGAAGCCTCCAGCCCCACCGCTGGCGCTGCATCCAAGGTTGGCGCTGCTCGAAACGGAGCCGAGGGCGCCATGGACGACGATGCTGTCTTCAATCTCGCCGGCGCTGGTCTCGAAGGAGGCGCGCACGGAGGTCTCCATGGTGTCATCGAAGTCGTACGAGTAGAGGTCGCCGCGGCCGAGGGAGCGTCCCATGGAATCCCACTCGGGCTCCGTACCGTAGACAGCGTTCGTACCAACGACGCCGGTGGCGCGGATCACGATTCGCTCGCCGTTCTGCGCAAGGAGCTCATCGCCAACGATCTGAATCCCTTCGAGAGCATCCGGCGATACCGCCTCAATGTTGAGTGTGCCGACTTGCTCACCGCTGACGATGAGCTCCAGCACCTCGGCGCCCGGGCTGAAAGGAGAGACCGTGATCCACGCACTGAAGGCCCCGAAGGTCGTCATCGATGTACTCGCCGTCTCGCTGCGTATTTCGAGAATGTCGCGACCGCGCAGCTCGCGCCCCGTGGCGTCCAAGAAGACCGCGCGGAACGCGGCGTCGCCGCCTTCGAGAACGTGGATCGTCTCTCCTGCCATGTTGGTGCCGACGTCGCCGTCGCTCTTGATGATCGCTCTGGACGTGATGGCGACGTCGGCGACGTCGGCGACCTCGACGTCGAACTCTTCCACGCAGTCGCCACCGGAGTCGACGAGCTGGATGTGAGCGAAGCCGCTGGCGCTGGCGCGTATCGTTCCTCGGCCATTGATGGAGGAGATGACTTGCATGACCTCTGGGTTGTCGCTTTGGTAGCTCCAGCCCTCGGCACCTTCGGCGCCAACGACGCGGAACTCGACGTCGGTTCCGGCGGCGTACGGTCCGTTTAGGTCGTTCTCTCTCGCGCCGATGTCGAAAAGTTGGAAGTCAGAGAGGAAGCTCGTCTGGTCCATGTTGTCTTCAACGGCGACCCGATCGCAGCCGACGAGGGCAAGGAGGAGAGAAGGAATCAGGAGTGTCTTGAAGTACGTCATGCCCCGAGTAGAGCAACGCGCGTGCCAGCCGCTTTTCGCGCACAAAACGATGAACGACGCGTCGATCCGTGAGTGAGCTTCACGCTCCATCGGGGGGCGGCACATGTGTGCCACCACACCGCATGAGGCCAACGCAAACCCGAAAACCTGGGCCCTTTCGCCCTTGATTTGTACCCCTCAGAGCGGCCTCCGCAGGGCCCCTATCCCGTGCTACACCAGCGTCATGCAGACAAAGCTCCCCACCATCGACATCATGGAGCGCGGCGCGACGCGCGGCGAAGTTACCCAGGCGATGGACCGTCGCTTGTTCATGCGGCTTCAGGTGTATCAGGCGCCCGTCGGTGCCAGCGCGACGGAGGCCGCTGAAGCCCTCGCCGGAGCCCTCGCCGGAGCAGGTGTGGCGGGCGTGGTGTACGCCGACGCACAAGACCCACGGGGCATCGGCTTGCTCGTTTGGTCCGAAGACCCCGCAGATTTTGTGACGAAGGTCCGGCCACTTTTCTCGAACCACAAGCTCAACGAGCTGGTCCTGCGCCCGGAGTACACCATGCTTGGGCGAACGTACGCCCTTGGGCATGAGCAAAACCTCGAGTGGTGGATCATCGATCGACCGGCGGAGAACGCGTCGAACACGGAGCTGCCGTGGGCGGTTTGGTATCCGCTCCGTCGCAAAGGCTCCTTCGAGTCGCTCAGCAAAGAAGAGCGCAACAAGATCCTTCACGAGCACTCGTTTATCGGTCGAGCGTACGGTGCGCAAAATCTCGCCAGTGATATTCGCCTGGCGTGTCACGGCATCGACCAGGCAGACAACGACTTCGTCATCGGTCTCGTGGGCAAGACGCTGCATCCCTTGAGTCACGTCGTCGAGTCCATGCGCAAGACCGTGCAGACTTCCATGTGGATGGAGAAGATGGGACCGTTCTTTGTCGGCTACGTGCTGCACCGCGTAGGCAACAAGAAGTGAGCGGCAATACGTTCGGCGCGCTCTTTCGGGTCACCAGCGCCGGGGAGTCTCATGGCGCGGCGAACGTAGTGATCATCGACGGCTGCCCCGCTGGGCTCGAGCTGAGCGAGGCGGACCTGCTTCCGGACCTTGCACGCCGGAAGCCGGGCCAGTCCGCAATCGTCACACAACGAAAAGAGGGCGACGAACCCGAGATCCTGTCGGGAGTATTCGAAGGTCGCACGACTGGCACTTCCATCGCGGTCATCGTTCGTAACAAAGACCAGAAGAGTCGCGACTACGCCGATATCCGTGACAAGTATCGGCCGGGCCACGCAGACTACACCTACGACGCGAAGTATGGTTTTCGTGACTATCGCGGCGGCGGCCGCGCGTCAGCCCGTGAGACCGTTTCGCGCGTGATCGCTGGGGCCGTCGCGAAGAAACTCCTGGCCCGTGAAGGCATCGAGGTCCTCGCGTTCGTCACGCAGGTAGGCGACATCCGCGCCGACGTCGGGGACGATGTCACTCTCGAAGCGGTCGAGAAGAACGCCGATGGCACGCCGAATATCGTGCGCTGTCCCGACCCTATCGCGGCGGAGAAGATGATCGCGCTCATCAAGGCGGTTCGAAAAGACCAAGACTCCATCGGCGGCGTCGCGGAGCTGCGAGCGACGGGTGTTCCAGCGGGACTTGGTCAGCCAGTCTTCGACAAGCTCCGCGCCGATCTTGGCAAGGCGATCCTTAGTCTGCCGGCGGTCCTGGGCGTTGAGTTTGGCTCGGGCTTTGGCTGCGCCACGATGCGGGGGAGCGAGCACAATGATGTCTTCGTTCCAGGGGATCCGATTCGCACGACCAGCAATCGTCACGGCGGGATGCTCGGCGGAATATCGACGGGCATGCCCATCGTATTGCGCGCCGCCGTCAAGCCCACTTCCAGCTTGCCGCAGGCTCAAGACACGGTCACTCGCGGCGGCGATGCCACGACGATCTCAACGGGCGGACGTCACGACCCATGCCTTCTTCCCCGCTTTATTCCAATGGCGGAGGCCATGGTTGCGCTCACGCTGGCGGACCACCTCCTGCGGCACCGCGCTTCACGCCTGGTCTGAGTTCTGTGGGCTCCTGCCTTCAAGCCGTGGGTCTTTACCTACGCTCCTCGGGCGCGCGCGTCCCCATTTAGTGCCAAAACCTGACCCCGATGTGCATGTTGTGGCCGCTACTCCGTTACGACGCCGCTGGTACACTACGTGCTTCGAAGGGGCTCATGGAACGCACTCCCATGAGTCTTATCGCGCTCATCGATCTCTGGTCGAGATGCCATCGATTGACGCCTTCTCAGCGTGTGCTCCTCGAAACCGCCTCCGTGGGGGAACGGCGGACGCGCGCGGAGCGACTGAGGATCAGCGACGGTGAGCTCAAGACGCTGGACAAGCTCTTCCTACGGCAGACCGGCCGCACGGTGGATGCCGCGGTATCCGAGATTCGACGAATTGCCGAAAGACGCGCCCTCAACCCCGAGCCCCGGAAGCCCTACGACCGTCTCGCTGAAACGCTCGCGGAGAGCACGCCCTATGAGTCCGTCGGCGCTTCGAGCGGGACCTAAACTCGGCTCTGCTTAGCTCGCGCCGAACTTCCAGAACAAGATGCCCGCGACGGCCAGGACGAGAAGAATCGTCCAGATGTAGTCGCCAGCGCCTTTTTGAGCTTCTTTCTCCACACCGACGGCGCGTCGAAACCCGCCGACCATGCGGCGCATCGCTCCGCCGCCGCTGCTCGTCACGGTGTTGTTGCCGGACGACCCGCCGCTCGATGCGGCGGCAGCCTCGCGTTGTTCACGGGGCTTGTACTTCTTGTTCCGCTTCTTTTTCGTGGAGGACTTGGGCTGCTTCTTCGACATCGGCGGAAGCGTAGCTCAAACGGGGGGTCGTCGATAGCCCCGCATGATGTGCCATTTCTCGGCTATTCTCCGGGCCATGCGCGCATGGCAAATCAACAACTTCGGCATGGAGCACCTCACGCTGGTCGAACACCGCCCTGCGGAGCTGCGGCGAATGGAGGTTCGCGTGCGAATTCTGGCGTGCAGCCTCAACTATCGCGACCTGCTGATGGTTCGCGGTGAGTACGACCCTCGCCAAGCTTTGCCTCTCGTTCCGCTCTCCGACGGCGCCGGTGAGGTGATCGAAGTCGGCGAGGACGTCACGCGCCTGGCCGTCGGAGACCGCGTCGCTGGGGCCTTCGCTCCGCTCTGGATCGACGGCAGTCCTTCGCGCGAATCTGTGCGTCAAACTCGAGGCGGGCCTATCAATGGAATGCTCCGCCAGTCCATCGTCGGCGACGAAGCGGGCTTCGTGCGCGTGCCGGACTACCTGAGCGATGAAGAAGCCGCGACGCTCCCATGTGCCGCCGTCACGGCGTGGTCCGCTCTCGATGGCGTCCGCGCAGGTGAGCGAGTCGTTACCCAGGGCACCGGGGGCGTGTCCATTTTCGCGCTCCAGCTCGCCAAGCTCATGGGCGCGGAGGTCGTTGTCACCTCGAGCAGCGACGCCAAGCTTGAGCGAGCACGAGAGCTCGGCGCAGATCACACCCTCGACTACGTTGCCGACCCGAACTGGGGCAAACGAGTGGCCGAGTTGGGCGGAGCCGATCGCGTCATCGAGCTCGGCGGCGCATCCACCCTCGACCAGTCGCTTCGCGCAGTTCGAACCGGTGGGCAGCTGTCTCTTATCGGGATTCTCGGAGGGCCTAAAGCCGAGGTCATGCTCACGAAGATCTTGATGAACGCGATTCGTGTCCAGGGGATCATCGTGGGCTCACGCTCGAGCTTCGAGGCGATGAATCGCGCGATGGCCTCCGCGGAGCTTCGCCCGGTCATCGACCGAGTGTTCGACTTTGAAGATGCGCCGGCGGCCTTCGCCTACCTCATGCGCGGCGCGCACTTTGGCAAGGTCGTCATCCGCTGCTCCACTTCGATGCAGCAAGGATGAACTGGGCGTGGGCGGAAGCCTGCTATAGTGTCGCCGTGCCTTTCGCGAAGTGTGCTCTTCTATTTGTCAGCGTGCTCCTCGTCACCCCCTCGGCGAAGGCCTCAGACTTTTGGGACGAGGTGCGCGAACCCGGAATTTCGCAGTACCGCCGACTCACGGAGGAGGCAGAACTCGCGCTTCGAGCGAGGCGACTGACGGACGCGCTGCGCCTCGCCGACGAAGCGATCGCGCTCATCGATGAAGCTCCAAAAGCGCACCTGATTCGTGGTCTTGCGGCCGGCGAACGCGGCGCCGTCGAAGACGGTGCCCAGAGCATCGCCCGGGCGCTAACCCTCGACGCGACGTCCGCGGATGGTTCCTTCGCGGAGCGAGCGACATCCGTTTTGCTTCGAGCGAACGCGCTGCCTGAGGCTCGAGCCATTTTGGAACGAGCGGTTCGAAGTGCCGGACCAGGAGGCCAGCGGGACACACTCTTCGCCACATACGGGGACGTCCTTCAGGCTCTCGGAGCGGAGCATCTTGAGGCCGCCATCACCGCATACCGCGAAGCTCTTCGTGCGACGGGCCGCTCGGGTCGCGCTCAACTTGGCCTCGCCCTCGCGCTACGTCGACAAGGGGCGACGGAAGGCGCTTGGCGTGTCAGCGCCCAGGCCGCCGCCGACACCACCGCGCGCCAACTCCTGCTCTCCCTCAGCCTGCCTCCCTCTGAGATCGAATCGCGCGCCGCGCTGCTTATGGAGGTCGGAGGTGATGCTCTCGGTGCGAAGACCGCCTGGGAACGTGCGGCGGTCGGCCCGTGGGCCGTCTTTGCGCAGGAAGTCGCCGCGGCGCTCCCGTGAAGCGTGCTCGACGAGCCGCGTTCGCGCTCTGCCTGAGTCTCTGTGTCGGCAACGCGAGCGCCTTTGCTCAGGGTTTGCGCCGCGCTCCCAACGAGCAAACGAGCACCTTCTGGCGTGAGCTCCGTGACCCCGGCTACACCCGCTCCCAAGAGCTCATCGAGCAGGGCATCGCTTTTCTCCAGGGCGTCGCGGATGCGGCCACCTCGGACCCCATGGTTCATGCCCAAATCCGCAGCGCGATCCTGCGCTTCGAGCACGCCGTAACCCTCACGCCTCAAAGCAAGCGTGCTTGGTACTTTCTGGCGTATGCACTCTCGCGCTTTGAACACTTCGATCGGCAGAACGGAACGACCGTGCGCCGGGACGAGGAAGCCATCGCTGCGTTCGAGCACCTTCAGTCTCTCGACCCTCTCTTTCGTGCCACCGAGGTGGGATTCGAACTCGGCCTCCTCAACACCCGGGTGCGTCGCTTTGCCGCCGCCGTTCGCGAGTATCAGCGCTCTATTCGCTATGCGCTGACGCCCGAGAACACGGCGGTGACGTATTCGAACATGGCCGAGGTACGCATGATGGACGGCGACCTCATCGGCGCCGTACGCGATTACGAACGCGCGATTCACCTCGCGCGCAATACGAACAGCCCGGATGCGCGTGGTCTGCCGCTCTTTGGACTCGCCGTGGCGCTGGACCGCCTCGGCGAGATAAGTGAGGCACGCGGACGTGCCCTTGAGGCTGTGAACGTCGGTATGGGCATCGATATTCTTCACCGCAATGGCGTGTTCTTCGAGCCGGCGTCGGAGGTTCACTATTACGAGGCCCTGGGCAATCGCGCCCTCGCCGAGCGTGCCCAGGGCGAAGAGAAGCTCACTGCGCTTCGAGCGACGCTGCGTTCTTGGCAGACCTACTTGGCCCTCGCTGCGGACGACGACCCTTGGCGAAGCCTCGTCGAGCGGCGTATCGAGAGCGCTCGCATGGAAGTTGAGGCGGCGAGCCCCGAGAGAACTTCTCGTCGTTCGGCGCGTCCAAGCTCCCGATGAGGACTCTGAGACAACGAACGATCAGGTTTGGGTTGCTGACTCTCTTCGTCGTTGGATGCGACGTGCCATCGTTGACGAAGGCGCCACCCGAGCCGGAGCCTGAGCCGCCTGAGACAGCCCTCGTCGCGCCCCCACCCATCTTCGATGAAGGCCCCCCTCGTCTGCCGACGGCCCCGACCCAGCGCCCGCCTTCGCACGCGACCTGGCGTGGCGATACCTCGTTTCTTTCAGACACAGTGACATGCGCGTCCTGCCACGAAGATGTCGCCGCCAGCTGGGCGCAGTCGGCTCACGCGCGCTCCAGCTTCGACAACCCCTGGTACCGCGTCGCCGTCGACGCGTTTCGCGCTGAACGCGGCAACGAGGCGAGCCGCTTTTGTGCCGGCTGTCATGACCCGGTGCTGCTCGTGAACGGAGCCATCGACGATGACGTTGAGGGTGACGATATCCGCGCCCACGCAGGGGTCCCCTGTCTGGTTTGCCACTCCACCACAGAGACGCGCTCCGATGGAAACGGCTCGTTTTCCATGGACCTCGCGCCGGTGCCGATTCCGGACCCCGACGACGCGAACGAGGTCGCCGAACACGTCGCGCGCGTGACTCCATCGCCGCTTCGCACAGCAGCGCTCTGTGGTTCTTGTCACCGCTCGTTCATTGGCTCCGAAGTGGGGTCGCCTCATCATATGGCCGGAATCGATGACATTGGCGCATGGAGACAGAGCGCCTTCGCCGGCGCCGAAGGGGAACGACTGGACAACGTCGAAGAAGCAAGCTGTTCAGGCTGTCATATGGAGCCCATCGACGCGCCGAGGGACCTCGCTGCCACGGATGGTCAGGTGCGTTCACATCGCGTTGCGGCTTCACACACCGCGCTGCCCGGTGGCGAAGAAGGACACCTTTTGGCGGGCGCCGCCAGCATCGATGTCGCCGCGTTGCGGGTGGGGCGGCGCTGGTTCTACGACTTGGCCGAAGCCCGTCGCGGCAGCGAATACACCTTCGACGTGGTCGTGCGAAACGAAGAGAGCGGCCATCGTTTTCCAGGCGGCACGCGAGACCTGCAAGACACCTGGGTCGAGGTGAGTGTGTTCGACGCCGACGGAGCGCTTTTGGGGCAAGCGGGCGTTGACCATGCACGTGAAGCCGACCCAAGCGCGTACCGCTTTCGCTCCGTGGTCATGGATGCAGACGGGCGACCCGAGCCGGATCATCTCGTTCATCGTTTCGTCGCCGCGGCCTACGACCGAACCATCGCGGCGCGCGACGCGGCGCTGATTCGCTACTCGCTTCGCACGCGAGGGGTGCCGGCTCGCGTTCGCGCCCGAGTTCTTCATCGTAAGCACAGCGCGGGTCTTCGTGCCCTTGCATGCGCGGACTCGCGCACGCCGCGGGGACGCGCCTTCGACGCGATGACGCGGCAACTGGAGCGTGAACCCATCGACCCCTGTGCGCCGGAGCCGATCACCGTCGTCGCGGAAGTGGAGCGATGCTTGGGAGAAGGCTGTGACGAAGAGCCCACCTATTCACGTCTGCGCAACCTCGCCCTCGCGCGCTCTCACTCCTTGCAGGAGCGCCTCGACGAAGTCCGCCCGGTGATCGCCGCGGCACGTCGTCGCGGAGGAGACCACGACGACGAGTTGAACATCATCCTCGCTGGGGTCGCCGGTCGGCAAGGCCGCGTGGACGAAGCCATTGAGCTCCTCGAGGGAAATACGAGCGTCGCCGCCGCCCGCGCTAGGGGGCGTGCCTACGCTCAAGTCTGGCGCTGGGCAGAAGCCGCTGAAGCCTACGAAGATGTCGCGCGCCGGAGCCCGAGAGACCCGCGCGCGCTCGCGGACTTGGCCCAAGCTCTCGGCAGCATCGAGAGCCCCAACGCGGCGGCTGCGGCGCGCGCGGGACTACGCTTTGGTCCACGCGTCGAGTCGCTCTTGCGAACTCAGTCGCTGGCGCGGGAAGACGACGCGGCCCGCGAAGCGTACCTCGCGCACCGCGCGCCGGACGAAGCCCCAGCGCTCCTACGCCGGTGTGAGGAGCTCGACGATGAGTGCGCCCGTGACCGACAGCCGATCTCCACCATCGAGCTGGTCGCGCCTTAGCTAGTGCGCGATTCATACATGTAGAAGGAACCTGACTTGTTCTGCGGGCCGATGGCTGCGTTGCTCCTTCTTGAAATATCGCTGATATTCCTTCGTCGTCGCGCGCCTTGCCCTCAGGCCGCAGTCCTGCGTCATCTCCCTACTACATGTGAATCACACACTAGAGGGACTCGAGGAGCGCGGCGTCGACAGCTTCGAACTCGACGCTGCGGCCGCCGTGGTCGGAGATGAAGTGTTCAACGCGCTCCGGGGCGACGGGGACCAGGTCGACGCCCATGGGGCCCTGCACGTCGGACTCCACCACAAAACGAAGCGCTGCGCCGCCTTGGCTCCCGCTCCCGTAGTATTCGGTGAAGCGGAGCGCGGCTGCGCTGCCTTCAGCTCGGAACGCGCACTTTGGGGTGTCGTACTCGGTCTCGCGGGAGCGCACAGTCCAGTCGGAGTCTGCTTCGATGAACATGCCGCACTCAGAACAACGCGCGCGCTCTGGCTCGTCCGAGCAGGCGAGGGCGAGGAGTGACAGAGAAAAGAGGAAAGAACGTCGGTACATGGAACTCAGTTCGTGCAGGGGCTAGAGAAGCGTCGTGCCGGTGAGGATGAGGTAACGAACGACCGGCGCCGCCGCAAGAAGAGCCGCCATCGCCCAGGCGAGTGCGGCGCGCCGCGCCAGCGCTTTTCGCGCATTCAACGTGGTCTTTGCCTCGCCCGCCCGTCCGCCGAGAAACGCGAGGAGCGCCGCGCCGGTGCTCAGCGTGACGCCGACAAAGAAGGCACCCAGGAGTGCCCAGCCGAAGGGCGCGTACACGCCGTGGAGGAGGCAGAAAGGACACGTGTGGTGTGGGGTCTCGTAAGCGTGCGGTGCGACGTAGCGCATCGTCGCGACGAGCCCCGTGAGCAACGAAGCGACGCCGCTCAGTGCGGCCAGGTAGTGAGCGCTTCGATAGCGAACGCCCATCAGGAGGAGCACGATGGTGACGAGCGAGGTCGCGAGGAACGCGCCAAAGAAGAGTTCTCCGCCACCGCCCGCGACGCCGAATATATCTGCGCTGCCGCTGCCAAGACTCGCCGAGCAGCAGGTGGCGTTGGCGCTGAGATCGAGGCGACTGGCGAAGCGCAAAAAGACCAAGCCGTCGGCGACGACGAGAGGCGCGAGGGCGAAGAGCGCGATGAACTTGGCGCGAGTGAAGGTCGGCGCCTGAAGGCGTAACTCAAAACGATGCATCACAAGCCACACCGCGCAGGCGAGGGCAGTCCCAAAGCTGAGTCCCACGCTCAAAAAGCCGGCTTCGGTCCCGGAGAAGACGCCGTAGGCGCACATCGCGCCGTGAATAGTATGGGACTGCCTGTCCGCGCCGATGAGGGTGATGACGAGGCCCAGTAGCGTGAGCCCGAGCCCCGCTGAAACGAGCGTTGCGACGAGCTCTGCGCGTCGCTGCAATACCAGCTGCCCTTCGTTGCTGGCGCCGACGTGCCAACTACGGAGGAGCCGGAGGGCTGTTCGACAGCCGTAGAGCACGAGCGCGACGGCGAATAAGGCGGCAAGGGAGCGCGAGAGAATCCAGCCCTGCGCGAAGGCGCTCATCGCAGGCGAACGGACGCTGCGACGTCGACAAGGCCGCCCATCAAAGCACGGAGCGATTCGAAGGCCCCGGACTTTGGTTTTCCGTTTCCTTCATCGACGTAGAGTCCGCGATTGAGCTCGATTTGAATCGCGTGAAATCCTTCGGAAGGGCGACCGTAGTGCCCGGTCGTGTAGCCACCGCGGTAAGGCTCGTCGTGGCGGACGCTTAGCCCTGCATCTCGAAAGTGCGAGGCGACGGCGTCGATGATTCGTCGGTCCGCCGTGGTACCCGCGCGTGTTCCGGGCACGACGTCCGCGCGCTTCGGACCACGCCGCGCCGCGCTGGGCATCGAATGTGCCGCGATAAGAATCGCGTAGCCGTGACGCTCACGGAGTTGGTGCAGAGTCTCGCGGAGGGCAGTGTGATAGGGCCGATGAAAGCGTTCGAGTCGTCGCTCAAGGCGCTGGTAGTCGAGGGGACCGCTCATGAGCGGATGTCCCTTCGTCGTCATGCGCCACACCACGCCCCGCGGCTGCGTCCCCTTCGGCGCTGGATGATCCGGGACCGTTCGCCCGTCGATGTCATCTTCGGCGCGGTTGAGGTCGACGACGAATCGCGACGTGTGCGCCACCAGGAGATGCGCGCCGCGACTTGGCGCGTCCGCACAGAGTTTGTCGACGTAGATGTCGGAGTCCCGCGAGACTTGGGCAGGCGACGCGCTGAGCTCATCACGCACGGCGTCGGGAATGGCGAGACCCGCGTGGGGCACTTCGACCAGGACCGGCGTGTCCCGCTGAGGCTGGATCAGGTCGAAGTAGCCGTACCCCGTGTCCTCGTTCTGAGTGGCGATTGCCATGCGGAGGGATCTAGCCCGATTTTGGGCCACGTAAAGTGGGGTCCGTGCGTCCGCCTACTCAGCGTCGACCACCTCGATGAGGCCACAGCGAACACCGAGGAAGAGCGCCCGATAGGCGGTTTCGGCGTCTTTGGACTCCGCGATGATGCTGCCCACGGTGGTCCGGTGTGCCGCACGCAGCGTCTCGAGCCAGCGCGCTGGCAGGTTGAAAGCGTGGGCTCGCTCTTCGAGGACGCTCCGCCTCGTCAAGGCTAGCTCCCAGATGTCACTCAGATTTGCCTCGATTTCCTCGATGCCCATGTTCATGACAGCATCGCGAAGAAGCGGATATCCGGTCTCCCCGAGGAGGAATGTCTCTTCGTGGGAGCGAGCTTCGGGCACGAAAGCCCAGGTCCCCTGTCGCCAGCGAAAAGCTTCCAGAAGTCGCTGTCGCACCTGGGATGAGATCGCCCGAAAGAGGTCGATAGGTCGGAGGATCTCAAGGCCGACGAGTGCGTCGCCGAGGCGACCTCCATAGCGAGGCATCAGCGCCAGTCCCATCTCGATTTCCATCCGGAGGCAAAAGCCATTGGCGACAAGATGCTCTCCGAGAAGCTCGTGGTGGTCCGTCGAAGCGACAAACTCCGGACGGCCGTCGACGAAGTAGATCTTCTTGCGGCGGCCGTCATGTCGGAGATGCAGGACTCCCGTCTCGCGCGTTCGAAAGATCCCGTGGACGAGAGGAACGAGGCTTCCCGCTGCGACAGCCCCCTCTCGTGAAGCGTGCTCCGTTTCGTTGTCGCGCCACGAGATAGCCGGCGAAGTCACAAAGCGAGTGAGCTCTGGCAATTCCGTCGCTGGCAAAAACGAGAGGTCAGCCTTAGCGATTTGCGTATTCGCGCGGACCTTTCCCGTGGTGATTAGTTCCACGAGCCGGGGGTAGCTAAGAGGACCGAGCTCTTCGCCACTTTCAAGTCGCACGCGGTAGATTTGCGGCGAGGTCGGGTCCACGCCGCGAAGCAACTGTGCTGCGCCAGGGGGCAACTCGCACGTGTCGATGACCTCCGTGGGGCGGCCGTTGGTCTCGTGAGCATCTCCGAGATCCCCGCTTAGGTGGAGCTTCATCAACAG
The DNA here is from genome assembly GCA_045106895.1 of Polyangiales bacterium. Classification (GTDB taxonomy): domain Bacteria; phylum Myxococcota_A; class Polyangia; order Polyangiales; family Houyiibacteriaceae; genus JBCCRV01. The sequence continues at coordinate 12,835 of JBGCFM010000174.1, read as the reverse complement.
CCGCGCCGTGCGCTCGCTTCCGTGCCCCCAAGCGCGCCAGCGACAGATCTCATCGCAGGCATCGGCGAAGGCAGCCGCAGCGGGTCGGTCCGCCGGACGCTTCGCGAGGGCGCGGCCCATCAGGTCGCGGATGTCGCCGGGGATCCGGCGCGTCGCGTTGTCGAGGGCTGTAAGATCGACATCGCGAATCCGCATCAACACATCGAGCTCTGACCCGTCGCCAAAAATGGACTCGCCGATGAGCATCTCGCCGAGGACCGTGGCCAGCGTGAAGACGTCGCTGCGACCGTCGAGGGGCGCGCCGATGACCTGTTCCGGCGACATATAGCCAAGCTTCCCCCGAACATGTCCGTCCTCTGTGTGGCGGCTCTGCCCGGACATCTTGGCGATTCCGAAGTCCGTCAACTTGATGTGCCCCGTACCTGTCAGCAAGATATTCGCGGGACTAACGTCACGATGAACGAAGGGGACATCGTCGGTGGAGCCTTGGCGGTGTGCATACGCGAGCGCGTGGGCGGTGCGCGCCGTCACGTGAAGGGCGACCTCGAAGGGAATGTCCTTCTTTCGTTTCTTCGACGCTCGGATCACGCGGCTAATGTTCGTGCCGTCGACGAGCTCCATCGCCAGAAAGAGCTCGCCGTCGTGTTCTCCGAAGTCAAACACCTGCACCACGCCGGGGTGCGACATTCGGGCGGCGATCTTTGCTTCGTCGATGAACATCGACTTGAAGTCAGGGTCCCCCAGGTATTGGGGGAGAATGCGCTTGAGAGCGACGCGCTTACGAAACCCGTGTGGTCCTCGGCGCTCGGCGATGAAGAGCTCGGCCATGCCGCCCGTCGCGAGTCGCCGGTCGATGACATAGGGGCCAAGAGCACTTGGGGGCATCGTCGTGTGAGGTCTCCGGGTGCGCGCCGGACGCGGAGGAGTACCGCGCCGTCGTCCGCGCCCTCTAAGAGTACCCAATGTGCCCGGCGCCCGCTCATTTGATCTCGGCGCGTCGGTTCATCAAACGTCGCTCGGGTCGTTGATCGTGGTCCTTGATGACACCGCAGATCGGGGACCTGCGGTCGCGCCGCACGCGTCTCATGTCAGCCCGGCTGTGCTCTGCTTTGGTTAGGCTCCATTTCCCTACATCCCTGAGATCTTTTTTGAATTTCCCCACAAGAACGGAAACTGAGGACGTGTTTGGCCCCTTCGCCGTTCAGATTGGGTGCGTTCTGCGCTCAGAGCCACCGTTTCACGCGCTCAGGGCCCAAAGATCCCTGATCGTCCTTCCGATTCACGCCCCGGCGTGGTTATCATCACGCTCGCAATCGAAGGATTTCTGAGGAATGTCACGCACTAAGGATCCCTACCTCGGCAAGGTTGTCGCCGGACGCTACCGCCTCGAAAGTCGCCTCGGCGAAGGCGGCATGGGCGTCGTATATCGCGCGCGCCATGTACTCATCGACCGAGTTGTCGCGCTCAAGTTGATTCGCCCGGACCTTCGTGGTGAAACCCACCTCCGCGCTTGGATGCTGCGTGAGGCCCGCGCCGCGAATCGCGTCGATCACGCGCATATTGTGGACATTCACGATGTTGGTGAGACCGAGGACGGCGAACTCTACCTCGTCATGGAGTATCTCATGGGGACGGCGCTCTCGACGGAGATCGCCAAGGGTCCAATGCCCATCTCGCGCGCTGTGGATATCCTGGAGCAGATGTGTGCGGCTCTTGCACGTGCTCATGACCTCGGCGTTGTTCACCGCGACCTCAAGAGCGACAACATCATGTTGACGAACCGCGGCGGACGTCACGACTACGTTAAGATCCTCGACTTTGGACTCGCCGCCCTCACACGCGACCCTCGTCTTGCTCCGAAGGGGGCTGTTTTCGGTACCCCCGAATATATGTCACCAGAGCAGGCGCGCGGGGAAGACGCGGAGGCCGCAAGCGACCTCTACGCGCTCGGCATTCTTCTCTTCGAGATGGTGACGGGTCGCCTTCCGTTCCGCTCGGCCGACCGAGACACGCTTCTCGAAATGCAACGGACCGCGAAGGCTCCGTCTCCGCGCATCAATCGAAAAGACCTTCCCGAGGCCGCCGAGCAGATCTGCCTTCGTCTCCTAGAGAAAGAGATCAAGGCGCGTTTTCGTGACGGTCACCATCTTCAGGAAGAGCTCAAGAAGCTACAGCGCTCTCTGCCATCCCAGGTGTGGGACAAAGAGAAGCCAGGAGGCAGCGATGCCCCAAAGATCCAGGAGCCACCACCGCCTCCTCCAGCTCGCTCGCCGGGCGTCGTCGAGTGGAGCCGTCGCGCCGCCAACTTCTCGCGCGCTGTGGCTCGGGCTTACCCCAACGGGCGTGCGCCGGACGAGATTCAGAAGTCCGCCGACAATATGTGGGAGGTCGCTGCGCGTGCGGCGCGCCTCGAAGGTGAGCTTTCAAGCCATTCACGAAAGCTGGAGGCCATCGAGAAGCGAGGCCGCGCGCTTCGAGCAGAGATTGGCCGAAAGGTTGAAGAACTCGCAGGAGAAGAAAGCCGCGCGCTTCGCGACGCTCAACGTGAACGTGAGCGTGCTGGACGGACCAACGCCCAGAAGACGAAAGCGCAGCAAGAGTTCGGCGCCACCCGCGCGCGTATTCAAGGCGGCGAACAGACGGCGGCTTTGCTCCAAGCATGTGGCGCCGCACACGGACGCGCCGATGCGCTCAGCGCTGTCCAGGCGGACTACGAGCGACGAGCTTCCGAGCGCGAGCAGTACGGAGCCGGTCTACGTAAGCAGGTCGACGAGCTGAAGGCTCAGCTGGTTCGTTATAGCGACGCTCTGGAGACGGACCTTCAGTCGGGCCGTGACCGCATCGCCACGCGGGTGCGCGAGGCGCTCTCCTACGAGAAGGCCTTCATGGAAGCGTCTACTGCGCTCCTCGCCCATCTCGCTGGGCGCCCGGAATGCCAAGATGTCCTTGAGGATGTCGCGAAGGAAATGGCCGAAGAGCAGGTCGCGTAGCGGGCGCGGCGGAGACTTCGCGAAACGGCAGCAGACTTTCTGACGCCCGGTGTTTCCGCTAGTCTTCGCCCATGAAAAAACTAACGCTTCTCTTTTCCTTGGCACTCGTCACCACCGGCTGTGCCGACGACGTCCTCGACCGCGCCGTTTCCCTCCAGTCTGAAACGCTCGACTATTTTTGCGGCTGCAGCGTTCAGAGGGGCGATTTCCCCGACCGAACTTCCTGCGAGCAGGGCAGCCCTGATTTCGCGCCGCCCACGGGTGCTTTTCTCGACTGCTATGAGCGCGTTCTCGACGGCGCACCGAGCGCCGATGTCGAGGCCATCGAGTGCGGTCTTGATGCGTCGGAAGCGAACCTTTCGTGTTTGAACGCCGCCGGCTGCGACAACAATGAACAGATCCTCGCCTGTGGGGACCAGTTTGAAGCCGCATCCAACGCATGCCCACAAGTCTCCGAGTTGACCGGCAGCATGTTCAATACATGCATCGGCGACGACGGCTGAGTCGAATTCACAGAAGACTTACGCGCTAGCGGCGCGGGTCTTCGTCTGCACTTCCATTCCGAACACGTCACGGAAAAGCTCCGCTTTGCGTTCGAGGGTCCAGGTCTCCAGCGAGAGATCCTCCTTGGACACAAGCGTGAGCTGAAGGGCGTCCTTCTTCGTCGCTACTTCAATGCTCTCGACCTTTCCGCGGTGCCCACGATCGAGGGCGTCCGCGACGCGGAGAATTGCGGCCAGCGCTTTCACGCGATCGCGATCCGAGGAGTCGAGGTTCGCATAGCCTGTGTGACGCAGAGCGGGCGCGGCACGCCGGTGATAGCGCGCAACGAGCGCGACGATTTTCCGGTGGTCCGGCGGCAGGCCCGTGAAGTCCGAGTTCTCAATGATGTACTGCGTGTGTTTGTGGTGCGACGAGGGATGAACGAAGTCGCCGATGTCGTGGAGCAACGCAGCGAGGCGCAAGATACCGCGCTCTTCCTGGCCGAGGCCGTGAACGGCCATGGTTCCGTCAAAGAGGTCGCACGCGAATGCCGAGACCAACGTCGCGTGCCGTTCGTCGAAGTGATAGCGGCGACCTAGTTGGAGTCCTGCCGCGAAGAGCTGGTCGCGTTCCCGCGCGTAATCCCAAACTCGGTAGTGTTTGTCGACGAGCTCGCGAACGATGCCCTCTTTGAGACCGACCCCGGGGCACGCGATGCTCTCCAAGTTGGCGATGTCCGCCATCGCGATGATCACGTAGAGAGCTGGAACGATGACGTCGGCGCGGTCGGCTTTGAGACCGTAACGTTCGATGCGCTCGGTGGAGGGGATCGACGCGAGCTCATCACGGAGCGCGCGCGCTTTCTCCACGTCGATGGTGGGAACGGGCGCGTTCTTTACGCCGGCCAACTTGGCCACGGCGACGAGGTTGCCTCCGGTGCCGACGAGGTGGTCGAACTTTCGCTCGCGAAGATCGCGGCGATGCGGCGCGAGGTGACGGTCGAGGTATTCGCGCAGCAAATGGTTTTGCCGCGGCGTGACGGGAGCCCCGGGCTCGAGGAACGCCTCCAAAAGACGCACGGTGCCGATCTCCAAGGAGACGATGAAGCCATCGCCTTCGCGCAAGTCCGCCAGCTCCAAGCTTCCGCCGCCAAGGTCCATCAGGAGGGAGCGACCCACCTCCATCTCGTGGCGCACGGCGAGGCTGACCAGACGGGCCTCCTCATCCCCGCTGATGGAGTCCAGCTGAATGCCGGTCTCTTCGAGGACGCGCTGAATGAGCACATCGCCGTTCTGCGCGCTCCGAGCCGACGCCGTCACGACGGCGTGGTAGTCGTCGACGCGCGCCTCTTCCATGGTCTCGGCGAAGCGCCGCATCGTCTCGACGCAGCGATCGATAATGACGGGGTCGAGGCGCCCGGTCTGAAAGACGCTGTGCCCCATTCGAACGGGAACTCGCATGGAGCGAAACGTGCGAACGCGTGCAGGATCTTTCGCCTGAACGATCAGCAAGCGACTCGCGTTCGACCCGACATCGATGGCAGCGAAACGTGGCATGAGCCCGGGATAGCACAATCGCCCCGGAGATCGACGGCGTCAGGCGATGAGAGACTCGATGGCGCCGTCGCAGAAGTCTGGGTTGCCGAAGCGATTTCCTTCCACGCCCATCATGTTCATGAGGTTGACGAAGAGCTCTCCGTGGGCGCGACCGCCGGTGTTGATCACACGTCCCTGTTTGAAATAGCCGCCGCCACCGCCGGCGAGGACATATGGCATCTCGTTCCAGTTGTGCGTGTTGCCAGTTCCCTTTGCCTGCTCGCCGACCCAGACCACCGTGGTGTGGTCGAGGAGCGTGGAGTCATCGGGGAGTCCCACCGCGTCGAGCTCGCGGACAAGGTTCGCGAAGCGTTCGCAGTACCAGCGGTCGATGGCGGCGGACTGCATTCGCGCTTCGGTATCGGAGTCGCCCTTGTGAGAGATGCCATGGTGGCTCTCCGTGTGGCCGAGCCACGAGTGGCGGATCCCGGACTGCCCGGTGGAACACTGAATGGAGGCCACGCGTGTCAGATTGCACTTGAAGGCTTCAGTGATGATCGACGCCTGCAAGTCGATGGTCTCGCCGTAGTCGCCGCCGGTCGCTCGGTCCGGCGCCTGGCAGATAACGCGACTCGATGCGTCGATGCGATCTGCGATTTCACCGACTCGCTGGGCATGAAGCTGCAGCCGCTGCCGGTCATCACGGCCCAAGCGGCCGCTGAGCCGTGCGAGGTCCGCGGAGACCGCGCCCAGCACCACTTCGCGTCGACGTGCGTCTGGGTTCGGTCCGCTCTCGACGGTGCCGAGGCCTGCGAAGATCTGGTCCCACGCCGCTTCCGGCGTGTGAAAAGGCGTGACGGGCTGACCTTGTCCGCGGTAGCTGATTCGCGAGGGGAGCGACTGGCGAATTCCTTCGGCGCGTGCCCCAAGAGAGATGGCGCCGTAGGGGAGTTCGCCCTGGACTGCGCTCGCGATGTGCTGGTCGATGGAGATGCCGCCGGCGGTGCCATCCCAGAGATGACCAAACTCGCCAACACCGCTTGGGCCAGCGACGATTCCGCGCGCTGTCAGGCAATGTCCGACGCCGACGTCATGGCCGTTGCCTCCGTCACCACGGGCTTCGCGCGCGGTGGTCATGGCGATGCCGCGTGGGATGAGCAGCTTGGACTGGTAAGGCGCCAGCGGCTGCATCGATGAGCCCAAGGTGAAATCGCTCTCGCCGCCCGTGGGCCACCAGCGATCGACGTCTGGACCGTTGCCTGTGAAGAAGAAGACGACGCGCCGCGGGATGTCTCCGGCCTGGGCTGCGCCGCGCGACGATAGCATCGCGTCAAGGAGGGGCAGCGCGAGGGCTGCGCCACCTGCGCTTCGAAGGAGAGTTCGCCGGCTAAGCTTCTTCATGGCGTCTCCATCTCTTCCATATCGTCCTCGGCATCATCCTCAACGCTAAGCGGCGGCGCTGGAAACTGATCTTGGTCCACAACGCGATTCAAGAACGCTTCGGTCTGTATCAGGCCAACGATGAGCTCACGGACATCAAACTCGGCCCCTTGGAAGGATCCGATCATGTGTTGGAGCGAGCAGCCATCTTCTTCGCTCAGGGCGCGACCGGCGCCGAACTCAAAGAACGCTTCGCCGAAGCAAGCCTGCGCCTCTTGGCTCGTGATGACTCGATCGGCGAGCTCTGGGACACCGTTGAAGAAGCCGTTTGCGTCGCTGCCCAGAATCTCACCCGTGGCGTCGATGACGAGTCCATTGTCGTCTTCGCGGTATCGCCCGTCGCCGCCGAAATGCTCCATGGAGAAACCGAGAGGGTCCATGAGGCGATGGCAGACGGCGCAGTCGGGGTTGGCCCGATGCTCTTCGAGCTGCTCGCGGTAGGTGAGGGTGGGGTCTGGGTCCGGCGCCTCGATCTGTAGACCCTCGGGCACGTCCGGGATGGTCCCGCAGAGCAACTTGGCGCGTACGAACATGCCGCGATGAACGGGGTCCGTAGAGTCCGAGCGACCGCGCGTGGCGGTGATGCTGCCATGCGTGATGAGCCCTGAGTGATAGCGCCCATCAAGCGGCACGCGGACAAAGTCGTCGCCGCTCACGTCGCCGACACCGTAGTACTCGGAGAGGGGGCCGTTCATCATCGTCCAGTCCGCCGTCAGCAGCTCGCGCCAGTCTCCGCCTTCGCTCTCAAGGACCTCAGCGACGAAGGCTGTCGTTTCCGCTTCGAAGAGGCGACCGATCTCTTCGTTGTAGTCCGGGAAGGTCTCAGCGTCCTTCGTCAGACCGTCGAGCTTGTCGAGTTCCAGGTAGTGGTGGAAGAACGACTCGATGGCCGCGTTCGCTTCTGCGTCTTCGAGGAGCTCACGCGCGACGGCTTCGACGCCGGCGTCCGTATCGAGCTCGCCCGCTTCGGCGCGCGTGAGGAGCGCGTCCGAGGGACCGGTCTGCAGAAGGAGAAAAGACAGACGTGTCGCGAGCTCGTAGCCGGTGAGCCGAACGATGGGTCCGGAATCCGCCTCGGGAATCTCCACGCGATACAAGAAGTAAGGGCTCTGAAGCATCGCCTCGATGACGGCGCGGACGCCGCTTCTTGTGTCGAACTCTCCCGCGATGACGTCGAACACCGCGACGAGGGCGTCGGTCTCGCTCGCCTCGAGGGGCCGCCGGTAGGCAAGGCGACCTTGGCGCTCGATGAACCCACGCACGCAGCCGTCATCGTTTTCGCCTCCGCAGCCAAGAAGCCCGTCGAGGTCTTCCGTCGCGCGCAAGGAGATGTCCTCGGCGGCGCTCATGTATTGGCCCGCGATGACCTCGCTGACGATGCGAGCGTCCGCGCTCACCACTCCACGCTCGTTGTCGATGAGGCGCTCCGCGGGACGCGAGGTGTCGCCGAAGATCGTCGCGACGGTGTTGTCGTACTCGTTGATGGTCAGTCGCCGAAGCGGGCTTCGTCCAGGCGATGGTTCTGAGCAATCCAGCTCGGCCCACGGACCGGGCGTAATCTCAGGATCGTCGCCTCCGCCTTCGATGCTCCCCTGGCATGCGCTGAGGCTGGCGAAAAGGAGGATGAGCGTGAGGCGTCGCACGCACCGAGTATAGCGCACTTTGCGGACCTTTGAAGCATCCGCGCCAGCGGCGTTCGTGCGAGGCGGCGAGGCGCGCAGTGCCTTACGTTTGCCGCAGCCCATGCAAAATGGGGACAAGGACACAAAAAAGGGCAGGTCCAAATGGACACTGCCCTTTACCCAAGCTGTATTCCAGCTGGTAGCCGAGGCCGGACTTGAACCGGCACTTCCGAAGAAAACGGATTTTGAATCCGCCGCGTCTACCGATTCCGCCACTCGGCCGTGAGGAAGGGCGAAGCTAGCAGCGCTTTTCGCACTTGGCCAGGAACAAATGAGATGTAAGGCTCGACGCTCAAATCATGAGCAAACTAAGCAAAAGCGACGTTGATGAGTTTCTCCAGGCACTACCGACCTGGAGTCGCGACGGGGATTTCTTGGTCCGCGAGCACCAAAGCGAAAGTGCTCAGGCGGCTATCGCGCGCTTCAACGCCATCGCCGAACGCGCCGAGGCCGCGCATCACCATCCAGACCTGACCTGGGTCTATAACCGGCTCAGCATCCGACTGCAGACGCACGACGCCGGCGGCATCACCGCCCAAGACACGGACCTGGCCCGTCAGATCGAAGAGGTCTTGCGCTAATGGATGCATCGTCACGGGTCGCCGTCGTTGTGAATGGCAACGCAAAGCAGGTCACCGAGAACCTTGTGGGCATGCTTGAAGAGATCATCCGCAGCGGCGATCTCTTTGTGAGCCGCAGCCTGGAAGAAGGGCAAGACATTGCGCGCCGCATCGTCGAGGGCGGCTACGGCACAGTCCTGACGGGGGGAGGCGATGGCACGTTTACTCAGATGGTCACTTGGACCGTCAAGGAAGCCCGGCGCACCGGAAAGAACACGCCGCGCTTTGGTCTGCTTCGCCTAGGAACGGGCAACGCCATCGCGTGGGTTCTTGGCGCGCAGAACAAACGAGGTCGTGGCGTTTCCGTGGACCTCGGACGACTTCATACGGAGGGCGGCAGCCGGGAGCTTCGCCTCGTCGAGGTCAACGGAGTCATGACTCCGTTCGCTGGTTTCGGCGTCGATGCTCTCGCCATCAAGCACTACAACGAGATGAAGGATCGTTTCCTTCGTACGCCGATCCTCAAGCACTTCGGTGGCGGGGCGCTGGCGTATCTCGCGTCCATTGGCGGCCGCACCATGCCGGAGGTTCTTTTTCAGAAGCGCGGCAATGTGCGGATCTACAACGAGGGCGGCGATTGTGTGCGCCTTGGCACCGATGGTCAGCCCGTGGGTGCGCCCATCAAGAACGGGGAGCTCGTTTTCGACGGCCCTTTCCGCGGCGTTGTCCTCAGCACCATCCCCTACTGGGGCTTCGGCGCGCGCATTTTTCCCTTCGCCGAGGAGCGCGAGGACCGATTCAATATTCGAGTCGTCGACATCGGAAGCGTGGACGTCGCCTGGAATATCCGCAGCATCTGGAAGGGCACCTACCGGGACGATCGCGTTCACGATTTCTTGTGCGAAAAAGTACGTTTGGAGTTCAACGCCCCGACACCCCTCGAGATCGGTGGCGACCCGGGCGGCATGTTCGAGACGTGTCGCGCCAGCCTCGCTGAGCCCATCCAGGTTGTGGACTACTACGCGCCGCCGCCCGTCGATACGCCGACGCGCTAACCTCGACGGTTCACATCTCTCGCTGTGCCTTTCTTCGCTTCGGGCTATGCTCCCGCGGTGCCAGTGGAAGTCCTAGTGATCGAGGATAGCGAGCCTGACTATCGTTTGGCGGAGGTGGCCATTCGTACTGCGTTCACGGACGCGGAAGTCGTTTGGGCGACGGACCTCGACGAGGCCACGGTGCTCGCCAACGCCAGCGATGTGATCGTCCTCGATCTGAACCTTCCGAAGGTCTCCGGGCTGGAGGGCGTGGAGCGCCTTAGCACGGAGCACCCCGACAAACCTCTGATCGTGCTGACAGGTCGCGATGCGGATGACCCTATTGCGCTCGAGGCCCTGCGGCTCGGAGCTCAGGACTACTTATCGAAGAGCGAATCCATGCAGGCGCTTGGCCGGAGCCTTCGTTATGCCTTGGAGAGACATGAGCTCGTTCGCGAACTCCGCGCGGCAAAACGCGCTCTGCAAGAACGGGCGGAAGAGCTGGCGCGTCAGGCAAGCCACGACCCGCTCACGGGGCTCGCGAATCGGCGCGTTCTCGAGCTAGCACTGCAAGCCGTACCGGAGCGTGCGAGACGAAACGGGCTCACGGCGTACGGCGTTCTTTTTGACCTCGACGACTTCAAGTCCATCAACGCGCAACATGGCCTCCACGGCGGAGACGAGGTGTTGAAAGAAGTGGCCCGCACGGTGCGCGCCCTTGTTCGTCCGGCGGACGTTCTGGCGCGTATTGGGGGCGACGAGTTTGCGTTGCTCTTTACGGCTGAGCGTAGAAGTAGCGCTGTTGTGGTCGTGGAGCGTGTCCGCAAAGCCATCGAATGCGCCCAGCCCAGCGTCGAGGTGAGTGTGACCGCGAGCTGCGCCTTGATCGCCATCGGTGAAGCGAAGTCCATCGCCGCGTTCCTCGAACGTGCGCGAGGTGCCCTCGAAACGTCCAAGAAAACAGGCAAGAACTGTATCGCCATCCGGGAGGCGACGGGCAATATCGAAGTACAAGCGTCCGGCGCCTACGCCTCTCTGATCGACCCAGGTTGCTACACGCCTGAGCCGTGGTCCGTGACAGAGCGTGCGACCGGCGAAAAAGTCGCCGAGTGGCTACAGCCTGTTTGCCATGTTGAGGCTGGAGTGCTTGAGACGCTTGAGGTCGCTGCCTTGGCCGCAGAGAGAAACATCCTCGACGTCGTCGGCGAGCACTTTCTCACGGCCCACGTCGCCTATGCATCCGCCCTTGAGCTGCCGACCTGGTTCTCTGTTCTCCCGGACACCATCGGCTCGATCAAGCGTCTCAACGACCTCGACCCAACACTGTGTGCGATTCACGTGGAGGACAGCTTGCTTCCCGTCGAGGAGTCCGGGTTTTCGGCGAAGCTCAAGCGTCAGTGTGGCGGCCGAAGCATCATCCTGAGCACGGCTGTCGTGGGCACTCGCTTCTTCGAGAGCATGGTGCACTTGGAGCCGAGTTTCATCGTGTACCGGGCAGACCCTGCGCTTCACGCGCCGCAGCATCATGAACTGCAGCTCGCAAGACTCGTCGGCGTTTGTGATGCGCTCGGGATTCGTGTGTGCTGCCAAGGGCTCGAGCCGGACGACCCGATCCTCGATCGGGCGGGCGTCCGCTTCCACGCCGAACCGCCGCAGCTCTAGCAACTCCATGGCCCGCCGGAGAGATTCGGTTCTCAAGCGCGCAGTCCGGCGGCGATTATCTCAAGCCCGTGTTCGAACTCTGCCTCCGCGCTCCACGGTTGCAGCGATGCCAAACGTGGATGCTGCTCCGGGTCGAGGGCGACGACCGAGTCTCTCGTCGCCAGGGCGGCGTGAAAGCTGCAGTGGCCCACCACAAATACAAAGAGCGTTTGCACGATGTGCGCAGCGCGTGTCGCGTCGACGGCTCCACTCGGAATCGCCTGAAGGGCTGCTTCAAGGAGCTCGACGCCCGCGCCTTCCGTGGCCGGGCGCGTCGCCACAATCGCGAGGGCATTGGGATGCGCCATGAGTGAGGAGCGAAAGCAGCGTGCAAAACGAAGGGCGTCGTCGACCCAGTCGGTGCTGTGTGTTGGCGGCCGAACTTTGGACATCATCAACGAATGCACCGCGGCCAGGAGGTCGTCGCGGCCCTTCACATAACCGTAGAGCGTCATCGCCTCGACGCCGAGCCGCGCGCCGACCTTTCGCATGGTGAGGGCTTTGAGCCCGTCCTCGTCGATGAGTGCGAGTGCTGCTGTGGCGATCTCGTCGCGACCTCCGAGTTTTCGTTGCTGCGCCATTGTTTACATTGTATATTTACGTTGTAAGGAATGCAATGCTGAAGACCAACGACTCCCGACTCCTCGCTCCGGCCCACGGCCAAGGCGTTCGTGTTGTTCCCGACGAACTGGTGCTGCCGATTCGTTTGCGCAGTCAGGGCAAGGAACCCTTGGACGTGGCTGCAGGCCTCGCGGAGCGCTTTCGTTCGACCCAGCAGCTCGTCGGGGCGATGGAGCCTGCGCGCTACCGAAGCTGGACGGAGAAGTTAGCTGGGAAGAGCTTCGGTAGTCATGGAGTTCGTCATCACGCAGAGGCACTCGTGCTGCTTCGTCGCGCCCTCGGCGGCGCTGATTTCTTCGAGCGGGTCCAGCTCCTTGAGACCCTCCGTGGGGTGCTGGCGCCCATCAATGATGGCTCCGCCGTCGCCGTCGGGATCCCCGAGTGGAGAGTCTCGAGCCCGGAAGCTCATCGCGAAGCGGCCCTCCGCCTGCACAAGGAGCGTGTGGACGTCTCTTGCGCCACCCTCGGCGTAACCCTCGGCGAAGTAAGCGGCTCCCACGACCTTGTCGTGGAGTGCGCGAGCCCCGTCCTCGCCTACGTCAGGCTGAACCTTACGATTCAGCTGTCTTCCGCCGCCTAAAGGGGCGGCCCGTCCGGCACTGAACTCAAGGTTTTTGAATCGCACACTAGTGTCTGAGATGGAGCACTAGGCTAGGGCGAAGGCGTGGAGGCCTTCTGCGAATACGAGAAGAGTATCGCCGACGCTCACGGGGTCGAGCGGAGCCGGGCCCGGAAGCTCGTAGCTCTCCAGTCCAACTCCGTCGCTGCCGACGCGGTAGAGATACTCGT